>JBELEM010000021.1:0-33289 GCA_042093735.1 Hellea sp. | reverse complement strand
TCAGAAGATACTGAAATTTTTATTGTCGAAGGAGACTCTGCGGGCGGATCAGCAAAACAAGCAAGAAGTAGAGAAACACAAGCAATCTTACCGCTAAAAGGTAAAATTTTAAATGTTGAGTCTGCTACAATTTCAAAAATACAAGCTAACAATGAAATAAACGACTTATGCACTGCCTTAGGTGTTGGTATTGGTAAAAAATTTGAACTCGATGACCTTCGTTATGAAAGAGTTATAATTATGACTGACGCTGATGTTGATGGGGCACACATTGCAGCTTTGTTAATCACATTTTTTTATCGTTATACACCTGGGTTAATAAACGCAGGAAGGCTCTATATGGCAATGCCCCCACTTTATAAGATGGTCCAAAAAAGTAGGACTGAATACGCCATAGATGATGCACATAGAGAAGAGCTCATGAAAACAATATTTAACAGCAATGCAAAAGTAGATATTAGCCGCTTTAAAGGTCTAGGAGAAATGAACCCTGCACAACTAAAATCTACAACGATGAGTCATAAATCTCGACAACTAGCAAGAATTACGGTTGACCGAGAAGAAATAATGACAACGGAAAGCTTAGTAGAAACGTTGATGGGAAAACGCGCAGATTTACGTTTTGAATTTATTCAAGAACACGCAAAGTTTTTAGATAAAGCCAATACCTAAATTAAAAGCTTAATTGCAATCCAATACCCAGACATCATATACCGAATGGTCCAATGCGCTGATTGCTGGACTGCTTGATAACATCCAGCCTGAAAATATACGTTCCTGTTTGTCAGCTTCTCGCTCGTTATCAATTATTAAGTCATCAATTTGAATAAAAGCATAAGTTTCAGGAATTTCTTCTGGTGGAGTTTTTTGACAATTTTTCACAGAAATTGTGAGTGAACCATACCGAAGTTCATCACCAACTGCTACTCTATAGTCTTCAGTTATAGCGGTAACTTTGTCCAATGTACGCAGTATTACATGCTTTCCTTGCATGTTAGTTGAATAGGCAAATGGAGATAATAACAATAAAATATTAAATAATACAAAAATAAATAATACAATTCTAGTCATCGGGACTCCAAGATTCATAATCTGATGCAGTTTTTGATCGCTTACCGCCGCGGGCAAGTGAGCCTTTTGGTCTGTAAGCATGAACAGTTCCTGTAAGGTTTGGCTGATGCTCTTTTTGCCAATCATGCATTTTTTCACTATTTGCTGGAGCTTTGTCCCTAGTGTAGTTTAACCATCCCTGCCATTCTGGAGGAACTCTTGATGCATCAGCATAGCCTGTATATGTAACCCAGCGGCGGAGTCGGCCGTCATATGCGTTAGCTTTTTGCTCAAAATACTTATTTCCATATTCGTCAGATCCTACTTCACGTGCTTTTGTGCGAATTTGCAAATTTGTGCCTATAGTAGAACCGTTCCACCAAGTAAAAAATCGTTTCAAAAATGACATAAGCTTACCTAACAATTTGTTCTAACTTTATTTATAAACATAACTGTAACTTCTAAATCACATAGAGGGCTTGATAGCAAAGCACAAGAAAGATATCTAGAACTTATGCCAATTGCTAATTTAAATCGTTGCATTATTTCACTGTCAGGAGATAGAGTTTCTGAATGGCTAGAAAACTTGATCACAAATAATTTATCTTCCGACATTTCATTCTCTGCACTATTAACACCCCAAGGAAAAATAATATCAGACTTTTTTATAACAAAGTCTCATGAAAAATTAATCATAGATGCACCCAAAAAAAATAAAGAAGTCTTAATTAAAAGATTAAATATATATAAGCTTCGGGCACCAGTAATAATTGAAGACATAACTGAAATAATGAACGTTTATGCTTTATGGGATATCAAAAATAGCCCTGGTTTGACAGACCCTCGTAAAATTGCACTTGGCACAAGGTTATTAACTACAGATTACCTAGAAACTGAAGGTGATTATGATACTCACAGACTTTCACTCGGCATTGTTGATAGCGAGTGGGATTTTGAGTCTGGAACAACATTTCCAGCAAATTCCAACATGGACCTAATGAATGGCGTTGATTTTAAAAAAGGTTGTTTTGTCGGACAAGAGGTTGTGAGTCGCATGAAGCGAATGACTGATGTAAAAAAAAGAATGCGAAGCGTGGAATTAACTAAAGAAGCTAAAGCTGGTGACAAAATTATATGTGAAGGTAGGGTGGTTGGTAATCTTGTTCATGTAAATAAAAATTATGCTATGGCAGTCATAAGGTTTGACAGACTAAAAAATAGTAAAGAATTAATCACAGTAAATAATAATAAAATCAATATTTTAGGGCGTTATTTTGAATAGTAATCTTATACAAATTCGTAGAAATGACCCTAAATCTCTTGATAGATTTGCAATGCTCAATGCTATATGGATAGAGGATATGCACTTCTTAGAAGAAAGTGATAAATTAATGATAGCTAAACCAGAAATATATATACAGAATGGAAATCACGTTTTTTCAGCACACCTTGGTCAGCTAATGATTGGAGCAGTCGCACTAAAGAAGCATAAAAATAACAAGTACGAACTCACGAAGATGGCAGTGGATGACAACTATCGTAACAATGGAGTAGGTCAAAAACTAATTACCGAACTTGAAAGATATGCAAAAGAGAATATGGGATTAAATTATCTTTTCTTGCTATCAAACACAAGAAATGAGTCAGCTCTGAGGCTTTACAAAAGAAATGGCTGGAAAGTAAATCACGAAGGCCCTCATCCAGTCTATTCGCGAGCTAATATTGGGATGGAAAAATTTCTCTAATTACACTACATAAAGTAAACTATCAGTTTTGACCTACACCAACATCCCCAATTTAACCAGATGTGACTGGGTCCCGCCAAATGATAAAATTTATACACATTACCATGATAAAGAATGGGGTCGTCCTATTAAATGTGAGAAAGAGCTTTTCTCTAAACTTATACAAGAGGGTCAACAAGCGGGATTGTCATGGAGAACTGTGCTTTATAAACGGCAGAACCTATTATTAGCTTATGATAATTTTGACCCCGATATTTTATCAAGGTATGACAGCTCTGATTATGAAAGACTTATGACAGATCCTAAAATTATAAGATCAAAGTTAAAAGTAAATGCAGCGGTTTTTAATGCTAAAGTTTTTATTCATATGCGAGATAAAGAACAAATAAATTTTAGTGATTATCTTTGGAAATTTATAGACTACAAACCCATCCAGAATAATTGGTATAGAAGCAAAGATATTCCAAGCTACAACAGTTTATCAATTTCAATTGCAGCTGACTTAAAAAAACGTGGTTTCAAGTTTGTTGGCCCAGTGATTATTTATGCTTTTATGCAAGCAGTTGGTATGATCAATGATCATACATTAAGTTGTTTTGCAAATGAAGTGTGTAAAGACTTAAGTTAGTTGCACTTTTTATAATTTGATAATGTACAAATTAAAAATCTTTAAACTTGAAAGGCTTTAATTTAATGTCATGTTCTATTTATATAGAAATAATCAAAAGGGTATCTAATGAAAGCCGTTATTAGTTCAACAGGTCTATGGACACCAGAAGAGTCCATTACAAATGAAGAGTTAGTTGAAAGTTTTAATGCTTATGTTGATATATGGAACTCAAAAAACGCATCCTCTATCAGTAGTGGAAAAAAACTAGAGTTAACTTATTCAGATGCTAGTTTTATTGAAAAAGCATCAGGGGTAAAATCACGTTATACAATTTCAAAAAAATCAATCTTAGATCCAAATATAATGGCGCCAAGAATTCCAAAAAGAAAAAATTCTGAGCCCTCTATACTTGCAGAAATCGGCTTTAAAGCTGCACAAAATGCTTTACATAAAATAAACCGCAATCCGAAGGATGTCGATGCAATTATATGCGCATGTTCAAACCTTCAACGCGGTTACCCGGCTATCGCAGTTGAAATACAAAACTTACTTGGTGCCCAAGGGTTTGCATTTGATATGAATGTGGCATGCTCGTCTGCTACTTTTGGGATCGAAACAGCAAGGTGTCTTATCAGCGGTGGACAAGCAAAGACAGTACTTGTAATAAATCCAGAGATTTGCACTGCTCACCTAAACTTTAAAGATAGAGATGCACATTTCATTTTTGGGGACGTTGCCACGGCTACCCTAATTGAGTCAGATGAAGTTTGTGAAAAAGAACACTGGGAAATAATTAGTTCTAAGTTAATAACCGAATTTTCTAATAATATTAGAAATAATTTTGGATTTCTAAATCATTGTGCCCCAGAGGATGATGGCATGATAGGAGAACGTGGAAAAAGAGGCTTAACAGACAAACTTTTTGTACAAAATGGGCGTAGTGTTTTTAAAGAAGTAATACCAATAGTTGCAGACATGATAATAAAAGAGTGTGATAAGAATAATCTCCAACCAGACAGCCTTAAAAGGTTATGGCTTCATCAAGCAAACCTGTCGATGAATCAGCTAATTGCAAAGAAAGTATTAGGAAAAACATATGAAAAAGAAAAAACTCCCATAGTTTTGGATGAATATGCTAATACCAGTTCTGCTGGGTCAATAATTGCATTCCATAAATACAACTCCGATTTTAAAAATGGTGATATAGGTTTAATTTGTAGTTTTGGTGCTGGTTATTCAGCTGGTGCAATATTTGTTAAAAAAAATGGCTGAAAATACCAAATCAAAAAGGGCTTGGCAACGTATGCTATCTGGTAGGCGTTTGAACTTAATTGACCCTTCACCACTCGATATAGAGATTGAAGATATTGCAAGAGGTTTATCTCGTGTTGCAAGATGGAATGGTCAAACAGCTGGCATTTACGCCTTTAGCGTTGCAGAGCATAGCATATTGGTTGAAAAAATATTCAAAATACAAAACCCAAATTCAACTCCAAATGATCAGTTAGCAGCTCTATTACATGATGCGGCTGAATATGTAATTGGTGATATGATTAGTCCATTCAAAGCAGCATTGGGATTAAATTATAAATCTTTCGAGACTCGGTTGGAAGAAGCGATAAATATAAGATTCGGCCTTCCTTCAATAAAAAACACTGCATTGAAGAAAAAAATTAAACAATCTGATCTCTATTCAGCTTGGTTTGAAGCAACTCAAATTGCCGGATTTACAGTACCCGAAGCTAATAAATTTTTCTTAAAACCCGCCTTCTCAATAGATATAAAGATCAAACCTATTGCTGTAGAATTTGCGGAAAAAGCTTTTTTAAATCGTTTCAATGAACTAAATAAGATTATCGATTAAATGTAATTATCTTATTAAATGTTGGCTATAAATATTTATCACCTTTATAGGGCATTAAGGAATGGGAGCATAAGATGGAAAACAAACTCAACAACTGGGAAAATGGTCGTTGGATTGGCCAGACCCTAGAGGTTGAAAATGGGGTTTGTGCTTTACCTACTAACAAAGAATATAAACTAGATTACAATGATGAGGTAAAATTAGCTACTGACCATTTATATGCTAGTGTATCAAATTTTATTCCTAGATTTGAATGGCCAGCATATGCTCCTCTAGTACACGCAATAAATACTCTAAAAAAAGATAAAAATGCAGTGATATTAGCACATAATTACATGACCCCAGATATTT
The DNA here is from genome assembly GCA_042093735.1 of Hellea sp. Taxonomy (GTDB): domain Bacteria; phylum Pseudomonadota; class Alphaproteobacteria; order Caulobacterales; family Maricaulaceae; genus Hellea. The sequence goes on along the minus strand of JBELEM010000021.1, from coordinate 27,669 downwards.
TTGGACTTATAGGGGACTACACAGGTGACAGCTTAGGCCTGGCGGTGGAAGCCACAAAAACAAATGCTAGTATAATAGTTCAAGGTGGAGTTCATTTCATGGCTGAAACCTCTAAAATTTTATGTCCTGAAAAGCGAATACTTATACCCTCTTTAAGAGCAGGATGTTCTCTAGCGTCCTCTATCACAGGGGAGGATGTAAAACTTATCAAAAAGAAATATCCAAGTCTTCCAGTAGTTACTTACGTGAACACATCGGCAGATGTGAAGGCAGAATCTGATATATGCTGTACATCATCTAACGCAGTAGCGATTGTTGAATATATCGCAAAAAAATGGAATGTCGATAAAGTTATAATGCTTCCAGATGAGTATTTAGCTAAAAATGTAGCTAAACAAACTCCTATAGAAGTTATAGCTTGGCATGGTCGCTGTGAAGTTCACGCAAGATTTTCTTCTGGTGACATTAAAGATATGCGAAAAGAACACCCCGGTGTTGTTGTTTTAGCACATCCAGAGTGTCCTCCCGATGTGGTTTCGGAGTCAGATTTTACTGGATCTACGAAAGCCATGAGCGACTTCGTATCCAAAAATAAACCAAAAAATGTTATACTACTTACTGAATGCTCAATGTCCGATAACGTTGCAATGCAGAATCCTGAAACTAGTTTTGTTAGACCATGTAATCTTTGTCCTCATATGAAAAGAATTACATTAGAAAACATATATGAATGTCTTAGAAATGAAAAATATGAAATTATTTTACCTGAAGCCCAAAGAAAAAAAGCACACAAAGCAGTTATGGATATGATAAATGTAAATTTTGACCCTATTAAGGGACACTTTGATCCCAGTTTGCCGGCAAGTAACGTCAAGGTTATTTAAGAAATGGGTCTGGGTAGTTATGAGTCAAAGAAATTACCTAGTGGTTCTGTTTTGGTAATTGGTGCTGGTCTCGCTGGGCTATACTTAGCTCTAAAATTGTTTCCAAGAAAAGTTTATGTTCTAACCTCAAAACGCTCATCTAAAGCTGCAGCTTCTGCATGGGCCCAGGGAGGAATAGCCGCTGCTTTATCAAAAAATGACTCTATAGAACTCCATAAAAACGACACAATTAAAGCCGGTGATGGATTGGTTGATCCGGAAATAGCAAAGATACTTGCTTCAGAGGGACCTGGCTGCGTTCATGATTTAAGCGCCCTTGGAGTACCGTTTGATAAAAACAGCCACGGAGAATTATCTCTTTCTTTGGAAGCAGCACACTCAACAGCCCGAGTTGCAAGAGTTAAAGGTGATACAAGTGGAGCAGAAATCATCAAAGTCATGGTATCCCGCGCTCAAGAAGCAGAGCACATTACTGGAATTATTGGTTGGAGAGCAGAAAGTCTTCTAACTGATATCAATGGTGGAGTAACAGGAACTTTAGCAAGAAGGGATGATGGCGCAATTCTTTGTATTGAAGCCGATATTACCGTTTTGGCAACAGGCGGTATTGGAGGACTATTTTCAGTTACTACAAACCCAAGGACTGCAAGAGGAGATGCATTAGGCATGGCTGCAGTAGTTGGTGCACAAATGCGTGACTTAGAATTTGTTCAATTTCACCCGACAGCTATTGACGTAGGTCGCGACCCCGCACCTCTAGCTACGGAGGCATTGAGAGGACAAGGTGCTATTTTAACTGATTCCAATGGTATTCGTTTTATGGATAAATATCATAAAAGAGGTGAGTTAGCACCGCGAGATGATGTAGCAAGATCTATTTTTTTAGAAATAGAGTCTGGAAAACAAGCATTTTTAGATTGTAGAAAAGCTATAGGTGATAAATTCCCAAAAAATTTTCCGACTGTTTTTGACAGTTGTATGGATGCTGGAATAGACCCTCGAAATCAACTAATACCAATTGCTCCTGCAGTTCACTATCACATGGGCGGTATAGCTACGGATAGTTACGGACAGACTAACCTCAATGGTCTTCTAGCCGTTGGAGAATGTAGCGCCGTTGGGGTTCATGGTGCCAATCGACTTGCAAGCAATTCCTTGCTTGAAGCAATCGTATTCGGAGATCGAGCAGCAAGATATATCAATGGAAAAAATTGGGAAAATAAACTCTCGCAAAAAATTAAGACGCAACCATGGCTATCTATGGGTAAAGAAGTAAGTCACTCCCTAAGAAAAGCCATGACATTAAATTGTGGTGTACAGAGAAATGATAAAAAATTAAACATACTGATTAATCATATAAATTATTTAATAGAAAAAGTTGGGCCGGCTAACCCACTAGTCGCATCAAAGATGATAGCATCATGTGCCTTAGCCAGAGAGGAATGTCGGGGTGCCCATTATCGAGATGATTTCAATTTTACAAAGAAAAATGCAAAATCAAGCTATATAACTTACGACATGTTGGATTAAAAATGAAATATAACCTAGACATTCCTCCCTCAATAATTGAGCCAATAGTACGCTTAGCGCTTAATGAAGACTTTGGTAATTATGGCGATATTACGTCATCATTGTTGATACCAAAGTCAGCTCAAAATAAATTATACATAAGGTCACGCTCTGACGGTATTATTTCAGGCTTACAGCCTGCAAGGATGACATATGAATTAATAGATAACACATTAAAGTTTACCCCTAGATTAAAAGATTCTGAATCTGTTAAAAAAGGTGATTTAATTGCAACTGTAGAGGGCTCAGCACTTTCTTTATTAGCAGGTGAAAGAATTGCATTAAACTTTATGGGTAGGTTGTCAGGAATAGCAACATTAACGGCTAAATATGTAGCCCTCGTAAAAGGAACGAATACAAGAATTGCAGCAACAAGAAAAACAACGCCTGGTTTAAGGGCTCTAGAAAAACAAGCAGTGTTAGCTGGTGGAGGCTTTACTCACCGTGGAAGCCTATCATCAAGTATAATGATCAAAGATAATCATGTAGCTTTTGCTGGTGGTATGGAAAATGCTTTAAATACCATAAATAAAAATGCAGACCACATGGCTCGTGTCAATATTGAAGTGGATAAGATAGATCAGCTTGATGTGGTGCTCAAATACAGGCCTGATGTCATTCTGTTGGATAACATGAGTCCAGAAGATTTATCTCATGCAGTAAAAATTATCAGATCATGCGATAGTTGCTCCCCAAAAATTGAAGCCTCAGGTAATGTTAGCTTAAGCAAAGTCGAGAGAATAAGTAAAACTGGAGTTGATATAATTTCAGTTGGCGCGCTTACGCATAGCTCTCAAAACTTTGATTTAGGAATGGACTCTAACTAAAAACTAATATCCTTGTCAAAGGTTGTATTTCCAGGACTTATAAGGCTCACGCGGGCTATCCGGGAGTCCCAGTCGATGTCCATTAAGCCATAGTTAGGTTCATATTGCATCGGAGTGGTGCGGTAAGGTCCTGACTCTATACTCGTATCGTTATTTTTTGACCGCCAGTAACTTCCAGGCAAATTCAATGATGACGAGGTAATCTCATGAATTTTAAAAGGGGCTAAGTCTTCACGTTCATAGAATGCACCAGCATGTCGATCTCCCGAAAGAATAATTAAATTTTTTGCATTTGTGTCTTTGATTAGTTTGTAAAGTTTATTTCTTTCATTCGGCATAGTCCTCCACGCTTCCCAACCATGGCCATCAGCAATTACTTGTATTGTACTCACAAGGATACGCAAGTCAGCAGGCTTTTCAAGCTGTTCCTTGAGCCATGACCATTGCTCTAACCCCAGTAATGTTCCTTTCTCTGTTGTGGAGGGGATATATCTTTCTTTCCCTGGGGCATTATATTGATCCGTAGGCGTCAACTCTGTTCTGAAGCTTCTAGTATCAAGCATTATAATTTGAATTCTTTGTCCTTTTTTGCCTAAGATTTTTGAAGCATAAATACCTGACCTTTGATAACGTACGTCGCCAGGCGGAATATCCCAGGCCTTTAAGAACAGATTTTTTGACCTTTCCTTAAATTTATAAGATGCCCCACCATCATTTAATCCATAGTCATGATCATCCCATGTTGGAATTACAGGAACTTGATCACGAAATTTTTTAAATTGCTTACTTTGCGCTAATTCATAATAGGCAGCCTGCATTTTAGGCATATTGGGATCGTCAAAAATTGGGTCTTTATGGTAAGCATCACCATAAACATTATCACCCATAAAAATAAAAGCGTCAGGTTTTTCAGCAGCAATATTGTTCCATATTGATTGGTCTTCTTTCTCTGATAGACACGACCCAAAACTTAAACGGGTTATAAATTCTGGGAGAGTCTTTGAGGACATAGGAATGATTTGCAAATCATTTTTCACCAAGCTTACTTTGGTTTTTGAATTATTATCAATCCCGTTTTCACAGCCTTGCAAAACTACACTAATCATAATTAATTTAACAAAAAATTTAAATGTTGAGAAAGCATTCATAATATTGTTCTTTTAGATGTGTCTTGAGCTTTTAAAGTATAACTAATTTAGTTTAACGTTGCAAAGTGTATAAGTTGAAAAACCAAACAAAATTTACAGAGATTAGACTAATCTGATATTTCGCGGAATTTAAAACGATAAAACATATGACTTCCTATTTTCCTAGTTGGTCTGAGATCATTTATCCAAGGAGGGCTAATGTCAACGGTATGATAATGTGTAGAATTTTCAGTAAATGGCCTAACGCCACCCACCATTATTAATTTAGCTATATTTTGTGATCTTTTCCAATTTTTTTCTTCAATTTCACCAGAAATAGAACCGTCACATGTAAAACTAAACTGACACCCCGTTTTACGATCTGACCCCTGAAAAACAACTTCACATATTGTATCAGGAAAATGCTTAGATCTTTGTCTATTCAAAATAACTTCAGCAACAGCTTTTTGTCCAATTAAACTCTCTGATCTAGCCTCATAATATATTGCCTCCGATAAACACTGATGCTGTTCTATTGCTAATTTGTAATTATAAAAGTAGTCTCTTTGAAAACTAGAATGAAGGTCTAGAATATTACTTTTCTTGTAGTTGTTATTCGAATAACTATTAGCTTGAAATGATTTTGCTTTTATAGCCCAAATGTTTTCGTCTCTTTTTTGAAGGGCATTTTTAGATATTATAGGGAAAGTAAAAAAAGCAACAATAAAACAAATTATCAGGATAACCCAGGGAAGAAAGTTATAACTTTTTAAATTCATATAGTTTCCTTAATGTCTACAGTAAGATCAAAATTAGAAATTTCTATAAAAATTAGTTCACGCTCTCTTGGATAATATTGCGGCCTGAGCAGCAGCTAACCTGGCGATCGGAACACGATAAGGCGAACAAGAGACATAATCTAAACCAAGATTATGACAAAACTCTATTGAAGAGGGATCCCCTCCATGCTCCCCACAAATACCTAACTTAATATCACTTCTTGTTTTTCTTCCTTTTAAAGTAGCAATATTGATTAATTGACCAACTCCATCTTGATCGAGAGTAACAAAAGGGTCTTTTTCAATAATACCCGCCCTCACATAATCTGGTAAGAATTTACCAGCGTCATCACGTGAAAGGCCATAAGTTGTTTGAGTAAGGTCATTTGTTCCAAAGCTAAAGAATTCCGCATGGCGAGCAATCTCCCCTGCAAGTAATGCAGCCCTCGGTAATTCAATCATTGTGCCTATTGAATAGTTTTTAGCGCCAATCTTATCTGCTAATTTTTTGATAGTATTACATAATATTTCTAATTCTTCAGGTGAAGAAACTAACGGTATCATAATTTCAGCATTAAGTTTTTTTCCGATTTCACTCTCAACTATAATCTGAGCTTCAAATATTGCTCTAGCCTGCATTTCATAAATTTCAGGATATGATATACCGAGTCTACAGCCACGATGACCTAACATGGGATTAGTTTCTGCAAGCTCCCTGGAACGCAACATAAGTTCTTTTTTCGGCAAACCTAAAGACTTGGCAACTGATGCAATATCGTCTTCTGTATGCGGTAAAAATTCATGCAAAGGAGGGTCCAATAATCGGATAGTACATGGACGGCCTTCCATTATTCTGAATATAGTAGCGAAATCTTCACGCTGAACTGGTAAGATTTTTTCCAATGCGTCTTGTCTTCCCGTTTTATTAGACGATAAAATCATTTCGCGAAAATGGGCTAGCCGATTCTCTTCAAAGAACATATGCTCAGTTCTACATAATCCGATCCCCTCAGCACCAAAATCCTTGGCAGTTGTAACATCCAAGGGGGTTTCTGCATTAGCCCTTATCTTTAAAGTTTTTGCGATATCAGCCCAATTCATAATTTTTGAAAAATCCCCAGATAATTCAGGTTGCATCATATCAACCGAACCGAAGAATATTTGGCCTGTGGCTCCATCAATTGTTAAAGTGTCTCCTCTCTTGACAACCCGATTCATCACTGAAAACTCTTTAGCTTCATAATCAATACGGATATCTCCAGCTCCAGAAACACACGGTCTACCCATACCCCTGGCAACAACTGCCGCATGAGAAGTCATTCCCCCTCTTGCAGTTATAATAGCTTCAGCAGCATGCATTCCGTGAATATCTTCTGGACTAGTTTCTGTTCGAACTAATATAACTTTTTTCCCAGCTTTTTTTAACTCTTCAGCTTCATCAGAGTCAAACACCACCTCCCCAATGGCTGCCCCAGGAGACGCAGGCAGACCCATGGTGAGTAGGTCCCTTTTTGCATTTGGGTCAAGTGTTGGATGTAATAATTGGTCCAATGATAAGGGGTCAATGCGTAATAGAGCGTCATCACTAGAAATTTGTCCTGATAATGCCATATCAACTGCTATTTTAAATGCTGCTTTCGCGGTCCTCTTACCTGAACGCGTCTGAAGTAACCAAAGTTTTCCTCTCTCAACTGTGAATTCAATATCCTGCATATCTTTATAATGATCTTCTAATTTATCAAATGTTTCGGAAAGCTCTGCAAACACCTCAGGAAAAGCCTCTTCCATAGACAGGCTTTCTTCCCCCATTTCTAGGCGCGCTAGCTTAGTTAAAGTTTGTGGGGTTCTTATTCCAGCTACAACATCTTCTCCTTGTGCGTTTATTAAATACTCTCCATAATAACTTTTTTCTCCGTTAGATGGGTTCCGAGTAAATGCCACACCAGTTGCTGATGTATCACCCATATTTCCGAACACCATTGCCTGAACATTTACTGCAGTTCCCCAAGCAGCGGGTATGTTATTAAGTCGACGATAAACAACAGCGCGCTCATTCATCCAACTTCCAAAAACAGCATCAATTGCTCCTTGCAATTGCTTCATAGGGTCTTGTGGAAATTGATAACCTAATTCACGAGCCACAGCAGATTTATACTTATCAATGATAATTGCCCAATCGTTAGCAGAAAGCTCTGTATCAAGATTGTAACCTTGGCTATCTTTATAAATTTCTAATATATCTTCAAATGTGTGGTGATGTACACCTAATACAACATCAGAGTACATAGTAATAAAGCGCCTGTAACTATCCAACGCAAAGCGCCTATCGCCTGAAAGTTTTGCTAAACCCTCAACAGTTTCGTCATTTAAACCAAGATTTAAAACTGTGTCCATCATACCAGGCATTGATGCACGCGCACCTGAACGCACAGATAATAATAATGGATTTGAGTTGCTTCCGAATAACTTTCCTGTGATTTTTTCTATAGTTTTTAAGCCATCATTAGTTTGAGCAGAAAGTTCATCAGGGTATTTATTTCCATTATCATAAAAACTAGTACACACATCTGTAGATAAGGTAAAACCTGGGGGAACTGGCAATCCAAGGGATGCCATCTCCGCTAAGTTGGCACCCTTGCCTCCAAGTAAATTTTTCATCGCTGTATTACCTTCAGCTTTCCCTCCGCCGAAAGAATAAACCCATTTTGTCATTGAACTATGATCCCTGTAGTTTAACCCGTAATAGCATCAAAATCAGCTATTTCTAGGGCAGTATCACGTAACATAATTAAAAGTCTAAGGTTGTTTTTCCGTATATCTGGGTTTTCATCATTTACCTTCACCTCATCAAAGAAAAGGTCTATTGGTTTCCGCAACTTAGACAGCGCTGTCATAGCCATAGAATAGGACTCATTACCCATTTCAAGAACTATATTTTTTCTCGCTTCAATTAATGCGTCTAATAATTCTTTTGCTCTATTATGCGTCAATGTGTCAACATCACCGCTAGGTAATTCAGCCTTTCTCTCCTCTGCTTTAAGTATATTTCCAGAGCGCTTGCAAACAGAAAGCAAGTTTGTTCCTTCTTCCGTAGACAAAAATGCTTGCAAAGACTCAACACGATTCGTAGCCGACAAAAGATCATCAACGCCGTGTTTTAAAACAGCGTTAATAAGATCTTGCCTCATGTCATTATCACGAAGGTAAACTTTAAACCGTTCAATAATAAAAGATAAAAGACTATCAATAACTGAAGAGTCCAATTCAGGCAAACAAGGTTTGGCGATGGCCCTAGTAGTTACTGCCATTTCCAAAATGTTTGAAATATTCAATTTTATCTTATTTTCCAGTATTATTCTTACTACCCCTAATGCCGCTCTCCGCAAGGCGAATGGGTCTTTAGAACCTGTCGGCTTTTCCTGTATCCCCCAAAAACAGAGTAACGTATCAATTTTATCTGCCAGAGCTACCGCGATTGCTACAGAATTACTTGGGACATTATCGCTAGGACCTTGTGGCTTATATTGATCTTCAATCGCCTTAATAATATCTTTATTTCCACCCTCTGCGGCGTAATACATAGCACCAATTTGGCCTTGCAAACTGGTGAATTCAATAACCATATTTGTTACAAGGTCACATTTTGCTAACCGCGCAGCCTTTTTTACAAGTTCAGGATCTGCATCAAGATAAGGAGCCATTAAAGCCGCAAGCACTGCTACTCTTTCAGATTTATCTCTAATAGAACCAAGTTTTTTATGAAAGACTATTGAGTTTAATTTGGAGTAATTTTCTTCTAAATCAAACTTCATATCCTCTTTTTGAAAAAATTTGGCATCTGAAAGCCTTGCAGATAAAACCTTGGCATTACCCTTTGCAATTTCTGCTCCGCCATCGGGCGCAGTCTGATTTGAAACTACAATAAAGTGTGGAGAGAGATTTCCAGTAGATGGATCCCTAACTGCAAAATATTTTTGATGTGTTCGCATGGATAGCTTTATTACTTCAGAGGGTAACTCTAAAAATAGAGGGTTCATATGACCTAACAAAACATTAGGCCACTCAACTAAACCTGATACTTCATCAAGTAATGAAATATCATCAATTAATTCTAATCCATTTTCCGCACAAACTTTTTTTGCGTCATTATGGATTTTATTTTTCCTATCTTGATGGGAAATCATTACATGTCCCTCATTTTCAAGTTTATGGCAATAATCAGAGAAGTTTTTAACAGTAAAAGGACCCTTCCCGTGCATTCGATGACCTTCGGTCATTCTACCTGCTCTTATATTATCGACTATACAATCTATTAGCTTGCCATCAATCAAACAAATAATTCCTCTTAGGGGCCTTACCCAGCGAAAACTAGACGCTCCGGATTTCATTGACTTAGGCCAAGGAAAATTATTCATAACAGACACTAAAACTTCAGAAACTATTTGGTCACTATTAAGACCTTTTTTTTCGGTTTTAGTATAATAATAATCACCTTTTTTTTCATCAACCTTGATGCAAGCGTCAGACAAACTATTTAACCCCGCACTGCGAAGAAATCCTTGAATTGCTTTTTCTGGAGCATTAACTCTTGGTCCTTTTTTTTCTTCAGAAAGGTTTGGGGACTTGAGTGGAATATTAGCTTTAAATATTAACCTTCTAGGGCCTGTATGATGTATTATTTTTTCACATAGTAATCCTTCTTTTTTTAGTCCAGATACCATGAGTTTCGAAAAATTTTCACCTGCTTTTAATTGCATTCTAGCAGGAATTTCTTCACTAAAAATTTCAATAAAAAGTTCTGCCATTTTTAATTTTTCCATGCTTTTTCTTTAATGTTTTTTTCTTTATTTACATAAGAATTAGCGCAAGCTTTAGTTAGATCTCTAACACGTTTTATATACTCTTGCCTCTGTGTTGGTGAAACAACGCCCCTAGCATCAAGCAAATTAAACAGATGTGATGCCTTCAAAGCATGCTCATATGCAGGCAAAGGAAGTGCAATATCAAGTTCAAGGAGCGCCATGCATTCCTCTTCAGCAAATTTAAATTTCTCTAAGATTTTATCTGTATCAGCGTATTCAAAATTATAAGCAGATTGTTGCGCTTCATTTTGATGAAATATATCACCATATAAGACTTCTGGAGTACCATTACATTTATTTTCTTCTGTGAAGACAAGGTCATAAACATTATCAACCCCCTGAACATACATGGCTAGACGCTCTAATCCATAAGTTAGTTCACCTGAAACAATATCAAGCTCGATTCCCCCTACCTGCTGGAAATACGTGTACTGACTCACCTCCATGCCATCACACCAAACCTCCCAACCCAAACCCCAAGCACCAACAGTAGGGTTTTCCCAGTCATCTTCAACAAAACGAATGTCATGCAAATCCATATCAATACCTATAGCAGCTAAGCTACCAAGGTATAATTCTTGAAAATTGACGGGATTAGGCTTCATTATAACTTGGAATTGATAATAATGTTGTAACCTATTTGGGTTTTCACCATATCTACCATCTGCAGGTCTTCTTGAGGGCTGAACATAGGCAACGTTCCAAGGCTTTTTACCTAGGGACCTCAAAACTGTTGCAGGGTGCAATGTTCCCGCTCCTACCTCCGTATCAAAAGGCTGTAAAATTACACAACCCTGACTTGCCCAATAGTTTTGTAAAGTAAGGATCAACCCCTGAAAGGAATGCGCTGATTTAATTTCATTTTTCATTTTCATGACCATAGGGTTCTGATGTTTAAGTTGAGACAAACCTAGTTAGAAACCCATAAATTTCAACCCTTAAGGTTGGTGTATTTGATCTGACAGTCCCGCATATTTAAACACATCAACCGCATCTGCAAAATCATCATCTAAAACCATTAAACGCCTCGGTATAATACCAATTGAACCCTCTATTATACTTACATTTTCATCCATCGTAAAAAACGGAATATCAGCCTCCTTCAAAATAGCTTGCGCATAATTTAAAGTGGCCAAGTTTACAGTTTTTAATATTGGGGTCATTATAAAACTCAATTTATGCCCTGCGACAGCAAAAGCTCTTGTAGGTTTGTTGTTAAAACACTAGTGATATTAATCAATCTTAAAAACCCTTAAAGGGGAATATGTGAACGCTCAACCACAACTAATTAATAAAGTAGACCGTAGTCCCGCTGAAAAACTATGGGAAATGGCTGCTAGTGATATGGCATCTGTAGACCAATTGATATTAGAAAGAATGCAAAGTCCGGTAGGTTTAATTCCAGATCTCGCAAAACATTTAATTAGCGCAGGTGGAAAACGATTAAGACCCCTACTGACTGTCGCAACATCTCAAATGTGTGGATATAAAGGAGATAAACACCACAAACTTGCAGCTGCTGTAGAGTTTATCCACTCAGCTACACTCCTACATGATGATGTAGTAGATGACAGTACGCTGAGAAGAGGGAAAAAACCAGCCAATCTAGTATGGGGAAATAGCCCTTCAATTCTTGTTGGTGATTTTTTATTTGCCCGAGCATTTAACTTAATGGTTGAAACTAATTCGTTGGAAGCACTTAACATTTTAGCAAATGCATCTTCTATCATAGCAGAGGGAGAGGTAAGACAGCTAGCAGCTCTAGGAAACATGCAGATGGATGAAGTATCTTATATGCAGGTTATATCAGCAAAAACTGCTGCATTGTTCGCAGCCTCCACTGAAGTGTCAGCTGTTATTACATTTCAATCTGATGAAAAAAGAAAAGCACTCCATGGTTACGGCTTAAAAATTGGTCTCGCATTTCAACTGGTCGATGATGCACTTGATTATAGTGGATTTGAAAGCAAATTAGGTAAATCAGTAGGGGATGATTTCAGAGAGGGAAAAATGACCTTACCAATTATTCGTGCCATTGAGTTTTCTAAGCACGAAAATCATAGTTTTTGGCACAGAGTAATAGTTGAAAGAAAACAAAATAATGAAGACTTTAAAAAAGCAGTGCTGTTAATACAGAGCTCAAAATCTATCGAAAGTACAATGAAATTAGCTCGGCAATATTCACTGGAAGCAAAAGAGCTGCTTAATGTTTTTGACGCTAGCCCATGGAGAACTACACTAGAAGAATTAGCTAGTTATATTGTTGATAGAGCAAGCTGAAAATTATGCCTACAGGCTTTTACCTTTTTGTTTCAACACTATATCTCTTTTAATAAAATATCTAACAGATGCAGCTATTACAATTGAAATTAAAAGTATCCACATAGAAATCCTAATTTCTTTAATCACAAAAAAAATAGTTAAAGATGAAAAAAACATACCTATAGCTAAGTATGCTAAAGACACTCTAGTGTGGCTTACATTTTGAGTAATTAACACTTGGTACAAATGATCTTTATGCGCAGAGAAAAAAGAACCTCTGAGCCGTACTCTTCCCAGCATAGTTATAAAAATATCAGATAAAAATGGAAGAATTAAGAGCGGACCCACATAAAGGAGATCATGATTATTCGTCTCTTTAACCAAAAGCAATGCAGAGAAAGAGAAAATAAAACCAGTTAATAAAGAACCAGTATCTCCTGCAAATATTTTGGAATTATTACCGAAATTAAAAGGTAAAAATCCTAGTAAGCCAAAACATAGTGTGAGTCCTAAGATCATTGAAGTTACAGCCCCTGATGTAAATGCAATTATAGATAATGAAAAACTAGCCAGAAACATAAAACTAGCCATTAGGCCATTAGCGCCATCCATAAAATTAATCCCATTTACACAAACAAATATCCATAGGACTGAACCAATTAACCCGACTAAATAAGACAAATTAATTGTACTGTAAAATCCTGGCAATGAAGTAACTGGCCCAATAAGAATTACAGCAAAAATTGAAATAAAAATTATTACCGTAAATTTATGTATGACTCTTATTTCAAAAATATCATCAAGTAATCCCAAAAACGAGATCATTATTGCGCAAATTAAAAAATAAGGTAAATCCCTAGATAAAGACACTTCAGGAATAAAAGTATTTACTAAAATTAGTGAAAATCCGAGGGCTGCTATAATCCCTAAACCACCACCAGTGGGGTTTGTTTTATTATGGATAGAACGGCAATTAGGACTATCACTCAAATTTGCTGATACCATAAGCTTACAAATTACAAATGACACAATGAAACATCCAAGCCCTACATAAAAAATATCTGAATTCAACGTTATCATTTATTTATCGCCTAATATGGTTGTCTCACACCACCAATCAGGCGCAATAGATCTGATTGCATTAGCCGCATTTAAAGATGCACTTGCATCTTTAAAAAGGCCATAACATGTTGGGCCTGAACCAGACATTCGTGCAAGACAGCATCCAGTCTGGTTGTTAATGACGCTCAATACATCCCCTATAACTGGCTCCAGTGATATAGCCGCAGCTTCGAGGTCATTTCTTCCATTTATTGCTCTGAGAAGCAAAGATCCTTCTGCGGAACTTGGCAATATTGAACCACCTTTAACAGACATTTCATCAAAAGCATTAAATACATTTGCAGTTGAAATACTCACCCTGGGGTTAACAAGTACTGCATTTACTTGTCCCAAGCCAGGAAGAAAGGATAAGTTTTCTCCGATTCCACTCATTTGTGCAGTTTTTGAAAACAAACAGACGGGTACGTCAGCACCAAGAGACATTGCTACCTGAATGCTCTCACTATTAAAAATACGCATTACTGCAGCAGCATTTGCACTACCTCCACCAATACCTGCAGATACAGGTAAGTTTTTCACTAATTTAACATGATGCGGACTACGGTCTATTCCTTTCAACGCTTGAATTGTTGAGTTAGATTCGTTTGCATTAAGCATGTGTCCAAATGGACCCGTAATTGATAACTTATTTTCTTTTGAGGGCACAATTAAGACTTCATCTGCGATATCGGAAAAAACAACAAGACTATTTAATGGGTGATAACCATATTGAGAATGGGAAATATCATTAATTTTAGAGTCCACATGAAGCGTTAAGTTAATTTTAGCTTTCGCTAGCTCTTTGTATTCATAAGTCACTATGATTGAGCTCCAGGACGTTGATGCTGATAAACAAACTTACCATCGAGTTTTTCAACTATATAATCCTTTTCTTTCGCAGTAGGATTGTAATCTAAAGCTCGTTTCCATTGATACATTGCCTCTTTTTTTCTTCCTATCACCCAATAAATATCCCCTAAATGGTCAATTATTGTTGCAGAAGTTGGAGATAGTTCTACAGCAGCCTCTAAATTAAGCTTGGCTTTTTTTAAATTCCCTAACTTGTAATGAGCCCAACCTAAGCTATCAGTTATTGCACCGCTATTTGGGCTCAACTCTACTGCTTTTTGTATCATCTCAAGAGATGTTGATAAATATTCTCCACGGTCTATCCATGTATAACCTAAATAATTTAATGCATCAGCATGATTAGGATCTATAGACAAAACTTTTTTAAAGTCGGCTTCCGCTTTATCCCATTTACCAATTCTCTCATAGCAAATCCCTCTAAAGTATAATGCTTGAGGATTAGTTTTTAATTCTTGGTCAGTCATTTTATAAATTAAATCATCATAGACAGGTAAAGCATTAATATAGTTTTCACGAATAATATATGCCCTTCCTAAGGCCTCCTGCGTGACTACCGTTGGGTTATCAATATTAAGTTTATGTAAAATATTAAATGCTTTACGATCAGACTTTTTATTTAAATATAGATTTGCAGCGGATAGTTTAGCGGTAATATTATAGCTCGATTTATCTGAGACACTTAGGTAAAGACCCAAAGCTTCCGATGGACGTTTAGTATTCTCAAGTAATTCCCCAAGCCATATAGTTGCTTTATCATGATCTGGGTCCAGATCTAATGCCAACCGTAATAAAATCTCGCCTGCATCGCTAGAACGATTAGCAACAAAAAACCAATAGGAAGGCTCTGTTAGTGCTCTAGCTGCCTCTTGTATCGCTGTTTTCTTAATATTTTTAGTTGTTCCAGACTTAAGTAGTTTTATGTATCTTTCAATTGGACCTCCCCCACGGAGATTATTTTCTTTTGAATAGTATTCAAGTTCAAGCAAAGCATCCTTATTTCTATCTATTGAGATTAAGAAGCGAGCTTTTGATAAATAATACTCTGTTCTTAATTGCCCACTATTCTCAACAATTTTAAATGCCTCTAATGCGCGGTCCGTATCTCCAATTAAGCCCTCAGCCTTTGCAATTTGTAATTGTCCTAAGTTTTGGAAATAAACACCACCTTCTAGGGATAAAAACTCATCGCGAGCTTTATCAATATCCCCTAAAGCTACAAAGTTCCAGCCGGCTAATAAACCCTTCATAATACTAATTGTGACCTCATCAGTTTCATGAGTTAAATACTGATTTGCAGTTTTATGAAGTCCTTGAGATAAAGCCCGGTATCCTAACACAAAATTACTTAAAGGGTCATTTTTGTCTTTTTTATTGATAACTTCAGCATGCTGATGTGCTAGAGCTAAATTATTCGCCACTATAGCAGAACTTATAGCTTTTTGCCCAAGAGAAACTTTAAAATCAGAATATTCAAAAGCAGTAGTTAAGTAATCAGATCTAAATTGTGACTCCTTAATTCTACTAGCGTAACTTCCAGCCAGAAAGCTACTAAAGACTTTGGTCTCAGACTGAGTGGGCTGAAGGCGGGCTGTCGAACAGGATGCCAATACTAAAAACGACACGAACGAAGCATAAATTTGTAGTTTAAACAAAACAACTTCCTAGTTTTAATGTTACATATTAGGGTAGTTTGGCCCACCCCCACCTTCAGGAACTGACCATATAATATTTCTACTAGGGTCTTTAATATCACATGTTTTACAGTGTACGCAGTTTTGAGAGTTAACTTGAAAACGAGGGTTCGAACCATCCTCTTCTCTTAAAACCTCATAAACACCTGCAGGGCAATACCTCTGTGCTGGCTCGTCAAAATTAGGTAAGTTAAAGTCAATTGGAACTGTGGACTTAACTAATTTTAGATGACTAGGTTGTTCTTCTCCGTGATTTGTGGCTGAAAAAGATACATTTGTTAAGCGATCAAATGATAATATACCATCCGGTTTAGGGTAATCTATTTTTTTAAATTGATCTGCCTTCCCTGTTGATGCAGCATCGTCTTTACCATGGGATAAAGTCATTGTTCTTCTGCGCGAAAATAGCTTGGTTACATTCATTATAGCACCAATTATATTAAACTTGGCAATAGTAGCAGACCACATATCAATCCCACCTAATAACATTCCGCCAAGAAAGGGACCAAACTTTGCATTTAAAGGTGCAACATTTCTTACTGGTCTCAAATCGCGGCCAACAGGGCCATTTCTTAAAGCTTCATCATAAGATAACAATTCCGTTCTTTCTGAACCAAGCTGCAAAGCGGCGTGAGCAGCCTCTGCAGCATCAACGCCGGAGTGCATAGCGTTATGATTTCCTTTTATTCTAGGCAAATTAACTAGTCCTGCTGAACAACCGAGCAAAAGACCTCCAGGGAAGCAAGCTTTAGGAATAGACTGGATTCCACCCTTTGTGACCACTCGAGCACCATAAGCAACACGTTTGCCTCCATCCAAAACTTGAGATATTTCTGGGTGATGCTTCCATCGTTGCATTTCAGCGTAAGGGTATAAATGCGGATTTTTATAATTTAAATCAATAATATACCCAAGATAAACTTGATTGTTCTCAGCATGATACAAAAATGAGCCACCCCCAGCTTTCCAACCTAACGGCCACCCAGCCGTGTGCACTACCAAGCCCTCTTGATGGTTTTCAGGTTTGACATCCCAAATTTCTTTCATTCCTAGGCCAAATTTGGGGCAATCAGATAATTCATCTAAAGAGAATTTACTTATAGCCTGTTTTGCAAGTGAACCTCGGGCGCCTTCGGCTATAAAGATATATTTACCATGAAGCTCCATACCTGGCTCATACCCATCACCTTTTGTTCCATCCTTGGAAATTCCAAACTCGCCAGCGACTACACCTTTAACTGCTCCAGACTGATCATAAACTAATTCTGAGCATGACATCCCGGGAAATATTTCAACACCCAAAGCCTCAGCTTGCTCTGCTAGCCATCGGCACGTGTTAGCCATAGAAACAATATAATTACCATGGTTGTTCATCAAAGGGGGCATTAGGAAATTAGGAACCTTAAATGACCCACTTGGTCCAAGTATAACAAGTTTATCATTCTTTACCTTATTCTTAATTGGAGACCCTTTAGTCTCCCAATCTGGCATCAAGCGGGTTAGACCACTCGGATCGAGCACGGCACCTGATAAGATATGTGCCCCAACTTCAGATCCTTTTTCAAGAACGACCACATTGTAGCTTTCATTCAACTGCTTTAATTTAATGGCAGCTGATAACCCTGCGGGTCCAGCACCCACAATGACAACATCATACTCCATGCTTTCACGTTCAAAATGACTTTCTTTATTTTCATCCATTTATAGACTCGCATTTATAAAAATATTACATAGGCAATATACAGAATAGGTGAGCAAAACAAGCATTCGCTTTGCCGCAGATGCCTCAATAGTAATTTTTGTGAAAAAGAGACTTGAAATCAATGCTAAACATAGCAATTTTAACAGCGGATCCGGCCAATTACTCGAACAAGAGAATGATTAGTGCCGGAAAGAGTTTAGGGCATAATGTTTACACTTTACTTACGCATGATCAGGTTATTCATTCGCATGATCACACATACTTATCAGGGCTCAACCCAACCCCTGATGCGGTCATCCCGCGCATAGGGGTATCACTCTCCGATTTTGGTCAGAAACTCATAAATATTTTTGAAAACGCCAATATTCCAACGACTGTTTCTTCATACGGGTTTATGAATTCTCGTGATAAATTTTTAGCTGGCCAGATACTAAGCAAATTTGGATTACCCATACCCAAAACTACATTATTTACAAATATTGATAAGTTAAATGAGGCTATTGAAAGCATCGGAGGATATCCATTTATATTTAAAGCAGTAAAAGGAACGCAAGGTGATACTGTTTTTTTAATTAATGATATCAATACTGCTAAAAAAATAATTTCAGAATATATTTACGAACGTCGGCCTTTTTTAATACAAGAATTTATCAGTGACAGTGAGGGTTCAGATATAAGGTGTTTTGTTATAGAAAAAGAAGTCGTAGCTGTCATGAAACGCACTGCTAAGTTTGGAGACTTTAGGTCAAACATACATGCTGGAGGCCTCGGATCTATGACTAAGATCACTCACGAAGAAAGAAAAATGGCAATTGATGCTGCTAACTTTTTAAACTTACCAATTGCTGGGGTCGATATACTAAGATCAAATAACGGGCCCAAATTACTTGAGGTTAATTCATCGTCTGGCCTTAAAGAAATAGAGAGGGTAACAAGCATAAATATTGCTCATAAAATTATAAAGTTAGTAGAAAAAATGGTGTATGAAAATGAATGAAGCATTAAAATCTGCTCTCGATTGGTGGTCCCAAGTTGGTGTTGAAACACCGGAATTAAATTTACCTCATATTCAAGAAAATTCAATTACACAAACTGCAACCGAAAAAAAGGTAACGATACACAAAAAGCCCACAAAAATTAATGATAGATATCAAAAAGACTTAAAAAAAATTAAAAACCTCAATGATTTAAAGACTTATATGAGTAATTTTGAAAGTGCAGCACTTACTGATAATTCAAGACAATGTGTGTTTTCAAGAGGAAACCCAAAAGCTAACTTAATGGTCATAGGGGACAGTCCAAGTAATCATGATGATAAAACTGGCCAACCATTTGTAGGGCCTGAAGGACAATTACTTGACAAAATGCTTGCCTCGATAAACCAAACTGAAGACAATACCTACATAACAACTGCTATTAACTGGAAATTACCAACTCATAAGAAACCTTCGGAAGAAGAACTTAATATTTGTATTCCATTCTTGAAACGCCATATTGAATTAGTATCTCCAGCTATATTACTTTTAGTGGGAGGCGTTTCACTCCAAGCCCTTACAGGACTTACCTCAATTATGAAGAATAGAGGGCAATGGCAAAAAATTACTCTTTCTGATAAAGAAATAATTGGATTACCAATTTACCATCCAACTTTATTAGTAAAACAACCTTTACTTAAAAAAGAGGCATGGAGAGATTTGTGCACTCTCAAGGAAAAGTTAATCAACTCTGGTAATCAAACAATTTAAAACATGACTTGAACAAGTTACTGACTGAGTATACATGCGCGCATCACAATAAAAATAACTTGGAAGCACTATCTTGATCCGCTCTACACTATCCATATTTGCTAACAAAATCTCAATACCAGCAAGGCGACGTAATGGACCGCTCACATTTGATTTTAATCGAACAAAAGTTGAAGTCTTATCTGGATTAACAGTAGCTCTAGCACTTGTTCCTGAAGCAGTAGCTTTTGCGATTGTTGCTGGAGTTGAACCATTAGTAGGTTTATATGCAGCATTTATTGTTGGCCTTATTACAGCATGTATTGGCGGAAGACCTGGTATGATATCCGGTGCAACAGGAGCTTTAGCTGTTGTAATGGTTGCCTTAGTTGCTCAGCATGGGGTCGAATATTTATTCATAACTGTAGTTTTAATGGGTATCATGCAAATAATCGCAGGTATTTTGAGGCTTGGTAAATTTATTAGACTAGTTCCACACCCAGTAATGCTAGGTTTTGTCAATGGACTTGCTATTGTGATTTTCTTGGCACAACTCACTCAATTTCAAACGATACCCGCTCCAGCAGGTGAAACACATGGACCATTTAATATGCTCCAAGGAACTTGGATGAGCGGTACAACTCTTTACTTAATGTTAGGTTTGGTAGCTCTCACAATGTTTATAATTTGGGTTACACCAAAAATTACTAACTTTATACCGGCACCATTAGCAGGCATCGGTATAGTTGCCGCCATAGTAATCATATTTGGAATCGATGTTCCCCGTGTCGGAGACATGTCATCTATAGAGGGAGGATTACCAATCTTTCATATTCCTGATGTACCCTTCAATTTAGATACTCTTAAAATTATACTGCCTTATTCATTAATACTTGCCTCAATAGGGCTTATAGAGAGTTTACTGACATTGAATTTAGTAGGGGAGATAAAAGAAGAACGCGGGGGAGCATCACAAGAATGTGTTGCTCAAGGCATAAGCAACACTGTAACTGGATTTTTCGGAGGTATGGGTGGCTGCGCAATGATTGGCCAATCTATGATAAATGTGAAGTCTGGTGGCCGAACTAGACTTTCAGGCATATCAGCATCATTGTTTTTGTTATTTTTCATATTGTTTGGATCACACATTATTGAGGAAATACCACTGGCTGCTCTTGTTGGGGTAATGTTTATGGTAGTAATAGGTACATTTGCTTGGCAATCTTTTTCAATTATGCGCCGCATCCCAACTATTGATGCTCTTGTGATCATCTTAGTAACAATTGTAACTGTCTGGCACGATTTAGCGATTGCAGTAATTGTAGGAGTGATAGTATCAGCTTTAGCATATGCATGGAATGCAGCTCGACGCATTAATGTTAGTACTGAAATTAACGAAGATACTAAAGTTTACATGCTTGAAGGCCCTTTATTTTTTGGCTCAGTTGATATTTTTAGTTCATTATTCACAATAAAAGATGATCCAAATATAGTGATAGTTGATTTTAAAAATAGCCGTGTCGTTGATCAATCAGCCCTTCAAGCAATTGAGGTACTTGCAGCTAAATATACACAATCAGGGAAAGAAATTCGATTAAGACATCTTACGCGCGACTGTCATAAGCTACTCAAGCGGGCAGGCCAATTAATGATAGATTCTGATGATGACCCAGAATATGGTGTCGCTGTAGACTATAAGGTTAGATTAGGCCGCTTGGGTGGTGGGCACTAATTTATAGATTTTTTTCGATCTATTTTAAGTTTAAGTCTATTCTTCTTTTCTCTATATTTTTTATTTTGCTTATTAGAAAATAACCAAAGTATGAAAAATATAAACAATAAAATTAATGTAATTTCAATATAGTAATTCATTTTGTTTTAACTATCCACCCTCCACCGAGAGTTCTTTTAGCAGAAATTTCTGAACTGTAGAATACGCAAGCTTGACCGGGCGATATTCCTTCATCCGGCTGATCTAGCTCGACTATAATTTCATCACCCTCAAGCAAAAAGGTAGCAGGCACTGGTGAACGCGTAGACCTTACTTTTACTCGAAGTTGGAAACCATCAAGGTTTTTATTATATTCCCCCTTACCAAGCCAATTAATATCTTCAAGCCATATTTTTTTACGCTTTAAAGCTTCTCTTGGACCAACAATAACTTGATTTGTGTTCTGATCTATTTTTATCACAAAAAGGGGGTCTTCCCCTGAACCGTCAGGCAAACCAAGGCCGCGGCGTTGACCTATCGTGTAATACATTATGCCCCTATGTTTACCTAATACTTGACCATTAAGATGAACAATATTACCGGCTATGCCAGATAAAGGACGTATTTTTTCTATAACATCCGTGTACTTACCTGTTGGAACAAAACAAATATCTTGGCTGTCAGGTTTACTGGCAACATTAAGACCAAACTTAACGGCTAAAGATCTTGTTTCTGACTTACTAAAACTTCCTAATGGAAATCTCAAATAGTCAAGCTGCTCGCGCGTAGTTGCGAACAAGAAGTAGCTTTGGTCTTTTCCATGATCATGAGCTCTGTGAAGTTCCGCACCCTCAGGGCCCATTATTCTTTTGATGTAATGTCCTGTGGCCATACAATCCGCACCTAAGTCTTTGGCAACTGCTAAAAGGTCATGGAATTTTACTGTTTGATTACAACGCACACAAGGAATTGGTGTGGAGCCAGCAAGATAAGTATCCGCAAAATTCTCTATCACTTTTTCGCGAAAATTATCTTCATAATCTAGAACGTAATGGGGAAAATTCATCATTTCGGCCACACGTTTAGCATCATAAATATCTTGTCCGGCACAACATGCTTTAGCTTTTTTAATTGCTTTTCCGTGATCATATAGTTGAAGAGTTACACCAATTACATCATATCCCTCACTAGCCAATAAAGCCGCACATACAGAACTGTCAACGCCACCGCTCATTGCAACAACTACACGTGTATCAGAATTTGCTTTGGCAAACCCCAGAGAGTTTAAAGATGTATTTTTTGATCCGCTCATTTTATAAGGTTCATTGGTAATTACTTAATATTAAAGGAAACATAAAACTCTATGAATAATCTTGCAAGAGCAGGCTTAATTCATAGACAAATAGTTGCTCAAGTCAGTTGCACGCTATGCTGCTGTAGCGCTACGATCTTCAGCTAGTATTGTTAACAAACTTTCCTCATTTGGAGCAGCCCTTAACCTCTGGCGCATATCTGGCTTGCGTAATGTTCTGGAAACTTTTGCTAAAGCTCGCAAATGGGCTCCTCCAGCATTTTTAGGAGCTAACAAAAGTGTTACTAAGTCAACAGGTCTCTCATCAATTGAGTCGTAGTCAATGGGTGTTTCAAGCCTTGCAAATATTGCATGGACTTCAGTTATTCCCTCAATTCTTGCATGTGGTAGGGCAACACCAGAACCAACACCGGTTGAACCAAGTCTCTCTCTCTCCATAGCAGCTAAGACTATATCACGGCAGGCAATATTAGAATTAGTCAATTTTCTTGACTTAAGAAGCTTAGTGGCCATTTCTTGCAATAACTGTTTCTTACTGGTAACGCTTAAGCCGCAAAGTATATTGCTTACATGAAATAAATTATCATTACTCATTATTTAAGTTCGCATTCTTTCATTTGATTATAAAGGCATCAGCCAGCTTTAAAGCTAGAGCCGCCCATTAAACCCAAAGTAATGCGAGGTCAACAAAAACAAAATATAACTATCTCATTATATAGTAGTAAAAGATAAGGTTATTTTTTCTATTGTCCAATATTTTCAATTGATGGGTCAATCCATCCAATATTTCCATCTGAACGCTTGAAAACTACATTTAGTCCGCCATGTCTTGCATTGTTAAAGACTACTACGCCATTATCCGCTAATCCTAGTTCAAAGGCGGCCATTCCGGGCGTAAGTGTTCTTATTTTGCTTGATTTCTCAGCGATTACTAGAGGCTCAGTATTTCCATCATATTCCATATCATCTTCAGAGTTGTCAGTTATTGGATTTTCTAGAACAAACATTGTGCCATTTTTAGCTTTAGCTTGCTTACTGTGGTCTTTTAGGCGTCGTTTATACCTTCGCAAGCGTTTCTCGACATGTTCAAGTGACTCATCTGATGCAGCATAAGCATCTGAAGCAACTCCTTGCCCCTCCATCGTTGCACCTGAAGGTAAATGTATAGAACAAACCGTCTTAAACCCCGAACCTTCCTTACTAACTGAAACTTGGGCCTCGCCTTCACGGTGAATATATTTATCAATCATCTCCTCTAACCTTCCCGAGATACGGTCACGAAGTGGTGTTGAAACATCTATACCTTTAGAGAAAATTTGAATTTGCATGAAAGTCCTTTCAAGTTTAAAATATAATAGCACTACTAATATACAAATGTCCCTTTATTTTTATGCAAAATAGAAATTTTTTTCTAATTTGCCTCCTTTTCAAATCTGCTTCGTACTAGTTATTATGAATATCTTAGATTTAGATAAGTTAAGGCAACAGTTAAATATACTAGCCGCTCCTCTAATGTGGGCCTTATCATCAATTCCTCAAATTTCCAATTATGGTAGAACGGCAAAAGAGTTCTCTGAAGTCAACGATAGTCTTTTAGTGCCATATGGTATTGCGTTTTCAATATGGCTTCCAATTTTCGTAGGGTGCATAGGGTATTCAATTATCCAAGGCTTCAAGGTCAATCGTAAAAGGAGGATTTATCGCAAAATTGGTTGGTATACAGGCATCGGTTTTTTAGGTGTCTGTATGTGGTCAGTTTTTTCGGCATGGGGGACTCCAAGGGTTTCTCTGTTGGGGACAGCCATAATCTTCATTCCAACAGTCTTTTGTCTCACAAAGTCGATGATTATACTATCTGATAACTCAGCATCCCTAGATGCATCGGAAAAGTTTTGGGTTTTCATTCCTGTCAGTCTTATTGCGGGATGGACCTCACTAGCTGTTTTTTTAAATTGGGCACCAATAGCTAGCATAGCCTTTGGTACCTCACTTTATGACATAACAAGCAATATTTTGGTGCTTGTTTTAGCGTTAATCTGGGCAGCAAATATCACATATAAATCATCTGGAAATCTTGTATTTAGCTTTGCAATACTTTGGGGGCTCTCATGGCTCATAGTAGATTTCATAAACAGTAATAACGTTAACACTTCTCTGGGTTACACGACAATTCTTGGTATTTTTCTGATAATTTTCATTACATACGCATCCCGTAGTTCAACAAAAAAAATCGAAGAAAAAGAAACCAAAATTATAAAATAAATCATTCAATTAGTTCAAGATAATTGATTACATTCTTTCATAGATTTGAGTAATGTTAATTTCACCTTCGACATGCGTTTGCTGAAGAGTATCATCATCAATTAACTCTATTTTTACTTTGTTAACAGAGCCTTCATAATCAGATATAGAACTCACCATAGCTGTTTCAATAGCAATTCCTGACTCATCAACATCAAATGAACCAAACCCAAAATTTTGAGATTTTTCATTCTGAAACGTAACATTATTCAGCCAAATAAAGTGACCACCACCAATCATCTTAGTTTCATTATACGCGGCAGTATCAGCAGTTCCAGGTATTGCAGGTGACCGACTTTTAAGTTTCCAAAGTCCGTCGTACTCTGAAGTATCTACAG
This sequence comes from Hellea sp., assembly GCA_042093735.1. Classification (GTDB taxonomy): domain Bacteria; phylum Pseudomonadota; class Alphaproteobacteria; order Caulobacterales; family Maricaulaceae; genus Hellea. Next base: position 2,609 of record JBELEM010000021.1, on the reverse strand, counting down.
AAACAGTATCCCACTGCTCTACCATATCAAGAATACGGCCATCCTCGTATTTCATACCAATGATAGTTTGATCAAAACCATTTTCAGTTTGGTCAATATCTACATTAAAACTATAACCTGAAACTGGACCATCGTGATTTACCCTAGGAACTTCAATCATTACTCCGTTCGACCAAGTTGCATCTCCAGCCCCAACATCTATATTTTCAGTTTGAGCATTATTAAAAGCATACATAAAACGACCATTAGTATAAATTTTAATTTGCTTTCTCTCCAATTGGCTTATCTCACTACCTTCAGTAACGGTTACACTTGAAAGCAAGTAAGCCCCATCTGGTAGAGCTGGTATCTCAGCGGGTGCCGATAATAATTCTGGCTCATCTACTGGTATATCTTCAACTGCAACTGAACAGCTACTCATTATCATTACTGTTAATCCAAAACATATTTCTTTAAAGTTCATCGTCTAGCCGCCTTTTTATCCGTAAGTTAATTTTTTAGTACGATATTATCTCGAAATACAAGCACAAAAAGCCTGATAATTTAAAACTTAGTGTGAGTTGTCTTTAGTCATTACCTTTGAATTTTTCAGCCCAAATTTCGACATCATTATCTTCAATTTTTGCAAAAAGTACATCAGGCGAATTTATTTCGTGACCGAAAGGTAAAGCATCGATTAACTTAGTAATGTTTTCAGAGGACCCAAAATTCCAGGAACGGTTATTTTCAGGAATATTCATCGCATCTAATATTTTAGATGCTGCATCAGGTATAATGGGCTGTGCTAAAATACCAAACAACGATACTAAATTCAAACCAACACGTACACCCATAGCAGCTTGGTTGATGTCAGTTTTATAATGTGTCCAAGGTGCTGCTTGGGTTAAATACTCATTACCAGCTGCCCATATAGCCCGCGTTTCAGACATAGCCTTACGAAATTCTCTTTTTTCGTAAAAGCTTATAAGCAAAGGTATTCTCTGGTTAAGTTCTTTTAATAACCATTCTTCAGCAGCAGTCCTCTTGCCACCCCCTGGTACTTTTCCTTCAAATTTTCCACATGCATATTTAGTTATTCTATTTACAAAATTTCCTAACACGTTTGCTAAGTCTGAATTCACAGATAATTGAAACTCTTCCCAAGTAAAAGCTGTATCAGAGCTTTCCGGAGCATTCGCTATTAAATGCCATCTCCAATAATCAGAAGGCGCTATATCTAGAGCTTGGTCCATAAAAACGCCTCTCTTTTGAGAGGTTGAAAACTTTCCTCCATACCCAGTCACCCAATTAAAAGCCTTGAGACGGTCCACCAACTTCCAAGGTTCGCCAGAACCTAAGATAGTAGTAGGAAAAGAAAGAGTATGAAATGCAACGTTGTCCTTTCCCATAAATTGAACGTATTTAGTATCTTCAGCACCGGCATCTGTTCTCCACCAGCTTTTCCAGTCTTTTCCGTTTTCTTCAGCCCAATCTTGGGTCGCTGCAATATATGCTATTGGCGCATCAAACCATACATAGAAAACTTTACCCTCAAAACCTTCTCTTGCAGACCCATCTGCATTTAAAACAGGTATGCCCCATTTTAAGTCTCGAGTAATTGAACGGTCACGAAGGCCCTCAGCAAGCCATTTATGAGCTATTGAAGTTGCTAAGTGAGGCCACCCCTCCGCCTTATTAACCCAATCTAATAAATCACCTGAAAGTGATGACTGTTTTAAATAGAGATGATTTGTATTCCGTATTTCTACATCTTTAGAGCCTGAAACAGCTGAATAAGGTTCAATTAAGTCAATTGGATCTAGTAATTTTCCGCAACTATCACATTGATCCCCTCTTGCTTTCTCAAAACCACAGTTAGGACAAATACCTTCAACATACCTGTCAGGTAAGAAACGACCATCAGCATTGGAATACACCTGTTGAGATACACGTTCTTCAATGAGACCCTTTTCTTCAAGAGTATTGGCAAAATGTTGTGTTAACTTGTGGTTGCTTACAGATGAGGATCGACCAAAATAGTCATATGATAATTTAAATTTATCTCCTGCTGACTTTTGGGCTTCATGCATAGCATTACAATAAGCCACAGTCTCCTCACCTTCTATTTGCGCGGCAAGCTCAGCTGGTGTTCCGTGCTCATCAGTTGCACAAATATATAAAACCTCGTGACCTAAAAGGCGCATTGCACGTGCGTAAACATCGGCGGGAAGCATCGAACCCGCTAAGTTACCAAGATGTTTTACACCGTTTATATATGGGAGCGCAGAAGTTATTAATATTTTTGACATATTTAACAACTACTAGCGTCACAATGATATCGTGCAAGTGTCGATTTCCTAAAATAGCAGAATTTATAGCAATTCGAAAAATAAAATATAGGTTTTTATCCGAAAGATTGTTTATTCTAATATCAAGTTAATAGATAATTTTATAGATTACGTATTTTCTATCTTGCAACAGTTTAACTACGAGGCTAAAGAGCCCTCACTTTACTTTAAAGTGCCCCTATAGCTCAGCTGGTAGAGCACCTGATTTGTAATCAGGGGGTCCGCGGTTCTAGTCCGTGTGGGGGCACCATTTTCTACATAAATGGTTGCTAAATCTATTTT
>JBELEM010000020.1:0-34936 GCA_042093735.1 Hellea sp. | reverse complement strand
ACTAAGCGCAAAAACCCCCTCGCCCTTCTTACCAACAAATATATCTCCAATTACTGGGATCTCGCCTAGCACTGAGTTAGCAGAGTAGGCTGGCACTAACGCTCCGTCCATATCAATTGTTTGGGAATTTAAATTTACTTCTCCTGTTCCTGTCATCCCCAAAGCGGGACCGGAAACAACCGCATCTTTAATACTTACTGCACCATATTCATAAACAAAAGGAACTGAAAATTTATTAAAATTTAATCCTTCACCACTCAACGTGTCAGTAATGCCTTTAAGTGAAGCTACAGACAATACTTGGGCTAATATTGGTGCTTTGACTAATGTAAAGTCTTCAATTGTTAGTATACCCCTCAAAGGTCCCTCCACCCCAACTTCAGGCATTCTTGCAGTAACTTGCAGACTACCCCCCTTTATACTTTCAATATCTAAGAAAGCTGAAGCCGCTGCAGACGCATTTGGCACGTTTAGGATTAACTGTTTCTCACGGGTATTTTGTTCAGTCTTTATTGATACAGAAAAAACACCCTGTTCTGTTTCACCAAAGAAGTCGGCATCAGTTATTCCAACACCATTGCTATTATACAAAGCGTTTGCATTGTTGATAACATAATCATCACTGAGTGAAATAGATTTTAAAGATGCCTTAATATGCAGTGGAATTTTCACACCAAAATCATCACTTTTATTTTTAAAAATTCCTGAAGTTAGCGACGAAGCATTAAAATAATCACCTTCAATATACATATTAATTCTGTCATTATTTCTATTAGGGGCAGCCTTTAAGCCAGCCCTAATTAATCCATCAATATTGGCTCTTTTAAAATGCAATTCTTTTAACCTAAAGTCTTCTGCCAAGTCAAAACTACCCTCAATTGTAAGTCCGGGTGCTAACATTGAAATATTTTCAAAAATAAAATCATTATCATCCAACCTTCTGAAATTGCCTGTAATAGAAGCACTTTCACCAGCATTCTTAACCCAATTATCGCCTAAAATGATTTGGGCATTAGTTAAATTGATATTTAATTTAGCATTGGAAAGGTTGAAGCCTTTTCCTTCAGCTTCAATTTTTGTGTATAATTTTCCTTTGAGATTTTTCCTAAAACCCAAACCAAAACCATCAAGAGTGTCACGATTCATTTCGCCCTCAACAACATAGCGAGTATAAGGATTTGTTTTACTAAACGTTTCGTTCAAGCTTAAATTTGCTTTCCATGGACCAATAAAAACTGGACCTGAAATATTCATTGTTTTTTTATCGATAAATAGATCAACAAAACCATTCTTAAGTTTGTGATTACCAATAGAAAACGGAGCGGAAATATTATTAAACTGCCCTGACACAGCGTAATCAATTCGTGATCTATCAAAATTCTCAAGCAAAGGTCTCTTAACCTTTAGTTGAATATTTCCTGATCCAGAAAATTGGGTAGGAATTACTCGATATTTTTCTGCAATGTTCAATGGCTTCTCATCCACCAGAGCAATTAAGTCCTCAGCTTTACCATAAGCGTCAACATCGATTATCACATCAGATCCCCTAGGGAAAAATTGAGTGATGTCTGCGGTTACAGCGTTTATATTAATATTTCCAATTTTTCCACCCGATGCTTGAAATTTAGCACTGTTACCTCGAATTAAACCCTTTCCAGATACACCCATGTAAGGAGTCATGGTTGAAATATAACTTACATTCGCATTTGTAACATCAAATTTTAAACTGAAGTCGTCATCATTGAGCGATTGATTACCAAAAAGGTAGTTTTGCGGCAAATCCAATGAAAAATTAATATTTTTAATTGCAGCATTTATCATGGATCTATCAACCCAGCGACGAGCTCCGGAGGCAAGATTATTAGGCCAGATATCCAAAAGATTGTTAATGTCCATCGAACCCAATGATTTCCCGCGAAACCTTACAGTTTCCCAATCGCCTGCTTTACTTTGTTTGAATTCACCATGAGTAAGTAGTTTATGAGCTCCAAAATCAATATCAAATTTTTTCAATTTTAGGTGTCTTGCGTCAAGGTCCAATCGACCAGACACTGATAATGAACTTAAACGCATGGGCTTTTGAAGTTCAAAAAACTTCTCCAATATTACATCCGCTAAATAAAAATTAAATAAAGGTGCTGTACTAGTGTTACCATCTGTGAGTGCCTTGAGTTTACTCAGGCTACCATTTCCACGAAAGTTAACTGTAGAAGACTGAACACTAAATTCAGATACTTCCATTATTTCAGATTTTGCCTCAAGATTTGCTTTGAAGCTGATAGTATCAAAGTTTAATTTTTTTTCAAACGCACCAATGCTGCCCTGTTTTGCTTCCATATTAATATCAGCTGTCTCTACACCAGATTTCTGGTCTACATTGAAGGAAGCTGTTAAATCAATGGGTGTAATAACTTCACTCAAAAACGAAAACCTACCTCGTTTTGGTGCAAAAACTGAAGGATTCATATCACTTGCTTTTACATAAACAGAATATTTATCAAAATTTTCCTTAGATTTAATACTGAATTCTAGAGGAGTTGAAATATTTTCATTTTCATTTTTAATTTTACTAGAAATTTTAAGCTCTGCACTCTCATCGGTAAGATTAAAATAAGTGTTTGAGTCAATTAGTCTTAGTTCAAGCTTATCTTTATTATCCAAAAAAAGTACGTCAGAATCACTAATTTGAATATTTCCAATAATATTAGTAATTTTTGATTTATTTTTTCTGTCCGGCGAATATATTCTCCAAGAAGGACCAAATTCTTTAGCCGGCAATGTTGCGCCCAAGCTTAATTCGATATGTTCGCTTCTAGTTCTCGTAATGGTTACCGAACCACCTTCGATACCAATTTTTTCAGGAATTAAAGACCTCCCTAACAATGAGGCCAACGGAAATTCAGTGCTCATATGTGAAGCTAATTGGTGAGATTTTCCGCTTTTATCACTGGTAAATACATCATCCAAGTCAATCCTTAAATTGTTGCTAGAAGCAATCCATTTTATGGTTATTTTACCAACTTTGGTGTCTAAACCATTAAAACTTTTAGATAGTGATTTCTCAGCAACAGGTTTAAAAACAGATATATCTAGTGATTGGTGGGTTAAAATTATACTTAAGCTAAATAAACATAAGACAATGGTGCCAAGAACTAATGCTAAAAATTCTTCAATTATATTTAGCGTTCTTTTTCGTATCTTAAGACTTTTGTTATTACCAAGCAAAGTTAATAACTTAATATACGCCATACCAATATACTTTCTGGCATTGTTTATGATTTTATTTTCTGTCATGTCTTATTTCTGAATACTAACAAAACTCAAATTTATATGGTAACGTATGAATTTTATAATTTGCTACAATAAGTATGAAAAGGATAGCCCCCATGGAGTTAAAAATTGGACAAATAGCACCTAATTTTGTATTACCTGCCAGTAATAATACTCAGATTTCTCTACGGGATTATAAAAAACAATTTATAGTTCTTTATTTTTATCCGAAAGATAGCACGCCGGGCTGCACAAAAGAGGCAATAGATTTTTCTGAAAACATAGAGGAATTCACCAAGCTCAACACAGCTGTTGTTGGTATTTCCAAGGACACTCCTTCAAAACACGACAAATTCATAGAAAAAAATACTTTAAAAGTATCATTAGCCTCCGACCTGGACGGTAAAGTCATAGAAAATTACGGAGCTTGGATTGAAAAAAATATGTACGGTAAAAAATATATGGGTATTGAAAGATTAACTGTCCTGATTGGACTTGAAAACAGAATATTGCAAATTTGGAGAAAAGTTAGAGTCAAAGACCATGCCAAGAATGTTCTTGAAGAACTTAAAAAACACACTTCATAAACAATTGATATGTTTTTATTTTATTAAAATTATCATCCGAAAGTCCAAATTATATTAACATGAAACACATAAATAAATAAAATTTCTGCTTGTGTTAAACTCAATTAGTGTGGTTAAGACCCCTAGAATACTGGTATGGAATCATGAATAGCAATATTTTAAAAAAATGGCGCCTTAAAATTATCAAAAGCCTACCCGAACGTCAGGTTTTGATGAGGTCTGACGGTTACGTTAGATTTTTTCTTCTTAGCACAACCAATCAAGTAATTATAATTGCAGCTATTACATCTATCTCGTTTTGGTGCATATTTACTTTATTTAGTTATATCTGGGGTTACAACCCTCTCAGAGCGCCTTGGAAGGAAGCAGATAGGATTGCGTCAAATTATGAAGAAGCATTAGAATCAGCAATGGCTCGCGAGGGGACAGCCCTAAAGTTATTAGAAATGCAGAAAAAAGAATTTGAGGAAATTGCCAACACTATTGAAGAAAGGCATTTTCTCCTGACAGAGGCTGCTTCTATAAAGAATTTGAGAATAAATAGTTATCCAGAAAAACTATCAAGTAACGCGACCATCCTAATGTCTCCCTATGTCCTGGATACGACTCCCAGAGAGTCAATGAGTAAAAATCTAGAAAGTCTAATTACTGCGTCTGAACCGACAACCTACGCATCTCTAAATTCAACTCAAAAAGCTCAAAATGAATTGTTATCTAAAAATGAAAATGAAATCTTGGATGTAATAGAACATAAAAGGGCAGTGATCATTTCAACTGGGTTACTTCTGAGTGATGTTCTTAATAACGAAGATGATGGACTAGGAGGGCCTTTAATAGAGAATAAAAATGACATGGATACAGAAATACCTCAAAATATTCAAAATTATAAATTAAGAATTAAGGAGGCTATGACACTTTCTGATATAGTTAATTCGCTCCCAACAGGTTACCCTACAACATCAATCAAAAGGCCAACATCACCATTTGGGAAAAGAAAAGATCCGTTTACAAATCAATACACTGAACATCAAGGAATAGACTTTGGTACAGGTGGAGAAAGAGAGTCCACTGTAATTTCATCATCTGATGGAAAGGTAATATTTAAAGGTGATAACGGTGGTTATGGTCACTCTATTAAAATAGACCACGGTTATGGACTAATAACAATATACGCTCATCTAAAGCGAAATAATGATAGTATTAATGTAGGAGACTATGTTAAGAGAGGTGATAAAATTGGTATAATGGGTTCAACAGGTAGGAGTACTGCTACCCATTTACATTACGAGGTTCATTTCAATGGAAGTGCCATAGATCCTAATAGGTTTTTGAAAGCAGGTTATTATGTTCAATAAAATAAATTCGTCCACATCTAAAACATTAGATAAACAAGAAATATATACAAAAAAAGTTCAACCCTCGACACAGAATAAGTTAGCTCCTTCCATTTTAGGTGCCGACTTAACCGTAATAGGTGACATCAAAACAAAAGGTGATGTCCATATAGACGGACGTGTGGATGGAAACATAACAGCAAATGGTGTTATAATAGGCGAAAAGGGAACAGTAGTAGGAAAAATAATAGCAAGATCAGCGCGGATACGAGGTAATGTTACAGGAAAAGTAGATGCTGTAAAAATAGAATTGACAGAAACTTCATCTGTGAAAGCGGATTTAACACAAGATCAACTTATCATAGCCAACGGCGCATTCTTCGATGGAAAATGTAATAGAAAAACTTCATCAACAGTGAAAAAAGAACCAATAAAAACTGAACACAACAATATAAATATTTCGAAGTCTACAGGATAATAAAATAAATAATTTGTTGAACTTATCAATCTAGTTTGGGGTTTCGATATTTATTGACAAGGCTGCAGACATAAATTGGTCAAGGTCTCCATCGAGTACCCCTGAAGTATTGGAAGTCTCTACAGATGTACGTAAATCCTTAACAAGCTGGTAAGGCTGCAACACATATGATCGTATTTGATGGCCCCATCCAATTTCTGATCTATTGTCAGCAGATGTTTGAGCTTCAGCTTCCCTTCTCTGCATTTCGGCTTCATAAAGCCGCGACCTCAACATATCCCATGCAGTGGACCTGTTTTTATGTTGCGATCTATCATTTTGACATTGAACAACTATACCGGTTGGCTGATGAGTTATTCGTACAGCCGAATCTGTTTTATTTATGTGCTGACCACCTGCGCCAGATGCCCTATAAGTATCAACACGGCAATCAGACTCATTCAAGTCTATATCGATACTATCATCAATTTCGGGATAAACCCACACTGAGGCAAAACTAGTATGACGCCTATTACCGGAATCAAAAGGTGATATACGAACTAGCCTATGCACCCCAGATTCATTTTTAAGCCAACCATAAGCATTTTGACCATAAACCTTTATTGTAGCTGACTTTATTCCAGCTTCATCGCCACTTTGTTCCTCTATTATCTCTGTTTTCATACCGCGAGAATTTGCCCATCTTAGGTACATCCTTTCAACCATTTCGGCCCAGTCTTGGGCCTCAGTACCACCCGCGCCTGGGTGGATTTCAACGTAGCAATCATTTCCATCGACTTCGCCAGATAATAGGGCATCTAACTTGTATTTTTGCGATGATTTATGTAGCTCCTTCAAAGCTGCTACTGCGTCTTCCAGTAAATCCTCGTCGCCTTCCGACTCCCCTAATTCTGCTATTTCTAGATTTTCATTTAGATCGGAGTCTAATGATTTAATACGATTAAAAGATTCTTCTAAGATAGACCGCTCTCGCATTAATTTCTGAGATTTTTTTGGGTCATCCCAAAAATCTTGACGTTCAGTTAATGCATTAAGTTCCGCCAACCTTTGCTCAGATGATTCCCAGTCAAAGACGCCTCCTTAACAGTGTAATTGACTGTTCTATATCTTCTTTCAATTGCAAAATATCGGCACGCATAGTTTTTAATATAGCCCATCATCAAGTTTTTCATCAACCTTTTCGGGATCAGCTTCTATGTTGTCTATCACTTTCTCTAGAGCTTTTACTCCATTTTGGTTAGTTTCTTGCGTAAAATCAAAATCAAAGGTACTGCCTGAAGCCTGATCATCTGCCCCGATTTGAATCACGGACTTTAAAGCGCCTACTTTAGGTTCAGTTCCTGGCCTAAACGCCTCTAAAATAACATCTTCAGCTCCGATGTAGGAAGGCTCACCTGTTTTTCGGTTTACTGGTGAAAGTTTAACATTTTTCGGAATTCGAAAAGGAAACTTTGGCTTGCCTTCTAGTGCTTCAGACATGAAATTAGTGAAAATAGGACTTGCTGCTGAACTTCCGGACTCACTTCCCATTTGCTCAGGAATATCCATACCAATGTAAACGCCTGCTACAAGGTTTGGAGAAAAACCAAGGAACCAAGCATCATAAGAATCATTTGTTGTTCCAGTCTTACCGGCCATGGGTCTTCGTAATGAACGTACTTTGTAACCCGTCCCATTATCTACAACCCCTTTTAACATATATGTGATCTGATAAGCTGTAATAGGGTCTAAAATCTCTTCTCGGTCATCAGTAATATTTGGCGGCAATTGACCTTGAAAGTTCTCTTTTTTACATAAGACACAAACTTTATTATTTCCATAATAAATAGTTTTTCCTGTTCTATCCTGCACTCGATCTATTATAACAGGTTCTACTTTTTTACCTCCATTCACAAGAGATGAATAGGCAGTGGCTAATTTTGAGAGTGTGGTTTCTCCTGCCCCTAAAGACCAAGCCAACTCAGGTTTAGTTTCTTCATATAAACCAAATCTTTTGATATATTTATTAATAGGCACCATGCCAATTTCATTGGCCAGACGAACGGTCATAGCATTTCGTGATTTTTCCAAACCTAACCTGAGGGTACTTAAGCCATAAAACTTTCCCGCGTTATAATTTGATGGCTTATAAAACCTTTCACATTGATCTTCTTTTGCTAGATTTTTATTGTCTTTTTTGGAAGTCTTTTTCCCATCCTCATCTTCTTCTAATAGTTCTAAAGTACCAAGTCTATTTTCCACACAGTCAGTATCTTTTCTTTCAATAACGAAAGGGGCATCTAGAACTTGGCTTGCCGGAGTATAACCGTTATCCAATGCTGCTGCATACACAAATGGTTTCAGCGCGGATCCCGGTTGCCGTTTAGCTTGAGTGGCCCTGTTAAACTGGCTTTGCTGAAAACTATACCCTCCCACTAATGCTAGAACTCTACCGTTATTTGGATCCATAGCTATTAAACCACCATTAACTTTAGGAACTTGCTTCAAATTATATAGTTCTTCTGTTTGTTTTGAATTTATTTTTCTAGAAGGTAATTTCCGTTGAACCAAGACAATATCACCTAAATTAAGTACATCAGATACCTTTTTGGGCGCCCTACCTACGGATCCTTTTTCAAGAGCTCGTTTAGCCCAACTTACTCCGTCTAAATCTATTATTCTCAAAGTGTCCGGTTTGTTTTCTAGGTCGTTATTATCTGCGATAAGAGTTGATTTTTCTGCAAAACCAATTTTTGCAAATTTATTATTAACCTCCATTACTAATGCCAGTTGCCAGTCACCTATATCAGCGGGTTTATCAAATTTTGATAACCTTTCCCGCCAGTCTTCAAAGTTATTGAAATTACCCAAAGGTCCGCGGTAACCGTGACGCATATCAATATTTTCAAGACCCTTGCGAAGTGCTTTCCTTGCGGCCAATTGTAAGCGTGTATCCAGTGTTGTTCTAATAGATAGACCTCCACCATATAATTCCTCATTACCATACATGCCTTTAATTTGCTTTCGGGCCTCCTCCACAAAATACTCCGATGCTAGGTATTCATCTCCAACAAAGCGGTCAACAACAACAATATCACTTTCTTTAGCATCGGACACATTAGACTCATCAGCATAACCATCTTCAAGCATTCTGGTGAGAACATAGTTACGCCTACTTAAAGCTTTAGCTTTCTTGGTTGGATTAGTAACTTGATAGTTATTTGGTGCTTTAGGTAATACTGCCAAGTAGGCAATTTCATTTAAAGACAAGTCTTTCATAGGTTTACCAAAGTAATTCAATGATGCTGCAGCAACACCGTAGGCCCCCCGACCGAAATAGATATCATTAAGGTATAATTCCAATATTAAATCTTTACTTAGTGCCTCCTCAATGAGACCAGCAATTACAATCTCCCTAATTTTACGAGTTATATTTCTTTCGTTGCCTACTAAAAAATTTTTAGCTACTTGCTGAGTAATAGTTGACCCGCCTTCAAGCCGTTCATTGTTTAATACATGACTGATATTAGCCCACATAGCTCTTAAAAAGCCTTTCTCGTCAAACCCATTGTGACTATAAAATCTTTTGTCCTCTGCTGCTACAAATGCATACTGTAACTGCTTAGGTATTGAGGCTATGGGAACAAAAACACGTGCTTCTGTTCTGAATTCAGAGATTAATTTACCATCACCTGCATGCACTCGTGACATTACAGGAGGTTTATACTTAGCAAGACTTTCGATACTGGGCATATCTTTTGTGGCATTTCTAACAAATACAAATATAGAAATTACCATAATTACAATCACACATCCAAAGCCTATAGCCATATATTTGAAAACTTTCTTAAAAGTTCGGTTTTCGATATTTTCTGATATGTCTTCTGTGTTATCCATCAGGTAGGTTATTCAAAACTCACTAGCTTTATTTATTACAAACAGGTTCATAAAGTTTAATTGTAAAGATTATTTACTCATCAAAGTACTTATTGACCGAACGTACGACCGACTTCAAGACTTTCTTTCTATGTACTGCAGAGTTTAAAAGTTTTTCGTCATCAATATTAGAAAGAAAACCCATTTCTAGCAATACTGCAGGGACGTCTGGAGCTAAAAGCACGTAATATCCGGCTCTTCTATGAGAATTTCCCACTAACCGTGTTGACGATTTTAGTTCTGCCAGCAGGATATCCGCAAATTTTTCTGATTGGTTTGATGTACTCCTTTGGGCAAGCTCGACGAGTATATCACTGACAGGTTCAGATTGAGCTGCTAAATTTACATCTAAAATCCAGTTCTGAGAATTTGCTAAGCGTTTAGATCTGCTTTTCGCTCGATCAGCCAGTGTATATACTGATGCGCCTCTAGCTGATTTATTAGCTGTTGAGTCTGCATGAATAGAAATAAATAAATCAGCACCTCTTTCTCTAGCTATTCTAATGCGTTTCTCATGATCAATATATTCGTCATCTGAACGAGTTAGTATTACTTCATATTTTTCTTCTTTTAATAAGAGGTTTTTTAATTCAACAGATGTTTTTGTAGTTACAGACTTTTCAAATGTTCCATTATTACCAATGGCCCCAGGATCACGACCACCATGACCAGGGTCGATTACTATTATTGGCTTTATAACTAATTTTTTTGAATTAGGAGCGATTCTTGGTTTGGGTATATTTGAATTTAGTAATTTTGTATTTTTTGTTTTAGCTTTTTGCTCAAATGTAATATGAATCTTATTTCTTTTAATTTCATTTGACAACATTTGAGCAAACGGTAGCAAATCCAGAACGATACGAAGACCTTTTTCTCTGTTTGCCAATCTGATTTGAGCAATATCTCCAAAGCCATTTATTACTTTAGGGGTTGATGATACAGTATTTTTATCATCTAATAAAATAGCCTCAGGCAAATCGATTACAACCCTGGGATGTTCGCCACTAAGGCTAAAAATATTTGGAGAAACAGCGCCAGAAAATTCTAAAGATACTACCTTTCCAGTGTACGTTATATTAGACAATGTAGTAGCAAATGCATGACTAAATTGCCATAACCAAAATATACAAATCAGACAATACTTTATCATAGTGTTGAGTTAAACACTCGAAATGAATATATCGTTACTTTTTAATAAAAAAATTTACGAACAAAAGCTTTGCGAAAATTATTAATATAGGGCAATAAGGCATCATGAGGAGTCTAATTGGGACATCAATGCCATTAGATATCCATATAATTAACGTGCAAAATGCACATAAGAAAGTTATAATGCAAATATCGTACCTACATCCAAAAATAAAAATAAGCGATGTAGAGCAAAATATTTGTGATTTTTATAGTAGTATTTACAGAAATTTATCTGAGCTCCTCCCTTTCGTCTTCAGGACAATGATTATGTCTGAGGGAAAGCTCTTTGGAGAATATAATGGAAAAGAAAATGTTAATCGACGCTTCCCACCCGGAAGAAACACGCGTCGTAATTGTAGATGGCAATCGAGTTGAAGAATTAGACTTTGAAAGTAGCAACAAGCTACAAATAAGAGGTAATGTTTATTTAGCAAGGGTAGGTCGAGTTGAGCCATCTCTTCAAGCTGCCTTCGTGGAATACGGAGGAAATAAATCAGGGTTTTTGGCGTTAAGTGAAATCCACCCTGACTATTACCAAATACCACACGAGGATAAATTAGCGCTATTAGAATTGGAAGCAGCCGAGCAAGAGTCAGAAAATCTCAATAATGACGAAAATGAAGAGGAAGATACGAGTATTGCTGACCAAAATACAGACCCCGATTCAGATGATATATCAGATGAAAATGATGAAGAAATTGCTATTGAGCAGGTAAAGGTAGCTCACTCAAGGCGCAAAAGGCAGTCAAAGAGACGCTACAAAATTCAAGAAGTAATTAAGCGTGGTCAAATATTATTGATACAAGCAGTTAAAGAAGAGCGCGGAAACAAAGGCGCTGCTATGACAACTTACCTTTCACTTGCGGGAAGATATTGCGTGCTGATGCCAAATACAGCTCGCGGAGGAGGGATATCGCGCAAAATCGCCACAAGCACAGATAGAAAACGCCTAAAAACTATAATGAATGACCTCGAAGTACCAAACGGAATGGGCGTAATAGTTAGAACAGCAGGTGCAAAAAGAACAAAAGCTGAAATAAAAAGAGATTTCGAATATCTCTCAAGACTATGGAGCGAAATTAGAGATACTACACTTAAATCAATAGCTCCTAGTTTAATCCATGAAGAAGGAAATTTAGTAAAACGCTCAATCAGAGATATGTATAACAAGGATATAGGGGAAGTATTAATTCAAGGCGAAAATGCTTACAAAACAGCTAAGGCATTTATGAAGATGCTAATGCCTAGTCACGCTAAGAATGTTAAATCTTATAAAGATACAATACCTTTATTTCTGCGATACAGTGTTGAAAGGCAGATTGAAAACAGTCTCAAATCAATAGTCCAGTTAAAATCAGGAGGCTACTTAGTAATACATCCGACTGAAGCTCTTGTTTCTGTGGATGTCAACTCAGGTAGATCCACCAAAGAACGTAATGTAGAACGAACAGCTCTTAAAACGAATATAGAAGCAGCTGAGGAAGTCGCACGTCAAATGCGCTTAAGAGATCTAGCAGGATTGATAGTTATTGATTTCATAGACATGGATGAACATAAAAATAATCGAGCGGTAGAGCGTATCATGAAAAATGCATTAACCCGCGATAGAGCCAGAGTTCAAACCTCAAGAATATCACAATTTGGACTCATGGAAATATCACGGCAAAGAAAGCGAAGAAGCTTACTTGAAGGTTCCACTGCTCATTGCGAGCATTGTGAAGGAGTTGGCAGGAAAAGATCTATAGAATCATCGGCACTAACAGCTATTAGAGCAGTAGAGGAATATGGGGTGCGGGGTAAAGCTAAACGCATTCTTTTGAAAGTTAGTACAGATGTTGCCCTATATCTTTTCAATGAAAAAAGGGAGCTACTGCAGAAGATAGACAAACAATCGGGACTTTTTACAGAATTAGTTGGTGATGATCAGCTTATTCGCCCTCAATTCGAAATCGAGTTATTAGAAAAATCCTCTAGTAGTATTGTGGACCCTCTAGAGGCAATTGAAAAAGAATTTCTTAAACAGAAAACTAACAAAATAAATAAAAAAGCCAGCACGTCCAACATTGATAAAATCATTGATGGCACTGACTCTGATAAAGAAGAACAACAAGGAAACGAAGTTAGAAAGAAAAGAAAAAGACGAAGAGGAAGAAAAGACAACTCCAATAAATCACAAGAAGATGCATTAGTGATCCCCAACATTGCAGAGGATGGATCGCCAATACAATCTAAATCAGAAATAAATACATCGCCCAGTGATATAGACTCTTCAGAACCTAAAGAGAAACAAGTTCGCTCTGGTCGCAGAAGAGCGCCCAGAAGAAAAGAAGATACAACTCAATTAAATTCTAAAAATAAAATTACCTCTAAAATAAAGGCGGACGAAGAAAAGGATGCTACATCAGAAAAAAATTCAAATAATAAAGAAAAGATTAAAAACAAAATAAAGACTGGTAGGAGAAAAGCACCAGAAAAAAAGAAAACAGACGAAGGACTTAAAGCTTCTTCACCATTAAATTCAGATAAAGTGATCAAAAAAACCATAAAACCAAAAGACGAAACTTCTGATACCATAACAAGGATGAAGTCGAAAACTCCGGCGAGGCGCAAAGCCCCACAAAAATCACGAAAAAAAGAAGAAGAGAAGCAGTCTAAAGCCACAAGCCGTAAAAAATCATCAAAAAAACCATTAGAGCAGAAAGAAGAAAAACAAAGTAATGTTAAAGCTCAAAAAAAAGCACCTGCGAAAAAAAGAAACAAACCTGAGAAGTTGGCTGATGAAGTATCAAAAAAACCTAAGTCAAATTGGTTTGGTTTAAAAAAGAAAGAATAAATAAAAGGGGACTCACATCTGCAATTGAACATGAAGGCCCCTAGTATATCTAGGAATTAAATTATTACAGGTGAGCAACAATACTGAAAATTTTAACTACCTTTGCCTCTTGCATCCGTATGGTTTTTCCCATAAACAGCGCCGAATAATAAATAAGTAGCTTCTCTTTAAGAGTTCAATAGATAATCTGGTAAGATTTAAGAGATAAAAAAGGTAAAAACAATGAGTGTTGTTCTTGACGTAACCGTTCGCGATAAAACAGGCACAGGAAAATCGCGTGAAGCCCGCAATAATGGTATGGTTCCTGGCATACTCTACGGTGGGGATGAAGCTCCGGTCGCCATTGCTGTTAAACACAATGAAGTATTAAAAGCCATAAATTCAGGACAGTTCATTTCAAACATGATTGAACTTTCTCACGAAGGTAAGAAACAGAAAGTTATCACTAAGGATATCCAATTTCACCCTGTTACAGACATGCCTCTGCACGTTGATTTCTACAGAGTGACTGCAAAATCTGAAATCGAAGTCGAAGTTTCTGTTAACTTCATTGGAGAAGAAGAGTCCCCTGGACTTAAACAAGGTGGTGCACTCAACGTAGTCAGATATGCTATTGAAGTAAAATGCCCAGCCGGAAGTATACCAGAAAACATAGAAGTAGATATTTCTGCACTTGAGATAGGTGAGTCTATACATATATCTGATGTAGAACTACCTAAGGGTGTCGCACCTTCAATATCAGACCGCGACTTTACTATAGCAACCATCATGAACTCACGTGCGTCTACAACTTCAGAAGAAGAAGATGAAGATGAAGATGCTACAGAAAGTGAGACTGAAGAAGCGGTCGAAACTGATAAAGAAAGCTAATATCTTGATATCCTGGCTTTGTGGGCTTTTAATAAAACCAAGGCTAGCGGAGCATAAGATGCTATTAATTGTAGGACTTGGTAATCCAGGTAAAACTTATCAAAATAATAGGCACAATATAGGCTTCATGGTTATTGACAGCTTGGTAGGTAAATATGACTTATCTCCATCAAAAACTCAATTCAATGCATTAGTGCACACTGGAAAAATTAAAGATAAAAAAGTAATTTTTCTCAAACCATTAACTTTTATGAATAATTCAGGTAGGTCCGTGAGAGCCGCAATGAATTTCTATAAAATACCTCTAGATAACGTGATAGTTTTTCATGATGAATTAGATCTTGTTCCAGGAAAGATACGGGTAAAAACTGGTGGTGGAATTTCTGGTCATAACGGGCTTCGCTCTATCAGAGATAATTGCGGTGCAGACTTTGTAAGAATTCGTTTAGGAATCGGGCATCCGGGCCATAAAGACCGAGTTCATAAACATGTACTAAGTGATTTTAGTAAATCAGAAGAAGCGCTCAAAAATAGCATTTGTGAAGGTGCAGCCAAATATGCGGAGATGCTTCTGAATAATGAATTTGAATTATTCCAGACACGTATAAGTGAATACATAAAAGGATAAAATATGGGTTTTAAATGTGGTATTGTTGGACTTCCGAATGTCGGAAAATCAACCCTTTTTAATGCGCTAACAAAGACTGCCAATGCACAGGCAGCTAACTATCCGTTTTGCACGATTGAACCGAACGTAGGGGATGTTGCAGTGCCAGAACCACGCTTGGAATTAATAGCAAAAATAGGGAAATCAGCTGAGATTATACCCGCCAGAATGAATTTCGTAGATATAGCTGGCTTAGTCAAAGGTGCCTCAAAAGGTGAAGGCATGGGAAATCAATTCCTAGCAAATATCAGAGAAACAGATGCTATAATATATGTTTTACGGTGCTTCGATGATGATGACATAACGCATGTAGATGGAAAAATAGATCCTATTTCAGATTATGAAACAATTGAAACGGAACTCATGTTAGCTGACCTCGAGAGCCTGGAAAAACGAAAAGGTGGTCTTGAAAAAAAAATAAAACAAAATGATAAAAATGCTGTTCAAACCCTGCATTTGATAGAAACTGCGATAAACCTTTTAGAAAAGGGACAGCCAGCACGCGATGCATTAATAGACGAAGCAGACGCCAAAGCATGGCGAATGCTACAACTTTTAACTTCCAAACCAGTATTATTCGTTGCGAATGTGGATGAAAGCAGTGCTGAAAGTGGAAATAAGTATTCTGAAAAAGTGATATCACATGCATCAGAAATAGGCGCTGAGGTAGTAATCATTTCTGCGCAAATAGAGTCTGAGATGTCATTATTAGACCTTGATGAACAAAAAGAGTACTTAAATGCTATTGGACTTGAGGAACCAGGATTGAACCGACTTATTCAATCAGGTTATTCACTACTAGGACTGCAAACTTATTTTACTGTAGGACCAAAGGAAGCAAGAGCTTGGACCTTTCATAAGGGTTGGAGCGCGCCACGATGCGCTGGTGTTATTCATGGTGACTTTGAAAAAGGGTTTATCAAAGCTGAAACAACAGCTTACAAAGATTATGTTGATAATAATGGCGAACAGGGAGCAAAAGAAGCTGGAAAAGTTAGGCAAGAAGGAAAAGACTACCTAGTTAAAGATGGTGATATAATTCTTTTCAAGTTCAATGTGTAGCTTCTAATTACTAGATTATCTTTTATTGCGCATTAGTCTAATAGAATTTACGTGTTTACTATATCAGTATCAATTAATATGTGGGTTTCAATAAAAGCTTCTCCTTCCCATTCTTGAAAATCAATATCAGACATCAACTCAGAAATATAAGTATCTGATCTTTCTGACCTCGGTAAATTGTAACTGGCAAATCGCGTTGCAGCAGGGGTATAAAATGCATCAGCGATGGACCAGTCATTAAAAAGAAAAGGGCCATTGTGCCTCGACAATAAATCATCCCAAAGTTCAACCATGGCATGAGCATCATCAAGGCATTTTTTTGGGAGCTTTGAGACGCTTCGACGGCGAAGGTTCATAGGAGCTTCCATCCTTAAACTTTCAAATCCTGTATGCATCAACTTAACAACGCGCTTTGCTTCAGCTTTATCAATTGAATTTTTAGGCCAAAGGTTAGGGACAGCTTTTGCACAAAATTCAGAAATGGCTAAACTATCTGCAATTCTATCACCATTAACCTCTAAAACGGGTACAGTGCCCTGACTAGTTAAATTAAAAAGTTTTTCTTTATATCCATTAATATCAAGATCTATAACTTCAGTTTCAAAGGGCAACTCGGCTTTTCTCAAAACCAACCAAGGTCTCAAAGACCAAGATGAATAATTATAATTTCCAATATATAGTTTAAGCGACATAGGCGTTTACTAATCTAAATGTTCTAACTCTAGCAACAGGTTTTCTTTGGAGATGTTAAATCCACTATTAATCCAGATTAACTCCAAAGCATCAATCATAATTCCCATTTGAGGCCCAGGTTCATAACCAATTAATTTTAAATCAACACCTTTTATAGGAAATATAGGTTTTATTATTTTTTTAGAGGCCACAAGTAATGCTTTAAGCTCATTTAGATTGCTAGCTTCATTATAATTTATTATTTCAGATACACAGCGGTCAGAAAAGACCTCTCTACCCTCCATATAGATAAATTTCATAATATCTATATCATCAGAATTTAATATAACTTCACATTTACTTGCAGCCCATAAACGCAATCTCTTGGTTTCTTTAGAACTCATATTAAAACGCTTGCAAAGTATATCTATTTTTTTTGTATCTCTGCAAATTATAACCATTAACCTCAATATTGGATCTATCGATATCAAACCATTCATTTCAAGTTTTTCTAACTTCTTTAAACCGGTAATTTCTTTTACTTCAGGTAATAAAAAATGAAGAACACCGGTTTCTTTCATCAAATACACGGCATGAAATATCGATGATGATGCAAATAGTTTTTTTAACTCAAGCCATAATCTTTCAGGAGACAATTTAGACAAACCCTCAAAGTTTGTTTTTATTACTTCCAGAGTATCCTGATCAACGTTATTAATCTTTCCAAAGTCGGATACAAATCTGAAATACCTTATTATTCTTAAGTAATCTTCCTTTATCCTATTTTCAGGCTTACCCACAAAACAAATTTTAGAATCCTTTAGGTCATCTAAACCTTGGCCTGTAGGGTCATAAACCTTACCTGTGAAATCAGCATAAAGAGAGTTTATGGTGAAGTCCCTTCTATTTGCATCAATTTTCCAACTTGAGTTAAAAGTAACTTCAGCATGCCTACCATTAGTTTTTGTATCAATTCTTAAACTTGTAATTTGATAAATATCTGCATCTAAAATTGCTGTAATGGTTCCATGCTTAATGCCTGTAGGTACAAATTTAAT
The DNA here is from genome assembly GCA_042093735.1 of Hellea sp. Lineage (GTDB taxonomy): Bacteria > Pseudomonadota > Alphaproteobacteria > Caulobacterales > Maricaulaceae > Hellea. The sequence continues at coordinate 16,999 of JBELEM010000020.1, read as the reverse complement.
ATTTGATTTTATTAAACAATTTATAATATCTTCAGGCAACAGTTTAGTAGCTAGGTCGACATCACTAACTTCAGAGCCTAGCAATGAGTCTCTTACACACCCGCCAACAAATCGAAGTGTTCCCTCTGGAAAAGCTTTGAACAACCTCTTTGTATTTGAACTTTTCATCCAGTGATGTTCTTTTGGATTTAAAATCACAATAATACCGACATATTTAATGCTTAATCTTATTTTAACTGATATAACTATTAATTAATAATCTGTTTCAAAAACCTTTAAGAAACTTCTTTGATATAGTCTATAGATTATCATTGCAGTCATGCCCCATATATTCCGTACTTTTCCATCAAGAGATTTATAAGGCATATCAAAAATCGTAAATTTTTTATCTTTATATGTTACATCTCTTGCTATATGATTTGCAGAATTCATTAAATAATCCAAGCGGACTTCAAATACATCATCAACCTCCCTTGAGTCAGCAATAATATTGGCATTCGGATCTATGATCCCCACAAACGGGGTTATTCGGTAGTTACTTGCAGCATTAAAAGATGGCAAACGGCCAATAATATTAATATCTCTCGCCACTATACCAATTTCTTCATGTGTTTCCCTCAAGGCAGCATCTAGAGCACTTTCACCCTCTTCTCTTTTACCTCCAGGAAAAGCAATTTGTCCAGCATGCTCACGCATGGTATCAGGGCGTTTTGTTAATATAATATTGGGTTGCTTACGCATTACTATCGGTACTAATACGGACGCATTTTTTTGACCTGGTCTCGTGTTAAGATCGTCTCCCTCAGTAATTTCATTAGGAAGAAGACCGGATCCTATTTTTTCTAATAATAACTCAGGTAGAGACACTTATTGCACTCATATCTTGTGCGAGTCTATAGGGCCCAAAGGGAAAAAGGAGCCAAACGACCATATGCCCAGTTGTTTTCCATTATTCATATCAACCTCAGATGCCAAATCCACAATTGAATAAAATACTGAGCGGGATAATAGAGCTTCAAGTCTACCCCGGATAGTTACATAGGGGCTTGGTTCCAGTGTGGAGGAATGAGTATCGACTCTCATCGGGTTAGTATCACTTAACTTAATGTATTCACCTAGATTTGTTGTAAAAAAAACTTTTTGATTTTGCTTCTCACCCTCCGAGTATAGATCCGTTATTAAAAAATGTCCTCGCTCCACACTGATTTTTATTTTTTCAACAGGCGTTACCAAGTATGTTTCACCGTCTGAGTCCTTTCTTAATATAGATGCGAATAGCCTGACGAGTTCTTGTCTCTTTATCTTGGTTCCTTCGTGCCACCAAGTACCATCAGCTTTGATTATCATATCCATTTCACCGCAGTAATCAGGATTCCAGCCCTCGACAGGGTGACTACTATTTTCAGCATCCTTGAGAGCACTCATCAAATCTTGCAGAGAGATATTTTGTTTTGCACCTTTTTCCATGAAATCCATTACCAATATTTAATATTCGTTAACAATATAAACAATATCTTTATGGTCAATATAATATAGATGTTATTAAGTGAATGATATTACGAATATAGTAAGGAATTTATCGTGATAAAAAGACTCATTATTTTTACTGCTATTTTTGTTTATTGTAATGCTTATGCACAGGACCCCACTGAGGATCCTAACGTCACAATTGAACTACCTAATAAAAAACTAGCTAAAAAGGGAATGCGCATTGAGGGACCGATAACGTCAATATCAGCTGGCGCTTTATTACTAGCAAGCTTTGATAGTGATTATAATTTTCAAATAGATCTTAATGAATTTAATAACGCAAAATTACAAATCTTTAATATTGCCGACATAGATAAATCCGGAGTAATTAGTCCATTTGAACTTGAAGATTGGAGAGAATCAGCACTCGGCTCTTTAGATGCACCCCCTGGAAATTTATCATTTGATAGAGACTACGATCAGAGGATTACTAAAAATGAATTTAATAAAACACTAATTTCTATTTTTGAGTCCGGAGATAAAAACAATGATGGTATATTAAAATTTAGTGAATTAGTTGATGTTTTCGAAATATCGAATCGCATGGTGACCACCACCGACAATGAATCAAAAAATTGGAAATAATATAAATTTAAAAAGATTAAATATTACATTATTAATCTTTCCTTACGAAATTAATACTAACCTAGCGGTTAAATATTAGGATAAATTTATGGTTAATTCAAAATCATGCATCAGTCTCATCATTTGTATAAATTTGATGGGGTGCCAGTTACTTGATGGTGGCAAAAAAGCTGCTAAAATTCCTTTTCAAGGGGTGCTTAAGACTGGTGAGATAGCAGGAAAGACAGTATATAAAACTGGTGAGATATCAGGAAAGACAGTATATAAAACCAGTGAGATAGCAGGAAAGTCTGTGTATTATACTGGAAAACATACAGCTAATGGCGCTTATAAAGTAGGAAAATTTACCGGGAACAGAGTATTAGATACTGGAAAAGGTTTATATTACATTGGTTCAATACCTGTAAAAATTACTAATGAAGCACTCAATACTTCAGTAAAAGTTTTAACCGTAACAACAAAAACTGTTGGACTGGGTGGAAAAGTCATCACAACAACTAGAAAAATTCAAGCAAATGAATTAGAAGCAGAGTTAATGGCGATCAGAGGTGCAGGAAATGTGCTAAATGTATTAGTAAAAGCCGCAATTTAATATTCTCTATTGATGGGTATTTAAAAATTATATTTAATTACAAGATAAATTGTGCTATCTGTATCAATGGAGGTATCATGCATAAATTCTTATTACCCGCAATTGTAGCATTTTCATTAATCTTCTTCAGTTCAAGTTATGCGGCGAATAAAAAATTCACAAGCACCATAAACTCATCAATAATATCTCCTATTAAATTAGAGGTAAACCTTAGTGAAGAAATGCTATATAGGGCACAAAATCTTCCTAAGAAATTAAGTGATAGAAACGGAGCTAGATTAAACTCGGGATTTTCAGGTAATGGCTTTTATGGTGATAAAGAGTTGAAGAAGCTTATTTCTAAGTTGGAAGTAAATATTAAAAATGAATTCAGCAAATATGACATTAAAATCTCTGACGATGCAGAAACTGTTCTGAAAGTAACATTAGTTGATGCTATACCAAATCGTCCAACTTTCTCGCAATTGGCTAAAGAACCAAATTTATCTCATCAGAGCTTTGCTACTGGCGGTGCAGAAATACAAGCAAGGCTGTTATCTCCTGACGGTAGAATAATCGGAAACCTGAATTACAAGAACTATGAATCTGATATAAAAAATTCACGCTACGGTAGTACTTGGAAAGATTCTAAAAAGGCGTTTTATTGGTTTGCAGTGAAGTCTGCCAAAGCTCTAAAAAAATAAAGTTTACGCGATACCAAGATATTTGTGTGATTGTATACTCAGTCGCCATTTAGGGTTTCTTAAACAAAAATCTATAACGGCTTTCTCATTAGAAATGTTCCCTTTTCCGAGGTAAGTGTCATCTCGCGGCTGAAGACAGAAAAAATCAAAATCCATATTTTCATATTTACTTGGTTCATTTTCTGTCTGAGGGTAAACTAATTTTAGTTCATTTCCGAAATTTTGTTTTATTTCAGTATTTGCTTTGGGCGAAACACAGATCCAATCAAGCCCTTTAGGGGCTTTAATCGTTCCATTAGTTTCTACAGCAATTTTAAAATCTTTCGAATGAAGCGCATGAATTAGAGCAGTGTCTAACTGTAAAAGAGGCTCTCCCCCAGTGCAAACAACCCACTTCTGAGCCCTTTTTACTCCAATTTTCTCCACAACCGCTGCAAGTTCATCAGCAGTATTGAACTTGCCACCGTTCACGCCATTGATACCTATGAAATCTGTATCACAAAACTTGCATATTGCTTCTTTTCTATCAACTTCCCTTCCGCTCCATAAGTTACATCCACTAAATCTCAAAAATACAGCAGGAACTCCAGTTTGGACACCCTCGCCTTGAATTGTAAGGTATATTTCTTTTACAGTATATGTCATGCGGTGTAACTCAACCAACCCTTTGCCCTTAAGTCACAAGCAGGACAGGAATTACAGCCATAACCCCACTCATATCTGTTATTTCGATAACCTTTATAACACGAATGACTATCTTCAATTATAATATCAATAAGTCTTTTTCCACCAAGCTCTTCTGCTTTTTTCCAAGCCTCAGATTTTGACAAATACATTAACGGAGTTTCTAAAATAAACTCTTTATCCAACCCTAATGATATTGCTTTCATTTGCGCATCCAGTGTTTCTTTTCTGCAATCAGGGTAACCAGAAAAATCGGACTCACACATGCCGCCAATAAGATTATTTATTCCTCGCCTATATGCAATTGCTGCCGTGAAATTAATAAAAATTAAGTTTCTTCCCGGAACAAATGTTGAAGGAAGTCCTTCTTCGTTCAATATAATTTCCATATCACGCGTTAAAGAAGTATCACTAATTTTACCCAAAGAACTAAGATCTATAACATGATCGTCGAAAAGTTTTTTATTCCACTCTGGAAATGTTAATCTAACTTTACTAAGCACTGTTTTACGACATTCCATTTCTACCGAATGTCTTTGATCATAATTAAAACCAACGGTTTCAACATAATCATACTTTTCAAGTGCCCAAGCAAGACAAGTAGCTGAATCTTGCCCTCCAGAGAACATAATCAAAGCTTTGTTTACTTGCTTCATAAAAGGGCATATACCGATTAAATTTTGATCTGGCCAGTGGGCTAGTACCTACTTTTATATTATTTTTTTTACCCTAAAAAAAAATATAAGCCCTTTCAGAAAGTAATTCACGGGTTAAAAAGAATTATGAGCTCACAAAATGAAAATATAAATGTTGCATCAGAAAGTGATATTGATAAACGTGCTAAAGCAAAGAATGTTAAGCCCCTAAGACAACTTTGGCCATTTATTGCCAATTACCCAGTTACGATTTCGAGTTTTTTATTATTTTTAATGCTCGCAGCTATTTTAAACCTTGGGATAACGGAGGCCTTTCGAATAATAGTTGATTGTGGGTTTAATGAAGAAGAAATAATACCAGAAAGTTGTTCGCGTTACGCTATAGGCGATATTAATAATTTAGGTTCATATTTTAAATTTGGTATGATTATTGGCTTGGGATTAGCCATATTTAGCGCATTAAGATTTTATTTCATAAGCATATTGGGGCAAAGAGTTATCGCAGATATTAGAAAAAATATTTATGCAAAATTAACCACCCTTTCTTCTGAGTACTTTGAGCGAATTCACACTGGAGAAGTATTATCGAGATTAACAACTGATACAACTTTAATTGAAACCGTAATTGGCTCATCAATTTCATTTGCGATAAGATCTGTAGCCGTATCAACAGGGGCATTAATATGGATGTTTTTTATTAGCTGGGAATTGACCTTAATGGTAGCAGCAATTGGCCCTATCATAATAATTCCTGCACTAATAATAGGGCGAAAAATTCGGACTCTCTCGATTGAAAGTCAAGATAGTTTAGCAGATGCCTCTGCAAGAGCGGGGGAAAGTATCGGTGCAATACAAACAGTACAAGCATTTAATCGTGAGATAAAAGAAATATCTAATTTCAATAAATCAGTCGAAAGTACATTTGAGGCGCATAAGAAGCGAATTTTTGTTCGTAGTTTAATGACCTTTATAATATTCGGACTAGGAATTATCAGTATTATTGGGGTTATGTGGTACGGAGCTAGTTTTGCGGTTAATTCAGAAGTCGCAGATGGAAAATCAAGCTTATCAAGTGGCCAGATAACACAATTTATTTTTCTAGCATTCATGGTTGTATCAAGCACCGGATTCTTGACAAGTACATGGACTGAGCTTTTGAGAGCATCTGGAGCAACACAAAGAATCATGGAGCTTCTTAAAGAAGAGCCAGTTATTAAAAGCCCTTTAAACCCTAAGACCATTACCGTTTTAGAGGGTAACATTGAATTTAAAAATGTATCCTTTAGCTATCCTACACGTAATGATGAGAAAGCACTTGATGGTATAAATCTATCGATAAAGTCAGGTGAAAAAATTGCTTTTGTGGGTCCCTCCGGTGCAGGGAAAACTACCATCTTCCAGTTATTACTAAGATTTTATGACATACAAACTGGAAGTATAACGATTGACGGAATTCCCATTAAAGAATTAACTACTAAAGACCTAAGAAAACAATTCTCAATTGTGCAACAAAGTACTCCGTTATTTTCTGGATCTGCAATAGAGAATATAACCTACGGTAGTGAAGAGGTAGATTTAAAAGAAGCCTATAAAGCCAGTAAAATGGCGTTTTCTGATAGTTTTATTAAAAAATTACCACAAGGATATGATACTGATCTTGGAGAAGCTGCTGAAAGACTTTCTGGGGGACAAAAGCAAAGAGTAGCAATAGCACGTTCAATTTTAAGGGATGCACCCATACTTTTATTGGACGAAGCAACAAGTTCTTTAGACTCAGAAAGCGAACATAAAATTCAAAAGGCAATTGAAATGATGTCAAGAACGAAAACTACATTGATTATTGCTCACCGACTATCAACCATAATTAAAGCTGATAAAATTGTGGTCATGGAAAAAGGTAAAATTATTGAAACTGGATCACACAAACAGCTTTTAAGAAAGAAGGGTCTATATTCGCGTTTGTCGAAACTTCAGTTTAAAGACTCTAAAATCCTGTAATGAATTTCGTTACGTCTGAACATAGGCGGGACAAATGGGGCATCATAAAAAGCGTATTCAGGCTCCCCCGTTATGTCAATTTTTCTAGATAGCAGAAACTCATCTAACTTGTTCTTGTGATCTTTTAAATTTCTTTTACTAGCGCTTCCAGAAAATCTTATACTTACTGTTGAATAAGGTTCTGTTTCGATTATTCTTATGTCGTCATCCAAGGGAACTGGTAAACTTTGCTTATTGTACTTCCCTGGCATCATGAAATTTACAATCCATTGACCTTTTTCTGTCTGTTTTTGTAGAACAGGAGAAGTCATTGCAATTTTTTCACTAACTTTTCTTTGACTCACAGGTGATGTCATTGAAATACTCTCAGAAGATATATTATCTCCAAATATAAAAGCAGCTAACTTTCTAAAACCGCGCGTACTGGCTTGGTCACGGTCTCCCATAACTGTTACTTCCGCAACAAGCATTGAGGGATATGATCTTATTTCATAGTTATTATGAGCCATTTTTACTGTATAATTTGGAGTTTCAATAGCCATAGCACTTTGAAAGGTAGTTAGAAAAAAGAATGTAATCAAAAAAATAGTTATTTTATTCATAATAAGAACCTCATTGTCGATACGAACTAAAGAGCTTATTAGTTTACAAAAATAGCATCAAATTAATAATACTATCCAAGATATAGTCGATTTTAGTGACCACTCAGCACCATCTCAGCGGCACCATACAATGCAACAAAATGGGCTTTGATTATACGAACAGGAATTTCTTGCATAAACCATGTACCATGCCCCCTAACTCTAAATCGTTTTATAAAGTTAGACTCAGCAATAAACGGCGAAATATGTCTCGTTACTCCACCTGCGAGGACAACACCTCCAGTTGCTCCAGTTGTGAAGGCTACATTACCAGAAAAAGTTGCTAACATATTACAAAAGACTATGACTGATTGCCTCGCTACTGAGTTTGGGTTTGCTTCAGCCGCTGCTACTATTTCGTTTTCTCTTGTACACACGGCTGTCTCGCCTAATATATTACATAAAGCTGAATAAATGCGGAAAAGACCAGGTCCTGAAATTAATATTTCTGAAGATACATAGCTAATTTTTTTTTGCCAATACTTCAAAATTAAAAGTTCCAATTCATTTTGAGGCGAAAAACTGGAGTGTCCGCCCTCAGTTGCAATAATTCTGGGTGGTCTACCAGGCAGTATGCATGAAATCCCCAGACCTGTTCCAGGGCCTAATACGGCAACAGGTTTATTATAATTTACCTTTCCTGGTATTAATATTTCAAAGCCATCATCGGGTATTACCCTGGCCCCATTGGCCATTGCAACAAAATCATTGAGAACTACAGCCCTGCTAAATCCAAATTCCTTGACTAAATCGTTCTCAGAAACCATCCAATCTACATTTGTCATTCTAATCTCATCATCAAATTTAGGTCCCGCAAAAGCAAAAGCTGCTTGCTTTGGTTTAACTTTTTTTGAGATTAAATATTCATGAACAACATCATGGAAATGTTTGTATTGATTAACCGAAAACCGTTCTGAGTGATGTAGCTCAATAGTTCCCAAAGCCGTCTTTTCTGCTAAAGCTAATCTGCAATTGGTGCCCCCTACATCTCCAACTAAAATCGACGATTGCATTATGGCATCCAGCTTGGTTTACCCAAAACTGAGGCACCATCCTCTGAATTTCCAGCCACAGAGCGTAATGGCGCAAACATATTCATTCCTAGACTATTTAGATTTTTTGCTTGAGGGGCCTTAGCGCATCCTCTCGATAGCCATTTGTGTTCCGATATTACATTTACAGTTCCAGATTCCGCATCAAGCCTAATAATATCACCATCATTTATTTTACTGATGTTCCCTTCAGAAATTGCTTCTGGGTGCATATGAATTGCTGTGGGTACTTTTCCAGATGCCCCTGACATCCTTCCGTCAGTAACCATAGCTATTTTAAATCCTCGGTCTTGTAGGGAGCCTAAAATAGGTGTTAATTTATGCAGCTCAGGCATTCCATTTGCTCTTGGACCTTGAAAACGCAAAACTACAATAAAATCTTTATCAAGTTCTCCGGCTTTATACATTTCAACTAGGCTGTTTTGATTATCAATCACTATTGCAGGTGCCTCAATAACCCAATTTTCTTTTTTAACAGCTGAGACTTTTATTACAGACCTACCAATATTACCCGTTAAAAGCTTGAGACCACCATTTGTTTGAAATGGTTTATCAACATTTGTTAAAACTTCACTATCAAGACTTTTCTTAGGACCCTCTCTGTATAGTACTGTATCAGGCTCGGCATGAGTATTTTTTACAGGCTCAAATGTATATTTAACAAGCCCCCCATCACCAGCAACTGTTTTGACATCGGTATGTAAGAGCTTGGATTCAATTAATTCTCGGATAAGGTAAGACATACCGCCAGCAGCATGAAAGTGGTTGATATCAGACACCCCATTTGGATATATTCTGCATATCAACGGTACAGCCTCAGCTATGTCAGAAAAATCATCCCAGTTTATAATAATTCCAGCGGCAGCGGCTATGGCAATCATATGAATAGTGAGATTTGTTGAGCCGCCAGTCGCCATCAGACCAACGAGACCGTTAACAATAGCCTTTTCATCGATTATATGTCCTATTGGTGTCGACTTACCCGAGATATCTGTCATTTGGACTGCTCGTCTAGTAGTCTGTGCTGTTATAGCATCACGAAGAGGTGTATTGGGATGTACAAAAGATGCACCAGGCAATTGCAGACCCATAATTTCCATTAACATTTGATTAGTATTAGCTGTGCCATAAAATGTACACGTACCAGGCGCGTGATAAGAGGCGGACTCAACTGCTAACAATTCCTCTCGCCCTACTTTTCCCTCGGCAAATAATTGCCTAATTTTTATTTTTTCAGGATTAGGAATTCCAGATGGCATAGGACCCGCTGGAGCAAAAATTTGAGGAATATGACCATAACGCAAAGCGCCTATCAAAAGACCCGGAACAATCTTATCACAAACACCAAGATGAATTGCCGCATCAAACATATCATGAGATAAAGCTATTGCGGTAGAGTAAGCAATTATATCTCTCGAAAAGAGCGATAATTCCATTCCATCCTGCCCCTGAGTGACCCCATCACACATAGCCGGCACTCCTCCTGCAACCTGTGCAGTGGCCCCATTTCTTCTGGCGGTATGTTTTATGAGGTCAGGAAATCCAGCGAAAGGTTGATGCGCAGATAGCATATCATTGTAGGCTGTTATGATCCCAATATTAGCCCATTTAGCTCCTAATAGTTCTGTTTTTTCCAAGATAGGACAAGCAGCAGATGCATGAGCCACATTCCCTTCAGATAGTCTACTTCTCCTAGGGCCAGGCCTAGTATTTTTTTTGATGGCGTCTAAGTACGATTTACGAGAGCGTACTGACCGGTCCTGAATTCTCTTGGTTACTCTAGCTAACTTTGAATTTATAGTCATTTATACATTCCCACATGTGATTACCGTAAGACGGTCTGAAGCAGACAATAAAGCTTTAACTGGAGTATTAAATTTTGTATTATTAATAGATGAATTAAATACTTTTGCTTTTTCCTCTCCGGGGACTAACAACAAAATTTTCCGTGACTCAACAACAGATGAAAGAGTCAAAGAAATTCTATCCGTATACTCTCCTGCTACTTCACACCCATAAGCATTGATTGCCACTACAGTACTTTTATTCAGTGGATCAAGAGCATCACTTAAACCGTTCGAATCTGGAAACCACGAAGCCGTATGTCCATCTAAACCCATCCCCATAACGCATATATCAAAGGGTTTTGGTATTTCAGCAATCTGGTTTTCAATAGATACTAAAGCGTCATATGGTGATGAGTCTTTAGTTTTTAATTTATAAAATTTAGCATTTTTAGCTCTGTCTCTAAAGAAACAATCATTGAGAAATGTCTCATTTGACCCTTGCAGTCCTGCTTCAATCCACCGATCATCCACTAATCCGACAAAGACTTTACTCCAAGGTAAATCAAAACTACTTAAAGCTTCATACACTGGCCTCGGGCTTGATCCGCCTGATAGCATGATACTAGCATAACCACGTGAAGCAATAGCTTCCGATAAAATATCTGCAATAGATTTACTCGTATTTTTGACCATTTCTTTAACGGAGGGGTAAGAAATATATTTATATTGTTTTGTCATATGTTAGTTTCAAGACCAAGAATGATTGTCTTCAGCGAGCATATCTTCTGCCTTATTCGGGCCCTCAGTACCAGCATCGTAGTGCTCAATTGATGTATCCGAGTGTCTCCATGCATCAATGATACCATCAACCCATTGCCATGCTGACTCCACTTCACCTCTGCACATAAATAAGCTTAAATTTCCTCTTACCACATCCATCAATAATCTTTCATATGCATCTGGATATCTAACTGTAAAATTATCTGCATAACTGAGGTTTAAAGGAAGTGTCTTAAGGCGCATACCCCCAGCTCCAGGTTCCTTCACTTCGAACCAGAGTTTTACCGCCTCATCAGGCTGAAGTCGAATAACTAGTTTATTTGGTTTTACAGGCGTTTCACCGAAAATTGAATGAGGAACCGCTTTAAATTGAATCACAATTTCTGAACGGCGAGTTGACATTCTTTTCCCAGTTCTGAGGTAAATCGGAACGCCAGCCCATCTCCAATTTTCAATTTCAGCCTTTATAGCAACATAAGTTTCAGTAGAACTCTTATTGGCATCCACATCGGTTAGATAATCAGGAAAAATATTATTCTCTTTACTCCCTGCCGCATATTGCCCGCGTACTGTTTTTTGGTTTACATCATCAACTGTAATGTTTTTCAGGGCCTTCAAAACTTTTATTTTTTCTGCCCGGACATCATCTGCTTCTAAAGAAGTGGGTGCCTCCATAGCCGTAAGACAAAGGAGTTGTAACAAATGGTTTTGAACCATATCTCTTAGTGCTCCAGCATTATCGTAATAAGCACCCCTACCACCGACCCCAATGGATTCGGCCGCTGTGATTTGTATATGATCAATAGCTTGATTTGACCAAAGAGGTTCAAGCAATATATTACCAAACCGGAGAACTAATAGGTTTTGAACCGTTTCTTTACCGAGATAATGATCTATTCTGTATATATTGTTTTCATCAAAAACTTGGCCAACACCTTCATTAATTTTCAAGGCAGATTTATAATCAGTCCCCAGTGGCTTTTCTAAAACAACACGGGAATTATCCTTAACAAGTCCTACTTCATTTAGTTTGAGACATATATCTGCAAACATAGAAGGAGGCATGGCAAGATAAAAGATTCTCACAAGTTTTTTTTCAGCGGATACGTGAGTTTTTAGGTTACTCCAATTTTGGCTATCAAGCACATCGATTTTCACATAATCAACTAAATTCAAAAATCTATTCCACAAATTCTCATCAAAAGCATCATCATCAGAGAATTCATGATAGTATTTGGTAATTAATTCATGGTATTCAGTTACTGTATAAGTTGACCTCGATACACCAATAATTCTACTGTCATCTGAGATTTGTCCATCACGGTATCTGTGATAAAGTGCTGGTAGAAGCTTTCTACGGGCTAAATCTCCAGTTCCGCCAAATACAATAATTTCAAAAGGCTGAACAGGAACAAAAGATGACCCAGAATTCGTATCAATTATTTTATTCATTTTTTTACTCAATTAAAAAATCTTGTATAAATCAGCTTAGAGCTGAAAATGACAGCGCTGTCAATTATCTAGTATGTTTTGATTGTCTGTAGATTTTCTGATAATAAGCTTATGATCGAGATGGTAGCTCGGTAATACTTCGTCTTTAGCTGGAGGATTGATCAATAAATTTGCAGCCATCTGACCCATCTCATAAATTGGTTGTTTGACTGTAGTCAGCTGTGGAAAGAGAATTTGTGCTAGTGGTGTATCATCAAATCCACCAACAGATAACTTCGTCGGGACTTCTAAGCCCAGCCGGCTAGCAACACTCACAACACCAGCAGCCATATCATCATTACTAGCAAATATAGCTGTGGGGGGCTCATTTAATCCTAATAAATTTTCTGCTGCTTCAACTCCTGATTTAAAAGAAAAGTCACCATCAACAATAAAGTTTTTATCAATTTTTAAATTGAACTTCTTCATTGCTAACTCATAGCCTTTATACCTTAAAGCCGTTGCGCTATGCCCTCTATGACCCTTAATAAAACCAATTTTCTTATGACCGCGCTTAATCAAATACTCAGTCATTTCAAAAGATGCTTGAACATCATCCATCTTTACTGATGATACACCATTAATTTCTATGGTAGGAGCGACGGGAACATAAGGTATATTTAAACTTCTTAAGATACTTAAAACATCTTTATCATCACACAAAGGCGGGGTTAATATTACTCCGTCCACAGGAAGACGTTCAAGTAACTTTTCAACTTCATTACCTGCATTTGCATTCACCATACTTAACGGCTCGATTACAAGGTAATAATTATTATCCCTACATGCTTTAATCGCTCCTTTTTGAATATTCGCAATATAATTTGGACTTGGGTTATCATAAAGCAGGGCTATAAGATAAGATTTTGAACTCGCTAAGCCCTTTGCCGCTAAATTTGGTGAATACCTTAACTCTTTTGCAGCGCTTAATACTCTTTCGCGTGTTTTCTTGGCAACATTTGGCTCATTATTTAGAACGCGCGATACTGTTTTCATTGAAACGTTAGCAAGCCTGGCTACGTCTGTGATTGTTGTTTTCATAAGATCATTCTTGAATTGAGTCCTTTGAACAACAGAATGACTTAGGTAGAGACAAAGGTCAATGAAAGCCCTGTATTTATTAAAATAAATTAGGATAGACCAGATAGATACATTGACAGCGCTGTCATAACTATCTATCGGTTATAATTATAATTATATGTCTTTATGACAAAAGGGGAAAAAGTGGTTAAACCCATTATAGTTGGAGATATCGGGGGAACGAATATTCGTTTTGCTATCGCCAGCACAGATAAAAACGGACTACCCAATCTCAAACACGTTTGGAGCTCTCCTGCAAAGCATTTTTGCGCATTCGGGGATGCTTTGGAACATTTTTTAACTATTGCTTCACCAAGTAAAAATCCACTGAAAGGTGTATTTGCTTTAGCTGGCCCAGTTGACAAAAATTCAGTTAAGCTCACCAATAATAGCTGGACTGTTAAAAGAGATGACCTAATTTCACGTTTCGGTTTTGAACGGCTTGTATTTATGAATGACTTTGCTGCTATGGCAAGATCTATTCCAGAATTACCGTCCAAAGCATTTAAAGTACTACAAACAGGTGATGCCTCTTGTGTTCTATCTTCAAAACCCACCACAGCTGTAGCAGGAGCTGGTACAGGACTAGGGCAAGCCTTACTGATACGTGATGAAGCGACTAAATGGGCAGTTCTACCTACTGAAGGTGGACATCAACCTTATTCGCCTATGGATAAACTTGAAACAGAGATTCATAAATTATTACAGAAAAAATTAAAATATGTATCTTTTGAGGATATCTGCTCAGGGCAAGGACTAGAAAATGTTTATGAAGCTCTTCTGAAAATAAACGGTTTAGAAAATAAAATACTGAACGCAAAATCTATTACCGAAGAAGCAAGTGGTAATAACTTAGTCGCTATACAAACATGTGAGTTTACAGCCAACACACTGATGAATTTCATAGGTAATGCAGTGCTTTCAAGTGGCTCATGGCAGGGAGCTGTTTTAGCTGGTGGCGTATCCCAGCACCTAAAAGAATACCTTAGTGCTAATTCAGCGTTAGAAAAATTTAAAAATAAAGGTAAAATGACGCAAAGAATGGAAAATGTTCCACTTCGTTTACTCATTGACCCTACTGCGCCCCTCATAGGAGCTGCATCCAGCAATTAAAGTCTGAGAGCTACTGACTAACTCTCAGAATTTAACAATCTAACATTAATCAATCAATGCAGATTGCATCACCTTCGTTGGACACTAGTTTCACATCTGATATACTAACTGATAATGCATCAGAAGTTTCCAACAAGAAAGCACTATTTACATATTCCATGTCAGAAGCAGCAGCAAAGCAAGATAGCTTCAATGATAATTCAGCCCACTCGCTGCTATCTAAACCTAAAGAGACTTTATCCAAAGATAAAGGTCTTGAGCAATCTACACCGCAATCAACTGAAAGAGATAGCTTGTCTTCAGGGTCTAAGTCATCAAATCTGAGTCTCATATAGATTGCCATATCTGCAGTATTCTGCCTTGTTAAGTTAGCCGGAGGGTTTTTACTGATGGCAAATGAACCCTTGCCCTCACCATTAAAGTTAATGGTACGAATATTTTCTTGAACACCATCATCAGCCGAATAAATAGAAACTATTTTACCAGGCGAAACATCCCTAGAAGTTTTTACTACTGTCTCACCAAATTCATCAGAGACTGTCATGCTCCATGGATACATTGCTTTACCCGCCTTAAAAAAATCACTATCGTTAATGACTTTCAAATCTATCCCTGCATCCTCGGAAAGCACGCCAACATCGCCGGGATTAGAATAAGACAATCCATAACCATAAGCAAAAAGCGGTTCATAGTTTTCATCATCGTAATTTAAGGATGTTTGGGTAGCTGTCTTAGGCCAAGAATATGGAAGTTTTCCTACAAAATCAAAGTCAATTTTTCCATCCGAATTTGTAAAGAGCAAGTCAGTAGCATAACCTCCCTCAGAACCAGGAAGCCAAGCAGCCACAAAAGCATCACTAGAATTAATTTCTCTATTCATCCACAAAGGACGGCCGGATAAAAATATAGCTACAGTCGGTATACCTTCAGATTTAAACTTCTTAAGAAGCAAGAGATCACTGTCATCCCCTGGCTTGTAGGCAAGATTGTCTCTATCTCCTTTAAACTCTGCGTAGGGTTCTTCACCAAAAACTACGATAGCCGCTGAAGGTTTGCCTGAATAGCTACCATCAGCGTCAGCGACAATGACCTGCCCACCAGCTTTATCGAGGTGCCTTGTAATTCCATCAAGAAATGAAGTCCCCCCAGGAAAATCGGAGTTTTCATTTCCAGTGCCTTGCCATGATAAAGTCCACCCACCGGATTGTTTACCAATATTATCTGCTCCATCACCAGCAACCAAAATAGTTGACTTAGGCGATAATGGTAGAATACCATTATTTTTAATTAAAACTTGACTCTCGCGTACCGCCTGACGCGCAACCTCTTTTGAGACCGGGTCCTTCAAAACGTCATAATCAGCTGCCCCTGGTCTCTTGGAAGGCTTACCGGCACTCATCAATCCTGATCTAATCTTTACTCGCAATATTCTTCGCACAGCATCATCAAGCCTATCAAGATCTATTTCACCGTTTTCTGCCTGCTTCAAAGTATTTTCAAACAAACCTCTCCAACTATCTGGAGCCATGTACATATCTAATCCTGCATGTAGAGCAGCTGGACAACTTTCTACAGTGCAACCATCAAGTTGCCCGTGCCCGTTCCAATCACCAACAATAAATCCATCAAATCCCATCTGGCCCTTGAGGACATCAGTTAAAAGCCCTTTATGCCCATGCAGTTTCACACCCTGCCAACTCGAAAATGATGCCATTACTGATTGAGCACCTGCATTTATAGCAACCGGGTAAGCAGCTCCATGCCTATCCCTTAACTCTTCTTCAGTATCAGCATTATCACCCTGATCTATTCCTAATGTTGTTCCACCATCACCAAGAAAGTGTTTGGCAGTGGCTATCACATTATTACCTTTTAACCAATTTTCTGAATCTGGCTCTCCCTGTATACCCTTTATTAACTCGCCAGCATAGGATACGGTGACATCTGGGTTTTCGGAGTAACCTTCATAAGTTCTTCCCCATCTATCATCTCTGACAACTGCGATAGTTGGAGCAAAAGTCCACTCCTGTCCCCCTACCCTTATTTCCTTTGCAGTAATTTCACCAATTTTTCTCATTAGAGCAGGATTTCTTGTTGCACCCAAACCTATATTATGAGGAAAAACTGTAGCTCCTGGTACATTATTATGACCATGGACTGCATCAGTGCCCCACAGTAAAGGAATGAAAGGTACACCCTCACCATAAGCATCTTTTGAAGCTTCGTAAAATTCATCCGCTAATTTTATCCAATCAGACGCAGGAGACCTGTTATCACCATTCGGTGCTGAGTTACCACCATTAAGAACTGAACCTAAAGGATAAACT
>JBELEM010000019.1:2506-37940 GCA_042093735.1 Hellea sp. | reverse complement strand
CGATATTAGTCATTTCCGCCCAATCGCGTACTCCGTAATTATAGATCCAGTGAAAAATTTGCTTTGTGCGCATCTTTAATTTTGGTTTTTCTATTCCAAAATTCTCTAAATGCTGTGAAATGTCTTTTCGCCCCAAACCTACTAAGCTGATGCGCGCATTCTCATTAGAAAATGTTTTTTTTTGAGTGTTAGCGATGAGTGTTGAAGTCATTAGAGGGCTTTATTACCAAAATAAAAAAATTAGTCATAGTATTTGTTCAATTAACTAGCTGCCAATTCCATGGCCTTGGCAAGAGCAATGTCTTTTTCAGTAACTCCGCCTGAATCATGGGTTGTGAGGGTTATATCTACTCTGTTGTAAATATTATACCATTCAGGATGGTGATCCATTTTTTCTGCAACAATTGCAATGTTAGTCATAAAGCTAAATGCTTCAATAAAATCTCTGAATTTAAAAACTTTTGTTATAAAGTCATCGCCGCCAGTCCAACCTTCTAATTCTTCAACTGCAATTTTGGGGTTAATAATATTCATTATATGACTCTTAAATCTGCTTTGAAGTAGGTAAACTACTTACTACTACTAATCTCATGACTATCTTCAGCTGGACCGTTATCTTGAAAGTACTCTTTGGCCAACTTGAATATAACTGGCGAAAGAAGAATGATAGCAATCAAGTTTGGTGCTGCCATTAACCCAGTCAAACTATCGGCTATCAGCCAAAATGTTGCGACTACAAGATTGTCTTCACCAGTCTCAAATGAAAGAGCAAAACTTGATAGGAATACTGCTAAAACCCAAAATACTCTAAAAATTGGAATCGATTTTTCTTTAAAAATAAATGCAGTGCAACGTTCGCCATAATAAGACCAACCAATAATTGTGGTAAAAGCAAATATGCATAAGCAAAATGTAACAATATGCTCTCCAAAACCAACAAGAATGGAGTCAAACGCTGCAGCTGTTAGGGGTACTCCAATTTCGCAGCCCTGTGGCGTAGTTCCTGATTCTAATAATTCTAGAATAGCAGGATTAGCTAAGCAATCATTTGACATAACTCCTGATGTTAGAATTACGAGCGCAGTTATTGTGCATATAATTAACGTATCTATGATTGTACCCAGCATTGCTATTATACCCTGATTTACAGGATTGTCATTTTGTGCGGCTGCGTGAGCTATAGGAGCAGATCCTTGACCTGCTTCATTCGAAAAAAGCCCACGAGCTACGCCTTTTTGCATAGCAAGCATCATAAGCCCGATAGTAATTCCGGTTCCTGCTCCCTGCATACCAAAAGCCCCTTTGAAAATGAGACTAAATGCGGCTGGAACCTTTTCAATATTAGCTGTTATAACAAACAGTGCGGCTAATATATAAATAATCGCCATAAAAGGGACTAGCTTTGATGCAACTGCCCCAATGCGCTTGATACCACCGATGATCACAGTTGCTACTAGAAGTGATAGAATTATAGCCACAATCCTTGGGTCAAAATTATAAGCACTTTTTAGTGCATCAGCAATGGAGTTTGCCTGAACTGCATTGCCTGTAGATAGCGAGCCTATAATTCCGAAAAATGCGAAAGCTCCAGCTAACCATAGCCATTTTGGTCCTAATCCATTCTTAATGTAATACATTGGCCCACCAACGCGATTTCCATTTGAGTCAACTTCACGGAAGCGTACGGCTAAAACGCCTTCACCAAATTTGGTTGCTGTTCCCAAAATTGCGGTTACCCACATCCAAAAGACTGCTCCAGGCCCTCCGATTGCGATTGCCGCTGCGACTCCTGCAATATTTCCTGTTCCAACAGTTGATGATAGAGCTGTCATTAATGCCGCAAAAGGCGAAACATCTCCCTGGGTTGCATTATCATCACGTTTTTTAAAAAGCTGATTAAACCCATAGCCTATTTTGGTCAGCGACATAAACCGCAAACCGACTGTTAGAAAAAGACCTACCCCTAATAATAAGATCATCATTGGAGGCCCCCAGACGAAATTATTAAGTTTTTCCATTAAAACAGCAAAGGTTTCCATAAGTTTATCCATTATGATAAGAATAAAGTTAATATCATAAGCGAGTGAGAGAGCGGGGCCAAGGGTTAATTCATTATTTAATTAATTATATTGCCAATTTTCTTTATTCAAAATCTCTTGACTGTAGAAATTTTGGGCCCTATATGCGCTTTTTAATTTAACTAATTTAGGCTAGTACGATGAAAGTCCGCAGTTCTTTGAAATCCTTAAAAAATCGCCATCGTGATTGCCAAATAGTAAGACGTAAAGGAAGACTTTACGTTATTAACAAAACAGACCCGCGTTTTAAAGCCCGCCAAGGTTAGCTTAATTATATCTGTCTCATTAAAACATTAGCTTTCAGGTAGATTTCTTAAAAAGAAGTTTTTAGCATTTTCTCCCATAACTTTACGTATTTGTTTTTCAGTCAAGCCTAGCTCAAGTAACTGATATGTTATCGCCGATAATTCTGAAGTATCTATTGTGGTTGTCACAGTTCCATCAAAATCTGAACCCAGCGCTATTGAATTTTCGCCCATAACTGAAATGGCATGTATAATTTCCTTTGCTATGCCTTTTGGTGTAATATCACAAATAGCCCCATCGAAATAACCAATACCAAGTATTCCGCCCCTTTTCGCTATTTCTTTTAGTATCTCATCTGGTAAGTTACGGTTAAATGTCTTCTCACACCCGCTTATTGTTCCACCATGTGAAATGAAAATAGGCCCTTTAATTGTGTTAAGAACATCTTTTACAGTATTTTTTGAGCTATGTGCTACATCTATCATAATGTTCATACGTTCCATTTCAAGGATAGCTTCTCTTCCAAAATCCGTTAACCCGCTTTGTGATTTCCCATGTAACGATCCACCTAATTCATTATCAAAGAAATGTTGAAGTCCCATTGCTCTATAACCAGCATCATAAAGGTTTTTTATATTGTCTATTTTGCCTTCCAGTGGGTGTGACCCTTCTGTTAATAATAGTGCTAGTATTTTCTTGTCTGCATGTTCCATGTCTGTTTTATTTCTTACAATTAGTAAATTATTCTTTGGATTGCTTTCTAGCTCATGCAGTCTATGAGCTTGATAAACTGCTCTTTCAAATATTGAATTCCAAGTTCGAGGGGGCCAAAGTTGGGCTTTTACTAATAAGCTAATATCATCAGGCGCATCAGGTGAGTTTGTATCAAAATTGAGGCCTCTTGGTGATTTGGTTACAGCGCTAAATACTTGCATATTTACCCCGCCTTCACGCAAGCGTGGAATGTCTACATGACCGCGTTTCCAGCGTTTCTCTGGGTTTCGGTTCCATAAGAGGGTATCTGAGTGGAGGTCAGTTATGAATAAGCTATTGTGTAGTTTCTCGCTTTTATCTGATACTTCATAGTTTTCATGAGGTATTACTTTATTCATTTTTGCATCTTGGCCTGGCGCCACTATTTTATTCATAAGGAATATTACAATCAATAAAACTGTAAGAAAAAATATTGAAATTTTAATCATTATTTTCATAAATTATGCCCAATTATTTTATCAATTATTTGGATAATATGTGTTCAGATAGCCAACTTTCAATATCATTCGTTTTGAAATCAATCCAGTCAGCTATTGTGTCATTTCCCGCAGGTCTCGTGCTCCGAGGTTCATGACTCCAATCTACATCTGAAGTAACTAAGACGGTTTTCATGCCCATCTTTTTTGGTATTATGAGATTACGTGGACTATCCTCAAAAAATATAGCCATCTTGGGGTCAACTTGATAGCGTTCACAGAAAATATTATATGCATTTTCATTGGGTTTAGGATTGTAATTTGTATCTTCAATCCCAAAACTTCCATCAAACAAATCATTAAGTTTTAAATGATTTGTCACATTCAGTGCATGCTTACGAGACCCATTAGTAAATACAAATTTCCTACCTTTGAGTAATTTTAAATTACTACGGAGTTTTGGTTGCGGAGACAAAAATGATAAATCTACATCATGTACAAACTCAAGAAACTCGTCTGGATCCATATTGTGTACAGCCATCATTCCTGATAGTGACGTGCCATAGTCTCTCAGAAATTCTTTTTGATGTTGGCGTGCATTAAATTCTGGAATTTTGAGGTATTCACTTATATATCTAGTTATTTTCCTATCGATTTGTGAAAAGAAATTTGCGTCGGCTCGGTAGAGTGTATTATCTAAATCGAAAATCCAATTGCTTATATTTGAGAGAATGGGTTTCTGTTTCATATTGTAACTTATTAATTAATTGATTAAAATAATTTAAAAATCATTATTAGTTAAAGTTATTATCAAACCCGCGATATCAGCCGGAGTCTGTCTAAATTGCGCATCATCGTACCCAGAGATTGCACAATTAATGTCTGTTATTGCTGAAAACTTAGAATCAGAAATACAAAAGTTTTTGGTGAATGCCTTGTCTGAGATTAGGTCCAAATATTTTTTATCTTTTTCTAATTTCATGATATCTCTGGATTCTTTGCGGGCAAAATAATACGTTTTTTTAGAATTGAGTTTTTTATTTAAAATTTGGGTGCATTTATCGATTTTTATATTCCACCATCCACGTGATGATATTTCTTTTCCATTTTTAGTGCCAATGGCAGTCCATATGGGTGCCTCAGTTCTATTACAAATGGTAAGGCCTATTTTTTGACTTTCTTTTTTAGCCATTTTAGCAAGCTTTTGCATAAGTAACTTTTTATCAATTTCATTTTCCAGCCTATTGAGTCTCTTGAACTTACTTAAAGCCTTGATAGTTTTCCTTCCTAAAATACCGTCAATTTTATTTATATCATAACCGTTATCACTCAGTAAACGTTGAATGCCCGCAGTTCTTGCTTTGCTTTTAAAGTTTTCATTTTCGATAAAATAACTTATACTTTCTGAAGGTTTAATGGATCTAAAAAACTTAGACTTGTGGTTTGTATCCTGGCAGTTTTTTGAAACACCCTTTAATTCTGAAACAATATTATTGCAAATTTGGACGTTGCCTCGCCACTCTCTAATGCCACCTTGATGAATAGATTTACTCTTTGCATATATATACCGTAGGTATATATTTAGAACTTCTTTGTTTATACATTCACCTGGATAAATCTCGGTATTATCATTTGTTATATATTCTTCTGTTTCTTCACTTTTAAAGGCAGTTGATACATTTAATATGAAGCTTGTTTCATTACAAATTTGCCAATTTTGAGAAATATTATTTTGAGATATATCTTGTTGATCTGTTTCAGAGAGTGCTTGGAGTGAGAAGGCCAAACTAACGAGTATAGAAATTACAGTTTTCATTTAATCAAAGTTCCGGCACCTTGATCTGTAAATAACTCCACCAATAGGCCATGAGGTTTGCGGCCATCTAAGATTACAACTGCTTTAACGCCCCTAGCAATAGAATTAATTGCTGTTTCGAGTTTAGGTATCATTCCGCCTTTAGCGACACCCTTTTCTATTAAAGTTTCAGCATCATTAATAGTTAGGTCTGTGAGCAGTTGCTTTTCATTGTCAATTACCCCTTCGACATCTGTAAGTAGCATTAAACGCGATGCCTTTAAAGCACCGGCTAATACTCCGGCTGCTGTATCGGCATTAACATTATAAGAATTACCATCATTACCACTACTGATTGGCGATATTACTGGAATAAAACCAGGTTCTGCTGAAGTTAAAACATTCAGAACTGATATATCAGTTGCTACAGGGGTTCCTGTGAACCCTAAGCTACTATCTTTTTGTGTTGCAGTGATAAGGTTTGCATCCCGTCCGGATAGTCCAACAGCTCGTCCACCTGCATCATTTATGGCTTGTACTATTGACTTATTTATTGCTCCAGAGAGAACCATTTCAGCCACTCCCACAGTTTCAATGTCTGATACCCGTAAGCCATCCACAAACTCTGTTTTAATATTAAGTTTTTTTAGCATAGAACCAATTTGCGGGCCTCCGCCGTGGACAATAATTGGACACAGACCAAATTGTTTTAGTAGAACTACATCACGTGCAAATTCCATTGTGAGGTCTTTATTACCCATTGCGTGGCCGCCAAACTTAATAACTACAGTTTGGCCAGAGTACCTTTGTATAAATGGCAAAGCCTCCGAAAGCTGTTTTGCACTTTTCCAGCCCGTTTGATTTTCTTGCCGTGTCAACATTGCTGCCTCTATTTATGCTATCGAATAGCTTTAAGTATACCTTCAAAAAAATAATATTACACTAGTTTTATAATATCTACGATATTGCTATATTGGCTATTGTTGAGCGCAATTCATCTAAACCACTTTTTTTCTCAGAAGATGTGAGTATTATATTTGGATATGCTGCTGGACGTTTGGCTATTAAAGCCGTTGTTTTTATCTGAACTTTATCAATCTCATCTTTTTTTATTTTATCAATTTTTGTCAGGACTATCTGATATGTAACAGCTGTCTCATCCAGCATATTCATAAGCTCTATATCGCTTTCTTTACTTCCATGACGACTATCAATTAATAAAAAAACGCGACGCAATGATGCCCTTCCAAATAAAAATGCCCTTGTTAGTTTAGTCCATCTGGCTATGTCAGACTTTGATGCTTTTGCATATCCATAACCTGGTAAGTCAACCATAAATAATTTTTCGTCAACGTTGAAATAATTCAATTCTCTGGTACGGCCAGGAGTATTTGAAGCCCGTGCCAATCCTTTTCTATTTGTAAGTGCATTAATTAAACTTGATTTTCCAACATTAGACCTTCCTGCAAAGCATATCTCAGGAAGCCGTGCCGAGGGGAGAGTATCAAGGCTGACTGCACTAAGCATGAAAGTTACATCTCTAGCAAATAATAGCCGCCCCTTTTCAATACTATTTTTTGAAATGGATGATTGGTTATCACTTTTCACCATTATTTGTTACCGGATGTATTTTTACCTGTTATTTTTCTCCAGAATTCATCTACAGGAGTGTCGACTTTAAACTTCCTAGTTATGTAATACTGCTGACCAAAAGATAAAATATTATTCCAGACCCAGTATACCAAAAGACCTGCTGCAAAAGGTGAGAGAATAAACATAAAAATCCAGGGCATGAATTTAAATATTTTGGCTTGCATCGGGTCACCTGCAGGAGGAGTTAAAGTGTACATGAGGCTCATTGATATACCGTATAAAATTGCTAGTGGTCCAATCGCAAGAATCGATGGTATGGGCCCGGGAACAGCTTCCCATGGTAAAATACCAAAGCCATTTAAAATTGAGAGTGGGTCTTTTGCAGATAGATCACGTATCCAGCCGAAGAAAGGCTCATGGCGTAAATCAATATTTATAAAAACAGCTTTGTAAAGTGAGAAGAATACAAAGATAGTAGGTATTATAGGTAAGCAACCTGCTGCAGGGTTTACGCCTTCTTTCCTGTAAAGGCCCATCATTTCTTGTTGCATTTTCATTCTATCATCTTTGTAAAGTTCTTGCAGCCTTTTTACTTTTGGCTGTACTTTTTTCATTTTCGCTTGGCTCTCGTATTGCTTATTAAATAAAGGAAACATGAATAGCTTTATGAAAAATGTTAGAACGAGTATTCCAACTCCGTAATTGCCTAGCTTTGAACCCAGAAAACTTAGTGCCCAGCTTATAGGCCTAACGATCAATCGCATCGCTCCCCAGTCAATTGCCCTTTCCATTTCTGCTATCCCTTGTGACTCATAATTTACTAGGGTTGAGCGTTCTTTAGGGCCAATGTACAGATGACTTGTGGACTCAATAGAAGAACCCGAAGTTAGTGTTAAGGGACTCAAAGCGTAGGAGGTCTCATAAACGTCTTGAGTATTTATGGTTTTGAAATCATAATTTACTTTGATAGTCTGATCTTGTGGTGCAATATTGGCGATGAACCAGTATTTATCAGTTAATCCTGCCCATCCAGCCTTTCCAGTTTCATTCCAATTGCTTTTTTTCTTAAGGCCTTTGTACTTTTGATCATGATACTTACCATCTACCAATGAAATGGGACCCTCTTGGACAATAAAAAAGTTAGTTAAGTCGTCAGGTAGATTATGTTGACGACTTATCCCAACTCGAGTGATAGTTTTTTCACTGGTGCTTAAATTTACCACTTTATCAGATAGTGTAATTAAAAACTTATCGTCTATGGTTACTTTTCTTTGAACTAGTAGTTCATCCTTTAAATACTCAAGAAATACAGGTGAAGTTTCAGTAAGAGTCTCTCCTGAGACTAATGTCCACTTTGTATCTGACCCATTACCACCATTAATATTTGTCCAGTTGTCCATTAAATAAGCTGATTTTTCTTTTCCTTCTTGAGCTAAGAGAACGACTAAGCCATCTTCCTCATCTAAGGTTTTATTGTAGTTCTTTAATGCAATATCATCAAATCTTGAGCCTTCTGTATTGAACGACCCAGAAATAGAGGCGGTTTCTATATTAATTCTTTGGCCAGTAGGACCCTTAGTTTTTATCGTTTGATTTCTGTTAGATAAGTCATTGTCTTTGTTTGTATCCTGACTAAGTTCTAAAGCAGCATTTTCCCTCGCCATTTCTTCTAATGGTTGTCCATAGAAAAACCAATAACCCATGAGCACTAAGCCCGATAGTAACATTGCTAAAATAAAATTTTTCTGGTCATTGCCTTGGTCTTGCATAATTTCGCCGTTCTAATTTTTAGATACTTTTTTATTTATTTGTGTGATGCTCGCAAGGGCATCGCGTGTATTACTTATTAAGTTTTTATATGGGGTGGATGCCGTAGAATTGCGAGCAATAAAAACATAATCGACGCCTTTTAAACCATGTTTAGGTAGTAGTTCACGAGCCACATGTCTTAGGCGCCGTTTAGCTTTATTTCTTACTACAGCATTACCAATCTTTTTTGTGGCAGTAAAGCCTACCCTTATGGCCCCGCTACTGGGATTAGCGTTCGCCTGGATTACAAGGTTTTTAAATGCTTTGTGCTTACCAGATCTTACATGTAAAAACTCGGACCGCGTTTTTAGCACCCCGAGTTTGGTATGGTTCTCCATAGGACTATTACACGTAAGAACTGTTTAAGCAGACAGTACCTTGCGGCCTTTTGCACGACGACGAGCCAAAACAGCACGTCCATTTTTAGTAGCCATACGGGACCTAAAACCATGGCGGCGTTTGCGAACCAATACGGATGGTTGAAAAGTACGTTTCATGTCATTCTCCGAAGCAGATATACCACTTTATCTCAGTGGAGGTCCATTAGAGATGCTTGGCAGATCTGTCAAGCTTTGTGAGGTAATATAAATAAGAATTTACAACATTAAGTAAAGTTTATATTTTTCATAAATATTATATTCTCATATAAAAGCTTAATGATGCATATACACGTAAACAAATATAAGGATAACTAATATAATTAATGAAGATAACTGTGCTTATCAAAAAGAACTGACAGTCTTTTGGATGTAATGGTATAAGGTATTACTTGATAGCAGATGTACATATTAAACTATGATCAAGGAGACACTGTGATAAAATCATTATTTCTGCCTATTCTATTTCTTTTTTTATTACCGAATAATAATTTGGTGAGTGACCTGAACGTTAACAATTTTGCCGAAGCGCAAAGCTTAAAAAAAACCTCCAGAGATAGTGATTGGGATTTGATCCTAAAGCGTTATATTATAAAAAAGAAGCCCGATGGAGTAAACTTATTTAATTACGCTGCATTGAGCAAAAGCGCAGATGATTTGGAGTTATTGAATAATTATTTAACTAGCCTTGAAGGTATGGATCCTAATTTAATGCTAAAAAATGATGCCATAGCTTATTACGCAAACTTATATAATGCAGTTACGGTAAAGCTAGTAACTCAAAATTATAAAATTAAATCTATACGCAAACTAGGGCTCTTAAACTCTGGTCCTTGGAAGCGTAAGATTATAAAATTAAATACCGAATTAGTTAGTCTTGATGACATAGAACATAAAATACTAAGATCGAAATACAAATCACCATATATCCACTATATGCTTAATTGTGCTTCAATGAGTTGTCCAAATCTTCAGGTTACTTCTTGGAAGGGAGACAGTTTAGAGGTGGATCAATTAGCAGCTGCTGCTGAATATATAAATTCCTCAAGAGCTGTAGCTTTAAAAAAAAATGCATTGCAACTTTCCTCGATTTATAAATGGTTCAAAGAAGATTTTGAAAATGAAGGAGGTGTGCTCGATCATATTTTAAAGCATGCAAACAAAGATTTAAAAAATGCTATAGAAAAGGGCGTAAAAATTAAATCATATAATTATGACTGGACTTTAAATGATGTAACAGACAATTAGATGTCATGAATAAAAGTAAAAACCAAGAATCCTTTTTTTTAAAGATATGGCCAATTTATGCTCTAATATCAGGATTGTTGTTTGCGCTTTACCAGGGGTGGGATCAATACCTTACACCAAGTTCACTAGGTCTGTATGCGGTGGATTTAAACACTCTTGTAGAAAATAATTTTTGGGTAACTTTAAGTGGTTTCGTTGTTATTTACATTCTTTCAACTGTATTCATGATTCCCGCAAGTGCACTTACAATTATAGGCGGATTTTTATTTGGAACTATCATAGGTGTTCCCACAACTGTAATAAGCGCTACTTTTGGAGCTTGCATATTATTTTTGCTAACTAAGCTTTCTTTTAATAACGCTTTCCAAAATATCGCAGGACCATTTCTAAAGAAAATGGAAAGAGGTTTTAATGAGAACCCTATATCTTATCTTTTTTCTCTTCGACTTATTCCACTTTTTCCTTTTGCTGTTGTAAATATTGCACCAGCCATCTTGGGCGCTAGATTTAGTCACTATTTTATATCAACATTATTTGGTATTATCCCTGGAACTGTAGCTTATACATTAATAGGTACAGGATTAAGAGATACGTTGTTAAACGCATCTGCAAGTGGTAAAGTATTAGATGTGTCGCTTCTTATTGAAAATGCGGCAAAAAACTTCATACCTGCATTTTTTGCTCTTTCATTACTTGCTTTAATGCCTGTGGTTTACAAGTATCTTAAAAAAAATAATAAACTAACTTAATTCAGAGAAAGCTTAATAAGACCCACATGAATAAAAAATCATATGATGTTGATATTTGCATAATAGGTGCAGGTTCCGCCGGGCTTTCGGTTGCGTCAGGGGCGGCGCAATTAGGTAGGTCTGTTGTTCTTTTTGAAGCAAACGAAATGGGCGGTGATTGTCTTAACTACGGCTGCATTCCATCTAAAGCTTTAATTTCAGCAGCTAAGAAAGCACATATTTTTAAAAAAACAGAAGCATTTGGTGTAGACCTAAAAAAACCAAATATTAAATTCAAAGACGTTCAACAACATGTGCATAATGCTATTAATACGATTGCTCCTGCAGATAGTCAGGAACGGTTTGAAGGTTTAGGGTGCACCGTAATTCGCGAGTATGCTGAGTTTATAAACCAAACGACTGTCACCTCGCCCTCTGCAATAGTAACGGCTAAAAGGTTTGTGATTGCATCAGGATCGAAAGCTTCAATACCTCCAATTCCCGGTATAGATGATATTCCATTTTTGACGAATGAGACAATATTCACTATCGACAAATTACCTAAGAATTTAATTATTATTGGAGCGGGCCCCATAGGCCTTGAACTCGGACAAGCATTTTGTCGTTTGGGTTCTAATATTAATGTGATTGATGCACAACACCCCCTCGCAAATCTTGATAAAGGTCATTCTGATATCTTAATTGATGAGTTAACAAAAGAAGGTATTAATTTTCATTATCCCGTTAAAATAAAGTCTCTAAAAAGAAATAAATCAGGGTTATTGGTAGAACTAGAGAATGGAAAAATTATACAAGGAAGTCACCTGCTTTTAGCGGCTGGGAGATCCCCTAATATAAAAAAACTAGGGCTTGAGAAAGCAAACGTTGTATATGACCGCACCGGCATAAAGGTATCTAAGAGTCTAAGAACTAGTAACAAGCGCATATATGCTGCGGGAGATGTAACTCAAGGTATGGGAGGGTTTACTCATGCCGCTGGTTATCATGCTGGAAAGTTAATTCAAAACTTTTACTTTTCTCCACCGTTTATGGGTAATTTTTTGGCAAAAGCTAATATATCATCTATGCCTTCAGTTATTTATTCTGAGCCAGAATTCGCGAGTATTGGATTAACTGAAGATAAAGCGGAAAAATTATCGTTGAAGATTAAGTGTTTAACTTGGAGCTTTAATGAAAATGATAGAGCCATCTCTGAGCTTTCAACTCTCGGAGGAGTTAAAGTAATAGCTAATAGTAAGGGAAAGATTTTAGGGGGTTCTATTATCGGCGAGCAGGCAGGAGAGATGATTCATTTAATAAGTATGGCGATGGTCAATAATATTAAAATTTCTGGGCTCGCTAAAATTATTTCACCGTATCCAACGAGATCGGAAGCTATAAAGAGGGCTTCCTCAAGCTATTATACAAACATTCTCTTTAGCAGCCGAACTAAAAAGATTGCAGGATTTTTATCTAAATTTCATTAAAGGTAGTTTTGTGTAAAACCTTACTATTAGAAATCAAGGATGCTGGGAGTTTTCCAGTTTCGCCGTGAACAAGCCGCTATTACCGTATTTCTTAAAAGGCAAGCAATTGTCATTGGGCCCACACCGCCAGGCACTGGTGTAATTGAGCCTGCTACGTCTTTAGCAGTCGTATAATTAACGTCTCCGATTAATCTTGTTTTTCCTGGCCTCTTAACACTAGGCACTCTGTTAATTCCTACATCGATTATGCAGGCCCCTTTTTTTATCCAGCTGTCTTGAACCATTTGAGGCCGGCCTACAGCTGCAATGAGTATGTCTGCACTTTTGCAAACGGCCTCTAAATTTTTTGTTCGTGAGTGCGCTATTGTGACTGTGCAATTTTGCTCTAAAAACAGAAGGGCAGCGGGTTTTCCTACGAGTATTGAGCGTCCTAGAACAACACAATGCTTTCCAGATAAATCCCCAAGTTCATCTTTTGCTAACATTACGCACCCAGTAGGCGTGCACGGTCTCAAACCAGCTTTCCCGAGGGAAAGCCTTCCTGCAGACGATTCTGTTAAGCCATCAACATCTTTGTCGGGATGAATCTCTTTGATCACGTTATCTGAATTTATTCCCTCAGGTAGTGGTAACTGAACTAATATGCCATCAACCTTATCATTTTCATTTAGTTTTTTTACTAAATTGACGACTTCAGTTTCTTTTGTATCTGCGGGTAATTTATACTCAAGAGAGTTCATTCCGCATTCTTCTGTAAATTTGACTTTACTAGCAACGTATACTTGGCTTGCAGGATCCTCACCTACAAGAACTACTGCTAGTGAAGGAGAATCAGGTAATTGCGTAACAGCTTGACGTATTTTTTTTCTTAAGTTTTCTGCAAAAATACGCCCGTCAATTTTTGATGCTTTCATTTTTTAAGTCCAACCTAGAATGCAATTTCGAATAAAATTTAATGATCTAACAGCCCAATAGACTTAAATGATTGTGTATGTAAATTGTAATTTAGTTATTAGTACAATTAAATATTAACATACTTTAACTAGACATATTATAAATTATGGTAATATTTAAAAAGTAATTAGATTAGTGGGCAAGCAAAACTGTATGAGAAAAACAGCCAGTAAGACTTTAAAGAATACTTTAACAGCCTCCTTGGTTGTATTTTTAATTTCGTGTGGCGGAGGCGGCAATGACTCCCCGCCGGTATCGGTTGCGCCAACTCCAATTCCGCCGACACCCCCTGTCTCATCAGTATTAAAACTTAATTCTGATCAGGAAGTTGTATCATTTTTATCTAAGATGACATTTGGGGCGTCGCGCGGGGATATTGAAGGTGCTATCAACAGAGATGCCTCAGAATTACTTTCAGAAGAATTTGCTAAACCACCATCTTATATTTTACCTTTTGTAATGGACTATACAGATGATAATGAAGGTGTTCAGCATAGATCATATTCTGCAGCTTTTTGGAACGCTATGGTTGATGGAGATGATCAGCTACGCCAAAGAATGGTATTTGCTTTGTCACAGATCACGGTTATTTCTGATTTAAATATGGGCGATAGGCCGCGTATGAATGCGCATTATGTTGATACGCTATATAAACATGCATTTGGAAACTATAAAGAATTATTGAAAGAGATCACTTATACTCCAGCCATGGCTAATTTCTTGACCTATTACCGTAATAGAGACAATTCCAACCAAAATCCACTTCAAACACCAGATGAAAACTATGCAAGGGAGTTCTTACAGCTTTTTACTGTGGGTGTTACTGAGTTGAATATTGATGGCACTCAAAAGTTAGTGAATGGGATGCCTGTGGAAACGTATAGTAATGAGGACATTGTCGGGCTTGCGAGAGTATTTACAGGACTAAGTTGCGGAGGGATAGACTTTTGGAATTGTGAAGATTATGACGAAATTGCCCCTTTGGTAATGTATCAAAATTATCACAGTAAAAATGAAAAGCAATTTCTTGGTAAGACAATTGGCGCTTACGTTGATGGTGATGCTGCAATAGATCAGGCAATTGATCATATTTTTGAGCATCCAAATCTCGCTCCTTTTATAGCTTCCCGCTTGATTCAGCGTTTTACTGCAAGTAGCCCAACCCCTGAATATATTGAACGCGTCGCAACAGCTTTTGAGAATGGTAGCTATACATCTGCGGATAATGCGCAGTTTGGAGAAGGGGTAAGAGGAGACTTAAAGGCTACATTAGCGGCTATTTTACTTGATGAACAATTTTTTAACGGCGAAGCAAAATCAAATACAGACGGAAAGATAAGAGAGCCAGTTTTGAGATTTATTCATTGGGCAAGGGCTTTTGATGTGGGTAATGTATTTGCTGAAAATGAGTGGGCCCTTTTATTCCATGCTCGAAGTAATGAGGGGCTAGGCCAGCAACCCTTTCAAGCACCATCTGTTTTTAATTTTTATCGTCCCGGTTTTATAGCCCCACAATCATACAGCGGAAATGAAGGATTAACAGCACCCGAATTGCAAATTATCCATGAGGGTTCAGTCATAGGGTATAGTGACTGGATGTTAGAGTATGTTTTTAATAGCTCTCCAACAAGAGATCCATCGCTTGATAGCTTTGTACCTGATTATAGCTATGAAGTTACTCTCGCGGAGGCACCTGAGCAATTAGTAGAACATTTGGATATTCTTTTACTTGGAGGGCTGATGAAAAATAAAACAAAAGAACGTATAACTACTATTTTAAACGAAATGCCTATTAGGTCAGACCACGAAGACAATACTGCTGATGATCGATGGAATCGCGTAGCAGTAGCAGTCTATATGGCCGTCACATCAACCGAATTTTCATTAGCGCTATAAGGTAGGGGAAATGTCATATATTAACAGAAGGCGGTTTTTAAAATCCTCGAGTGCTCTTGGTTTCTCAGCAGGTACCGGATTATTGGCTGCACTGGGTAGTACGAATTCTTTTTCAGCTGAAGTTAACGATTATAAAGCCCTCGTGTGCGTGTTTCTTAAGGGAGGCATGGATAGTATGGATTTTATTTTACCAAAAGACCTACCGTCATATAATGCACTTGCAAGTGTGAGGCCTGGAATGTTTGAAGCCTATGGTGTTGGCAGCGGAAATTCGTCGAGAGATATTGATAATATATTAGAAATTGACGCTCTTAATAGTAATTTAGGTGGGCGCAAATTTGGATTTTCATCTGGTGTGCCAGAATTGCAAAATTTATTTAATTCAGGCCAAGCCGCAATTGTGGGAAATGTTGGCCCATTAATAGAGCCCACAAACCGTACAAGTATGAATAATGGATCGGTTCAACTTCCTACG
The DNA here is from genome assembly GCA_042093735.1 of Hellea sp. Classification (GTDB taxonomy): domain Bacteria; phylum Pseudomonadota; class Alphaproteobacteria; order Caulobacterales; family Maricaulaceae; genus Hellea. The sequence goes on along the minus strand of JBELEM010000019.1, from coordinate 22,064 downwards.
CGGCTATTTTCGCATAATGACCAACAGTCTACTTGGATGAGCTTTGGAACGGAAGGTACTCAAAGTGGTTGGGGTGGACGCCTTTTAGAGCCTATTCTTGAAGCTGATATTATATCAGATCCAGTGTTTTCTGCTATATCAACAAGCGGTAACGATGTATTTTTATCAAGTACTAATATCAGGCAGTTTTTGGCTAAGGGAAGCCCTAGCTCTGCGAATATTTTAGAGCAAAATTGGCGTTTAGGAACGGGAGGCTCTTCTACTACAGCTATTAATGCTCTTAGAGATCACATTAACGCGACGGATGTAACTTCAGATAATTTATTTGGAAAAGACCTTATCAATATTAATGGTCGTGCCATCAGAAATGTAGAAACTTATAAATCCGCTTTAAATAACTCCGTTGGAATTAACACTCAATTCCCTGATAGTTATCTCGGCAATCAATTAAGAACCGTAGCTAATACAATTTCAGCACGTAATAACCTTAATGTTAGGAGACAAATATTTTATGTCGCGATAGGCGGCTTTGATACTCATGATAATCAGCATACCGATATGCCTAGATTGGAAACTCAGATATCACTATCGATTAGCGCCTTCCAAAACGCTATGGTTGAGATGGGTATATCAGATAAAGTCACTCTTTTTACAGCATCGGATTTTGGCCGAACCGCTGTTGAAAATGGTGATGGTACGGATCATGGATGGGGCGCTCACCATCTCGTTGTTGGAGGCGCTGTGAATGGCCAAAGGATATATGGTGAAATACCGCCTTATGACAGGGGTGATCTCGCCTATACGGGGGACCGAGGAAGGTTGATTCCAACTACTTCTGTCGATCAATACGCCGCTACACTCGGGGGCTGGTTTGGTTTAGATCAAAGTGAATTAAATGATGCCTTACCAAATTTAAATAATTTTAACGAAAAAAACTTAGGTTTTATTTAATCAAGTATTTCATGGATTAACTCTTTTAAATAATTTAAAAATCGGCTTTAATCTTATTTTTAAACTAGATATTGAAATGAACCACATGAAACTTAATAAATATTCTCTGCTAGTTATATTAATAATTATTTTAGTCGGGTGCACACAAGTAAAGTTAGAAAAAGAAAATTTTACTGATGACGATACTTTCGCTCCAGTATTATCAGAACAAGGATTTTCATCAGAAGAACTTGTTTTAAAAGCATTGGCCCGAATTGATAATATTGATAAGGGTGGGCCTAACTTGCAAAGTGTTCTTTCTATAAACCCAGAGGCTTTAGAAATTGCTCGGAAATTGGATGCTAAACTTGAAGAAGACAATAAATATAGTCCTCTCTATGGAAAACCTATTCTTATCAAGGACAATGTGGAAACAAAAGATGATCTGCCGACTACAGGGGGAAGCTGGGCTTTAATTAATAATAAAAACAATCGTGACTCCCCTATAGTTAAGAAACTCAGGGATAAAGGGGCTGTTATATTAGGCAAAACTAACTTATCACAATGGGCTAATTTTCGATCTGAGTCATCCACAAGTGGTTGGTCTGCAGTCCGCGGTCAGGTAAAGAACCCTCATGTACTTAATCGTTCGCCCTGTGGGTCAAGTTCTGGAAGTGGCGCAGCAGTTGCCTCCGGAATTGTTGCAGCGGCTATAGGAACAGAGACAAATGGATCCATTATATGTCCGTCAACTATGAACGGAATAGTTGGCTTTAAGCCAACTGTGGGTTTGTTATCGCAAGAGCATATTATTCCAATTTCTTCTACGCAAGATACCGCTGGACCAATGACACTCACTGTTGAGGGAGCAGCTATCATGATGGATGCAATGACAGAAGGTGATGGTAGCTATGTAAATAATTTAGGTAAGGCTGCACCTCATAGCATAAATATTGGAATATTGAATTTCGCTAAAGGGAATAACTTTGGAGTTAATAAAAATTTCAATAAAGCTATTGAAGAATTAAAAGCCAAAGGTTTTAATTTTGTAGAAATAGAGTCTTGGGATCCGGGTGAAGGCTTTTTTGAAGCCGCCTATAAAGTTTTGAAGTATGAGTTCAAAGCAACTTTAAATAATTATCTCCCTACAACTAATACTGACGTTGAAGTAAGAAGCCTTAAGGATTTGATTGAGTTTAATAAGAAAGATGAGAGAGAACTAAAAATATTTGATCAATCAATATTTTTATCATCTGAAAAATTGGATAACTTAAATTCCGAAGACTACAAGGAGTCATTAGAGTTGATACTAAGTGCGACGAGGGAAAATGGAATTGATAAATTAATGGAGCAATATAAGGTAGATTTTCTTATGGCTCCAAGTGCTGCGCCAACATTTCTGATAGACCACATGTACGGGGATACTTACCCTGGAGGAACAGGTGCGGGATGGATACCGGCAATTGCGGGTTACCCTCATATAACCGTACCAATGGGAACTTATAAAAACCTACCAACTGGTCTTTCTTTCATAGGTGGATCAGGACAAGACAAAGAGGTTATAGCAATGGGGTATGCATATGAACAGGCCAGCGGTAGCCTGCGTATACGGCCTAGCTATTTACCGTCGATCGAAACCATGACTTCTGGTAATGTCTTAGAAGAATAAACTATGTATTTATTAAAGATCGTGATATCAAAATAATGGAAAAGTTAATTACATTAACTTATCGGTTCGTAAACTTATTGATCGTTTGTGCTATTTTTTATGTATTAGTAAAATCAATTATTAGTTTTGCATCCCCATCGTCTGCTTGGATACCCTCAAATTTAGAGATTAAAAAGAGTCAAAGCAGCTCACTTTCTGATAAAAAAACTTTTAAATTTGTAGTTGATCCATTTAATAGAAAAACACCCGAAGAAACTAATGCCCAAATACAAATTGGTCAGAACGCACCAGAAACTACTTTAAATTTAGTTCTTACAGGTATGATAGCAGGCCCTAATGGTACTGCTATTTTAAGAAAGTCTGATGAAAAACAGAAAAGTTATAAAGTTGGAGAACTGATATACCCAGGCGTTGCTCTGAAATCTATTCAAAAAAATTATATAATCATAGATGTTGATGGAAAAATACAGAGGCTTACCTTTAATAAAGAAGAGATAACCGGCCTAAGCGGGAGAAATGATGCGGCCAAAAATAATAATGTTTTAAGTAAAGAAAGCTTTGTGACTAGAAGCACTGATTTCGATATTGATCTTTTATTTCAAAATCTATCCTTAAGAAGGGTTAGTGAAGCGGGTAAGCTAAAGGGATATTCAATTAAGCAAAACCAACCTAATATGGATTTAAAAAAGTATGGTTTTTTAGATGAGGATATTATAACTGCTATAGACGGTGTTGATATTAGTACTGGGTTCCCAAATTTTGTTAAACTGTTTGAGCAGTCCAGAAAAAGTGGTAATATTGTTTTTACAATAACAAGAAATGGTAAGACAGAAAAAATAAAAATTGGGTTGCAATCATGAGAATAAAACAAAAGTTACATATTGCTCTTTTTTCATTTCTATTTGCTTTTGTTGGATTTATTAATTTTGCGCATAGTGCGGGAGATCACCTTATTACTATGCAGGAAGCAGAAATTAGGGCTTTTATTGACGATGTTTCCACAGTCACAGGAAATACTTTTATAGTTGACCCTAGGGTGCAAGGTAAGGTTACGATTTCATCTGAGCAGTCACTATCAAAAAGAGAGGTTTTTGAGGTCTTTAAAGATGTTATGAGGGTCCATGGTTATACTTTAGTTCGAACTGCTACGGGTGAATACCGCATTACATTAATCCAGGGTGCCGCTCAAGATGCACCATTTACAACAGGCAATGGGTTTAATGGAAGATTTGCAACAATTGTTATAAAGCTTCAAAATAATGACGCCTCTGAAGCCGCGCGCTTAATCAAACCTGTTATGCACAGCCAAGGTCAGCTCACAGCAAGCCCTGGAGGGAAAGTATTGGTTATTACTGATTTTCCTGAAAACCTAAGAAAAGCTCGCGAAATTATTAAGGCATTAGATGTTAAAGACTCAGAGATTGAAACAATCAGATTAAAAAACCTTCTAGCTTCGGATGCAGAGGAAGTTTTAAAGAGCTTAGGAGGCTCAAAGCCTACCTATAAAGTTGTAGCAGTGCCAGGTACAAATAGCATCGTCATTGAAGGCACTAAAGCAGATTTAATAAAGTTAAAAAGTATTCTCAATGCTTTAGAAGACGGCAGTGTAAACCCGAGGGGAGCTGTAAGTATTGTCCCTCTTCGATATGCCGATGGCGCCTCTATAATTGACTTGCTTGTAAACCTTTTGCCTAATTACCAAAGTGAAGGGCAGCCGTTGCCTACCGTTGCTTATGATGCAGAAAGTAATACACTAGTTATAAGCTCTTCAGGTGAAACACAAGTTGCCTTGGAGCAGATAATTAGAAGATTAGACGTGCGCCGCCCTCAGGTTTTAGTTGAAGCCATTATCGTTGAAATTTCAGATACTACGGCCAAAGAGCTTGGCGTACAATTTGCATTAGCCGGATTGAATGGTAGCAGCGTTCCTCTCTTATCATCAAATTTTTCGCGTTCATCCCCTAATATTTTGGGAGTAGCTGCTTTGGCTGCAGGTGCACAAGATGGATTTGATACTATAGAGCAAGCTAATTTACTTAATTCACTGGCAGGTTCTGATGGCGGATTAGCCGGTTTAAGTGGAGTTGATAACGACATGTTATATTCTGTTGTCATTAATGCATTAGAAACTGATGAAGATTCTAATATCTTATCCACACCATTTGTTACAACTCTGGATAATGTTCCTGCAACATTCTTAGTGGGCCAAGAGATACCAATTACAACAGGCGAAAGTTTAGGCATGGGCTCTAACAGTATTAATCCTTTTAGAACCTTTGAGAGAAAAGAGGTTGGAATTAAGCTTGAGGTATTGCCACAAATTTCTGAAGGAGACGTTATCCGTCTTGAAATAAAACAGGAAGTTTCGTCAATTGCCGGTGCTATTACATCATTATCGTCTGACTTTGTTACGAATAAGCGTGAAATCGAGACAACTGTTCTTGCTAATGATGGAGAGATTATTGTTTTGGGGGGATTACTTCAGGATGACGAGCAAATTGATTTTTCTAAAGTTCCACTATTAGGTGATTTACCAATAATTGGAAGAGCTTTCCAGTCGAAAGGAAAGTCACGTAAGAAAACTAATTTGATGGTGTTTTTACGTCCTAAAATTATTAGAAGCGCTACTGATGCTCGTCCTTTGACCCAAGAACTACTAAACCGGGCGCGTAGAGAAGATATGCTACAATCTCAGCGTCTTACCTCAAAATTAGACGACTACCTATCAGATACTGAGCAACCTGTATTATCTAACGATAAATAGTTATGCATAAGCTATATATATTATTTGCTTTTCTTGGGTGTATGTTTGCTCTTGTATTGCATATGCCATTAGCCTGGTGTGCTAATGGAGTTATTCAAAAATATGGTTTTGAAAAAATAGATGCGTCTGGAACTATATGGGAAGGCCATTTGTGGAACTTACGAGATATAGGAAATGTACATATCAAGCTTGATATAAAAAATTATTTAGAAAATACCTTACCACTTTCGTTTAAGACAATTTCTCCTTCAATGACTATTTCTGGAGATGCATCACAAACTCAATTTAAAAATATTAATTTTGTTGGGCAAATGTCTAAACTTCCCTCACGTGATGGAAGACTTAAGGGCCTTAAAGGGGAAGTTAAAATAAACTTTGACGAATTTTTATGGGAGGACCAAGTTTGCATATCCTCTAGTGGAGATTTTTCTACTAACTTTTTAATGAAAAATGCTATAAAATGGAACTGGGTTGGACCCTTGCTATCAGGCCAAGTCACATGTGATAACGGTGAAATTGTTTCTCGTTTAATCGGTAAAGAAGATAATCAAACTATAACTGCTGATATTAGATTGTCACTTAATGGTAATTATAGCCTTAAAGTACAGGTTGAAACTTTAGATCCATATGCGGATTTGGTTTTACCACTATTTGGGTTTGAGAGAGTAGGCTCTGATTATAAATTGTCTGAGCAGGGGACATGGCTTTAAAATATATAATTAGCGCTATCAGGCGTAAGCATTCGTGATCCAGACCAAAGTTATTCCCAATGATAAAAAAGGACCAAATGGGATATGGCCATTTGATTTGAATAAATATTTTTTAAAAAATAAAACAGCTATTAAACCGGTACTACTGGCTATCAATATTATGTATGGTAGACTAATCCATCCGCACCATGCGCCTCCAACAGCTAAAAGCTTTGCATCACCACGGCCTATAGCGTCCTTATTTTTTATGATTTTATAAAAATGTTCTAAGCTAAAAAATACTAAATAACCAAGAGTTAGACCAATAAAACTTTCAATGACTTTATTTGTTACATATCCGTTGATTAAGCCAAAAAGCATTAGTGGGAAGGTAAGTTTATTAGGAAGACGGTGAGTTTTATAATCAATCCAGCTTAATATTATCAGAAATATTATCAGTACAAAACTCGCTACGATCATTATATGCTTAAATTCCATATGCTTTATTGACCTTTAAGCATAAAGTAAGCAAGAATTAGAATGTATGTAAACCTTAATTTTAGAATTGCTTGAGGAGGAAGTAATGGAGAAATCTAATAAAATACTACCTACCGATAATTCTGAAAATAAAATATTATTAGCTCTAGAGCGGTTGAATAAAATTAATTTAGAAAGCCAATTAACCTTACTTCATCCTGCAGATTTCTCTGACCAATTTGAGCAATTAACATCTGAACAACGCGAAACCCTGATTCAGGCAGCTCCAAAGCTCATATCAGCAGATGTTTTAGCAGAGTTAGAAGATGAAATAGTTGAAGATATTTTACCATTATTGCCCTCAACAAAGTTAGCATCAGCTATTACTGAGCTTGATAATGATGATGCGACACAAATTATTGAAGAAATGGAAGAAGCTCAACGTGAAGAGGTATTTAAAGCTCTAGAGCCTTATGAGCGAGCTACAATAGAAGCTTCATTAAGGTTTGATGAAGAGACTATTGGTCGACTGATGCAACGTGAGTTTGTTGCAGCTCCACCATTTTGGACTGTGGGTGATACTATAGATCACATGCGAGAAGATGGAAGGGAGTTACCGGATTTATTTTTTAATATATGGGTCATAGATACTCATTTTATACCTATCGGTTACGTGCCTCTTTCTACAATTATGAAGTCATCAAGAGATATTTCTTTAAGTGACATCATGAATAGTTCGATAGTGAAAATAACTCAAAGTATGGACCAAGAAGAGGCCGCATATTTATTTGAAAAATATAATTTAATCTCAGCGCCTGTTGTAGATGATGATCAAAGACTAGCAGGAATTATGACTGTTGATGATATTATTGAAATTATTCAAAATGAAAATAAAGAGGATATCCTCGCACTAGCCGGAGTTAGTGAAGCAAGTTTAACGGATACAGCTGTTGATATTGTCCGAGCCCGTGCACCTTGGTTATTTATAAATTTAGCAACATCAATACTGGCTTCAATAGTCATAGCTCAATTTGATTATGCAATAACTCAAATTGTGGCTCTAGCTATTCTGATGCCAATAGTTGCTTCAATGGGAGGGAATGCTGGAACTCAGGCTCTTACGGTAGCAGTTAGAAATTTAACTGAAAAAGACTTAACGAGTCAAACTGCTTGGCGTTCAGTCCAACGTGAAGCCATTGCTGCTATAATAATAGGTTTTATTTTTGCATTTTCCCTGGCTTTGATTTCTTATATCTGGTTTCAAGATTTAAAACTCTCCGTAGTTGCTTTTGTTGCTATGATAATTAATCATTTATTCGCTGGACTTGCGGGTATATTAGTCCCTTTGGGTTTCAAAAAATTTGGTGCTGACCCCGCAGTGTCATCGTCAGTATTTGTCACTACGGTCACAGATATAATAGGCTTTTTTGTATTTTTAGGATTGGCTGTTTTTATATTAATTTAGAGAAAAATTTAAGGTCATCATTAACTAATATTCATACGTATTTACATTATGACAATACATTTACAAAAATTATCTGTTGGATCTGAGACTGTTTCAACTCTCAGAGATTGGCAAAAATTAGTTGTCCGTCGAAGGGTTCAGCGAGGACTTTCTCCGCATCACGAGCATCGAACACGTATGTTCCCAAAAAATAAAGAAGAATTATTACAGGGGGGTTCCATCTACTGGGTAATAAAAGGTTTTATCCAATGTAGAAATGAAATTGTTGCACTGGAGGAAACAAAAACAAGAGACGGGAGACGTGCATGTTCTATACTCATGAAACCTAAAATAATTCTCGTAAACCCAAGTCCTAGGCGCGCTTTTCAAGGGTGGCGTTATTTGAAAACTGAGGATGCTCCAATAGATATAAGCGCTGATAAGCAATCTATTATTATGCCTCCTGAATTAAGGGCTAAACTATTAAGTCTAGGAGTTTGGTGAAAATATATTACTTAAGCTCCTGCGTTGTACCCAAAAAAAAAGCCTTGGTCGAAACCAAGGCTTAAGTTTTTTATGCTTGCTAACTTAGAATGTGTAGCGAGCTTTGATGTAGTATTGACCACCAGCAAAACCAGTAGGTGAAGCTTCAGGATAAAGTTGACCTGAGCCACCTTTTCCTGGATTTTCATCAGGGTAGTTATCAAAGATGTTATTTGCACCAATCATAAGTTCAACACCCTCATAAACTTCAGCACCGATTTCTGCATCGATCATAATTTCTGAGCTAACGCCGTCTACGCCGTTACCAGTGTCATCCCACTTACCATAATAGTTCGCACGTAGCATACCATTCCATATTCCTTTTGAATGTAGAAGTGTTGCTGAACCTTTTACGTTCGGTAGAAGGTCTTCAAGTGACTGTACGCGACCAGCTGAGATTGGGCCCTGGCGGGTAACCTCTGTGTCTGTCCAGTTAGCAGCAACTATAATTGTAGAGTCGCCACCTGCCATCTCAAAGTTGTAGTCACCTTTGATGTCGATACCTTGAGTCCTCGTATCAAATGCATTTGAGAAGAAACGGAACTGAGCTAAATCATCAAGACCTACGAAGTCTGTACGGTTTATTGTTCCAGCAGCGTCGAGTTCTGTTAAGGCACCACCGATAGTTCCAGCAGTTGCACCAGCGGCCTGAAGAGCATCCAAGAAGTCAACATTTGCGCCTAATGCAACACGATCTTTAACATCAATATTAAAGTAATCCACTGTCCAATTAATACCGCCTGTGTTGAAGGCCATTCCTAAAGAGATGTTACGAGCATCTTCAGCAGTAAGTGTTGGACGTTCACCAGTGGTTGATTGAATAAAGTCTGCTGCTAATTGACCAGCTGCTGTATTCAAAGGAAGTGTTCCTTGGTCGACAAGCTGACCATTCACGTTTTGAGTAGTAACGTTTGTGATGTTAGCCTGACCACCTGTTGGTGCGTGGAAGCCTGTAGAGTATGTACCACGAAGACGAACATTATCATTTACTTTATATAATGCTGCCACCTTGTAGTTCAAAGTGTCACCAAAGTTAGAATAATCTTCGTAACGTACTGCAGCGCCTAATGTAAGAGCGTCTGTAATGTCACCCTCTAAATCCACATATCCTGCGAATGCATCTTGTGAGTTAGATGAGCTGTTAGGAAATCCACCAAAACCATTTGAGCTAGATGAGAAACCTTGATCAGCTAAAGGACCTAAAGCATATGAGTTTGGTCCGCCAGCGAATAGGTCGAAAGTTTCTTTACGATATTCACCACCAAAACCAATATTTAGGTCTGACGCCCACTCGGCCATTGGTACTGAGTAACCGAAGTCAGCATTCACAACTGTCTCGATTTGCTCTTGACCACCAGGGATGAAATCACGAACAACTTCTCTATTTCCTGAACCAGCTATTGGTCCCAATGAAGCATTCACTGTGTTTGTGATGAAGAATTCTACTTTGGACGTTCCGTGTGTCACAGATAAATCATAAGAAAGACCATTTCCTAGATCCATGTCACCACGAACACCAGCACTTATACCCATATCACGTAGATCACCACCAAAACGAGGAACAAATCCTCCAGGAATAGCCTCTACGAATGAGAAACAGTTATCATCTGCAACTACTTGAGCCAACACTGTTGGATCTGGAAGAAGCCCATCTAGTGGAATACCAGCAGGACATGATCCGCCAGCGCCAAGTCCATCTAAGTCACCAACACGAATTGATGCAACACCGTTGATTGGATCAAGAGCCCCTGTAGTAGCGTCAACTAGATCGCCGCGATATACACCGCCGCGGTTGGTAGGATTACGATAGAAGAAACCACCAGTAGTTGTTCTCTCAGCATATGTACCAAAAGCATAAAGCTCAGTATTTGCGTTAAGTTCCATGCCGCTGTTGAATGCTAACTTGATATCATCTTCAACATCAGGTTGACCCCAATATTGAGTAAACTCATCTGTGTAGCTGTTAATTGTAAGGTTGTCGCCAGCTGCTGTGTTGCCGGCTGCAACAAGAGCAGTTACGTCATTACGCGGGGCTGCACGGACAGTACCGTTGGTATCGCCATATTCACCAGAAATATTGATGAAGCCATTATCACCAAGAGGTAAACCTACGTTACCAGCGATTGAATATGTGTCTCCGTCACCTTCGTATGTTGAGCCGTACTTAACTTCTAAAGATCCACCTTCTGATGAGTCTTTTAAATCAAATCCGATAACACCAGCGATCGCGTCAGAACCATACTGAGATGACGCACCGTCACGTAAGATTTGAACTTGCTTTAACCCGATTGAAGGAAGGGAGGAAACGTCAACGCCTTGAGCGCCATCAGCAATACCACCGCCCAAAAAGGAAATTACAGCACCACGATGACGACGTTTGCCGTTAACTAGTACAAGTGTATTATCTGGTGATAGTCCGCGAAGGTTAGCTGGACGAACGATTGATGCAGCATCTGAAATTGGCTGCGTATTAACATTGTACGATGGAACTGATGTACGAAGTAAGTCTTGAACATCATTTGCTGCGTTCTGGGTGAACTCAGCACCTGAAATAACGTCTACAGGTGCTGGTGTATCAGCAGCTGAGCGAGCTTTTCTACGTGTACCAATTGAAACTACTTCATCTTCGGCAGAAATACCATCTGATGATTGTGAATAAGCCGGAACGGCCATAGCACCTGCTAGCATTGCGGCTGAAGCCGAAAGAGCTAACGCGGATTTTAATGAAAAACGTTGCATGTGTATCCTTTAAATAATAGCAAACTAAAGACCAAATACGATCAAGGGCGATAACTAGTTTTTTGTAAGCTTTCATTCAAGCTTTTAGATGTTAAATGTCGAATTTGATTGACTGCAGTGATAAATATGACACTGTTTAGGCTTGGATAATTCTTTTTTCATTAAAATCCATAAAATTTGCTGGAATAATTCAAGAAAATGTAAAGGTTTTGTTAACATGTTTCGTCTGCGTTTAGCAAATATGAGTGATAAAATTGATATCAAAGAGCTAATGAACCTGTCCATTAGCGAGCTTCAAAAAGAATATTTAACAGATGAGCAAATAACGGCCTCATTTTCGATAATGGGAATAGATACCCAACTAATTAGAGATAAAACTTATTTTTGCGTAAAAACAGAAGACACGCTGGTTGGTTGCGGGGGGTGGTCTATGAGGTCAACTCTTTACGGGGGTAATCATAGTAAAAATCGCGATAAAAAACTTTTAGATCCAAAGAAAGATAGAGGCAGAATAAGAGCTATGTATACGCATCCCAATTATGTTAGGCAGGGAGTTGGTAGTATCATATTAAAAAAAGCTGAGAAATCTGCTAAAAATTTCGGTTTTAATCAACTCGAGATGGCAGCCACGTTGTCCGGCCGTAAATTCTATGAAAAATGTGGTTACAGTGTTGAAAGTTCATGGAATGACGTTAGTGCCGTTCCGATACCTATGTTTACAATGGTAAAATCAATCTAAATAATTTAATGAACTATTTATTCTATGAACCTAACTAATAGGATAATTATCTATTAATCTTACATCTTGGCAGTGCGCAGCTACTAAAAGCCGTGCAGGACTAGAAAGTACTCCGCCTTCAAGTATAGTTAATGAATTAGGACTTCTAACTTCTATGTAGTCAACTGAACTAAATCCAGATTTTAATAACTGAGCTTTTGCTGTTTGAGTGGCTTCGTCAACGTTCGTACCTTTGCTCATGCTGTCTGCACATGAAATCATAATTTTATTCAGTTTTCTGGCGATTGCTAAACCATTTCGGTCTAAGTATTTATTTCTAGATGATAGTGCCAGACCATGATTATCTCTCGCTATTTCGGCTCCTATAACTTTTACAGGAATGTCTAGATCATCAACCAAGCGACGAATAGTTGCTAACTGTTGATAATCTTTTTCTCCAAATATTGCATAATCTGGCTGTGTTCTGTTTAGTAATTTTGTAACTATTAGAGCGACTCCTTCAAAAAAGGTAGGCCGGTGGTCTGTTTCCAGTCCCTCAGCAACACCGCCTACAACAATTTTTGTGGCATGGTGTGCATCGTACATTGATTTAGGGTTTGGAATATAAATAATATCGACATTTTCGTTAGTGAGCAAATTTATATCATTACTCTCGGAACGAGGATATGATTCAAAATCCTCGCCCGGCGCAAATTGAGTTGGGTTAACGTAAATTGAAACTATTGTTCTATCTGATTTTAGTTTTGCTAGTTTTACAAGTTTGAGGTGACCGTCATGAAGAGCTCCCATTGTCGGAACAAGAGATATAGTCTCATTATTTTCCCGGAATTTTGAAATACCAGCATTTAGCTCAGATTTGTTACGTGCGATAATAATCTTGTTCATCATCAAGTTAATTCCTTCAGTCTAAGTATTCAAGCATTATGGGCGATTTTCATCAAGAGTGTATATGTATCCCGATAACCACTCAAACTATCCTGATTTATTCTGCTGCTCCCCAAACTTCGGAGCGTTGAATCCAGCCTTGAATTTTTTCATAACTAACTTTACACCAATTTTTTCTACACTCTTCTAGTTGTAGCAAAGTATCTTTTTCTGTTAACGCTATGGTTTCTGCATTAACGGAAGCATTTTTGTGAATAGTTGCTTCTTCTGTAGTGATCACATTTCTGATACCAGATAATGCTGGCCTATGAACCCAGCTTTCATCCCCTTTTATATCTCGTACCTTACGCCAAGTATCTGTTTCAGCCACAACTATTAATGGAAGCCCCTTGCGTCGATACTGCCATAATATTTTATGCTTTGTAGATGGCCCAACCCTGCCATTTGCCTTGCCAACCTTTAAGCTGACATACCTGGGTACAGCAAACCCACTTCGTGTTTTTTCTGGGGGAACACGAAGTATATTTTCAAGTTCTAAATTTTTTTGTATCATTGTTTTTGAGTCTTCGGATTGAATATATTGTTTGCCAACTTCACTCGCAAAGGCATAAGGTGCTATCATCAAGCCCCCCCAAATTATTAAGTGTATTTTAAAAACTTTAATCATAATCTTGCTTATGGAGTTAAATGTTTAAACCAAAAGTAAATATTATTAAATATTATTATCTTTGAGCTTGAGAAAATGTGATAAATTCGTTTATTATATGGCATGAGCCAACCTAGTAATTATAAACCAAGCGTGAGTATTACACAACAACTACCAAAAGAGGTAGAAGAGAGAATGGTAAAACTCTTCGATACGACTTTAAGAAATGATTCAAGCCCAATGACGCAGGATGAGTTAAAGTCCGCAATAGCAAATTGCGAAGTGTTTGTGCCTACAGTTACCGATATTATAAATTCAGATATAATATCAGCTGCCTCAGATAAGCTTCGGCTTATTGCTAATTTCGGAGCAGGAACAGACCATATTGATATCAACTTTGCCCATCAGCGCGGAATTATAGTTACAAATACACCGGGTGTTCTAACGGAAGATACAGCTGATTTGACGATGGCTCTTATTTTAGCAGTTCCGAGACGGTTAGTTGAAGGTGACCGTAGGGCGCGGTTTGGTAAGTTTGAGGGGTGGACACCCACATTCATGTTGGGTCACCGCATTAAGGGAAAAAAATTGGGTATAATTGGTATGGGACGTATAGGTCAAGCAGTGGCTAGGCGAGCTAAGGCTTTTGGTCTAGAGGTTCATTACCACAACCGTAGTAGGTTGCCAGCTGGTATTGAGGATACACTTGATGCAACTTATTGGCCAACATTAGACCCGATGCTTCCTTCAATCGATATAATGGTTATTACATGCCCTAGTACACCTGAGACTTATCATTTAATAAATAAAAAGCGTTTAAAATTACTCTCGCCTACCAGCTACATTGTTAATACATCAAGGGGGGAGGTTATAGATGAAGAGGCTCTTGCGAGCGCATTATCAAATGGTGAATTAAGTGGTGCAGGTTTAGATGTTTATGAGGATGAGCCACAGATACACCCAGATTTAATTAAATTACAAAATGTTATATTGTCCCCTCACATAGGGTCAGCGACACACGAAAGCAGACAGGAAATGGGAGAAAAGGTAATGATCAACATCAGAGCTATGATGGATGGTCATGCATACCCAGACAGAGTACTGCCGCGCAGCGAGTAGTTTTTAACAAGTTAATTAATTCTCCTTATTATACGACTGTTCTTAAGTTTAAACATGTTTGCAATTCGCTTTTCGCTGTAAAGAGATTGCGAGGGATTGTTTTCAAATTTAAACGTATCTGAGTAATATAAGTTTTTGCTTTGATTGGCCGGACAAACCCCATTTTCTCTATATGATAAAGCGGTGCTGAGCATATTTTCATTTGTGTTCCCAAGCTGATTAGTAAAATCATCGCCGGCAACACAGCCAGGAATAAATTCGCCAACCCCCCCCATTGTAATACTATTCTCAGGTGCGAAACCATCAGAGTAGTCTCCAAAGTTTTTATAATTCACGCCTCGAAACTGAATTGTAAAATACGTCTCTCCACAGTTATCCGTACCATAAAATCCATAGGGTTTCCCACATGTTCTTGAGCCAATCAGTATAACTTCAACATCTATACCCCTTAAGCCATTGATAACAGCTTCACTAGCGCTACAAGTCCTACCTGTTGAAATTATGAATACTCGCTCAAGATCGACTGTATTTAACGGCTGACCACCTGGGAAGTTTTCGTTAAAACCAAGACTTGTGGTATAAAAGGGTGTGGGCTCTAATGCTGTATTAGTGACTGGGTTGGTGACGGGATGTTTATCATTGAACTGAAGCTCTTCAAAAAATGTTCCTTGAGTTTGACTCTCCCCTGCAATCATATAGCTGAGTTGACTAGCTATCGCTAAAAACCCTCCGCCGTTGTACCTAAGATCAAGAACTAGGTCGTTAATATTAGCGTTACTCATTTCAGTAAAAGCGTCAGCAATTTGCTCTTCGGCCGTTGATGTACCAAATGTTGTAAATGCTATATAACCAACTTTTCCTGTTGGAGTATCAATTACAGCGGTAGTGTTTACAGGCTGTTCTGCAACTACAGCTGAAGTTAATGAGACAGAGCGCGTTGTTTGGGACCCAGCATCTTTTACAAGAAAAGTATGAGTTTCGCCTGGTTCTGAAGGGAATAGACCGGCGTTAAGTGCATTTGTATCGTTTCCATTCACTACATCCTCTCCGTCAACTTCTAAAATTTCAGTTCCTCTTAGAAGAGAGTTATCAGTGGATGCGGGTGAATTAGGCTGGACAAGCGAAACTCGAACATCTCTAGGGGGGGATCCAGCTAGAATAACAAAATCTGCGCCGTAACCTGCAGACGCACCCGTCGCAACTCTTTCTTCATATTCGTCTGTGGGGATTGTAAAGTGAAATTGATCTTTTTGTGTGCCGTTTGTTGTAGTCGCTGTAGTTTTGAGTCGTTCAAAATACTCTAATCGATTGTCGTTATTATCAGGATTAATATCTGTGATCTCGTTATACCATAAGTAAAGTTCATCAGACCATGACCTTAACCAAAATTTTTCTTTTAAAGTGGAGCCTTGTTCATCGGGGTATGCGTTTCCATCAATATCAGTCGTGGTTCTTGGAGCTGCGCATTGGTTCTTGAATGAAGATGATATGGGATAAGTGCCCTGTGTCCAGGTTGGTTCTGATGAACCTGTTGCTGGAGGGGTAGGGGGTGCCGGTGTGGGGGCGCTATTCTCACTACTCCCACCACAAGCGATCATTGAGGTTGCTGAGAGTAATAATAAAAATTTCAATGAGTGTTTCATAAAATTGTCCAATTTAACCGGTTTTGTTGTTTTGACTAACCCAATGGTTCAGTGCTTGTTTCAGGGTTATCTTCAATCTCAGGGTTTTCTTTTGCTGCTTTTGCTGCTTGTCTAGTTCTTGCTTTTGTGAGTGTTTCTAATATTAATTCTATCGCTGACCCTTTGTCAGTTTTTTCTATGGCTGCCACTTCTCTGACCATTCTATCGGTTGCACGCTCATAAAGCTGACGTTCGGAATAGCTTTGCTCTGGTTGTGCTTCTGTTCGATGCAAATCACGTACTACTTCAGCCACTAATATTAGATCCCCAGAATTTATCTTAGCTTCATATTCTTGGGCTCTTCTACTCCACATTGTTCGTTTAGTGCGCGCGCGGCCTTTTAGAGTAGTGAATGCATCCTTCAATATTAACTCGTTTGATAAAGCGCGCATTCCTGAGCTACCAACTTTATCTGTAGGTACCCTTAATGTCATTTTGTCCTGTTCAAAATGAACGACATAAGTTTCGATGTCAAAGCCAGCTATGACTTCTTGTTCAATTCCTGTGACTTTTCCAACACCGTGGGCGGGATAAACAATGTGCTGTCCTGCTTTAAAGGATTTTTTCTTTGATTTTTTAGGTATATTTTTATCAATATTTTTTTTAGTACCTGCCATAGTAAAAGTGCCTTTTGGGGTTAATTTTTAATGAAGTGGTAGTATATAAATTTTTGTTAAGAAGTTCATCCATAGCATACATTATGACTAGATGCGAGTCGTCGGAAGATGTTTTATAAATAAATTAGCTATTCATCACCAGTACCTGGGGTTTCACTAAAGTATTTTTCGAATTTACCAGTTTCAGACTCATATTTTTCCCTGTCAATTGGCGGCTCTTTTTTAATTGTGATGACAGGCCATAATTCTGCATATTTTGAGTTTATCTCGAGCCACTTCCCATCAGGTGTATCTTCAGTATCGGGTACTATTGCATCAACTGGACATTCGGGCTCACAAACACCACAGTCGATACATTCGTCTGGATGTATAACCAGCATGTTTTCACCTTCATAAAAGCAATCAACTGGGCAAACTTCGACGCAGTCCATAAATTTGCATTTAATACACTCATCTTTGACTATGTAGGTCATAAAAAATCCTCAATAAGTGCGGGATTTGGCAACCCGCGGCATGAATGTCAAGACGACTCATGGTCTATGTATAAAGATTTTGCTTCAACTGCTGATACGCGCCTCTTGGGTGATGCAACCATTTCCACCTGTATAAGCCTATTGGAATGAATAAAAGAGATCTGGTCACCAGAATTTATTGGAGTGCTAGGTTTTTTAATTCTTTTAGTTACCCCGTTTCTAGTTATTCTAATTTTTCCACTAATAATAATAGCGGTAGCTGCAGTTCTAGTTTTGACGAGCCTAGTTCGGTACAGCCAGGCATCTAAACGAGTCGTGTTTATGATTGAACTATTTAAGTTTTGTATTTGTGCTGTCTTTTTCAAATCAGTCTTCAGAATTCTTCTTTAAAGCCTCAAGCATTGCGAAGGGAGAATTTTTAACTTTTGCATTTTTTTTATAATATTGTTCTCGATTACTTTGATTATTTGAAGTTTTTTTTCTTATTGTATTAGATTTTTTATTATTAGAGTTAGTTTTTCTAGTATTATTATCTCTATATTTTCTTTTATTTACAAACCAATATTCTGTATTCAGAACTTCTTCAGTGGTTCCATCTTTATTTAGTACTCTATGGTTATAAACATTCAATTTTTTAACATCTTTATTACGACTTATATCATTCGTTACTGGTGGATTTTCTTTATTTTTGTCTTCTTCAAATTTTTCCAAATTAGTTGTGTCGGTGGTTTTGTTTTCTGTTATTTTAGCATCAGTATTTTTTGTTCCTATCTGAGTAGTATCTATAACTTTAGAGTGAAATCCTAGGTTTCGCAGAACGCCTTGAAGCTCAATGTAAGTGCAACCCATGATGGCAAGCATTTCCTGCATAATTTGAAATTTTTTCTCGCCGCTTGAAATATCCAGCTGTTGCTGCGCTTGCCGGATTTGATCGCTCAATCGATTGAGCATGTCTAACCGGACTATGCGGGGACCAACTACTCTATAGCCAGCTAAAGCTATTGCTTGGTTAGAGTAGTGGTTTTTTAGAAAATCTTCATTTTTTGGAATTGAAGTGACGCCAGCAAACGGCAAGAAGGGATTTTTGTCACCTCCGGCACTGTAAGCTGTCAAAATACTCAGTAAGTTCGCCGGCTTAGGTTTCATGAGGTCGCGTATGTATACATTATACTGTCCGAAATGGACATTAGCATCTCTTAGTTTTTTTCTAGAAGCTTGGTCAATTTTCTTTAATGTATCTGCGTAGTTCTTGCGATTTATTACACCTAAATTTTCAAATAATATGTATGCTAAACCGCGCGCCTCTGAAGATGCTTCATGGTCATTGTGGATTTCTTTTAAATCATATAGGGGTTTTAAATAATTTAGAGCTTCAGCTTTAAGGAAGTCTCGCATACGATTTATTGAAAGTTTTTTGAGGTTTTCATCTCCGAAATCACCGCAAACAATTTCTGCATTAGGGTTTAGCGGAGTACCGCTTGGGTCAATTTGACCAACTATTTTTCCTCCCCATAATATATCACCTGTTTTGGATAGGGTGAAGATTGTATGTACGCCCCCGCATAGACTTGTCATTCGCCTGTTGATCTCCGGGGTAACAATTTTTTCTGCCGTAGTTCGAATAGCTTCCGCTTCAAGAGCTGAGGATGTTTTAGCGGGCGTAAATTTCAAACCATCTAGGTGACCTATAACTTGATCGTCGACCTGAACGTCACCATTGTCTTTTATTGTGGTTTTCATATAGTCCTTTGACCCAATACTTTTTAGTAGCTTATTAGTCCTTATATCAACAAAACGAGCAATCAAGGCTTCATGTAGCGCATCTGATAGTCTGTCTTCAACCTCTCGAGTGCAATTTGCTAAATTATTTTTATTTTGCATCCAGGAAAGTTTATTGGCGCAATATGACCAAGTCCGAATGTTAGCAAGGCGCGATGATAGTAAAGCAACCCCACCTAAAGTATCATCTAATTTTTCAATTTTTTTCTCAATAAAACTTTCAGGTATTTTCCCACCGTTTTGATAAAGTAAGCGGTAGAGATCTTGTAGAAGTTTGATGTGTGTATCTATTGTTAAATTTCTGAAATCTGGCACCTGGCATACATCCCAGAGTTGTTTGACTTGGGCTGGTACGTTTATGCC
>JBELEM010000019.1:0-2406 GCA_042093735.1 Hellea sp. | reverse complement strand
GCAATTTGCGCAGCTTCCATTGGATAAAGGTATCTTCTTCTTCGTCCGTCATATTTACTCAAGCCCGCAAAGGCAACGTGATCTGTGTCGAGATTAAGGCCCATTCCAACTGCATCAGTAGCCACTAAAAAGTCAACTTCTCCGTTTTGGAAGAGTTCAGCTTGTGAGTTTCTAGTGCGTGGAGACAACCCCCCCATTACAACTGCAGCCCCTCCGCGATAAGTACGAATTAATTCTGCTATTGAGTAAACGTCGGCTGAAGAAAAGGCCACAATGACTGAGCGTTTTGGTAGACGTGTCAGTTTAGTTGGTCCACTGTAGCTTAATTCTGAAAATCGTTCACGGTAATCGAATAAAATTTTAGGTATGAGAGATTTTAATATTGTCTGCGCTGTTGCTGCTCCAAGAAAAAGAGTTTCTTGCGTGCCACGTGCGTTCAAAATTCGATCAGTAAATATATGTCCTCTTTCAAGGTTTGTCATAAGTTGAATTTCATCTATCGCAAGAAATGCGAACTTTTTTTCTGTCGGCATAGCCTCAACAGTGCAGATATAGTAACGCGCGTGTGGGGGGATTATTTTCTCTTCGCCTGTTATTAATGCGCATTGGTTTACACCTTTTATTTTAACTATTCTATCATATACCTCTCTTGCTAGAAGTCGCAGAGGAAGACCTATAATACCAGATTGATGTGCAAGCATTCTATCAATAGCATAATGTGTTTTTCCGGTGTTAGTTGGTCCTAAAACTGCTTTTAATATTGGTTGATGAAAATTATTTTGCATAAAGTATTTAAGATTTTATCACATAAGAGCCGGGGGTCGTTTGTTCGAAGAATATATAAAACAAAGATAAAAGATAATATTAAATTACTTTAAAAACAATTATATACATAGTCATAAGTTAATTAGCGTTCCTAATTTTACGTGTGGTTTTTGAAAAGCACTGAATTAATCTACCTTTAAAGGGTTGACGTGTTGCGTTCGAACATATAATTCCCCGCAAATTCAACATCAGTTGTTTGTGTAAATTATAAGTTTAGGTGTAAAAATGTCACGTCGCTGCGATCTCCTCGATACAGGCCCAATGTCAGGTCACAATGTTTCTCACGCCAAAAATAGAACCAACCGTAGATTTAATGTCAACCTTTGTAATGTAACACTGCCTTCGGATACGTTAGGACAGAAATTTAAGATGCGAATATCTGCAGCTACATTGCGAACTGTTGATTTTAAAGGCGGTCTTGACGGATTTCTAATAGGAACAAAAAATCACAAGCTGACTGAGAAAGCTAAAAAGATAAAAAAGCTTGTTATGAAGGCTAAATCTGACTTGGAAGCAGCTAATACTTAGCCGCTGAGTTTGTAATACAACTTTATTTGTTTTCTTTGAATACTACCGAAATTATTAGGGGTTATTCGTCTAGTCCCTATTTATAAGCTTTAAGAACCTATCTTGTAATGAAGGGTTGGTTTTGAATTCCCCAGTGAATTGTGTTGTAATTGTGGATACATCCGGGTGATGAACCCCTCTTGTATTCATGCACTGATGTTTCGCATCTATCATAACTGCTGATCCACGTGGCTTTAGTGCATCGTCAATTGCGTCTATAATTTGTGCCGTCATAGTTTCTTGTGTTTGCAGGCGTTTAGAAAATATTTCGACAACTTTCACTAGCTTTGATATTCCAACCACTTTATCTGTGGGGAGATAAGCTACGTAAGCTTTACCCAAAAAGGGAGCCATGTGGTGCTCACAATGACTTTCGATATCAATTTCTCTTAGAAGCACCATGTCATCATAACCTGATACGTCCTCAAATACTCGAGAGAGCTCAGAGATAGGGTCCATGTCGTAACCTCGAAACCATTCGCGGTATGCATTAATGACTCGTTTTGGCGTATCTTTAAGGCCCTCGCGCTCAGGGTTGTCACCCGCCCAGCGTATTAGAGTTCGTACTGCCTCCATAGCTTCCTCTTTGGAGGGTTTATCAGAGGTACTTACTGCCTGCAGTAAGGTTTTCTTTGGTAAGTTTGTATTCATTTGGCCCCTATAGCGCATATATTACAATAAATACTAGCAACAAAATTAAAAAGTTTGATTTATTTAGGTTAAATTGATTTTCTAGCTTATTTAGAAATTAATTTTTAACAATATAGTTTATGATAGGATAAAATGTATATTTCTATCAACTAGCTCTGTACTTATCCTGTAAGTATGGTTTATTTCCTTTAAAAAAGTTATTATAATAGTCAATGACCCAAAATTTACCCCTAAGAATCTATAATTCCTTAACTCGAAAAAAAGAGGTTTTTAAACCCCAGAACCCTGATAGGGTAACAATGTATAATTGTGGCCCTACTGTGTATAGTTATGCACACATTGGAAATGCCAGAGCAGCTGTAG
>JBELEM010000018.1:4239-40970 GCA_042093735.1 Hellea sp. | reverse complement strand
ATTTATAGTTTATCAATATATTAAACTATAAAAATCAGTTACTTATACTAAAAGTTTGGTGGAGCCTAGGGGAGTCGAACCCCTGACCTCTTCGCTGCCAGCGAAGCGCTCTACCAGCTGAGCTAAGGCCCCTATTGGGTAATCTATATTTCTACTTCTTCAACGTCGTCATCGTCGTCGCTATCATCAGGTGGAGGAAGAACATTGTCATCATCATCGTCAACAAGTGCAGCGTCTTCATCTTCATCTTCATCAGTTGAGAAACCGTCAAATTCTGGCTTATCATCGTCATGTCCTGAGGAGCCACCAATTACAGCTACATCGTCGCCGTCAAGTTCTAACTCTTTCGCTGCCTCTTCTTCTTCATCAATATCTTCTTCATCTACTACAGGTGCTTCTTCATCTTCACTCTCTGGAGCCAATGGGGCAATTTCTTGCGGTTCTAGCTCTGCAGGGTCAAAGCTGTGCTGGCACATGGGACAAGTAGCAGGATTTTTTGTTAAATCATAAAATTTAGCTCCGCATTCTGGACAAATGCGTTTTTCTCCAAGTTCTGCTTTCTTTGCCATAGGTGACCCCATATAATTACTATTAATGTGACATATGTCACTTGCGCCAATTTTTTTGAACGCTAAAAGCGCGTATTACCGTCTCATAACGGTGAGTCAACAGACAATAAAGATAGAAATGAAATACATGCCTACAACCTCGCATAAAATGGGACCATTAAAAGGTAAAATTTTTGCACCTGGAGACAAATCAATTTCACATCGCTCTTTAATATTAGGTGCGATGGCGGATGGTGAAACAAATATCACAGGCTTGCTCGAGGGGGCTGACATAATGGCTACAGCTGAAGCAATGAATAAGCTAGGAGCTGGCGTGGAGAGAATTAAAAAAGGTAAGTGGCTTATACAGGGATGCGGTGAGGCAGGATTAATATCTCCATCAGAGCCAATAGATTGCGGAAACGCGGGAACAGGAGTTCGTCTATTAATGGGAGCTATCTCTGGTTACAAGATATCCGCTACATTTAAAGGAGACACCTCATTGTCTTCAAGACCTATGGCAAGAGTTTTAAATCCACTTGAGCAGATGGGAATCGAGTACAATTGCGATGAAGGTGAAACACTTCCTGCCACAATTATTTCGTCCGGAAACCTCAAAACAATAGATTATGTTTCTCCTCACGCTAGCGCACAGGTTAAATCAGCCATACTATTGGCTGGGGTTAACACAACTGGAGTAACTTCAATTACAGAACATACACTTTCACGTGATCATAGTGAAAATATGCTTAAAGCGTTTGGAGCAACCATAAATGTTGAAACTCAAGGCCAAGGTCAAAAAGTTAGTATTAAGGGTCCTGTTACTCTGAAAGGAACTGATATTAGTATTCCAGGTGACCCATCCTCAGCGGCATTCCCAATTATTGCAGCTATAATAACCCCTGGATCAGATATATTAGTGCATAATGTAATGATGAACCCCACTAGGACAGGCTTATTTACAACATTAACTGAAATGGGGGCCTATCTAAGAGCTGATAATTACCGAACCTCCGGAGGCGAGATTATTGCAGACATACATGTCAAATATTCTCAACTCAATGGTGTCATTGTTCCGGAAGAACGAGCACCCTCAATGATAGACGAATACCCTATATTAGCTGTTGCCGCAGCCAATGCTAAGGGTACAACTACAATGCGAGGAATTTCTGAAATGCGAGTAAAAGAGAGCGACAGAATAAAAGCAACTTTTGAATTACTACGTGTCAATGGTGTAGATGTGAAAGAATATCCAGACGGGTTATCAATAAAAGGTGGCAGTGTTGGCGGCGGAGGAACAGTTTTAACGCACCATGACCACCGAATAGCAATGTCAGCATTGATCCTTGGAGTAAATTCCAAAAATCCAATTAAAATTGATGATAGTTCAATGATAGCAACTAGCTTTCCAACATTCTTTACTTCGATGGCAGAAATTGGTGCAAAAATTGAGGTTCACCAATAATGACTGTAATTGCTATAGATGGAACATTTGCAAGCGGAAAAGGTACATTAGGTAAACGATTAGCATCACATTATAAGATGCCTTATTTAGATACAGGAAAGCTCTACAGAGCAGTAGCATATAAACTTATGGAAACAAAGAATAGTCCAGAAAATGTGTTAGAAGCTATCAATGCAGCTCAGGAAATAAAGTCAGAAGACCTCAAAAATCCTGAACTAAAAAGTGGTGATGTAGCAGTGAATGCATCAAAAGTGGCAGCCCACCCAGAGGTGCGCAAAGAACTATTAAAATTCCAGAAAGATTTCGCTAAAAAAGGAGGAATACTTGATGGGCGTGATATTGGAACTGTTATATGTCCAGATGCAGAAGTGAAACTATTTATAGATGCAAAAGCAGAGATTAGGGCACATCGTCGTCACCTTGAACTTAATGCTTATAAAGAGAGTATTTCTTTTGAAACTGTCCTCAAACAATTAACGGAGCGCGACACTAGGGATATGAATCGTAAAAATGCACCGCTAAAAATAGCTGCTACAGCTCATATAATAGATACCACAGACATGACAGAAAATGATGTTTTCGAAAATGCCAGAGAAATAATAGATTCAATTATATTTTAATGGTCCAATGAACAGTTGAAATCACCCCTTGCACCCAACTTGCGCTTGGACTATAGGGCCGCTGTTGCATAAAGTTGTTTCCTTCATAAATTTGCACAATTAGTAGGCTTCGATTGGCGAGGCCAGACCGCAGGATATATCCTGTAGGCCAGAAACAGAACTAAAAGGACTAAAATTATGAGCACAGCTCAAGATAAAATGAACCCCTCAACTGATGATTTCGCTTCAATGTTTGAAGCCTCTATTGAAACCAATTCAATGCAAGAGGGTAGCGTTATAAAAGGTCGTGTTACAGCGATTGAAAAAGATATAGTGGTTATAGATGTTGGTTTAAAGACAGAAGGCAGAGTTCCTCTGAGGGAATTTTATGTTCCAGGACAAGCAGAAAAAGACAAAGTAAAAGTTGGTGACGAAATTGATATATATCTTGAGTTAATCGAAAATGCTCTAGGCAATGCAATATTATCAAGAGATAAGGCCCGCCGTGAAGAGAGCTGGCTCAACATGACAAAATATCATGAAAGCGAGGAGCCTGTAACTGGTTCAATAGTTGGAAGAGTAAAAGGCGGGTTTACAGTTGATCTTGGCGGTATAAATGCATTTCTTCCTGGTTCACAAGTTGATATTCGTCCAGTAAGGGATGTTGGTCCACTAATGAACCAAGATCAACCATTCATGATTCTCAAAATGGACAGACAACGTGGGAACATAGTTGTATCCAGAAGAGCAATTCTTGAGGAAAGTCGTGCCGAACAAAGAGCTGAGCTTGTAGGACAGTTGGCCGAAGGTGAAACTAGAGATGGTGTGGTCAAAAATATTACTGATTACGGAGCGTTCGTTGATTTAGGCGGAATAGATGGCCTCTTACATGTAACAGATATGAGCTGGCGCCGAGTAAGTCACCCAAGCCAAGTAATGGCTGTGGGTGATTCAGTAACCGTCAAAATAGTTAGAATAAATCCAGATACTCAAAGAATTAGTTTGGGAATGAAACAACTTCACGAAGATCCATGGCTCGCTGCAGCAGCAAAATACACTGTTGGTACTAGGCACTCAGGTAAAGTTACTAATATTGCCGACTATGGTGCATTTATCGAGCTTGAGGAAGGCGTTGAAGGACTAGTACATGTTTCTGAGATGTCTTGGACAAAGAAAAACGTACACCCAGGAAAAATTGTATCAAGTTCACAAGAAGTTGATGTTGAAGTCTTAGAAGTTGATGAGGAAAAGCGTCGCATTTCTCTTGGCATCAAACAAGTACAAGACAATCCATGGGATAGCTTCACTGAACGTTTTCCAGCGGGTACCGTTATTAAAGGCGAAGTGCGCTCTGTTACAGAATTTGGACTATTTATTGGTCTTGATGGCGACATCGACGGAATGGCACACTTATCTGATCTCTCTTGGGATAAATCGGGTGAAGAAGCGCTCAAGGACTTCAAAAAAGGTGATACCGTAGAAGCCAAAATCCTTGAAGTTGACATTGAAAAAGAACGTATATCTTTAGGTATTAAACAGCTTGTTAAAGATAGCGGACCTGCAGCAGCTCCCAAAGGAGCTTCAAAAGGTAAAACAGTAACCTGCACAATCACAAACGTTCAGCAAACAGGTCTTGATGTAACCTTTGGTGAGAATAGTGAAGTTACAGCCTTTATTCGGAAAGCTGACTTATCGCGCGAAAGATCAGAACAAAGACCCGAGCGCTTTGCAGTAGGCGACAAAATTGATGCGATGATCACGCGTGTTGTCAAAGGTCAATATTCCCTCTCAATAAAAGCATTGGAAATAGCAGAAGAAAAAGAAGCTGTAGAACAATACGGATCCGCGGATTCAGGTGCATCTCTCGGAGATATCCTTGGCGCTGCTTTGAAAGGCGACTGATTTAGAACCCACAAAAAACAAAAAGGCTCGGCTACTTTAACAGTAACTGAGCCTTTTTTATGGATTAATGACTAAAAGTTATTGACTCAGGCAACATATGATTGCTTTATTGTTTAATGCTAAAATCAGAACTAATAGATAAATTACATACTGAGAATCAACACCTCACTCGAACAGATACAGAGCGGGTTGTAGGAGTGATACTTGAAACCATAACGCAAACTCTCGAAAAAGGAGCCAGAGTAGAATTACGAGGCTTCGGGGCATTCTCTGTGCGTCACCGTAAATCACGCTCTGGCCGCAACCCGAGAACTGGGGGGAAAGTATTTGTTCCTCAAAAAAGTGTTCCTTTTTTTCGAACAGGAAAAGAACTTCGTACAAGATTAGACACGAAAAAAAACTAATTAAAGTTCTTTAGGAATTATTTAAGCGTATTTATCTCCTAGATAAACACGTCTAACATCTTTATTGGACCTTATCTCATCTGGGGTGCCTTCAAACAAAGCCTCTCCTTGAAACAATATTGATGCTCGGTCAACAATATCGAGGGTTTCTCTAACCCTATGATCAGTAATTAATATCCCTATCCCGCGTTTTTTCAAATATAAAACAAGCTCCGATATATCAGCTATCGCGATCGGGTCTATTCCAGTAAAAGGTTCATCGAGTAGTATGAAACTAGGCCTAGATGCTAGTGCCCTTGCAATCTCTACTCTACGTCTTTCACCACCTGAAAGAGCGAGTGCAGGACTTTTTTTAATGTGACCAATATTTAGTTCATCCAGTAATGCTTCAACATTATCATCCCATTTTGATTTGTCATTTTCAGTTAACTGAACGACAGCTTTAATATTTTCCTCAACAGTTAAACCTCTGAATATTGATTGCTCTTGAGGTAAGTAACCAACACCAAGCCTGGCACGTTGATACATCGGCAAATCAGTTATATTTTGACCATCTAAGCTTATCATACCTCTATCAGCTTCTATCAAACCCATTATCATATAAAAGCTTGTAGTTTTGCCTGCACCATTTGGGCCCATAAGCGCAACAACCTCACCGCGTTGAACGGTTAGAGTAATATCCTTAACAACTTCACGGCCACGATAAGCCTTACCTATGTTATTGGCTGCTAGTCCAGTTGGCGGAGGTGTAAATTCACCTTCCAAGCTTACTTGTTTTTTATTAGCGCCGTTAACCATCATATCACCTTTATTCACTAATTAACTTCATTTCCATTATCATTGGAATTTTTAAGAAGAATTTTCACTCGGCCCTCTGTTCCACAAATTCGTCCATTACATGTGCCTGTCACTTGAGCCTCTTCCTTTTTCAAATCATAAATAAGTGTATCCCCAGTGACAACATTCTCACCCTGAAGTAAAATTACATTACCTGTTACTGTGAATGTATCAGATGACTTTAAATAAACACCATTATCGCCCCGCACTTCTTGTTCTGGCGTTATATAATAGAAGTTTCCAGTGGCCTCTATTCGTGAAATATCATCTGTATTAGAACCTTCATCACCAGCTGAAATACCTCCAAAAATTTTCATTTTATCCGCTAATATTCTAGTATCACCCTGGCGTACATCGACTTGGCCACTAAGAATAGTGGTTCCAGAAGAATTAATTATTAAATCAGCACTCGCTTCTGTCGGTAAGTTATTACCAGTTGAGAACTGAGCAAATACTTTTGATGGCACTAAGCTCAGCAATAACAACCCGCAAAAAAGCTTAAAAATATTTTTCATGATTTTATCCTAGTTTCCAAATCTTATGGTTGGTCGGCCAGAGCAGTCTTTACCCCTACATTCTCCAGAGAACCTTATAGTCTCAGTCTCAATGTTATATACTAAACGATCTGTAGATGCAGTATTACCGCCGGGCTGCTTAACCTTAACGTTTTCCAATACAGTAATTGTACCCTTATCACGTTCATACACCCCGCTCGTTCCTCTAACATCATTTTGAGGGGTTGTGTAATGAAAGTTTCCAACTGCCTCAATACGGGAAATAGCACCTAATTTATCGCTTCCATCGGAAATTGTAGGATTACTGCGGAATATTTTCATTATATCAGACTTTATCCTAGCTGGGCCTTGAACAACATCAACGCTACCCACTAAAATAGTTATATTTCCTTCATAGGTGGCTTTGTCAGAGCTAAACCTTATAGGATCATCACCTCCAAATATCTGTGCGGAAGCATCAAATTGATAAAGCATTACTAGAAAAAATAAAATTGTACGTCTCATCTGCTCTCACCGATTGTACTAATCGCGCTATCTTGTTCAATCGCTGCAGTTACTCCATTTTTAAATACAAACTGACTATAATTATTATTAATCTCAAATGCATTTCCTGTTACTTCACCAAAATTACCATTACATTCAATGTATTCTTTGCCCTCAATACGCTTTTCTTTATTGAAAATACGGGCATGTGTAGTTGTACACTCATATCCATCATCAGTTTTTAAACTGACGCCTGATTTTAGGTTTAATATTTTTTCTACATCATTAAAAGTTCCAGTTTCGGCCAACAAAATTGATACTTCCGCTCCCTTTTCTCTTGTAAACTCGAGTACCGGTTTGATTAATGAAACAACATCCCGTTCTGTCATTTTACGTGTTGCTAGATCTGCTTTTAGGTAAAATGGCAAGCCATCATTTGTTCTACCACTATACCTAGGATTAATCATTTTTACTGCTTCAGTAGGATTGTCTTCTATAAACGTAACATTACCTTGTGTTGCAAATTCATAAACAAGAAAAATCGATAAGCATAAACACAAGCCTATTAACACCCTACGCATCATTTTTATAAAAAAAGAATGCCTGCGAGCAGATTCAAGAGTAAGTGTTCTCTTAGGCTCCCAAAGCCCAAGTGCCTCTCCTGCGCTATGGTCTATTTTTGATTTAGTGGTTGAGTTCATGAGACTTTATAAACAAGAAATTAAAAATTACGACAGAAATTTTTTTCAGCTTTTATTACAGTAACATAATGTAAATTTCCAAAATTTATTCGGAACGTCGCATTCTATGACTGAAAATATCAACGCCTTCCCAACCTTTTAAGTCAAGTTCACATCGAGCGGGTAGAAACTCAAAACAACTCTTTGCTAGATCTAACCTTCTTTCTCTTAACAAACGAGCGGTTAAAATGTTTCTTAATTGGTGTAAATATAATACATCAGATGCTGCATAATCGAGTTGGGCCTGACTTAGCTCATCAGAAGCCCAATCCGAACTTTGCTGTTGTTTTGAAAGGTCGATATTCAATAACTCTTTTGTCAGGTCCTTTAAACCGTGCCTATCTGTGTATGTTCTCACCAGCCCAGAGGCTATTTTTGTACAAAAGATAGGGTTCATATCAATACCCAAATCACGTTTGATTATTGCCACATCAAATCTAGCGAAATGAAAAATTTTTTCAACTTTAGGGTTACTCAATAGATGCTTTAAATTTGGAGCTCCATATTTTTCTCTATCCATCTGAACTATGTGCGCATTCCCATCTCCTGATGATAACTGCACTAAACACAGTTTATCCCTAAGAAGGGAGAGACCTTGCGTTTCAGTATCAACTGCAACAGAAGAACCAAAATCAAGTCCTTTCGGAATATCCCCTTTGTAAAATGTAACAGCCATATTATTTCCTTATTTTTTTCAGACTTACAGAAATGACTAGAAAATAACAATGCTTGTTTTTACTGCATCCAAATTATAAATTCGTCTCAATAGTAACATATGGATTCTAAATCGAGTTTATTTATCCTGACTTTCAATTCTTAAACTGTTCAAATGAGGGATTATTCAAAAGTGGAAAATTTTTACAAAGACAGTAAAAACTTTAATGCATTTAATAAAAAAAGGTGGACCATAATAAATAATTCTGCAACGAGCCCACTTTTTATTGAGTGGATACCTACACCGATAGGAAAAATGTTAGCAATCTGTGACGAGAACCATCTTTATATGTTGGAATTTATTACCAGAAAAAACATTCATAATGGGTTTCAAAGGCTATCTCAAAAATATAACCGGAATATTATACCGGGTAGGACACTAATAACTCAAAGAATAGAAAATGAGTTAAAACTTTATTTTAAAAAGGCCCTCAAAGAATTCACCACGCCTTTGATGTTTACAGGAACTAAATTTCAAAAAAAAGTATGGCTTAATTTAACCAAAATCCCTTCTGGGAAAACTTTTTCATATTCAGAATTAGCCGCAGCGATTGGCAATAAAAAGGCCTCGAGAGCTGTCGCTAACTCAAATGCTAAAAATATTCTTGCATTAGTAGTACCGTGCCACAGAGTTATACTTCAAAATAGTAAAATAGGTGGATATGCTGGAGGAATTGAAAAAAAAGAATGGCTTCTTTGTCATGAAAAATTAATTTTTAAAAATTAAACTCACCTAAAAGTAAGCTGTGCCGATAGTAAGGAATTTTCATTAATGGAGATAGACGCTCGTGTAAGATTAGCCCCTCCAACATTTATCAAAGATTGAATAAATTTATACATCTTTATTGTTTCAACATTATCAACCCAGATCTCAAAACTTTCTTTGGTAGGATTTATACGAGAGAGGTTAATACTATTTTCACGGGCTATTCGTATCAATATATCTCGGTTAAATATTACCTCTTTTTCCAATGTTCCTTCAGAAAGTTCAGGAACTGCGTTTGCAACTAACTCATATTCAGAAATGGCTTTAGAAACTTTTAAATTCGCTTCAATATTCAATTTTCTAATAGGGTTATAAACAAATATATAAACAATAAACCCAAAAGCCATCACAGTCGTCAAGCTGATTATAACTTTTTCGTATAACTCTCGTTGGCTCCACTTTATAAAATTATTCACGACCTAGCCTCACGAAGACTAGCCTCTCCTACCAAAATACCCGATTTTTCTCTAACGCCGCCTGTCGTTAATATACCGCCGTATTCGCTGACAAATTTTTCAATTTCCCCAGCACTCTCAAAGCTTGGGTAAATAAATTGTATCTGTAATTCGTTAACCTTATTTTGGAATCTAATATTGCTTACGGAAAGTCCAGGCACATCATCTACGGATCTAAATAATATTTCAGACAAATGAAGAAAGTCAGAAGAGTTCGAGCTGCCTCTTGCGATAAATTTTCTAGTCAATAATGCAGCTTTGCCATTAGCTTTTTCTCCTGTTGTATCGAAGTATAATTTTTCCGTTCTTAACTTTAAATCTGATACCTGCTTTTTTAGAGCGCGGGTTTCTATTGGTATTGAAGAAATAAATACAAAAACAAAACAAGTTATTAATGAGCCAGTAAAAGCAAGTTTTTTAAATGGCAATGCCGATGCAGTTTTTTGCGCAAATTCATTCTGCAAAAGATTAAGGAAATTATTTTTTTCTACAGAGTGATCGATAGATTTAAAAATTTCAATATTATCTATTATGTTTTTTTCTTCGGACCACGCACTATCGATAGCATTACCAAAGATACCTGGGTTGATTACGCGATCTAAAATAAGAAAACTACCTGTTATGCTTGTAAATAATTCAAAATCTGCAGCTGCTCTTTGAGGCGTGAAACCCATATTTTTTATTTTAACCAAACATCGTGTTAAATAATCTTTGTTGATAATTGCAATTCTATCTTCTGATACAATAAAATGTAGCCCGGCAATGGGTTCGGCTATTTTATTTTCAATAGAAAATATTGCTGCCTGAGCTAATTCTCGCTTTGACTTTATTGAAACTTTGTGAGGATACACCCTAATAAATTGTCCCGGTAATACAAGTAAAGTATTATAAACATTATATGCAATAGGCGGCTTACCCTGTCCATGGTCAATAACTTTTTTGTTATCAATAAGTCCCCACATACCTATTTCATCATTAGAGCTATTTAAAATTATTATGAGATTACGTGACACCTTAATTATAATTCCTTTTCCTGTAATTTTGGCCGCAAACTCTCATATCCCCATCCTTTATATATTTTACTAATATTACCATCACTAACATCATACTCATAACTAACTACTCGAGAGGCATTACGATAATCAACTTTCACTTCTACCCAGAGGAAGCTCGGTTCAAATACAATTTGATCATAAGCAACGCTATCACCTTCAAAGTTTTGAAGAGCTTGACTGGACCTTAGCTCTTGCATGTTTTCATATCCCTTTTTCGGACGCTCAGAAATAATTGCAAGTGCTGTTTCATAAAAATCACTTCCCCCCAGAATTGATGAGAGTAGAAAAGCGTCCTTAGCTTCAGAGGTATTAATGTTAAATTTAGTTTTAGACCCTTGCTCACGAACACATATGTGCGGTCTTATACGTTTGTAGATATTTTCATCTATTCCCTCGATACTACGCAACTCCATGACGGAGGCGATCATGGAATTAGGGGTACGGTGAGGTATTGGACGTCGTAAATAATCTCCATCTTCAGCACCGAGAAGTTCGCGTTGGGTGTCCGCGTCCATCCAATCAGAAAGTGAATAAGAAATTTTTTTCGATTTATATTCAGGTATGCCCAATGAACCCATTAAATATTCAAACTGCCTTCGACCAGCAACATCAGCTCTACCGTCTACAGTAATTAAACTGCCCAATGAAAAACAATCAGTACCATCGGTTATATTAGCCGAAATCATTCCTCCATCATAAGGGTAGGACAATGAAAGAGATTTTCTTAGCGTATCATTTTTGATTGAAACATCGAGTTCATCATATTGGTAACTGATAAAGCTTTCTATGTAATCTTCTGCGCCCATTAAATACCAATGTGTCTGCGCATAGTGATCGGTATTAATTGTTTTTTTAACTGCAAATTTTATATCCTCTATGATAGCTATCGATATTACAGCCATTATGGACATAACAAGTAAAGTTGTGAGTAAAACTGTACCCTCTTCTTTGGATTTTTTAGTCATAAATTAAACTCAAAAAAATGTTCCGTTAGGCCGTTTTTTTTATCAGTTACCTCTAAAACAATTGCTCTCACCAACGGAATTTCAATATTACTAAACCGAATATCTGAATTATTAACTTTTATCATTGAGTTATTTTCGTATTTTATCCCTTTTATCTTTATATCTTCAATGTTTTTGAGCAATACTAATCTGTAAGTATTAGGCATTTGACCTGGGTTTTCATGTTCATACGAAATCCTAATTAAGGAACCTTCTTCAAAAACATAATTTACTCTCTCTAAGTCTCCACGCTTTTCAAGCCCTCCAGGATTCTCCAAACCGCGGCGAGTAAAACTTAGTAAAACAGTACTATCTGAAAATACAGAATAAGGCCTTTTATCTCCCAACTCATCTCTGCTAGCGCGCAAAGTTATAGCCGACATATCATTTTTAATAATAGTACGAGCAATGTTAATTTCGTTTAACTCATCCATTACTGAAGCTAATTGTTCTTTAGTTTTTAAACTTTGAGTAAGTGCTGTTGTTGCACCTATTGAGATAATGGAAAAAATAAAAAGCGAAACCAATACCTCTATTAGGGTAAATCCTCTTTGACTAATATTAAGATTATTTATCATGGTTTCGCTAATCGGAAAGCAGTTCGCTTTATAATTAACTGCTTAGTATTTTTATCAATTACCTCTACCTTCATTTCATAAAAATTTTTACTCGGTGTTTTTGTAACCTCAGCCTTCCAATCGAAGCTTTTTCCCATAACAATGCTATCACCAGTAATTATTCCCGTCTGTAAGGGTAAAGTTTTTAATTCTACAATCTGATTGTCGGCAACAATAGCTGCATAAGATTTATTTTGTAGAACACTTGCTGTTCGTACAGACTCCATACTACTTCGAGTGAGTCCAATTATTGCAAGGCTAAAAATTAGAAGAGAAGCTAAAACTTCTATCAATGTAAAACCATCATCCTTCATTTTGTAATTTTTTCAACCTTAATACCATCATTCATATGTGATGAAAACGAGTATAAATAATCAGAATCTGAGATTTTTAATCTAAAAGGGGTAATGAGGCCATTAGGTTTGAACAGAAGAATTGGCATTGTATCTTCTGGTATATCAAGTTTTTTTCCCGATAGGTACATTTCAAAATTCAAGCCTTCGGGCCATTCTGTTGTGGTGGTTTTTTCCCATCGGTTATTAGCAAAAGTATAAAATGCATATCCATTATCAGAAAATCCAAATGATGCCACTTTACCACTGACTAAACTGTCATGGATTAAAGCGTTAAATCCGTATGAAAGTTTTTTTGCTTGAACATCAAGATCTGATGAGGATTGGGGCATAAATAAAATTACAGCAGATGACATAAGGCCAATAATAAATAAAACTATTAAAACTTCTATGAGTGAAAAACCATCTGTTTGGGATTTATTTTTCACTCTTATTTATCCCAGCTAACTATATCTTCATCCGCAGCCTCTCCCCCAACTTCGCCATCAGCTCCATAAGATATAATATCATAAATATCGTTTTCACCCGGATAGATATAGATATAAGGATTACCCCAAGGGTCATCAGGTAGTGATTTTAAATAACCTCCCTTTCGGTAACGCCCTTCATCCACGCCACTTGGTAAAGACTTTAGTGCTGCTAAGCCCATTTGTTGCTCTGGATAATCTAGCATATCTAAACGGTACATTTCCAACCCTTGTTCAAGTATTCGTATATCAGATTTAGCTCTTATAATTTGTGCCTTACCCGTTTCTGGAATTATGGTAAGCGCTACTCCAACAACCATTATGGATATGATTGCCATCGTCACCAACACTTCTATCAATGTGAAACCTTCATCTTGTTGGGCAAGCTTAATTTGACCTATTAATCTCAGAATGTTCATTTAAATCTCCTCAAACGATAAGCGTGTTAAGTTGTAATATTGGCATAAAAATTGCACCAATAATTAATAAAATAACCCCGGCTAAAAGAATAATAATTAAAGGCTCCAGCAAAGATAAAAATACGTCAGTGGACGAAGAGAATTCATCCTCTAAATACTCAGCAGATTTAGCAAGCATTCCAGATAAATCACCGCTTGCTTCTCCTCCGGCGATCATCTGTATTACAATTTGCGGAAAAACATTTGCATCATTGAGAGCATTATTAATCGTCAAACCCTCACTAACCTTTAACGCAGCATCTAGAACAGCATTCTTCATAATACTATTTTGTAATGTATACGAAGATACTTCTAAAGCTGTTAATATGGGAGTTCCACTATCCACTAAACCAGACATCGTCCGAGAAAATCTAGCGGCATTCATATCCTTAATTATTTTACTAATAATTGGTAGGGCTAGTAACATTTTATCCCAACTCAATCGGAATGATACTTGCTTTAAAAGACGTGATAAAAGTAAAAAACAAACACACATGAAAATTAATAAAATTAGTCCCCATTGCTGCATCCATTCCGATAGAGCTATGACGAGTGTTGTTAATGTTGGTAAGTCCTGTCCAAAACTATCAAATTGTTGAACAACTTTGGGAACAACTGAAACCATTAAAACAACAACAATAGTCAAAGCTACTACTGAAAGCACTATGGGGTAAGCCGTAGCGCCTCTTACTTTTTGCTTAATCTTTTGAGCCCTCTCTAAATCATCGGCAAGTCTACTGAGAACAGAAGCAAGGCGGCCAGAAGTTTCGCCAGATGCGACCATTGCAATATATAATTCAGAAAAGGACGTAGGGTGAATTTTCAACGCATCAGATAACCGTAAGCCTTCCATAACTTGTGAGCGCACAGATAATAAAATAGTTTTAACAATATTGTTTTTAAATTGAAGTGCAGTAATTTTTAAAGCTTCTTCAACTGGGGTAGCGGCATCAATTAGAATTGAAAGCTGCCGCGTAGCTTGTGTAAGGTTTTTATGTTTTATCCTAGGTCTTATAAAGTTTGAAACTGACTGATCTTTGGGTTTGGAATGCGTAATTTTAATAGTTACAAGTTGACGGGATCTTAGTAAATCACGTGCATCTCTAGGTGAGGGTGACATAATAGTGCCTTTTTGACGTTTCCCTCTTGAGTCTAAAGCTATGAAATCATAAGCGTTCAAATTAAATCTCATCAGCAATGTTTGATTTGCAAACTCTTAAAACCTCATGTGCAGAAGTCTCTCCAGATAACACTCTTTCAGCACCAGACCCTAGTAAAGATTGACGGTTTTTAAAAGCATAATTCTTTATCTCTAACTCACTCGCTCCATCATGAATGAGTGAACGAAGGTTTTCATCCAATGTTACAATCTCATATATACCTATTCTGCCAACATATCCGGTATTATTGCAATGACTACACCCTTTTGCTTTGTAAAAAGCTTTTTTTATCTTTGAAACACCCAGCTCTTCTTTTTCATTTTGGCTCGGCTCATATGAAAATTTACATTTTTCACAAAGCCGGCGCACCAGACGCTGCGCAACAAGAGCCGTTATTGTTGATGATAGTAAAAATGACTCTACCCCCATATCTCTCAAACGAGCAATAGCCGCTACCGCAGAATTTGTGTGAACAGTAGATAAAACAAGGTGACCAGTCAAAGAAGCTTGAACTGCAATTTCCGCTGTCTCGGGGTCACGGATCTCTCCTATCATAACCACGTCAGGGTCCTGTCTTAAAATTGCACGTAAGCCTGCTGCAAAGGTCATACCAATTTGGTTGTTAACTTGGGTTTGACCAATTCCGTCTAATGCATATTCAATTGGATCCTCAACTGTAAGTATATTACGAGACCCATTATTCAAACAAGAAAGGCCAGCGTACAATGTGGTTGTTTTGCCAGAACCTGTTGGTCCAGTAACTAAAATTATACCATTAGGCCTTTTTAGAGCTGCCTCAAAAGGTTTAAGTGACTTAGGATTCATTCCCAAGTCCGAGAGCTCTAGGCGCGAGGAACCCTGCTCTAAAATTCTCATTACTAGTCTCTCACCATGACGTGACGGTAATGTAGAGACCCTAATATCGATTGCTCTTTGCCCCAAATTTAATGAAAACCTTCCATCTTGGGGAATACGCTTTTTAGCAATGTCCAGTTGTGCCATAACTTTGACTCGTGAAACTAAAACAGATGATAAACGTGAGGGTAGACTCAACATTTCTTGAAGTGAACCATCAATACGGAAACGAATAGAAAGTCGCGCTTCAAAAGGTTCTATATGAATATCAGATGCGCGGTTATTTATAGCTTCTTGAAGGACACCATTGATAAGACGTATGACTGGTGCATCATCAGAACTGTCTAGAAGATCTGAAATCTTGGGTATGCCATCCGCTAAAGCGTTTAAATCAGACGAAGTACCTATCGCATCCTCTGCTGAAATAGATAGGTCAGTTGAAGCATAAACTTGCGCTGCCAATGTTTCAAACTCACCATTACTCACCTCTTTTAAAACAGCTGGTTGAGCTTTTACTCGACGAGCCTCAAGTATCGCTTCAAAAGTAGTAGAGGTACGATGAATAATAACAGATTCGCTGTCTAAGGTGGTTGCTATGACACCATTGGCACGTGCAAATGAATAATCTAACACTTGTTTTTTAGGTAATTTACTTTCGCTCATGATCTCTCATAACGAATATGAACTGACGAGTCACGTCTGTTTTACTGTCCAAGTCAAAGTCTATAAACTGTAAATCCATATCTCATTTGCTTTTGGTAAAAAAACCTCTTAAGCACACCACAATATCTAGTATAATATTAGCTTATACCGCGGGAAATACAAAAATGTTATCTATCAAAAATATTCACAAGCAGTTCGGCTCGGTTCATGCCATGAATAGCATAAGTCTTGACCTTAAACCCGGCTTATTTGGTCTTTTAGGGCCTAACGGAGCGGGAAAATCAACCCTAATGCGAACCCTTGCAACTTTGCAAAAACCTGACTCAGGTACAATCACTTATAATGGCGTGAACATCGTGCACGATCCTGATATCATCAGGTCGGGTCTCGGCTACCTTCCTCAAGACTTTGGTGTTTATCCTAAAATGAGCGCTTTAGCGTTACTTGATCACATAGCAATACTAAAAGGTATAACAAATAAGGCGGAGCGAAAAGAGCAGATTGAAACGCTGTTGCAAATGGTTAATCTCTGGACGCATAAATCAGCTTCGGTTGCTACTTTCTCGGGCGGAATGAAACAGCGGTTTGGGGTAGCTCAAGCCTTAATCGGTGATCCAAATTTAATTATTGTTGATGAACCAACAGCAGGACTTGACCCTTTAGAGCGTCAACGTTTTTTAGATATACTCTCGCGTGCAGGTGATAATAAAATTATTATCTTATCTACCCATATTATTGAAGATGTCCGTGATTTATGCAATGATATGGGAGTTATGGGTGGAGGAAAGTTAATCGTTCGCGGCGCTCCTGAAGACTTAATAAAAAATATTAAAGGTCAAGTTTGGATAAAACAAATTGACGATGACCTGGAAGTAGAAAACCTTAAAACTGAAATGCAAGTACTATCAACGCGACGGCTTCGAGGAGCAACGGTAGTAACAGTCCTAAATTCAGCCAAACCTACTAAAGGCTGGAAATCAAAAGACATACTTTTAGAAGATGCTTATTTTGCTTACCTAAATGGCTTCATGAGTGATGAAGATTAGTTATGCTGTCTAAGTTACTAAAATTCGAACTCTCTGTTCATTTAAGGCAAATAAGCTTTTGGGTAGCTTTTGCTGTAATGCTTGGAATAGGTATTGCTTTTGCATCCTTAGAAAACTTTTCAATCAGCACAGGCGCTGGCTCTAAAGTTAAAGTTAACGGGGCAATTCCTATTGCACTAACAATATCTGCTTTTGGTCTTTTTTCTATCTTTTTTGCAGCTGTATTTGTTGTCACAGGCGTAATGCGAGATGAAACCTACAAGTTCATGGAAATCATACATTCCACAAAAGTTAAAACCATAGACTTAATCGTTTCTAGGATGCTAGGAGTTTGGATTGCTACAGTTTTAAGTTTAATAGGTATAGTTATTGGAACAATGGCTGGGCAATTCATGCCTTGGGCGGATTCAGAAACTTTCCAACCATTTAACTTTATTCATTACGTGCAACCTACAATTTTATTCATAGTGATAAATGCTCTGCTTGTTTCAAGCATTTATACCTTAATCGCCGTATCAATGCGAAATAAAGCATTTGTATATGTCAGTGCTGTTGGTTTATTTGTACTCTATATTATAGCAGGCATCATAGCAGGTGAAAATCCTGATGAATGGTTAGCAGCACTAATAGATCCTTTTGGCGCGACATCTCTGGCACTTGAGAGCCGCTATTGGCCAGCAGCTGAGCAAAACAGTAATATGGCTCCACTCTCAGGATGGCTTGGATTTAATAGATTAATTTACCTAGCTTTGAGTTTATTTATTTTTAGCGCAGCGTACAAGTTATCTGTTCGCGGTTTCAAAAATGGGAAAATTAAAAGCAAAAAAAGTAAAAATGAAAATATAAAAATATCAACGCATATAAGCCCTATAAAACCGAACCTTGGAAAAATATATTCTCTGAAATCGTTTTGGCTGCGTATAATATTTGAATATAAATCTACCGTGAAAACAACTGCATTCATTATATTATTTGCAATAGCCCTTGTACTCTTTGGGATTACTCTTTTCGCATCGTTATATTTAGGCGCCAGTACATCTCTTCCAACATCCAATCTTATGACGGAATTAGCGATAGGGTCCATGCTTATTCCATTGGTTATTATAATGGTGTTTTTTGGTTCTGACTTGATGTGGCGCGATAGAACGTCCAATATTCACGGGATACTTGATGCTACTCCGGTAAAAAATAGCACACTTTTATTTGCTAAATGGGGCGCTTTAGCATTACTCATTTTAACATTAATACTGGGCCTTTTAGTTGCAGGCATGATTGCACAGCTTATTTTTGGCTGGGGTAATATTCCTGTAGTCCCTAGTACATTTTTAGCTATAGGTCTGGTAAGCTTTTTCACCACTTTCTTTTTTCAAGGAATGCTGGTTATGTTTATTCAAAACTTTATGCCTGGAAGAATTATTGGGATGTTTGTAGGTGCAGGCGCTCTAGTGTCCCTTATATTCGTAATAGGAAACCTACCCTTTTATCACCCTCTAATGAATTATGGGAGTATAGGCGCTGGGGCTTACTCCGAAATGGGAGGCTTTTCTGCACCTAAATCTTATGGCTGGGAATTTGCTTACTGGGCTGGTTTTTTATTAATTCTCGGTGCAATATCTACATGGATATGGAGAAGAGGTTATCAAGTCAGTTTGGCAGGGCGTCTACGAAGCATTAGAGGTAATCTAACAGCTTATTCCTTGAGTGCGGCAGTGCTTGGTGTTTCTTTATTTCTTGGTTTTGGAGTTTTAGGCTCTCAGAGCTACACTGCAGAAGAATATGTTAATTCTAATCAGGTTGAAAAAATCAGGGCAGAATTTGAAAAAAGTGTTATCGATATTTGGCAAGAAATTGAACCAAGGATTACTAAAGTTAGCGTCTTGGCTGATTTTTTTCCGGAAAACCAAACAGCTACTTTTGACGGTACATACATAATTGATAATCCGCATGAAGAAATAATCGAGAGAGTTACCCTCTCCTCTGCGGTAGGAATTGAAAATATTACTAAGTTGAAAATCGAGGGTGGAACCGAGTATATTGATGATGATATCAGTAAAAAATTAAAAAAAGACTATGACATACTAACTATAAAATTTGACCCCCCATTAGCTCCAGGAGATGAAAGGGAGGTTGTATTTTCTACAAAATTTAACGGTTCAACTCTTACAGAAAGTTCAGATATACTGAGAAATGGAACATTTTTAAATAATAGTGAAGCATTGCTTGTCTTTGGGAATCTTGAAACACAATTCATTTCTAATCCAGATAAAAGACGCAAATATGATTTAGGGGATAGAGTAGAATGGCCAGAACGCGAAAATGAAGAAGCGCGTAAATATCACTTACTTACATCGGCTTCAGGCTATGCCGACTTTGTAGACTTTGATGCAAAGATTTGTACTACCGAAAATCAAATTCCTGTTGCACCCGGAAAGTTTATTAGCGAAAACATTTCTAATGGCCGTCGCTGCAGAGTTTATAAATCAATCAACCCTATATTAAACTTCTTTTCCTTCATGACTGCTGAATATGAACTGCAGAAGCAAACATGGAATAATCCAAAAGGAGATAATATCGATTTAGAGATTTATTTTCACCCTGCGCATAACTATAATATAGAACTGATGTTTGATGCAATGAAACAAGCTTTAAGCACCTACACTGAAACCTTTAGTCCTTACCAGTACGCTCAACTTAGAATTATGGAATTTCCTTATCAAAGTTTTGCACAAGCCTTTGCAGGAACTGTGCCTTTCTCAGAAAATATTGGTTTTGTTCAAAGTCCAGGGGACTCCGATGATCCCAAAAGAGTTGACTATGCAAGTTATGTTACCATGCATGAAATTGGTCACCAATGGTTTGCGCATCAACTAATAGGAGCGTTTGCAAAAGGCTCTAACCTTCTATCAGAAGGCTTGACTGAAAATGCAACTATGTTGGCATATGAAAATCATTATGACTTTACTAAGGCCAGAAGAATGCACGAAGAGCGTACAACGCAGCAATACCTCACACAAAGAACTTTTGATAATGATGATGAACCTGTACTAGCTGAAGCTGAAGGACAGCCTTACCTCAACTATAATAAGACCAGCTGGGTTTTCTGGGGAATGAGACATATAATTGGAAATGAGGTTATTCAAAATTCCGTAAAAAGAATGCTAAATGAACATCATGGTAATATGGGAGCTCCTTACCCTACTACTTTAGAATTAATTAAAATTTTAAATGAAGAGGTAAACCCTAAATATCACAAATTAATTGATGATTATTGGAATAAAATTACTTTCTGGGAATTATCGTTCACAGGTGAAGTTGAAATATCAGAAAAAGATGAATCTTACGAAGTATCTGTACCAATTACTCTTGATAAAAAATATGCGGCAGAAAAAGACGGCAAAGAAACATCCGTAAGTGATATTAAGGAAGAGAGCTTGAACGAATGGGTTGAGATTAGCTTTTATCTAAAAGACCCTGTGGATGACTTGGGTGCAAACCCATTCCATTCAAAATTGGTGCAATTATCAGAGCCACAAACTGTATTAAAATTCAATTTAGAGGAAAAACCTAAATATATTATGCTTGACCCAAAACGTGCTCTTATTGAACGAAATGTAAAAGATAATACAAAATCTATTATGTAATATCTGATTGAATTCATTCAAAAGACTATCATTGCTTGCTCCTTCTTCTTTTGTACACTAAAGGATCAAAAAAATGCAGGGCTAAAGGCTGAGTTTATGAAAATTAATGGTAATGAAATACGCCAAGGTAACATTATAAAGCACCAAGACACTCTTTGGGTTGCCGTAAAATGCAACGCAGTAAAGCCTGGTAAAGGGGGTGCATTTAATCAAGTCGAGCTAAAAAATATACTTGATGGCCGTAAATTGAATGAGAGGTTTAGAGCCGCAGAGACTGTGGAAAGAGTTCGTTTAGAGCAAAAGCCTCATACTTTTCTTTATGCAGAAGATGACATGTTGATATTCATGAATTCAGAAAACTATGAACAAATTAGTCTCCAAAAAGAATTTGTTGGCGATCAATCTGTCTACCTTGATGATGGTATGTCTGTGGACGTAGAGTTTTATGAAGAACGCGCCATTTCTGTAGCTCTCCCTGAACAGGTAATACTAAGCGTTGCCGATACCGAACCTGTTGTAAAAGGCCAGACAGCAGCTAACTCTTACAAACCAGCAACACTCTCGAACGGAGTTAGGACAACTGTACCACCTTT
The DNA here is from genome assembly GCA_042093735.1 of Hellea sp. Taxonomy (GTDB): domain Bacteria; phylum Pseudomonadota; class Alphaproteobacteria; order Caulobacterales; family Maricaulaceae; genus Hellea. The sequence continues at coordinate 19,630 of JBELEM010000018.1, read as the reverse complement.
TGTTGGAATTGATGAACGACTGGTCATACTCACAGAAGATGGCTCATATATTAAGCGTGCAGATTGATGACCACTCATACCGAAGCCACCAGCCATCTTTCTCCGTTAATGCGAGTTATGCAATTTGCAGCGCGTAAAGCATCTCGTAACTTATTAAGAGACTTTGGAGAACTCGAGCATATTCAAGTTTCACGGAAAGGGCCCGCTGATTTTGTTTCTAGGGCTGATAAAAAAGCTGAGGAAACTATAATAGAAAGCTTATTAAGGGATAGACCCGGTTACAGCATACTTGCTGAAGAATGCGGAGAAATTAAAGGAACTGACAAAACACACAGATTTATCATTGATCCGCTAGATGGAACCACAAACTTTCTCCATGGCATCCCACATTTTGCAATATCTATAGCGCTAGAACGAGAAATAGATAATAATCCAAAAGAACTTGTAGCTGGTGTAATTTACAATCCTATAACAGATGAAATGTTTTTTGCCGAAAAAAATAAAGGAGCCTTTTTAAATGACGGAACAAGGGGTGGCGGAGATAGACGTTTAAGACCAGCTAAGCGTGATATTTTTGCAAATGCTATTTTTGCTACAGGAATTCCATTTCTGGGTCGGCCAGGTCACACAAAATTTTTAAAGGAACTTCATCAAGTTATGGGACGAAGCGCTGGTGTCAGGAGAATGGGTTCAGCCGCTCTTGATTTAGCTTGGACAGCAGCAGGCAGATATGATGGTTTTTGGGAACGCGGACTAGCTGTATGGGATATAGCAGCTGGAGTACTCATAGCCCGTGAGGCCGGCCTTTGCGTTGAAAGCTTAACCCAAGGAGATGTTTTGGATACAGGTGACATAATAGCTACTAATGAAATGCTTCATGAGCCATTATTAAAAAACTTATCTTAACAATACTTGACGCATTAATAACTCTACTTTATATGCCCCCAATCAGCGGTGGACCACATAAAGTAAATCCGTGAAAATAGGCTGAGGAGCCATAAAATGAAAAAAAATACACACCCAGATTATCACATGATTACTGTCCAAATGGTAGATGGATCCACTTATCAAACGCGGTCCACATATGGAAAAGAAGGTGATACACTAGTTTTAGATATCGATTCAAAGTCCCACCCTGCTTGGACAGGCGGTGATGGAAAACTCGTGGATAGAGGTGGCCGCGTATCACGCTTCAAAAATAAATTTGCAGGTTTCGGAACCTAATCAACATTTTAGAATAAAGCGTCCGTGAGGAACTTTATCATATATACGCAGAGCGAATTCTTTCAATCTGATCAGCGACTGTGTTTCCTTTTTGAGCAGCGATAGAACCATAAAGGGAACGGTCTAGGCATGCTATTTGATCGTATAGATTTACAAGGTCTTCAGTTAAACCTCTAAATTTTAAAAAACTCGCGGAATCAATATTACTAAATTGCGAGATCGTTAGTTCCCCCAACTCTGTTTTGCTAGTAAGGCGATGTTCAGATTGACAAGCGTCAATTGTGTTTATTTTTTTGTTTTTTAGTAAACTCTGAACTTCAATCCATTTTTTCAGATGAACAACGAATTCTTTGCATTGGCTCTTTTGAGATAATATAATATTCTTTTGGTTCTCTTCGCCTGCTGAGTAAACCTTATCAAAAAAAGCTAAAAGACTAGTATTTAAATATGAAAGCTCGTCAATTAAGTTATCTAATAGATCTGAGTTAACAAACTCAACTAATCGTGCTTCAGATTGAGATCGGAACGTATCCAGTGCACCTTCAGCTGGATCTATTTTATTTTTTTTAGAATTCATTACTAAACTTTAGTATAACTGGTTTATTTTATATCATTAGTTAATAACTCTACCTTGCTGCTTTGCAACAGCTAGATCACTTTTGAGTAAATCATTTTTTCGAAGAAAAAAGTTGATCAGCCGCTGATAATTCAGAACTTTTCTTCACCAACTCTTTTTCAAAGCGCAAAATTTCATTTTTGAATACTTTTATTCTTACATTTAGTTCTTCAATAGATAATCCATAGAGATCTTCATTGATATAATAGTTTTCCAATGCACTCTTTACATCATTTTCCATTTCAAACTTCTCTTGCTATAATTTAATATACACCTTATAGATAAATTCTGATTTGAAAACATAGTTTTTAAATTCAGAACTTGCCTCGCGAAGCGGGGTTTTTTCTTGGCTAAATTTGGAGGCCCCATGACGCAGATACTTATGCCAAAAGCAACAGCAGTATGGCTAATAGATAACACTGGAATGACTTTTAAACAAATAAGTGAATTCTGTGCGTTACATATCCTAGAAGTTGAGGGTATCGCCGATGGAGATGTGGCCGCAGGCATACTTGGCGCAGATCCGATCGCAAATGGCCAAGTCAGCCGTGAAGAAATCGAAAAAGCAGAAAAAGATAGCACATATGCTATGAAAGCAAACTCATTCGATAGTGATACCTTACAAACTAGTAAATCTAAGAAAAAAGGACCGCGCTATACCCCACTTTCTAGAAGGCAAGACCGTCCTGATGCTATTGCATGGATTGTTAGATATCACCCTGAAGTGTCGGATGCCCAAATTTCTAAATTAATTGGAACGACTAAACCAACAATTAATTCCATTCGTGAACGCACACATTGGAAAATCAACACCATTAATCCTATTGACCCTGTGTCTCTCGGGCTTTGCACTCAAATTGATTTAGATAGCACAGTAAAAAAAGCAGCCGACAAAAAAGCAAAGCTTGAAGCAAAAACTCAAGAAGAAACCGGAGAGAGCTTAAAGCCAGTGGAAAAAGCTGTTAAAGAGACTGATACAAACCAACCTAAAGTTGAGCATACTTTAGAAAGCTTGTTTAAGCCATCAAAATTATAATTGGTTAAAAACTAGAATTACCTAGTCTCATATATCAGCTATGATTTGCTTCTTTGGCATCGTGTAGTTTAAAGCCAAGCGGCCTCCATCCACGTATATACACTGACCTGTAATATAACTGCTATCTTCGCCTAATAAAAAAGCAGCCACCCCTGCAATTTCATCAGGTAAAGCGAGACGTCCTAATGGAGTTCGAGAATAAATTTTTTCAAGCCCGTCGCCAGCCACATTTGAAAGCATATCAGTTTTCACCGAACCGGGGCCAATTGCATTTACTCTTATACCGTAAGGCGCCAATTCAAGCGCCATGGACTTAGTAAGTTGAAGCAGTCCTCCTTTTGATACAGTATAAGCTAAGTAGTCTGGTATAGCTACAGTATCATTTATTGATGACATATTAACAATCGAGTATGGTCGGTCCGTTAACCTTGAACGATCTTCTCTACTTTCTATTTCAGAAACAAAATAGTTAGCAACAGCTTTTGAGACTAAAAACGAACCCCTTAGATTAGTAGCTATTACACGGTCAAAATCATCTTCAGTTAAATCAAGAGCGCCTCCCTTAACAGCAATACCTGCATTGTTTATCAAACCATCTATACCTCCAAAAGCGGAAAGTGATTCTGCAATTAAATTATGAACCTCAAGCTTTTTTGAAATATCACATTCAACAAATAAGGCTTCATCATCCCCGAAACCCATTTCTTTAATGGCTTGCTGGCCTCTATCTTTGTCAATATCGGCCAAAACAACCCTGTAACCATCCTCAAGCAACCTACGAGCACAAGCAAAGCCAATTCCATTTGCAGCCCCAGTTACAATAAACACACGGTCCATTTTTTAATTCCTTAATTATTGTATAACTTGGAAAACAATAGAAGATATTCAACTTAACACAAGACTGAGTTTTAGTCACAGGGCCCATAAAATTTTTGTTTAAGTATTATCTCTCGGAATAATTTATTAATTTAAAATTTTTTCTATTTGACCCTCCCGCTGCATTAGTTATTGTATAGAGCTTTCTAGCGTGGGATTAAAAGAGAGCTACCATGACAGTTCCAATAGCAATCATTATGGGTTCAAATTCAGATTGGCCTACTATGAAACATTCAGCAGATGTGCTTGATGAACTCGGCATTAAATACGCTACAAAAATTATTTCAGCACACCGAACGCCTGATAGACTTGTAAATTTTGCTAAAAATGCAAAATCAGATGGGTACAAGGTAATCATTGCTGGCGCCGGTGGAGCAGCTCACCTACCAGGGATGGTGGCATCAATGACCCATCTTCCAGTACTTGGCGTTCCAATAGAGTCTAAAGCTCTTTCTGGAATGGACAGTCTTCTTTCAATAGCTCAAATGCCGGGTGGAGTACCAGTTGGAACATTGGCCATAGGCAAAGCTGGTGCGAAGAATGCAGGAATTTTGTCTGCATCTATTTTATCGGTTTCAGATAAGGAAATTGAGCAATCATTGATCTCTTGGCGAGAAGTACAGTCTGACTCAGTTAAAGAATTCCCTGAAGGTTAAAGCCATGTCAGGTGAAGAAAAAATACTGCTCTCCCCCGGTAGTACAATTGGAATAATTGGCGGTGGTCAATTAGGTAGAATGCTTAGCACTGCAGCATCGCGACTGGGATTTCATAGTCACATATATGACCCACACATTTCCGGACCTGCAGCAGAGGTTTCAAAGTTTGAAACAAACGGTGAATATGATGATTTGAAACGCATTAAAGCCTTTGTTGAGGCATGTGATGTTATCACTTATGAGTTTGAAAATGTCCCAGCATCAACAGCGGCCTTTGTTGAAAAAATAAAACCACTTTATCCTGGGTCTTTTCCTCTCAAAATTGCTCAGGATCGTTATATAGAAAAAAATTTTATACGTGATGACGCCAACGTTCCTGTAACAGAATTTGAAAAAGTAAGTTCTCTTGATGACTTAAAAAAAGCAATCAGAAAGATAGGACTGCCTGCGGTTTTAAAAACAAGACGTTTTGGTTATGATGGAAAAGGTCAGTTCATAATTAAATCACATAATGAAATATCTTTAGCTTGGGAAAGTATGAAAAATAGCCCTGCAATATTGGAACAGTTCATAAGTTTTAAAAGGGAGGTTTCTGTAGTTGCTGCTAGGAGTCAATCAGGAGAAACTGCTTCTTACCCTTTAATTGAAAATATACATAAGAACCACATTTTACACAAAAGTATTGCGCCGCTAGTTGCAGATAATACGAATGCGCAAAATATTGCTTTGAAGGTTTTAAATTCATTAGATTACGTTGGTGTAATAGCAGTTGAATTTTTTGAACAAGAAAATGGTGACTTGCTTGTTAACGAAATAGCACCACGTGTTCATAATTCTGGTCACTGGACACAAAATGCAGGTTGCGTTGATCAATTTGAATTACATATTCGTGCAATAGCAGGTTGGCCTTTAGGTGATACAAATCCAAGAAATAAAGTAGAAATGACTAATTTAATCGGGGATGACTATAAAAATTTAAATGAACTCTCTAAAACACCAAAAACATTTTTTCACCTTTATGGTAAAGAAACGATTAAGCCGGGCAGAAAAATGGGCCACATAAACCGAATTTTAAAATAGTAAATAATCTCATTAAATATGTCTAAAGCGATTAATAAAAATAAATTTCAAGACCCTAACTATACTTTAAACGGCGATATTAGAGCTTCAGTTTCATTTCAAAAATTTAAAACATTATGGTTTAACCTTGGTTCGCAATGTAATATTGAGTGTAAAAATTGTTATATAAGAAGTAGCCCACGGGCTGATCATTTTGTATATTTAAAGCCAAATGATATACTCCCCTATCTGGAAGAAATAGACACAATAAGTAAAAATAGAATAGAGATTGGTTTTACCGGTGGAGAGCCCTACCTTAACCCAGATGCGATCGAATTATCAGAAATAGTACTTCAACGCGGCCACAAATTACTGATACTGACAAATGCAATGCGTCCAATGATGCGACCCAAAGTACAAAAGGGCTTACTCACTCTTAAACAGAAATACGGGAATAAATTTACTTTGAGGGTAAGCCTTGATCATTACACAGAAGAGGGTCATGATAAAGAGAGAGGAAAAGGTAGTTTTAGGCGTGCGCTTGAAGGGTTAAATTGGCTTGATGAAAATAGTTTTCTCATAAACATCGCAGGAAGATCTGAGTTTTCAGAGAGTGAGTATGATGCAATACTAGGTTATCATGAACTCATAGAAAGAAATAAATGGAAGATTGATTTGGATAACAAAGAAATGCTTACTTTATTTCCAGAAATGGATGAAAATATCGATGTTCCAGAAATTTCTAATAATTGTTGGAGCATTTTAAATGTACAACCTAGAGATATGATGTGTGCAACATCAAGAATGGTAGTACGACGTAAAAATGAAACTGGTACGTCTGTTCTTGCTTGCACACTTCTATGGGATGATAAGCAATTCGAGACAGGAAAAACGTTAAAGGGTAGTATGAGACCGGTAAAATTAAACCACCCACACTGTTCAAAATTCTGTGTATTAGGGGGAGCTAGCTGCTCAGGTTAAACTTTAAAATGCTTGGAGAGCCTTAAATCTTGAGCTTGATAATGAGACCCATTTTGTCCATATAAAAAATCAGGTATATCCATCATTTGTTCAAATATTAATTTTGCAACTGGTTGACCATGTCGAAGCAAAAATGGTACGTCTCTTCCACGAACTTCTAACACCGCTCGTGATCCCTCACCCCCAACAGCAGCCATACCAAAGCCTGGATCAAAAAAACCTGCGTAATGAGCCCGAAACTCGCCTATTTCTGTCGCTATTGGAGCCATCTCTGCGGCCTCATTTTTTGGAATAGAAACAGATTCTTTAGAGGCAAGAATGTAAAATTCATCTGGGTCCAAAACTAATTGATTGCCTTCCGCAAATAATGGTTCCCAATAATCACGAGCAATATGCCCATCAACAGCAGATATGTCCACAAGCCCAGCATGCCTCCGTGCACGCCAACCAACAATATTACTATTAAAGCCCTGCAAATCTATACTTACGGTTTGGGTTCTGATAGTTTTTGCAAGACCTTTCCTAAATCGCATTTGCACCAGGCGATCTCCAGGCTTTACCAGTATTGAGAAAGTTCGGGGAGCAATTTCTACATATAGAGGACCTTGATACGCATTTGGAATTACGTCAAAACTATTGGCGCCGTCACAAATAACTCTTGTAAAAACATCTAATCTTCCTGTTGAACTTTTAGGGTTTGCCCTAGCACTTAAATAATCCGGTAAATTTAAAGCTTCTTGAAGCGGTACGAGGTACACACAGCCAGTTTCTAGAACAGCCCCTGAACTCAAGTCAATTTCATGCATTCTAACATCTGAAAGACACTGTTTCACAGTTCGGTTTTTCCCAGGCAAAAAGCTAGCTCTAATGCGATAGGCTTTGTAACCTAAACTTAAGTCAAGAGATGCGGGTTGTAATTGCGTCGACCTTCCATCCAAGGCAACATTTGGACAAGTAATATGACCTGACTCAATCAGCTTTTCTATAACCTGTTTTGGTGAAATACCTTCATTCATAACTATCGATTAACATCCTTGACGTTTGAAACAACCCTCAAGTTAAATATTTCAGTGGAGACATACAAAAAGTCTTGCTAATGTAGCATACAAAACTAAGAGATAGCATCCCACTCTGTGATAAACTAAACAAAAGAGATCCATAATGCAAAATTCAACAGTTCCATTATTTGAATGTAGAACTAAAGACGTTGTTATAAGAGTGGAACCTGAGTATTTATCCGAACAATCAAACCCTTATGACTCGAGGTTTTTTTGGGCTTATACTGTAGAAATTGACAATCAAGGTATTGAAGATCTTATGGTTACGGAACGTTTTTGGCAAATAGCAGATTCAAGAGGCCAAGTTCACGAAGTACGTGGCAATGGAGTTGTTGGAGAAAATCCAATAGTTAAGCCTGGTGAAATATTTCGATATACAAGTGGTGCCCCATTAAGCGCTCCCTCTGGTATGATGAGAGGCACCTATACCGTAAAAGAGGCGACAAGTGGAAAATCATATGATGTAAATATCCCTGCATTTACGCTTGATAGCCCACATGAAGGTTTGATATTAAACTAAGACTGAAAGGCACCAATGCTCCTTAAAAATAAACTAATTAAATCGAATAGTCTAAAATGACAGTATCTCGTAAGAACCTTATGGCAACAGATCTGGCCTCCCTTATATCATCCCGAATTTGCCACGATTTAATAAGTCCTATAGGAGCACTCAACACAGCTATTGAAGTACTCGATGACACCAGATCTGAGGAGATGCATGAAGATGCTCTAAAGTTAATTAAGTTAGCTGCTACGCAGGCTAGTGCAAAACTAAATTACTTGCGCATTGCTTTAGGCACCAATAGCTCATCCAAAGGGGTAATGGATCTAAAAAAACTGAAAGACCTTACAGAAAATATGTTTAATACAGATAAACATAGATTTTGTTGGGTATCTAATGAACTTAAAATAGAAACAAATATAGTACGTATACTCCTTAATATCTTAATATTAGCAACGCAAAGCGTTCCGAGGGGTGGTCAAATAACCATTAAGATCGAGGAAAAATCTAACCAAATCAACCTAGTAATTTCTGCAACTGGTATAAAATCGAAATTAGACAAACAAACAGAAAATGCATTGAAAGGGAACATGCATTCTGAAGAGTTAGATGGCAGGGTAATCCAACCTTTTTTTACCGGAATGCTTATAGGTGATCTTAATGGTCAAATCAAAGTGCTCGAAACTGACGAAAATGTAATTTTTGATATTTCCCTACCAATTGATTCCTAAAGAATAATATTTTTTAAGATAAATTCAGATCCTTTTAACTTATTGAGTTGTAGTATGTATCCATGCGAAACAAAACATCACACTACTCAAATCAAAAACATATTTTTAAGTTTTTTATAAATACTGAATTAACAAATACAGAGATTGCTCAGGTCTATACGAAAATTTTGAATAAAAAACGGAACACTTTTCTCAAATTAAAAAAACACTCAAAATTTTAAAAAGTAAGCTGTTAGTCCAAACCTGAATGCTTTACACTGGTTGACGCAAGAGAAAAGAGGCGTAAAAGATCAAGTATTTTACTATAATGCCCAAGGAAGCTCATGAAAAATATAGAGACTATAAAGGATAAATATACATCCATTATCTATAATACCAATAATTTGAAGGACCTCGATAATGTACGAATTTCAGCGGTGGGTAAAAAAGGTGAAATTTCGAGCATGATGCAAGAAATTGGAAAAATGTCTATTGATCAAAAGAAGCAAATGGGGCCTCTTCTAAATTCCTTGAAAAATGACATTATCAGTCAAATAGATCAAAAGAAAAATGAACTTGAAACTATTGCAATTGACAAAGCTCTCGAAAACGAAAGCATCGATATGTCACTTCCAATAAATCTTTCAGAGGGCACTCTACATCCTGTACAACAGGTCATGGAAGAAATGGCCGTTATATTTTCAAATATGGGATTTTCTATAGCATTAGGCCCTGACATAGAAGATGATTTTCATAACTTTACAGCGCTTAATTTCCCACCAGGTCATCCAGCTAGGGATATGCATGATACTTTTTTCATGTCCTCTGAAAATAACGAAATAAAGAAGGTTTTACGAACTCATACCTCCCCAGTTCAAATTCGTACTATGATCAAGGATGAACCACCGATACGCATAATAGCCCCTGGCAGAACTTTTCGGTGCGATAGCGACCAGACACACACCCCAATGTTTCATCAAGTAGAAGGACTTTACATTGATAAAGCTATTCACATGGGGCACTTAAAAGGGGTCCTAATGGATTTTGTATCTAAATTTTTTGAAACCGAAGTAGAGGTACAATTTCGTCCACATCATTTCCCTTTCACAGAACCCTCTGCCGAGATGGATGTGCGCTATGAAAGAATTGGTTCATCTATAAGAATCGGACAAGGTAGTGATTGGATGGAAATTCTTGGTTGTGGTATGGTGCATCCAAATGTTCTACGAGCTTGTGGTATAGATCCAGATGAGTATCAAGGCTTTGCATTTGGAATGGGAGTGGACAGACTTGCCATGTTGAAATACGGAATGCCCGATTTAAGAGATATGTTCTCGAGTGATACTAGGTGGTTAAAACATTATGGATTTGGGCCCCTTCAGCAAGCAAATCTCGCTACAGGGTTAAGCTAATGAAATTCACTTTAAGTTGGCTAAAACAGCATCTCGAGACAGATGCGAGTATTGAAGAAATAATTAAAACAATGACTCTTACGGGACTTGAGGTAGAAGGAGTTGAGAATCCTGCAGAACAACTAAGACCTTTTACTGTTGCAAAAATTATCAATGCAGAGAAACACCCTAATGCTGATAAATTAAAAATTTGTACTGTTAGTACTTTAGATGGCGAAAAAACTATAGTTTGCGGAGCGCCTAATGCTAAAACAGGAATGAAAGTGGTATATGCACCCATGGGGGCATATATACCAGGTGCAGACTTCGAATTAGATAAAAAACCACGGAATATTCGAGGAGTAGAGTCATCTGGAATGCTTTGCTCAAGTAAAGAAATTGGCTTGGATGAAGACGATATAGGTATAATGGATTTAGATAAAGGTTTTACTGTAGGCACCCCTTTAGCTGAAGCACTAGATCTGGACGATCCTGTAATTGATTTTGAAGTAACACCAAATAGACCTGATTGGCTTGGAGTTGACAGTATAGCACGTGAGCTTGCAGCAGCAGGCACTGGAAAACTAAAGACGAAACCTATTAAAAGCATTAAAGGTAAATTTAGTTCTGATATTCAATTAAAAAATAACGCTTTAAACGAATGCCCTGTTATAATTGGTAGAGTTATCAAAAACGTTAAGAATGGTCCTTCACCAAAATGGTTGCAAAACCAATTGAAAGCAATAGGACTGAGGCCCATATCAGCTCTGGTTGATATAACAAATTTTATAGCATTTGATCGCGCTCGACCACTACATATTTATGATACTGACGCGCTTTCAGGTAATATAACTGTCAGTCTTGGAAAAGAAGTCATATTTGATGCGCTCGACGAAAAATGCTACCATACAAATACACAAGATGTAACTATAAGTGATGATAAAGGCGTTCTTGGCCTTGGTGGAATTATAGGTGGATCTTCAACTGGCTGCAATGAGAACACAACTAATATTTTTATAGAGTGTGCCTATTTTGATCCGTTAACCATCAGAAAAACAGCAAAAAGACTTAGCATAAATACCGATGCTAAGTACAGATTTGAAAGAGGTGTAGACACTGGCTTTTTAATGGAAGGACTAAATTTAGCCACTCAAATGGTTCTTAATATTTGTGGAGGCGAGGTGAGTGAAATTGTTCAGTCTGGCGAGATTCCTGAGCCACCAAAAACAATAGAATTCAATTTAAGTTTAGTAAAAAGTCTGACAGGTTTAGATATTTCAGAACATAAGGTAATACAAATTTTATCAGATTTAGGTTTCAAAGTAGAGAACAACTCAGTTTGTTCTGTTCAGGTTCCCACTTGGAGGCGGGACGTTAAAGAAGGCGCGGATCTGGTGGAAGAAATAGTAAGAATTTACGGGTATCATAATATTAAACCTGTAAAATTACCTGAATTTGATAGAACAGTTTTGCACGAAAATACCATTAAACAAAGGAATTCAATTCATTCGCGCCGAGCGCTTGCAAATCGCGGAATGAATGAGGCAATAACCTGGTCTTTTGTTAAACACAGCCATGCTAAGCTTTTTGATGGTGGATCTGATGATTTATTGCTCGAAAATCCAATTTCCAATGATTTAAATTGCATGAGACCTACCGCACTTATCCACTTACTTTTGGCAAGTCAGAGAAATGCTGACAAAGGGTTTCCTAATGTAGCACTTTTTGAGTCTGGACCCATATATACTGGAACTGAGCCACAGGATCAACAACAAAACTTGGCAGGCTTGAGGCGCGTTGTACCAAAACGTTCATGGAGTGGAACAAAAATCGTTGATGTGTTTACGGCGAAGAGAGATGTCTTAAGTGCACTCAATAGTATGAATGTAAAAATTGACAATCTACAAAGTACTGAGACAACAAAGGGTTATTGGCACCCAGGTCGATCCAGCCGTTTGCAAATGGGTCCAAAAAATATTTTAGCTGACTTTGGAGAAATACACCCGCGAATACTCAAAGAAATGGGTATCAATTGTAGAATTGTAGCCTTCGAAATTTGGCCCGACAGCATACCACCAAAGAAAAAAAATAAAAGTAAATCACGACAAGAGTTATCGTTGTCAGACTTTATGCCTATAAGTCGAGATTTTGCATTTATCGTAAAAGAGAGCGTAGACTCGAAAAAAATAATACAAGCTGCCCGGTCCGCGGATAAAGGCTTAATATCAGGAGTAAATTTATTTGATATTTACAGAGGCGAAGGAGTAGAAAAAGGTTACAAATCTATTGCTATTGAAATAATATTATCACCAAAATTAGCCACGTTAACTGATAATGATATAGAGGCGGTCTCTAAAAAAATAATCACCTCTGTTGAAAAATCTGGAGGGTTTTTACGTGTTTAACTTCACATTTTTTTGAATTTTTAAAACGGAAGAACTGACCGGTTACGTGTATAACTGGTATAATTTAAATTTGCGCCCAATCTAACCCCGACACCTGATCTTACAGGGGCCAATGTTATACCATTGGCATATTGATAGTTAACCGCCATTCCAGCCACCAAGTATGCAGCACCATCTGCACCGGGAAACCGCTGGTAAATATATTCTACATCCTTCAAACCATAGACAAGTGTAAATACTTTTGAAACATCCATTCCACCATCAAAACCAATTGACGGTCCTTGCCAGTACAATTTCTTTTTTTGACCATCCTTCATCCAAAGAGTTCCCTGACCATATCTTGCACCAACAAAGGCCGCACCACTGCCCTCTTGTCCTGTTATATAGCCAACTGGTCTACCTCTATCTGAAAACATGCGCTCTAATGCAGAAGCAGCCGATTCAGAAGTAACACCCAAATGATTTGAAATTGCATAAAGCAGTTCACTTTCACTATAAGTCTTCTCTTCAGATTGACTAAGGTTTTCAGGCTCGATCATAGGTGCTGTCGGATCATTAGGGGCTGTTGCACAGCTTGATGCTAACAAAGTTGCAATTCCTACCCCAATTTTTAAGAAGTTTCGGTAATTTTTATAATTTTTCAAAACGCACCTCAAAGATATTCTTAGATTTAAATCTACTAAATATTAAGACATTGCTTCAAGAGAGTTAACAAAAGGCAAAAATACTACATATTATTATACTTTATTTGTTTACTTAGTTAATTCGTTAGCTAACTTGCCGAAGGCATTTAGAGATGATATGCTTTACCTATGAATTATTACTTTCAGATAGTTTTTAACAATGAATTTACGTGATCTCAAATATATCTGCGCTGTAGCTGACCTAAAACACTTTGGGCGGGCGGCTGAATACTGCAACATAAGTCAACCAACATTGTCTGGACAAATTAAAAAACTTGAGAATGAACTTGGGGTTACTTTATTTGAAAGAAATTATAAAGGAATCCAAGTAACAGAAATTGGTGAAAAAATTGTATCATTAGCCCGCCAAGCTAACTTAGCCGCAGATAAAATAAATAAAGTGGCAATAGCAGCGCAGGACCCTTTATCTGGCAGTATCTCTATAGGATTAATTCCAACTATAGCTCCCTATTTAATACCTTTATTTGCGAAAAAATTACGCAAAAGTATGACAAAAATGACCATAAGGTATGTGGAAGACATAACTGATCGTTTAGTTGATAGCATAATAAATGGAAAATTAGATATGGCCGTCCTTGCTACATCACCAGCAGAGGAAGCCCTGACATCTATTGAGCTTTTCTCAGAGCCCTTCTGGTTATTATACCCAAAAAATCATCCCTTATCAAAAATTAATAATATACAAATGGAAGATTTAGACCAAGAAGATTTACTGCTATTAGCAGAAGGGCATTGTTTTCGTGATCAAGCCTTATCAATTTGCAAATCACCCCAAAATACTCAACAGCAATTTCTACAAGCAACTAGTTTGGAGACACTTATTAACTTGGTTATATCAGGCCAAGGAATAACTTTAATTCCGGCATTAGCAATTAGAAACAAATGGAACAGTAAATCAGAAATAATCAAAACAAAAATAAATGAGAAAAGCGCGCACAGAAAAGTCTATCTGACTTTTAGGAAAGGATTTTCTAGATTACAAGTTATTGATGCTCTAACGGAAATAATCAGAAATAGTTTACCTGAAACAGTTGCGACCTCTTGTTCATAGTGTCAAAGCACTCTTGCTTATATTGTAATGCCCTTTAAATAACCGAATATGATTATACAAAAAAATATACGCAATTTTTCTATTGTAGCCCACATTGATCATGGAAAATCGACATTAGCGGATAGACTTATATCATTCACTGGGGGGTTAACTGATCGTGAAATGTCTGATCAAGTCCTCGATAACATGGATATTGAAAAAGAAAGAGGAATAACAATAAAAGCCCAAACTGTTAGGCTCGATTACACAGCAAAAAATGGGCAAAATTATGTTCTCAATTTGATGGATACACCGGGCCATGTAGATTTTGCTTATGAAGTTTCACGAAGCCTATCAGCTTGTGAAGGTTCAATACTTGTTGTAGACTCCTCACAGGGAGTGGAAGCCCAAACGCTTGCGAATGTATACCAAGCAATTGATCATGACCATGATATTGTTCCAGTATTAAACAAAATCGACCTTCCCGCAGCTGAGCCTGAACGAGTACGAGGACAAATAGAAGAAGTTATTGGCATTGATGCCTCAGAGGCAATAGAGTGTTCAGCTAAATCAGGCTTAGGGATTCAAGAAGTACTAGAAGCTGTATGCAATCAACTTCCTGCACCTGAGGAAAAAGACCCCAATGTCTCCCTAAAAGCTATGCTTATTGATGCATGGTATGACACCTATATGGGAGTGGTTGTACTTTTCCGTGTAATTGAGGGGACAGTGAAAAAGGGAATGAGAATCCGCACTATGAATACTGGCGCAAGCTATACTGTAGATAAAGTTGGTTATTTTTTACCAAAACCAACCGATACATTATCCATAGGGCCAGGCGAAGTTGGTTTCTTAACCGCATCAATCAAAGAAGTTGCTGATGCCGCTGTCGGCGACACCATTACAGAGGACAAGCGCCCCACAGAAGTTCCTCTCGATGGCTTTAAACCAGCTCAACCAGTCGTTTTCTGCGGAATTTTTCCTGTCGACGCAGCCGACTTCGAGGATCTCAGAGCAGCCATGGGTCGCTTAAGGCTTAACGATGCAAGTTTTAGTTATGAGATGGAAACCTCAGCTGCTCTTGGATTTGGTTTTAGATGCGGCTTTCTGGGATTGCTTCATTTAGAAATAATCCAAGAAAG
>JBELEM010000018.1:0-4139 GCA_042093735.1 Hellea sp. | reverse complement strand
GAAAGTCGCGGGCGACAGATGTGTGAAAGATTAAAGGATCTCATTCCAAGGCACCTCTTTAAGATACCTGTGCAAGCAGCTATTGGAGGAAGAATAATAGCTCGAGAAACTATAGCTGCCATGCGAAAAGACGTAACTGCAAAATGTTATGGTGGAGATGCCTCACGCAAACGAAAACTTTTGGATAAGCAGAAAAAGGGTAAAAAGCGAATGAGGCAGTTTGGAAAAGTCGAAATTCCTCAAGAGGCATTTATTGCTGCACTTAAAATGGACGACGCTTAATATAAAAGCATAATATTAGAATTTTATCTTAATCAATTTAAATATTATTTTCAAAAAACTCAACTGCGGCAGCATCCCTGTCGGTTATTTCTCCATCGCCCTCAAAATACTTCCAACTTCTTTCACACTTGTTAAATCCAGTCTCCTTCAAATCAGTTACATCTATTTTGTTGTTACCATCAGAAAGCTCACAAATACTAACAATTAGATAGTCAGCTAAAGTATCTGATGGGTTGCAGGGATCAGAGTATGAATTCTTCAAACTTATTCCTAGGTTTGAGGCCGCTTTTACTAAATCAGAATTTTTTGGGCCAGCTACTGATGCCTCAAGACTTGACTTTATTTGTTTATCTCGTCGCATTGGCTCAATGGCTTCAGATACCTGGCCTCTAAAGGTTCTTATAATTTCAATATCTTCAGCTATATCTTGATTAAACCATTCCTTTGGAGCCTTTTTAAATAACTGAAGATGCACCGATGTTTCCTGATTTGGAAAGCGAGTTTTCCAGACCTCCTCCATTGTGAAACACATAACAGGGGCCAGCCAAGTTGCGAGCCGTTGAAATATAATATCCATAACCGTTAAGCAAGATTGACGCCTTAAGCTCATAATAGGGTCGCAATACAAAGCATCTTTTCTAATATCAAAATAAAATGATGACAATTCAAGTGTACAAAAATTAAATAGCATTGTGAAAATACGTTTATGATCATGATCACGCACAAGTCTTTCATGCTCAAGTGTAATTTCAGAAAGCCGATGCAATACCCATTTCTCTAATCCTGGCATCTCGGAGTACTTAACGGTGTCAGCCAGATTATAACCATCTAGAGCTCCGAGCATATACCTAAGCGTGTTTCGTAATTTTCGATATGTATCTACATTAGTTTGAATAATTTCACGCCCTATTTTTAAGTCTGTTGTTGTCTCTGAATTTGCAACCCAAAGTCGTAGAATCTCAGCTCCGTACTGCTTGTTTATATCCTCAGGACTCATTGTATTTCCTAATGACTTTGACATTTTAAGTCCCTTATCATCAACCACAAAACCATCGGTTAAAACTCCGTCATAAGGCGCTTCGCCATAGACTGCACAACTCTCAAGTAGAGAGCTTTGGAACCAGCCACGATGCTGATCTGAGCCTTCTAAATATAAATCTGCTCTTCTCGGTAAATCAGACCGCGTTTTCAAACAAAATGCATGAGTGCAACCTGAGTCAAACCAAACATCAAGTATATCATTTACTTTATGCCACCCATTATTAACTTTTGGTATAAACTCTTCCAGAGGCGTATCAAACCATCCGTCAACACCATACTTCCTGACAGCTTCTAGAATACGATTGTTTATACTTTCAGCATCAGCCCTGTCAGTATGCAACTCTCCATTCGGGCCAATAATGAGTGTGATAGGCACACCCCAACTTCTTTGTCTTGATATCAACCAGTCAGGACGGTCAGATACCATACTGGCAATACGATTCCTGCCTCGCTCAGGCCAAAATTTAGTTTTGTCTATTGCTTCAAGTGCTTTTTCTCTTAAGCCTTTTTTAGACATAGATATAAACCATTGCGGCGTGGCACGGCGTATTACTGGGGCTTTTGATCGCCAACTGTGTGCATCGCGCAAAGTAATAATACCTCTGGATAAAAGGTTACCGCATTCAACTAATGCTTTTAAAACTTCATTATTGGCTTTTCCATCTTGCCCACGTTTCTTACCGCTATTTCGTATCACATCCAACCCTTTGAATCGGGATGGCATGACATCAGTATAACAGCCAGCGTCATCAAGTGTCATCGGAACGGCGGGGTCAATACCTAGGCTTTCTATTTTTTTTTGGTTAGATATCCAGACTGCGTAATCATCTTCACCATGACTCGGAGCAGTGTGTACAAAACCTGATCCTGTCTCTGCTGTAACATGACTCCCTTGCAATAGCGGTACACAAAAATCATACTTTCCTTCAGCTCCATCCATATTTTTTAATGGATGGCTGAGAACAAATGCTTCTATGTCTTTTGAAGGAACATCTTTAAGCTTATTATAAGATTTAATTAAGCCTGCTTTAGCAACAGACTGCCAAAGATCATCGGCCACAATTAGTTTATCACCACACTTAGACCAAGGATCAAAATCAGATTCTTCAATTTCCGTTACTTCATAAATACTATATTTTATTTTCGATGAAAAACTTACAGCTCGATTAGCAGGAATTGTCCAGGGTGTTGTTGTCCAAATGACTACACTGGCGGAAGATAAGATATCATTGTATTCAACAAAAGAAGCAGCATTAGAAACTGGGAACTTTACATAAATCTGAGTAGCTTTTTTATTCTTATACTCAACTTCAGCCTCAGCAAGTGCAGTTTGCTCAACAGGACTCCACATTATTGGTTTCGAACCTCTATAAAGCTGACCTGTAGAAGCTATTTTTAGTAACTCCTCACAAATAATAGCTTCACTTTCTGGATTCATAGTTAAATAAGGGTTTTCCCAATCACCGATCACTCCTAAACGCTGGAATTCCTTCGACTGAATTTCAACCCAATATTGGGCATATTCCCTGCAACGCTTCCGGAATTCACTAGGCTTAACATCTTCTTTGCTTCGGCCTTTGCTTCGAAACTCTTCTTCAACCTTCCATTCTATTGGTAGACCGTGGCAATCCCAGCCTGGGACGTAGTTAGCATTATAACCCAACATTTGATGCGAACGATTAATTATGTCTTTATGAGTTTTATTCATGGCAGTACCTATATGAATGTGACCATTTGCATATGGAGGGCCATCGTGAAGCGTCCACTGAGGTTTGTCACTGGACGCTTCACGCAACTTCTTATAAAGATTTATTTTTTTCCAGTAATCAAGCCACTCAGGCTCTTTTTTTGGCAATCCAGCACGCATAGGAAAATCAGTTACAGGAAGAAATAAGGTATCACGGTAATCGCGTTTAGGCTTGTTCATTTTTATCTCAAAAAAGAAGTTATATTTGATCGTTCAATTATACAGTTTTAAATTAATTCATAGGGGTATTAACATCAGATATAAAACTAATAAGAGAATTAAAATATTTATCTTCGTCATCATACTGAGAAAGATGAGAGCCGTTTGGCATATATGCATAACGGGCGTTTGGAATTTGAGTAGACATCCATTCCATATGTCCTGGATCCATCGTATCATATTTAGCACCAATTACTAATGTTGGAACATTAATTTTACTGAGGCTTTCAGTAATGTCCCATCTCTCGAGGAGACCGCTAGCCCCTAGTTCACTTGGGCCCTGCATAGGTATATAAACTTTTGGATTCAAATGCTCCAATGCTCTGACAACACCTTTAGGCCAGTCTTGAAAAGGTCGTCGTAAAATATGATTCACATAATGATGTTCAATTAAAAGTTCCATGTAAACTGGATTATGGTAATCTTCTGCATCTTCAAAAGATTTAATTTTTGAAAGAATATCAGTGTCTATTTTAGTCTCCATTACTTCAGAGGCATACTTATTATAGGCAGGTATAGATGACATCATATTAGATATAATTAGACCCTTAAGATTATCCTGGTACTTAAGTGCGTATTCCATACCCAAAATACCCCCCCAGCTTTGACCAAACAAATAAAAATTACTTTCGTTCAAACCTAAAGCAATTCGGACCTGCTCTACCTCATCAACAAACCTATCAATTTTCCATAAATCAGGGCTGTCGGGTTGGTCAGAAAAATAACTTCCGAGCTGGTCATAATAATAGAATTCAATACCTGCATCAGGTAAATGTTCACCAAAATTTTCGAAAATTTCATGAGTTACACCCGGCCCTCCATGAAGAAGCAAGACTTTCATACTAGGGTT
>JBELEM010000017.1:14721-41915 GCA_042093735.1 Hellea sp. | reverse complement strand
AAGCTAATTTAACACAAAAACAATTAAAACGAATTGCAATTATGGCTCAAGATGGAATAACTATGGCAGTGCAACCTAGCCACACACCGCTTGATGGCGATACTATTTTTGCAATATCAACAGGTCATAAGCCTTGCGATAACCCAGCAATACTTTCAGAATTAGGATCTGCAGCGGCGCGCTGCGTAGCAAGATCTTTAATGCGAGCTGTTTATGAGGCATCTAAGTGATTGAAGAAATAAAGACACAGCATTTTAAAAAAATTTTAATAATGAATGAAAAATTTGTTCATTGGCTTGCACCTCTTAATAATGAAAGCTTGGCGATACTTTTGGATAAAGCAACATATAAAAAACAAATTAATAATGGCGCCGGTGTATTAATTGGGTTTTCAAATAATGCAGATTATGACCACAAAAATCTTCACTGGTTAAGAAGTAAGTTTACTAAATTTTTTTATATAGACCGAGTTATCATAGATACCCATTCACAAGGCCAAGGACTTGCAAAAAAATTGTATGATGATTTTACAAAAGAAGCGCTTTCATTGGGGATACCCAGACTTGTCTGCGAGGTTAATACAAAACCCAATAACGAAGCTTCACATAAGTTCCATATAAAAAATGGTTTTAAGCCTGTAGAAGATGTCTATTATAAAGAATCTAAAATAAGTGTTAGGTACTATGAGAAGTTTCTTTTGAAAGATTAACTGATTTATTTATTTAATTTCAAATTAAAAAAAGCTTGCTTTTGTATCTTGCAGACGCTTTAACGCGATCGAACTTATTTTATTAAAATAGGTTCATGCACCGGTAGCTCAGCTGGATAGAGTACCTGACTACGAATCAGGGGGTCGGGGGTTCGAATCCTCCCCGGTGCGCCAGTTATTTACTGTAAAAAACTCTAAAAGCCTATATTTTAGCACCGCGGTAAGATAATCTATGACTGATACCGCGCCATTAAAGTTTTAACTAAGAGACATTTCATGAAACGCTTTTTCAAAATTCTCGGGCTTCTATTCGTGCTGCTTATTGGCTTTTTCACGCTGAAAAGCTGTGACTTTGGGCCAGAGCCGCCGCGCCCAGATCTTGACCTGCCCCTGGCCCCGCAAATGGCCGATACCGCCAGTGCCCCGATGGATATGAATTTCCCAGCTAAAAATAGGCTTGCCGCACAGAGCGTAAATCCGATTCCGCATGGGGATCCAGCCCAGCAAGACTCGACGCCAATCGCCGGACCAATGGATAAAACGCGCCGCTTGGACCCTAGCGAAATTACCTATCAATTTCTTGGCCCTGGTCATTTCGGGGTCAGCATCTCCAGCCCCCATCCCGATGGTCGGCGCGTGGTTTGGACGAATGGGGTCAACGGCGTCTTCAAGTTGGATGAGGAAGATTACCGAATCATCGACCACCTAAAATCTGATGTGGCTGATAAATATGATGAAGACTGGGCCAATAAAATAATCGCCAAATTAGATAAGAATAACGGCGCAACTGCGATGCCGACCGCCATTAAATCTATGCTGCCGCTTAAATCCCTCTCGGGGGTTTACACCGTCGTCGGCGATAATGACTGGTTCTACATCGCCCGCAAAGACGGCTCGGTTGTCGCCTATACGGACGCTGTGAAAGACGATGCAGATTCCGGCATCGTCGAAGCTGCACGCTTCCAACTGCCGCCAGAGCTGGTCGGTTCCAGTGTCGGTATGAATATGACCTATGACGGGTGGATTGTCTTTCCTATGGAAACGGGGACGATGATCGCCGTTTCCCCTGATCTGTCTGAATTTCGGTCTGTGCGCATGAAACATGCCGATAGAGAAGATACCTCGACCCACGGTGTCGGTTATGGCTGGGTGCGCAATTCCATTGCCATTGACGATGCTGGCGGCATCTATGCCATTTCGCGTAATCACGTGCATAAAATCATCTGGGACGGAGAGACCCTCTCGACGGATGAGGCTGACGGCGCGTGGACAGCGGAATATCGCAATGGCCATGTCGAAGGCTCTGGCGCGACGCCCAGCCTGATGGGCTTTGGCGATGAAGACCGCTTTGTAGTCCTCACTGACGGGGACATTCGCATGAATGTCGTGCTGATGTGGCGCGATGACATCCCCGAAGATTGGATGCAAATCGAAGGCGCACCCTCCCGCCGTATTGCAGGCCAAGTCCCCGCCGATATGGGCGAGCAGAAGGTCACCGCCATTCAATCAGAGCAAACCGTCATCGTCGCAGGTTACGGCGCACTCGTCGTCAATAATACACCGCGTAACACCCCCTTCTTCATGCCCAAAGAAGGCGTTGGCCGAGGCGCCTCTATCGGGCCGCTCGGTAATAATCCAAAGTTCCAACCTTACGGCGTTCAGAAATTTGAATGGAACCCGAAAGCACGCCGCTTAGAGAAAGCCTGGGTCAATGAAACCATCAGCTCCCCTAACGGCGTCCCGTGGGTCTCGACGGGCTCAGGCCAAGTCTATTTCATCGGCGCGCGCGATAATGAATGGACACTCGAAGCCGTCAACTGGCTGACAGGCGAGCCAACGTTCCATTATGTTTTAGGAGGACAGAAATATAACAACATGTTCTCCGGCCCCGCCATTGATGAAAAGGGCCGCGTCTTCGTTGGGGCCTATTATGGGCGCATGCGAATTGAGCCAGACAACTAACGTAATTTTTGGAAAATCAAAATTGTTGAACTGAAACAGATTTCAATGCAATTCTAATATCCACAATGCCTGTGGTATAAGTCAGCTTGGAAAAGGCTTAAGTCTGCTATGGAGAATATCTGACACCGGCCATTGCGCGCACTAAATTGAATTGAGCTACAAATAACACTCAGACTGTGCTACTTTTATATTTGCTAACCTTCTAAGTAACTGATATCGTTGCTTTATTGGACCTCATTACTCGCATCCCCGGTGCGCCACTTCTGTAATATAAGATACGGATTAATATAAAATTATTGAATAAGCCTAGTATGCCATATACATCATCATATATACTCTTATTTATGACTTTTAAAATCCCGGTCTCATAATAATAAGATAGAGAAGAAATATTGGAGTGTTTACGTGAACCAATTAGTAAAATCTAATATGGCACTATGTTTTTTAGCGTTCATGGTGGCCGCTTGCGGCGGCAATTCTTCAAGCACCCCCCCTGTAATCTCACCCCCTCCAACGGACGACGGCGGTTCAGGCGGCAGTAGCAGTCCTGTTAGATTGGCAGATATTGAGTTTGGAAAGGGTGCGACAGCATCTGGCCAGATCAATCTATTATTGGATATTTACCAGCCGAGTGAAAGCTGTGCTACTAATCGCCCAACGGTGCTTTTTGTTCATGGTGGTGGCTTTACGACTGGCGATAAATATACAACTCTATTTGAAAGTATGGCTGAGGCTACAAATAAAAAGGATATCAACTTTGTTTCTATCAATTATCGTTTGGCCGGAGATGACGCTGTTTTAAAGCCCGAATTTCAAGTTTTAGCGGATGAAACCGTCGCCGCGTTTCCGAACGCAGACCCGGTTATTATCAATGCAGCCGTTGCTGCCATAGAAGACACTGTCTCTGCTCTAAATTGGATGCAAACGAACGCACAACAATATTGCTTAGATATGAACCGATTGGCTTATTGGGGTTCATCAGCGGGCTCCTACACAGTTTTAAACGTGGCTTATACGCTTGATCAATATAATATCGATCGTCCGAGCCCAGATGTCGTTATTAATTACTGGGGAGATTTGGTTAGAGAAGCTGATCTAGAGTTTATGGATGCACCATTTCTAACTTTGCATGGGGATGCAGACACCGTAGTTGCCTATCAAGCAGCCCTAGACCTCGCGGCACAAGCAGACATTGTTAGTGTACCGTATAGTTTTTACACCGTCCAAGAGGCAGGTCACGCTTGGAGCAGTATCAATATTTTCACGCTTCAAATAAATGGAGTATCCATTTTGGACAAAACCTTAAATTTCATCGAAGCTCATATTGTAGGCGGCACACCCATTTATGAAACCGTGAGCGTACCCGGATAGTGTTGAAAAACTCTATTTTTCTAATGAGACCATAATTCCTTGCTTAGGCGAGACCTTATTGTCAAGAGTTTCAATCCAAATGTCTCGCGCGGCTTCAATGCCATTTAAAAACTCAACATTCAGGTTATCAGATGTTCGAGCCGCCAGATGTGCCCCTGCAGCATAAGCCCTTTGCATTAGAACTCCCGGCCCCCAATCTTTATTACGCTTGCCAATTTGCGCTGGTGCAAAAAAGAAGCATCTCATGATTTTAAGGGTTTTCTATTGGTTTTAATCGTCTTTATAGTTTAATAAATTGATTTGACACTTATAATGCCAATAGGTATTGTATTGACACTCATTATGCCATATAAAAGTAAATTATAAAAAAAGGGGAACAATCTATGACGTCACGCTTATCTATTTTAGCTGTAACAACAGCACTTACAGCATCACTTACAACACCAACATTTGCTCAGACATCAGATAATGAAGTTATCGTTACTGCAACTAAGCGGACGACAACGTTACAGGAAACGCCCTTAGCTATTTCTGTCACCGATAACGTCACCATTGAGAATGCTCGCATCCAAGATTTGAATGATCTACAGTCTGTAGATCCTTCTCTTCGTGTCAATCAATTACAGACCTCTACGAATACAAATTTTATAATACGAGGCTTCGGGAATGGCGCTAATAATGCCGGTATTGAATCTTCTGTCGGTGTGTTTGTTGACGGTGTTTACAGATCTCGATCAGCGGCACGTATAGGTGATTTGCCTAAACTTGATCGTATAGAAGTCTTACGTGGCCCACAATCTACACTTTTTGGTAAAAACGCGTCAGCGGGCGTTATATCTATAGTCACAGCAAAGCCTTCCGCTGAAAAAGAAGGCTACGCTGAAGTTGGCTACGGAAACTATAATAATTTTACAGGTAAGGCTTATTATACCAATGCAATTGGTAATGACGGCGCTGCTTTTAGTCTCGGCGGCGGATTTAATATGCGTGATGGTTATGCCGATGCTCAACCAGGGTTGTCAGATCTAAATGATAGAAATCGTTGGAATATACAGGGACAACTTTCATTTGAACCCTCTGATAAAACCTCGGTTAGGATCATAGCAGATTATTCAACCCTTGATGAGGTTTGCTGCGCTATTACAAATTTCCAAAATGAAGGTGCAATAAATGCTGTTCGGGCCTTAGGCGGACAGACGGCTGATGCAAATGATCCTTTTGCGCGGGAACATTTTGCCAATAAAGACTCAGTGAACGAAGTGGATGATTGGGGTATATCAGCTCAGATTGATCACGATCTTGGATTTGCCAATCTGACATCGATTACGGCCTACAGAAACAACGATACATTCTTTGACTCAGACTCAGATTTCACAACCCTTGAAATTCTTGAAACTGTTTCAACGGAAAATAAAATTAAAACCTTTACGCAAGAACTGCGCTTAACATCAAACAGTAACGGACCTTTAAGCTGGATGATTGGAGGGTTTTTATTCGACGAAAATGTTGAAGCCGTTGATAGGCTGGATTGGGGCGCAGATACACGAAGCTATATTGATGTCCTAGCAGGCAGCCCAGCACTATTCCGCACTATTGAAGCGGCAAATGGTTTCACGCCTGGATCGTCATTCTTCGGCAGCCAACACGCTTTTATAGACAGCTTCAGACAAGAGAATACGTCTTACTCCCTCTTCGGAACGGTAGACTTTGAAATTGGTGATCGCCTGACTTTGACGGGCGGACTGAATTACACAAATGATGATAAGACCGTCACGGGATCTCAGCAATCAACGGATCCATGGTTTGCCCTAGACCTCAATACAGCACCAGGGCCTGACTTGTTGGCTTTAGGTTCAGTTCAAGCCGCCGTTGGCAACCCAGCCGATCCTCTCTTTCAAGCCTTCGGTGCAACATTTGCTCCGTTTGGGCTGACCCTTGATCCCGCGACTTTTGGAGCTCTAGCAACGGGGCAGTTTCCTAACCCGCAGGTGCAAGGTGCATTTACGAACGGGTTTTTGCCCAATGTAGAAAATGGTATTATTGCAAGCTTACAGGCCTTACAGTTTAACCCTCCGTTCCTTGCTTTCCCCAATTCGATTGAGGACGGAAAAACAAGCGATGACGAGCTGACATGGACAGCGCGTGCGGCTTATGAAGTCAATGACAATATCAATGTTTACGCCAGCGCCGCGACAGGCTTTAAATCATCCTCTTGGAACCTCTCTCGCGGGTCTAGACCATTTTTCTCCGACGGCACCTCTTTAGCAGGAGCAGGACTGCTCCCTAACAATTATGTAGTCGGCGCAACAGCTGCTACATCGCGTAATTTCGGCACACGTTTCGCAGGACCAGAGGAAGCTACGGTTTATGAAATTGGCTTAAAAGCTAAGTTCGATAAAGGTGCCATAAATATCGCCCTATTTGATCAAACCATCGAAGGGTTTCAGTCCAACATTTTTGTAGGTTCCGGTTTCTCGCTCGTAAATGCGGGTAAACAATCGACTAAAGGATTAGAGATTGACGCGTCCCTTAAGCCCAATGAGTTGATGGAATTAACATTCGCCGGGACATTCCTTGACCCGGTTTATGACTCCTTTTCCAATGGCCCGGCCCCTGCAGGTTCTGGTCTTAACTTTGTAGATCTATCCGGCGAAAAACCTGCTGGCATAGCTGAAACATCTTTAAATATCGGCGCGAACTTTTTCTACCCTGTAGGCGATAGCGCCAAAGGCTATTTCCGCGTAGATTGGCAATATGAAAGCGAAGTGCAATCTAATGAGGCCATATTTACAACAACTGGCACTCAGCAGCCTTTCCGAACTGTTAGCACTTTCAACGCGGCTACGGGTGTGAAGTTTGATAACGGGTTTGCTGTCCAAATTTGGGGTCGCAATATCTTTAATGATGAGTACGTCTCAACCGTATTCCCGGGTGTGCTGCAAACCGGCGTTATCAATGGATATATGAATGCACCACGAACTTACGGTATAAACCTTCGTAAAAACTTCTGATTAACTTCAGAAAAACAGGACGCTTTTGAGCATGCGTCCCCCCACTAGCAGGGTCCCTTTTCAGGTGACCCTGTTTTTTTATTCGCTTGATTGGCCTTGTTTCTCTCGCTTCAAGAGTAAAAGGCACTCCCCGGCAAGCGGTGCATTCGCCTTCGCATCCTTACGCTTAAGCTTCCCAGACATAACCAAAGGACGAACATTCTTTTTCATGAGTTTTTTAAGATTTGTATTTGCCTTAACAGATGGTGCAACAGCCTCAAAGATAGTTTTACCCGTAGGCGTAAGCGATGCTGCACAAGTCTCAGAGTTCGATTCATCTGCGAATACTATGCCGCCATTTAAAGCGAGGCTAAGACCTAACCCAACAGTTTTATATAATGTTTTCATAATATGCGCCTAGATCCATGGTGATTGCCATTTGTGTACGTATAAGAATTTATCTTGGCATCAGTGAAAAGGTGTCAACGATTGCAGGATTTTGCGCTTCGTGATAATGCTTCCTCGAATTCCAAACCTTGAGGTACCTATAAAAAGGTATGCTGGGATAAAGATGGTGCACGAGATGATAGTTCTGATAGATGAAAATAGGGGTTAATAACCACTCCATACCCATACGGTTTGATGTACAGCGGTATAGCTCTTCGGCTTCGTGAGGAAAATGCGGTAAAAAATCAAAAGCGATAACTATGAAAAACTTCGCTATACGCGTAGGAATAAAGAACAGTAGTAGATAATAATGCAGCCAACCTAAGGCCGTAACGGTTACAATAACAGTTATGGCAAATAAAACAGAAACATAAAATTCTCGACGTTCGCTCTTAGGTCTTTTCTTGAAAGTCTTTGGTGATAGGTAAGTTTTAAAATAGATAACGTCCAATGTCAGCCATTTAAATGGCAACAACCAAGCCGGCCCTGTCCCGCAATAGATGTCTGGGTCTTTCTCACTGTGATTTGTGAAGCGATGATGTTTCATATGAATAAATCGAAACACTTGAAAAAATGGTCCTGGCTCAAGCAATGTCATCGCAGCTCGACCCGCCCAATCATTTATTTTGCGGTTTTTAAACACAGCACTATGGGTTGCCTCATGCGCCGCAGGAAAAGCCATGTAAGACGCAATGGAATTTATTAACATGGCCCAGCCTAGCAGCAATTCTCCTTGAAGGTAAGCAAATGTTGAAACACTAAAGGTAATAAAAGCCGCAATCAATAAAGTAACAGTGGGCCAAGATATTCGTGGCTTCTGAATAAGCATTTTAAAAAGTTCAGTATCGTCGAATTGATCATTTACCGGAGAATACAGGTTCATTCTTACTCCAAACAGCACTCCCAAAAATAGGAAAAACCAAGCACCCATTGGGTCCAGGCGGGTGAAACCTAATTATATATATTGGCACTAAAGGTGTCAATATAAATCTTACGAATGGAGTTGAAGATAATTTCTTAAATGAGAATGCCTTTCATGATTAAACTCGGCAACCTATTAATTCAAAACTGCCAAAAAAACCGTGCAACTCAAGTGTTGACATAGAATCCAGTATTCTATTTTTCTAATGAGACCATAATTCCACGCTTGGGCGAGACCTTATTGTCAAGAGTTTCAATCCAAATGTCTCGCGCGGCTTCCATGCCGTTTAAACACTCTACATCCAGATTATCGGATGTGCGGGCGGCGAGCTGCGCGCCGGCTGCATAGGCTTTTTGGAACAAAACGCCCGGCCCCCAGTCTTTGTTGCGCTTGCCGATTTGCGCTGGTGCAAAGAAAAACTCTGGCTTGGCCCCGGGCATGTCTCCGCCGCTACGCCGCTCTTCCCAATGGGTGGCGCCGACGCCGATAGAACGCACCATATTGTCACCAAGATGATTATGTAATGTATTTCGTAGTTCCCCATTACCGGACATGTCCACATAGACGGACTTTTTGGACGTGTCGATTTCGGTTTCATTGCCGTAAGTCACAACCTGATGGCAGTCACCTAGGCTTTTAACAAAAGCCTTATTGCGGGGTGATGTTAGACCAATAATCTTACCGCCAAAATCTGTTTCGGAATTGACAAAAGCCGCCATGCCGAAGCCTGTCTTGGAAGAGACTGAGCCAATCAAGACCTGCTCTGCGCCCCAATAATTATTATCTTGCAGAAAGTCTGCCAAAACATAGCCTGTCACAAACAGCGGAAATAACAGGCAGCGTTCGTTCTCCAAAGTTTTGTAAAGCGCTGGCTCGCCAGCTGTTCGGTTATAGCCGTTGTAAAGCTCGGGCAAAGGCTGACGATGTTCCGCCACATCCACAAACGATTCCGCTTTCAGTTTGCCCGGCCTCATAATGACTTCGCTCGCCATGGGTAAAAATCCGTATATGCGTTCGCCTGCCTCGACACCATCACACTTACTCTCAACAATATCTGCCATGCCCCAAACAGGGACCATGCCCCAATTGACGCCATCATCGGAGCTCACAGGATAATATTTCCAATATCCAATCATATCGCCAGAAACGGCATAACTAACATTATTGGCTGTAAGGCCGTACTTATCTATGGCAACGCGAACCTCGCCGTCAACTAAAGGACGGGATTTAGTTTCGATAATTTTGGTATTCCGGTAGTTGTCGCGGTCGATCAAAAGTTCCTGCATTTTCATCATTTTATTTCCTTAGTTCAAAAAAGAATGAAGCGTTCTGCGCGAGAGAAACCAAAAGTATAAGCAATAATGGCACCCAAAATTTTGGTTTCAGATAAGTGCTCATAAATGATTGCATCGGAAATGAAATTGTACCGTCAATGGCCGCCAATTTGTATTTATGGCTGTCTGCAAAACGAGGGTCGGATACGAGCAACATCAAGTCTCGGCGGCTTCGGTAGCGCATCGTACCAATAGAATGAAATCCTTCATCCGCGGAAGCATTCCAACTATCAATATAACCCCCTTTCTTGCGGAACATCAAGACTGGATGGCCACCACGTTTAAAGAGAGCCTTTGAAAAGGGTCCAAAATAATCTTGAATCAGCTTTGCACCGCTCATTTTTTCGCTCGTATCCGGATGCTCGATCTTTCCATCATGAAAGCGCACAAGGTTGAGCATGATGAATTCTTTGCCGTCATCCTCTTCCAAAAACTTTCTCAAAACAACAGGATCAGTTGGAGATTGAGACATACTTAACTGCTTAATGAAACTGTCAATTTCATTCCCTTTTAAAGGCCCCTTCCAGTTAAAATACCACCCTACGAACATGAGGTAAGCTATGGCTGCAACTAAACAAATCCACCAATTCATGATCTCACCTTTATAAGTAATTTGCCTTGGTTGCCACCACGAAAGAGCATCTCGAACGCTATTGGGAAACTTTCGATACCTTCAACGATATGTTCGCGAAAAATAAGGTCTCCTTTTTTCTGGGCCGTTAAAAGCGCTATGAATGCTTCCGGTACACGGTGCATATAATCTTTCATGGTGAAGCCCTGCATTTTGGCGCTTTGCGCAATAAGCTGCATGTAATTTTTAGGACCAGCCTGATTATAAAAATCAGCATATTGAGAAATGGCGCCACAGACGACTATTGTACCCTTGTAGTTAATACGCGCCAATACAGCATCGAGAATGTCACCGCCTACGTTATCAAAGTAGATATCTATCCCGTTCGGACACTCACGGGTAAGGCCTTCTCCAATGTTATCACTTTTATAATCTATCGCGCCGTCCAAAAGAAGTTCTTCTTTCAAAAACGCACATTTAATTGGCCCGCCTGCAATGCCGATAACACGCGCACCCGCCATTTTTGCGGACTGCGCTGCAATCGTTCCTACCGCGCCTGCCGCCGCTGAAACTACAACCGTTTTACCCGGCTCTGGTTTGCCGATATCCAGCATGCCAAAATATCCCGTGTACCCCGTCATTCCAAGACCAGAAAGATAATGATTTGGAGGTGCAAGGTTCACATCAACTTTACGAAGGTGTTTCCCCTTCAATACGCCTTCGGTCTGCATACCCGTAAACCCCGTCACCCAATCGCCTGCAGCAAGCCCCTCATATTTAGTCTCCATTACTTCGCCAATACCAAAGGCTCTCATAATTTTCCCTGGTTGAACGGGAGGCATGTAACTGCGTTTATTCGTGGTCCATCCTGTCATGGCAGGATCAATGGAAATCCAGTCAAGGCGCACCAAAACCTCTCCATCCTGAACGGGCGGAGGGTCATCATGAGTCAGTTCAAAAATATCATTACCGGTATCTGCTGTTCGGAATTTTGTGAGTCGATATTGAGATGTCATGAATTAATTTCCTAAAATTGATAGTCTTTTGCAGAAATGCGCTTGAATGTTGCTATATTCATAGCAGCATATGATTTTGTTTCAGGATTTAAAAACCAGATCGGGTCGTTAACCTGTTTAAGATCAAACCCTTCTTTTACAGCCTCAACCTTTCGAAATTTGAACGTTCCTGTCGTATCTACATCTGTCCGCACCCGCAAAAACAAAGGTATCGCATATACCGGTAAAACGGACTTTAGGTAGCTTGCAAGTTCAGCAAAATCGATATCTTTGACTAGAGTGATAGAGGCCATGCCAGCCCGCCCTTCGCAACCCGGCACTTCCACGCCGTAAACATTAGCCATATCAATGCCCTCAAATTTAGATAAAACATCACCGACTTCATTGGTGGCAACATTTTCTCCTTTCCAGCGATAAGTATCACCAATGCGATCAATGAAATAGACGTAACCCATAGCATCTCTGCGCATGAGATCACCGGTTCGAAACCATTTATCGCCCTTTTCAAAAACATTAGTAAGGATTTTTTTGTCGGTTTGTTTTGTATCATGATATCCTTGAAAGCTTTCTCGGCCTTGATCCATTATACGGCCAATAGCCTCACCGACTTCATCTATTCCCGATTTTATACAAAAGCCGTTATCATCGCGAATAGGTAACTCACTTTCTACGTCAAACTTGACAAATGCGGTTCCTATTTTTTTATCCAAAAATCGGGGTAATTGCCCAATAGCTCCGACTTTTCCGTCCAGATTCAAAAGTATTACGTTTCCCTCGGTCGACCCATAGAGTTCGTGCATAGATGGGACCTTAAATCGCTCGACAAATTCCTCCCAAACATCTCCCCTAAGTCCGTTACCAAATCCGGCTCTTAGGTTATGAGATGTTTCTTTTGGATGCGGCCGGGTATTTAAAAGATAACGACATAACTCCCCAATATAGACAAAAATCGTTGCCTTATATTCCGATACATCGGTCCAGAAATCGGACGCTGAAAACCGGCGTTTTAAGATTGTCGTCGCCCCATTATACAGCGCACTACCTATAGCCAAACCGCCCCCTGTAATGTGATAAAGGGGCAGAACAATGTAGATTCGGTCATCAGGCGATATTTTTGCCAGGCTAATCGGCATTCGAAATGTACGGCGCATGCGACTATGGACAAGTTTAGCAGCTTTGGGGAGACCAGTCGTTCCAGAAGTATAAATATATGCACATACATCATGAATAGTCAGGTTATCACGATAACTTCTATCTGGGCGAGTCGATAAACTATTTCCCAAGGCAGCTTCAAGATCATGGCCAAATTTTCCATCGAAGTCCCATAACTCAACTTCGGCATCTAATTTACTAAGCATTTTTTTAGTATTTTTCGCCTGAGAACCAGAGGCGATAATAGCTTTAGCATCAACTATATTGATACAGTGCGCAAGTCCAACGTCTTCCAAATTACAATTCACCAATGCGATTTCTATACCGACCTTAGACAAACCAAACCACACTGCCGGGTAATCGGGACAATTTTCCAATACCAAAGCAACAATATCACCTTGTTTTAATCCCTGTCCCAAGGCCCAATGAGCCAATCGGTTAGCGCGGGCTTCGAAGGCTTTATAGGTCCAGCTCTCTCCTTCAAAGATGATACAAGGCTTTTCAGGAAATTTATCGACTGTTGCTTCTATTTCATCAGGTACCAGTACGTCTGGAGTTTGGTCGACCTTAGCCGACAGTTTCAACAAACGATTGATACGTTTTAAAAACCGGGCGTAATTAATTACTTTAGATATCATGCACTGAAACTTTCATAAAACTTGAGCACTTCACACGCGTACTCTTGGGGAATATCTTCAAGCAGGAAGTGCGACCCGCCTTTGAGGATGATCGGCTCATAATCTCGCGTTCCCGGAATAGCTGGCCGGACCGACTTATACCCTTTCGGCGCTATTTGATCCTTATCTGAAAAAAGGTTCAAAAACGGCTTTTCGAAGTTTTTAAGTTTCTGCAAAGCCTGCCAGTTCTCCCTCAAAACAGGATTATCATTCCGCGTTGGCAGCATTTGTGTAAATTGCCGATGTCCCGTCAGATAGGATTTATCCGGATAGGGCGCAGCATAACTATCAATAACGGCTTGCGGCATGTCTGATAGGGCAAATTTTGCAATCGTTTTCCAATGTCTCCACCCCTTATTGAACCGGATCCAAAGCTGAAAAGCTCGCAAGAAGCCCGCGCCCTTTCGGGCCATTTTTATGATAGGTTTATCGGGGTCCCTATTCGCAAAACCTGTATTAGACATAATGATTGAACTGACTTTATCCTGATTATCCGCAATGGCGCGCAGACCAATGATGCCGCCCCAGTCATGTAAAATGAAGTGCGCGTCCTTGACGCCGACTTCCTCAAACAGAGCTTGTTTTACCCAGGCCTCATGGCGCGCAATAGTATAGTCACTCATTTTGGTCGGTTTGTCCGAACGGCCAGCGCCGATGTGATCGATAGCAATAGCGCGATACCCATTGTCCGCCAGAACCGTAATGAGATTTCGCCACATATAGGACCAAGTCGGGTTGCCGTGGATCATCACCACGGTCTGACCGTCCTTCGGCCCCTCATCCACATAGTGCATGCGAAGCTTGCCGCCCTCTTGGTCATCGACTTCTACATAATTAGGCGCAAAAGGATAATCGGCCAGATTTTCAAAATTGCTGTCGGAGTTGCGGTTATACTCCATGATTAGTCTCCCCAGACTTCATGATAGTCTTTTCGCAAAACCCGGCGGCTAGGCCTTTTATCCAAAAAGGCTTCGAGACCCGTCTGAGTAAATAAATCCCGAATGTCCTTTTGCGCATTCTCGGGACAGCCATCAACATGATCCCAGAGCCTTTGAGCCAAATAGAAACGGTAGGGCATGACAACAGAAGAAATAAACTTACCGCGCCATTTAAACTCGGCAAAACCAATACCTCGTCCCAAAGGCGCTTTGACCTTTTCCGGGTTTACTCCCTGCTTTGCTAACCACTGCTCCGTATAGTCAACATGAGCCGAGAATTCTGCTGCATATTCTTCACCAACATACTTCATCAAGGCTTTAAGAGTTTCTGGAATGTTGTCTGCGCCATATAACCCGGTTTGCGGATTGTCCAATGTATGCTCCTCGGTGACTTCAGCCCGGTTCATGCGCTCGACCCAGTTCCATACTAGCGGCGCTGTCGTTTTCATCAAATATGCTGGCTTAGGGTCGCGGGCCAAATGAGCATAAAGCGGATTAAATAGCCCGTAATCCCCAATAGTTGGTTGATCACCAAGCAAGAAGAAACTCTTGCTTAAATGAGCACTATAGAGATTTAAAAACTCAGCATAACTCTGCTCGATCAATGCTTTAGTAGTGTCAAAAACCCCAAAAGCCATTGCGGCCTTGCGCATCCGTCCGGATGCATACTCAAAGCCGGTATCATTGCCTTTCACCCCCATTTCAAGAGACAGAACATCGCGGAAGCTAACTTTAAGAAAATCGAGGTTTTCTTCATCAAAATTCCAACGATAATGCATTGCAGGACGGAGCAGACCCTCATTGCCAAAAAGCTGGAACAATAAAGCCACCGCCTTCGTAATAGGGTCCTCAGGAAACAACGGCTCACGGCCGAGCCCGCAGGCCTCAAAATATTCCAAAATGTCGGTGCCATCCTGAACAATGTCCCCGTCAGGGGTTTCTATCACAGGCATAATAAAGCGCTGCATATGCGGGTAAATACGGGTCATAAACTCAGGATGTCCTGCGCCGCGCTCGGTTACAGGAATACGGTTACGCCTCATATAAGCGCGCGCCTTACCTGTATAGAGCGAGGCTTGCATGCCATATAATATGAAGTTTTGATTCATTAAGTACTTTACCTGTTCTGATTTTATCATTATGACACTAACAGTGCCATAATGATAAAATCAAGGGAATTCTAGAAAATCAGTATCTTTAAAGATAACATTTGTAGTAGAACCAGATTATGTCTGTAAAGTCTTTCTTAATTCCACGCATAGCCGCCAAAATGCTGAGCAAAAAGAAACTTGACAAAAAACGGATACGGTTTGAGCGCACTAGAATTAAAACAGGCGAGAAACACATTGTAGAGTTTTTTCATGATCCCTCTGACCCTTACTCGCAACTCCTCGAAAAAGTTCTACCGGCATTTACTAAACGATATGAAATCAATCTTCTGACACATTTGGTCGGCCCACCAGACGAAGGGGCAGCACCAGAAAGGGGGAAACTGGCAGAATATTCCAAGATGGATACTATGCGGCTAGCGAAAAAGGCGGGTATCGATTTTAAAATCGAAGAGCGAGCAGCAGCAGCCAATACCACTGTTGCAGATGCTAGGCGGGAAAAGCTCGGTCACTATCTTGGCGGAACTTTGTATTATGGGGGCGAATGGTATTGGGGACTTGATCGTCTGCACTATCTTGAGGCGCGACTCATGGATATGGGGTTACGTCATGGCGGCAACAACAGAGATTTTATTTACTCCCCTCCGCTGAGCCCCTCCGGATTAGGACGTACAAATGCCGACCTTCACTGGTACCTATCCTTTCGTTCACCTTATACAGCAATTGTTCGAAACCGCGTAAAATCACTCGCAGACGCTTATGGCGCAAACCTGAAAATCAGATTTGTCCTCCCCATGGTTATGCGTGGCCTTCCCGTCCCAAAAGCCAAGAAAAAATATATACCGCTTGACGCGGCTCGCGAAGCGCGCAGGCAAGGTGTTGACTTTGGAAGAGTTCTTGACCCGGTCGGAAGGCCTATTGAACTTGGCTACTCCTTATTGCCTTGGGCGCGTAATCAGGGGCGCGAGTATGAATATGTCCAAGGATGGCTAAAAGCCGTTTGGGCCGAGGGCATAGATGCAGGCTCAAAATCCGGCATGCAAAGTATTGTTGAATGCGCAGGTCTAAATTGGGACGAAGCGAAAAACATCGTCGGCAATGGAGATTGGCGCGCCGAAGCTGAAGCCAACCGCCTGGAAATGATGGAGCGAGGCATCTGGGGCGTACCTAGCTTTCGGGTTGGCGACACTATAACATGGGGCCAAGACCGACTTTGGGTCATTGAACATGCGCTGCAAAAACAGATAAAATCATAAGGGGAAACTTAATGCTTAGAAAAATACTGATATTTATACCCATGCTCTTTTGTATACTCATGGGTAGCCTCGCCTTTCTCTCACCTGACATTATTGGCGGCATCTTAGGCGTTTCAGCAGATAATGCAGCCGGAAGAGGAACCCTTTCTGGTGATTTTGGAGCCATGTTCTTTACGGGCGCAGGGGCAGCAGCCTTGGCCTTATTCAAAGGAAAATCGAACCTTCTTTGGGTCTCTATTTCACTTCTGGGCCTGACGCTCCTAGGCCGTATCTTTGAAATCACTTCGTCTGGTATCGGCGAGACGACAATGCAACCCATCATTATTGAAGCCGCTCTAGTCGCCATGATGTTAGGCGCACTGAAATTATCAAAAAAGGAGGCTTAATCATGAAAAAGCTTACTATATTTGCGCTAGCCTTATTGACCATTCTCTTTGTCATTCGTCACGTCCTCGCTCCCAAAATGGTCGAGAGAGGATTTACTAGAATGGTCGCAGCTAATGTCGGCATCGATAGAACGGCCGATCTTGCGGACGGGCTTCACGTTTACATGTGCGGCGCGGGATCTCCTCTCGCTGATCCAAAGCGCAGCGGTCCGTGTATCGCTGTTTTAGCTGGAAAAAAGGCCTTTATTTTCGACGCTGGAACCAATGGTTCACAAAATCTTGGACCTATGGGTTTCCCGACTGGGCAGACCAAAGAAATTTTCCTGACCCATCTTCATTCAGATCACCTAGACGGTTTGGGGCAATTGCTCCTAGGAACGTGGATCAATAGCGGACGGACAGCGCCAACACAGGTTTCAGGGCCAATCGGCACAGCCCAAATCGTTGAGGGCTTTAACATGGCCTATCAAATCGACAGCACTTACCGCACAGCGCATCATGGTATGAAAGTTGCTAATCCTGCTTCCTTTGGGGCAACGGCCCGTGAAATTGATTTAACTAGCGGAACAAAGGTCGTTTACAACAAAGACGGCGTAAAGATTACGGCCTTCAACGTTTCCCATGCACCCGTTCACGCCGCCTTTGGATATCGCGTTGATTACAAAGGCCGCTCGGTCGCAATTTCTGGGGATACAAAATATGATCCGAATATTGCGACTGCCTCCAAAGATGTGGACGTCTTATTCCATGAGGCGCTAAATATGGAGATGGTCAAAACCATGCAAGCCGCTGCCAAAACCAATGGCGCAAAAGGACTTGAGAAAATCTTGTTTGACATTCAGGACTATCACACCTCACCTGTGGATGCGGCAAAAACAGCGAGGCAAGCCGAGGCGAGCGACTTAGTGCTTTACCACATCGTACCCATGCTCCCGAGTGACGCCTTGATCCCGATGTTCGTACGGGGCGCTTCAGACGAATTTGACGGCAAAATTACAGTGTCGGAAGACGGCATGATTATCCGCCTTCCCGTTGACAGTGACGATATTATTTACGAACATGGCTTATGAGTAAAAAACCGAAACTAACCGTAGTTGTAGACAAAGAAAACCCGCAAGCCGACGGACGCCGACAACGCAGTCAACGCTCGCGAGAAAAAATCCTGAGGGCCTATTGGGAACTGATGCTGGACGGCGATATGGATCCGAGCGCGGCTGCAATCGCCGAACATGCTGGCGTTGGCCTAAGGTCTGTCTTCCGGCATTTCGAAGATCTCGACACACTCCTGCGCGATTTAATGCAGCTCTGCTATGATGAAATCACTCCAGAATTCATGACGCCTTTAAAAAGTAAGCATTGGAAAGACCAGCTTTTGGAGCTTGTAAATCGTAACGTCATGATTTGGGAACGCATTAAAGTGCCCAACATGGCGGGCGAAATCGGACGCTTCAAATCCCAAGTTCTGATGGATGATTACCGGCGTTCTCGTAATCTGGAAATATCAGGTATCAAGGCCATTCTGCCAAAAGATATCGACAATTATGATAAGGTCCTTTTGGCCCTAGACGCCTCTATGTGTTTCTCAACAATGCGACGTTTACACGAAGACAGGAAACTCTCAATCCCCAAAGTCAAAGGCGTTATGATCATGATGGTTAAGTCAATTATTGACGTGATAGACTAATCATCTGACAGATTAACTTTGGCTTTCGCTTTAGTTGGCGCGCTTTTTTTGTATATAATCACCCGTCTAGGGATTCCAGTACATCTTTTAAAAGTCCCGCGCGATCAAACATTAATGTCGCGCTCGGCTACCAAAACATTCATACAGACAGTATGGGACACCATGCCGGACGCAATCGCACCCAACTCCTTAATATAACGATAGGCCAATGCTTCGCCTATTAGGGCTATAATAAGAACTCCAAGTCCGGCCCATTTTAAGAATTTCAACATCTCAAACTCTCTTCCTACGCCAGCATAAAAAGCCAATAAGCAATGCCAGTAGAACAAGACCAATCAAAAGTATGAATTTCCCATGACGTGCGCGCATCCGTTTTACAGCATTCTTGCCGATTTGTTTTACCGAGTCATAACCATCAGGCATGTCGAGAACGCCCATCTCAGAGGCATAGTCCCCGTAATGCGCTAGCATATTTTGCAGTCTCTGTGGTTGCTCGGTGCTTAAGTCTTTCGTCTCACTCGGGTCTTCGGCCAAGTTAAATAAACGCCATTTCCCATCCCCAACGGGCAGAATGCTCCGCAGGATTTTATAATCACCTTTATAAAGGGCCGAGTTACCAGATACTTCAATGGCGCGGATGTCATCATCCGAATATACGCTTTGCGCCTTGCCGTTAATAACGGGCAGCAAACTACGTCCCGTCATGGGTATATAGCCTTGAACCGCAGGGCTAACACCAAGCATATCCATTAAGGTTGGCGTGACGTCTGTCACCATGGCTGGAGAATGAATACGCCTAGGATCTATTCCCGGCCCTGCTATAATTAACGGCGCTCTTACGCCGCCTTCCGTAGCGTAAAATTTATAAAGTGAGCCCGGAGATGCCGCAGCCAAAGCCCATTCGGTTCCGATAAACCCCCAGCTCCCTTTGTCGCCTATTTTGTCCAAATCAATATGGTAACCATTTAACTTCATCCACAGTCTAAGGCGCCGATCATGGTCACCGCGATTAGGTTCTGGACCATTGTCAGAGGTGATTACAAAAATCGTATTCTCATACTGACCTTTGTTTTTTAGGTAAGACACAAAGCGACCAATATGGTGATCCATAGCGTCCAGCATACCGGCATTGACTTCCATCCGCGCCGCATAGAGCGCCCGCATTTCAATATTAAGATCATCCCATTCCCGCGCATCATCAGGCATGGGTGCCAAGAGCGCTCCGCTCCCTATAAATCCAAGCTCTTGCGCCCGTTTATGCCTCTCGGCTCGCAACACATGCCAACCTTCATCAAAACGGCCTTTATATTTCGCGATAAATTCGGGCGGGGCCTGAACAGGGATATGAATGGCTTGAAAGGGGAGATAGGCTAGAAAGGGTTTTGAAGAGTCTGTCTCTTCCAAATAAGAGACTATCTTATCAACGATGAATTTCGAAGAATAAAAATCTTCGGGAAGGCTAGCCTCTATGCCATCCTCGAACCAAGGGGCATCCGCATAATAAGGGATGTAAGATTTATCTTCCCAATTATCTGCTCCTGAGGCCGCGAGCGCAAAAGAGCGATCAAAGCCGTGATTTTGCGGCATCTCACTAGCCTCTTCCCCCATATGCCACTTACCACTCATCAGCGTGCGGTAGCCCTTATCTCTCAAGCGATCCGCTATCGTCAGAACGCTAGGTTCAAGCGCCATAGAATATCCGGTTTTTCCTTCTTGCTCAGCTGGCAACATCTCTGGGATAGTCGCGATGCCTGTCCTGTGATTATCTAGACCTGTCAGGAGCATGGCCCGCGTCGGCGAACAGAGTGGCGATGTACGATATTGAGTAAACATAACCCCGCGCGCGGCCAACGCGTCAATATTAGGAGTCTGCGCTTCTCCGCCATAAACTCCAAAATCCATGAGCGCGGAATCGTCCACCAAAATCATGACTATATTTGGCTTAGATTGAAATTGGGATTGCTCTTGAGCGAGTTCCAGCGCCAATTCTTGGGCCTGTTCTTGGTCTTGGGCTTGGGCACCAAACGGTAGCATCAATGCCAA
The DNA here is from genome assembly GCA_042093735.1 of Hellea sp. Classification (GTDB taxonomy): domain Bacteria; phylum Pseudomonadota; class Alphaproteobacteria; order Caulobacterales; family Maricaulaceae; genus Hellea. The sequence goes on along the minus strand of JBELEM010000017.1, from coordinate 21,348 downwards.
CAGCAGAATGAAACCGCGTATTAAATGCACTTTTTTCTCCAATCAATTGACTCAATCTCTATATAATGGCACCATTAGTGTCAATTTATAAAGCAAGAGTATAGAGATGAAAAAGAAACTATTTATTTTATTGGGCATTTTTCTCATTGGTGCTATTATTTTTGGGATGGCGCTGCCTTCAATCTTAAAAGGCCAAGGTCTTCATCCGGACTATGACGGGCCGAGTTATGAACTTCCCGGACAGCGCGCCCTTATTATTACCACCAGCCACGGCGTGCTGAACAAACCCGGCGAAACTGAAGGCAAAGCGACGGGCGTATTCGGATCGGAACTCTCTGTCCCTTATTACGATTTTCAAGACGCGGGTATGAGCGTCGATGTGGCCAGCGTGAAAGGCGGTGCCATTCCGATAGATCCGATGTCTTACAGATTCATGATTGTCACGGACGCAGATAAGCGCTCTCGCAAGGACAAGGAATTTCAAGACAAAGTCACGAAATCTTTGAAAATCGACGATGTGGATTTCACCGAATATGATGTTATCTTTCTGGCGGGCGGATGGGGCGCAGCTTATGATCTGGGGCAATCTGATGTATTGGCCGAGAAAATCAGTCAGGCCTATTATGAGAGCGACGCTGTCATGGGCGGGGTCTGCCACGGCCCGCTCGGACTTGTGAAAGCTAAGGACAAAGACGGCGGTCTTTTAATCGCTGGCCGTAAAATGGCAGGCGTAACGGATAAGCAAATCAAGGAACTTAAAATCAACTTTACACCGCTTCATCCTGAAAGCGCATTACGTGCTGCAGGCGCGAAATTTGAAGCAAGTACCGCATCCAAAGATTTGTTTGCCACACACACGGTGGTGGATGATGAAGGCCGTTTTGTAACCGGGCAGAACCAAAATTCAGGTCACGTGACCGCACATGAAATGATGCGGCTTGCGAAAGACCAATAATGAGGAAAACGCTTAAATGGGGAACACGGATTATAGGGCTGTTCTTGCTTCTATCTGCCTGCTTGCTATGGCTGGCCTATTGCTCTCCCCGTCCCTCGAATATGACCGACCCAGCTGTTCTGGCAGGGGATGGTAGTAAGGTCGATTACTGCGCCCTCCCCAAGCTTGACGGCTCAGGTCTGATGGCGGCTGACATCCCCAAAGGCAATACACCGGGCTGTGCCTATGAACATTTTCCAATGCCTATCCTCGCGGACTGCACAGAGCCGCTCGTGGACGGCGCGCAGGATATTCGCGGACTATGGAAAGCCGTCTCGGGCAAGGCTTGGCATATTGAACGGGTCGAGCAATGTGGCGCACGAACCGTCATCACGACGGCTGGTATTATTCACGACCTGGGCCCCAATAGCACAGGCGGCGAAACCTCAAATGACACAGAGGGTTCGGTCAACTTTATCGCTGGTGGCAAGGAATACTGTATGCGCACCTCAGCCGGCGCAGCTTGGCGCAATGACAAGCTAGAGTTCAACGCCTTTGGTTTTGGTCCTGTCGTTGTTAGGCGCTATAAAGACGGCGACGATATGATTTGGGAATATATCGACGGGTCTATTACGCGCATGGAACGGATATGCACGCTTCCGTCAGACCACAAAACACCGAAACCACGCGGCAAACGCAGGGTGTTATTTTAATCGCTATGACCGAGAAAATCTTCCTCCACGGCGTCCCCGATACGCCTGAAATATGGCGTCCATTATTTGAGATGCTGGATCTTGACCAAACGCCCGAAAATGCTCCCACACTTCCAGGCTTTGCAGGGCCACCACCAAATAATTTTGGCAAAACAAAAGAAGCCTATGTGAACTGGTATATAACCCACATTGAGTCTGCGGTGAACCGTTCGGGACCCGTGGACCTTGTAGCCCATGATTGGGGCGCTCTTATCACTCTACGCGTCATCAGCCTAAGACCTGATCTTATCCGAAGTTGGGCCATCATAAGCGCTGTTCCCCATCCGGATAATCTTTGGCATTCAACCGCAAAGATGTGGCAAACGCCGATTATTGGCGAATTTATGATGTTATCAACCACAAAGAAACGCATCGAGGCGCTCCTGAAAGACAACTACCTGCCGCCCGATTTGGCTAAGCATGAAGCTGCCGCCTTTGGGCCTCATATGCGCAAGTCTATTCTGAATTTATATCGATCAGCCAAAATTCTAGCCACAGAATGGTATCCTAATTTTGTGAACCTACCACAGAGTGGACTGATACTGTGGGGCGAGAAAGATAAGTTTAGCCCCGCAAAAATGGGAAAGATATTTGCTCAGCGCTACAACCTGCCCTTCATCGAAATCGAAAATACAGGTCACTGGCCATTCGTTCAAAATCCCAAATCAATTGCGAATCATCTTAATCATCACTGGGCAGAAGCAAAATAGAATTGCAGGTGACTATTAACATCACTGCTCAATTCGGCCACCACGCCACGACATCGTCTGCCGCCGCCTCATCCGCCAATGTCTTATCAATCTGGATGGGGGCTTCCATTGAATAAGGGTAGAGCGTTGGAGTGCGTCCGGCTTGGTGTTTCTCTAGGAGCGCTGTGAGCTGTGCGAGTTTTTCCGGATTGGTGTCCGCGAGGTTATTTTTCTCGGTTGGGTCATCGGCCAAATTATACAGCCAGTTCTTATCGCGGCGGCCTTCGTGTTGGAGCTTCCAATCGCCTGCTCGCACGACTTGCAGATAGCCACTCTGCCAATAGAGGGCATTGTCTTCGCGCGTAAACTCACCATCATCCGCAATGAGGCTTAGCATATTGCGGCCATCGATTTCCACATCTGGCAGGTCTGCTCCGGCTGCGGCCGTGAGTGTGGGCATGACATCAATATGGGCGACGGGCGTGTCGATTTCTGTCCCAGCCGCGATACGGGCGGGCCATTTTACAAACATGGGCGCGCGGATGCCACCTTCAAACATGGTCAGCTTCCAGCCGCGATAAGGGGCGTTGATATTGTCGACGCCGATATAGCCGGCCCCGCCATTATCGCTTGAGAAGACAATGATGGTATTATCAGCAAGGCCCTCTTCTTCAAGCTTGTCCATGACGCGTCCGACAGACCGATCGAGAGCGCGGAGCATACCGCCATAAACTTTCAAGCGGTGGGTGGCTGTCTCACCTAGAGCCGCGTCTACGGCGTCATAATCGGCTTTTGTTGATTGCAGAGGCGTGTGGACGCCCCAATGGGCCAGGTATAAAAAGAAGGGACGGTTCTTATTGGCCTCAATGACTTTCAAGCTCTCATCCGTCCAGTAATCCGTTAAATATCTGCCGGGCCGGAACGCCTCGCCGCCGTTAAAACTATTGGCAAAATCACCCCGCGCCCACAGGAACTTATCAATGGGGTCGAAGTCGAGCTCCGCATTGACGACGTTTGGATCATCTTTCGGGAGGTAATACATGTCGTCCATATGCAGGGACTCATCAAAGCCCTGATTATGGGCGGCGCGGTCGCCATATCCGAGATGCCATTTTCCGATATGGACCGTATGATAGCCTTTATCCTTGAGAGTTTCGGCAATCGTAATTTCTTCTGACGGCAGGCCTTGGCCGTAGAAATCCGGCACATCGCCTTCAGGTTTGGTGTAGACATTACGCGGCAACGGACTATCGCTTTTGGATTTCAGGTCATTGGCAATCATCGTCACCATACGGCCCATGCCCGGCGGCGTGGGCGTATATTCATAACCCGTCCGCGTGGGGTAGCGCCCCGTCATCAACATAGCCCGAGACGGCGCGCAGGTCGCATTGCCAGCATACGCTTGGGTGAAAATAGCTCCTTCACTTGCAAGGCGTTCTATATTAGGCGTGGATATTTTCCCGCCGGCTAGACCACCGCCAAATGTCGAGATATCGTTGATCCCAAGATCATCGGCAAGAATGAAAACGATATTGGGCGGACGGTCTTCGCTTAAGGCTTCCGCAGGTCCTTGCGCCCAATCAATTTCAACATTTGGAGCGATATCCGCTTTTCCCATTTTGGCGACACGATTCAAAATTATATCGACGCGGTTTTGATAAACATAAGTCCCGCCAATAATGGCCGCGAGCCCCAGCCCCGTTAAGAGTTTCCAACGCAATTTCATGTTCCAAACAAGGCTTCGCAACCCGTCCCTTTTAATATATCATCGACGTGTTTTTGATCTTTCGACTTCAAATCAAAATAAGCTTCTCGAATCCAGCCCAGCGTTTTGGCCTGATACTTAAATGTAGGCTGTGTCCAGGGCGCGTCATCAACGCGCGTTTCAAATGTCTTTTTGCCTGTCATGACAGCTTTGGCATTAGCCAGCATAACAGGCGTGTAAGTCCGGCCAATTTCTGTTAACAACGGCCCTAGGATCTCTTTGGCACTTGAAGCCTCAAACCAGTCATCCGCCTGGGGTGAGAGTCCCGACAAATCCTCCATGCGGTCTATCCACGCCCGCACCCTAGCCGATATGTCCCGAGTTATTTTAGCCGAGGTCGGTTCGACAATCGCCAGCTGCGTCATCTGTCCAAAAACCGCGAAATCGGCCGCCGATGGCCGACTACCAAGCACATAGCCTTCTTGCGCGATTAATCTGTCAAGTATATCAACAAACCGAATATAGGCTGCCTCAATAATGGGCGCTGTTATTTCATTAGATCCGACGACATAGAGCCTATCTATCTGGCGTTGTGTGAAGTGGTCAGATAAGTTATGTGCGGTTCCGTCATCGATAACCGAACTCCCCCAAAAAACGAGCAGCGGTCCAACATTTTTGTTATCAGCCTCATGCGCCCAACGATAATGGAACATCGCTTTGGTCAGCCATTCATCAGCAAAATCTTCAATCAAGTCATTAAAGAATGCCATAATGGGATCAGTCGGAATAACAGACCGGCCTTCATAGGCTTTTTCAAAACGCCTTATCAGCGGAGTCGAATCTGTAACCGCCACTATTTCACCACCCTTACCCGGCAAGAAATATGTTGGCAGCAAAGCTACTTTCGGTTTGGGAAAACCCTTCGGCACTTGCCCAGTTGTCCAATGGACACGAAAAGGAATTTCTCGAAAACGCATAAGCGATAACATCTTGCGGGTATATGGCGATCCCGGTGCGCCCATTAGGTCTATTGGATTTATCATATATAAGAATTAATTATTGGCACTTATAATGTCAATAGAATTGTTTTTCTTATAATATTATTTCAAAACCTGCCGAAATTAGTGGTAACGGGGACGTCCCCAAGGTTAGTAACCCGCTATGAAACACACTTGGGTGAGCATTTTCTCCGCCATACTCTTTGAAGTTGGGTATTTCCATTCAGCGTTAGATGGCGGAACGATCTCTCCACGTCCTTCACCCTTTGACTGTTTGTAGTATATTGCTCTCAAATCTTTGTATCTGAATAATTCACAATCACCTTGATAATAAACTTCGAAAGACAAGTTTCCATACTCATTAGGTACGAGCAGGTCTTGTAGTTCCCAATAGTACACATATCCATTATTTTTACGCATCTTATCAAAATCTACATAGAAGGTATTACCCACCGCATCATCACCAACCTTCTCCCAATCTGCATATGCGGATGATGCAAATATTAGTGTTAAAAAAAAGAGTGTGAGGATTAGGGTCAAATGTTTCATACCCTCAATCTGCACAACTACCCCGCCTTTGGCAAGCCACTAGTCTCTTGTTAAGGGAAGGGAGGAAAGGGCAATAGCGGATATGTCAGAACTTAAAGGTTATCCCTGCCCTGTAAGATTGCGTACTCAAATCATCACGGCCAACGGTTGTATCGACAGATAAACTCATAACAGCTTTATCAATCTCAAATGCAAAACCTGCACCAACTTCACCCCAAAATTGATCTGTGCCCGCCAAAAGGAAGTTTGCACTTTCTCCGTTATTTTGCTCAAATCCTGCACGAAAAACATTTAGTGAATCATCAAATTCATTAACAACATCACCTGAAATTCTCATATAAAAATTAGAGGTTTTATTATAAACAATATCAAGTCCTAAGCGGCCCTGCGTACTTGAATAATATTTACGATCAATATTTAATGCTGTGACGCCGCCTGTTTCTAAAACATCATTAAAATCTACCATAGCAGTTTGCAAACCCACTTTTGGTATGACAGTAAAATCTGACATTTTTAGAGGCTTTGATAACTGAATTTTACTGGTAACTGATAGGTTCTCATCTTCTGAAGAAAGAGCATAAGACGCAGGGAAAACAATATTACGTTCTGTGGATGTATCAAATGAACCAATACTAAATTGCCCGCTTAAAACTAAATTCGATTTAGATTGTAGTTGCCCATATAATGTAACTGCAGCATGGTTGCTGTTAACACTCTTTGCAGCCTGATCTTTTAGACTTAAATCAGTATAACTCAACGAGGCACCTAGTTTAATATTTTCTGAAACTGCATGCTCAATGCCTGCTGATAACGTCCATCCATCGAAATGTTCTTTCTCTAAATTTGACGAAAAAGGCATTACTGATGCGCTACCGTCTATGAAAGACCCCGCAAGGTAGATTGAGTAGTCATCGGCAATTTTTTTATTAGTTTTGATACTTGCCTCATTGTCCATATCTGAAACTACAACATTGGACATTGGAGCCATCGCATCTTGGTG
>JBELEM010000017.1:13220-14621 GCA_042093735.1 Hellea sp. | reverse complement strand
AATATTGTGGGTGAGAACTGGAGTTAATATTGAGCTTATATTTGCAGCAGAAAGTTCTCCTGATTGCAATCCAGAAGTTGTAAGAAATGTATAAGTATTTCCTGATCTCACGCCGAGATTAGGGTTAAAAAATACTGTTCCGCCTAAACTAGAGTCGCCTGTAATTGATAATACATCACTTATACCATTAGAGCCTATATCTATCATTAGGCTCGATCCTGATGATAAAACAGCACTGCCATCAATAGTCAAAGTTTCAATATTACCGATATCACCAGGGGCAATAGTACCTGCAATATTAGTGAGAAATGGAGAATTTAGAATTCCAGCTCCTGTTAGGTAACCAAAGAATAATGTATAGTCTCCAACACTATTGAGAGCCCCGTCTACAGATATGTGTCCGCCTGTTTGATTGATATCCATCAAACTTGTTAAATTACCTGCAGATCCTATTACTAGCTCAGCATTGCCTCCAACATTTAATCGATCAATCGTTCGAGTACTACTCAAAGTAGTAATTCCCGCATTAGACATGCTTACCTCAAAATACCGCCTTCCATTGAGCCCTGGTGCAAGGTCTATATTGTCAGGAATAAAGTTTGTAGCTCCAGCAAGGCCATTATCAATTGTTGGACTAGGAAGGGGGTCCCCGCCAGACTGTGATTCAAGATTAGTATTAATTTCATTGCTAATTATCCCGTTTGTTCCTCCATTTCGTGATGGAGGAGCTGGGTTTCCAGTAGAAATATCTTGGCACGCATCTCCTGCATTATCTCCCGAAAAATCATTACAAATTACACCAAACCCTGAATTTCCTGAATCTTGAACACCGAAAGATTGCGTTTCCGGAAACCCATTAACAACATTACCAGAACTATCAATAATTCTATAATTCGGATCCAAGTCTGACTGCCAATGCAACGGGTCTTCCCAATCCCCATTTCCTTCGAGAGTGCTCACATACCTATAAGGGTTATTCGCAGCAATATAATCGGAAAATAAGAATAAAGGCTGATAAAAACTTGACCCCCCATAAGAGGAAAATACTTGACCATTAAAATAACGAGAACCCCCAGACAAAACACCAAGAACTAAATCTTCTGCCGTCAAAACATTGTTTTCTGCATCCAAAATAAGTGGCCCGCCAGAGTCACCTCCAGCAGTTGTTCCCTCGTTCGGAAGTGCGTCATCTTGATAAACATTAATATCATAAATGTTAGTTTGATCTGGGTCATCAAAATCAGTGAGATACAGGTTTTGCGGTAAGCCAGATCTGCCGCCGTATAAGAAATCACCCGAAGCGTCCAATGAGGTTAAAGCGCCCAACATATTTTCAGCAGCCCGGCGCCTCCAGTCTATTCCATAAATAGAACCTTGAGAACCTATGCCGCTTCTTCCATA
>JBELEM010000017.1:0-13120 GCA_042093735.1 Hellea sp. | reverse complement strand
CTAATCCAAACATGGTCGATACTGCAGTGCTTAACAGAAGTTTATGTAAATTTATTGATCTCGTCATAATTATGTCCTTTGGGTAATTAACCTTTGCATAAAAAATAAAAAACACAAAATACATTATAGATGCTTGGTTCTTTGTTCAGTTAAGCAGCGGCAATTCCCAAGCGCATTTGAGTTGCAAAATGCAATGCAATATCTTCACCTTTGAAATGTCCAGAGTTATCATACCAAGCGTTAAGCCAATTAAGGGCGCCCATAAAAAAGAAAACATGTAATCGTGGATCTCCTTCCCTTATTGAACCATCTGATTGACCTTGTTTTACAATTTTAATTATTTTACGTTCAATTTTTCCTCTTCTCTTAAGAACTTTTATTTTATTACCTTCAGACAAACTGTTCACATCCGTTAAAAGAGAAATACCTGATGCAGTTAGCATGCGAACAAAATCACAATACAAAACTCCCAATTGCTCTAATCCGTTTTTCCCAGCCAATTTCTTTTCCAAAAGAATATCCATAGCATCATACGCTTGTTGATGGCACTCAAATAAGACTTCATCTTTATTCTTCACATAATAATATAGGGCAGCTTTTGTTAAACCTAAATTCGAAGCAATGTCAGTCATGGAAGTATTGTGGTAACCGCGCTTACAAAAATCTAAACCAGCAGCCCTTATAACTGCCTGTCGCTTAAGAGCAAACTGCCTATCACGATTGAAGGGTTCTTTAACATTTATATCCATTGCTTAATGTACCATTACAATAAATTTGACTCAAGAGTTAAATTTATATATTAATAGTCAAAATTAATGAAGGCTTTCTAGATGTCTAAAATAATAAGCAAAATAAACACCTCAAGCGTTGAATTTTTAGAAAATAAAATAGCAATGGACGCTCTAGTTTCGGATCTAAAAGAAAAGGTCGAAAAAATCGCGTTGGGTGGTCCTGAAAAATCAAGAAAACGGCATTTAAGCCGCGGTAAAATACTACCCCGAGAACGTGTGGAGCGCCTACTTGATCCCGGTACTCCTTTTTTAGAACTCTCTCAAATGGCGGCTTACGAATGTTATGATGACGATATTCCCGGCGCCGGAATAATAACCGGTATAGGCCGCGTTGGAGGCCGAGAGGTAATGATACTTTGTAATGATGCAACAGTAAAAGGAGGAACTTATTTTCCCATCACTTGTAAAAAACAAACAAGAGCCCAGGAAATCGCAAGGGAAAATAGGCTGCCTTGCATTTATCTGGTAGATAGTGGAGGCGGAAACCTTCCGCATCAAGCAGAAATTTTTCCAGACAAGGAAATGTTTGGTCGTTGTTTTTACAATGAAGCCACAATGTCAGCAGATGGGATCCCTCAAATTGCAATTGTTATGGGAAGCTGTACTGCGGGAGGGGCCTATGTGCCCGCAATGGCAGATGAAAATGTAATTGTAGCAAATCAAGGAACAATCTTTCTAGGAGGACCGCCTCTTGTTAAAGCTGCAACAGGAGAAGATATAACGGCAGAAGAATTAGGGGGCGGCTTACTGCACACTTCAATTTCTGGAGTAGCTGATCATTTAGCCAATGATGATGCACATGCACTAAAAATTGGCCGCAAAATTGTTAAAAGCTTAAATAAGCCAAAATACAGTTACCTCCCAGAAGAGAGCAACTCACCACAATATGATATTAATGAACTTAATGGTATTATTCCCTCGGACCTTAAGAAACCCTATGATTGCCGAGAAGTTATAGCACGCATAGTGGATAACTCATATTTTCAAGAATTTAAGAAACTATACGGCGAAACGTTAGTAACGGGGTTTGCTAAAATAAAAGGCTATAAAGTAGGTGTTTTGGGAAATAATGGAGTCCTTTTTTCTGAAAGTGCAATGAAAGGAGCGCATTTTATAGAGCTTTGCGCTCAAAGGAAAATCCCACTTATTTTTTTACAGAATATTACTGGGTTTATGGTTGGTTCAAAAGCAGAAGCGGGAGGAATTGCAAAACACGGAGCAAAAATGGTGCATGCAGTTTCTAATGCAAAGGTACCTAAATTTACAATTGTTATAGGCGGCTCATACGGAGCAGGTAATTATGGAATGTGTGGCCGCGCTTATTCCCCCCGCCTAATGTTTATGTGGCCTAATGCTAGAATATCGGTCATGGGGGGAGATCAGGCCGCCAGTGTTTTAGCCTCTGTAAACAGAAATAAAGATAACTGGTCTGAAGAAGAAAAAGAAGCTTTTATGACCCCAATCCGAGAAAAATATGAGCGTGAAGGCCACCCTTATTTTGCTAGCGCTAGAATTTGGGATGACGGCGTAATTGCTCCATCAGATACAAGGGATGTGTTAGGTTTAGGGCTAGCAATGTCTGCTAATGCACCCCTAGAAAAGTCAAATTTTGGCGTTTTTAGAATGTAACTAATACTTGATATAAAAAATAAGAATAAATTGCTAAAAAAGAATGAATTAATGAATAGCATAAAAAAGATTTTAATAGCTAACCGCGGAGAAATTGCCTGCCGCATAATTGAAACAGCGCGTGAAATGAATATCCAAACTGTTGCGGTTTATTCTGATGCAGACATTAACTCTCTCCATGTTAAAATGGCAGATGAAGCTGTTGCCATTGGCCCCCCGCCATCAAAAGATAGTTATTTGGTTATTGAAAAAATAATCAAAGCCACACTAGATACAGGTGCTGATGCAATTCACCCTGGATATGGTTTTCTATCTGAAAATTATATTTTTGCCAGAGCTTGCGAAGAGGCTGGAATTAATTTTATTGGACCAAGCTCTGAAAGCATAAGAAATATGGCACTAAAAGATAGAGCCAAAATTCTCATGGAAAAAGCTGGTGTTCCAATCACACCTGGGTACCAAGGAAATAAGCAAGAAGAAGAATTTTTATCTCTAGAAGCTAATAAAATTGGATTTCCTGTACTTATAAAAGCCGTTGCAGGCGGTGGCGGAAAAGGTATGAGAAAGGTCGACTCAAAAGAGTCATTTTTGAGTGCTTTAGAGTCTTGTAAACGTGAAGCAGAAAATAGTTTTGGCAACCCCAAAGTATTATTGGAGAAATACATACCATCACCTCGGCACATAGAAGTGCAGATCTTTGGAGATGGACAGGGTAATGTAGTTCATATGTTTGAGCGCGATTGCTCAGTCCAGCGCCGGCATCAAAAGGTCATAGAGGAAGCCCCTGCTCCGGGAATGACTGATTCTGTAAGAGATGCAATGACGGAGGCCGCGGTAAAAGCCGCAAAAGCAGTCAACTATAAAGGTGCAGGAACAGTTGAATTCATAGTAGATGGTTCTCAGAAACTCCATGAAAATGGCTTCTGGTTTATGGAGATGAATACCAGACTACAAGTCGAGCACCCTGTCACCGAAATGATAACAGGCCTAAATCTAATAAGGTTGCAGATTGAAATTGCGAAGGGAAAGAAACTTCCTAGTCAAAAAAGTATAACTATGAGCGGTCATGCTATCGAGACACGGATTTACGCTGAAGATCCCTTCAATAACTTTTTTCCTAGCGCGGGAAAAATAGAGAACTTTGAAATTCCTAGCGAACTATCAAAAAGAGAGGGTTTACGTATTGATACGGGTTTCCAGAAAAATGATAGAATTTCTATTTACTACGACCCTATGATTGCGAAAATGATAGCGCATTCAGATAATAGACAAGATGCTATTAGAAGTATGGTGTCTCTGATATCAGAGTCTAAAATAAAAGGGATTAAAACTAACACAGCTTTTTTAATTAGATGTCTATTAAACAATGACTTTAATTACGGAGGCGTATCAACTCACTTTATTAGCGATAATATAGTCACCTTAACTTCTAACAAGTACGCATCAGATAATAAAGTATATGGGCTGAGTGCTTTATTTCTTGATAGTATAAATAACAAAAATCAAGCTACGCCGTTCAGTGTAAAAAATGGCTGGAGATTAAACCAATCGTTTAGGAAAAAGTATTTCTTCAAAAAAGAGGAAAACATTATTCAGTCTGAAATTATAGAACAATCTCAAAGACATTCACTTATAAGTGTTAACGGGTCAGAACCCTTCATAATTTTTAAAAAAGAAAAATCAAATTCCAGATATAATGAAAATGCGTTACCATTTTTCTCTGAATGGGAATTCAAAGAATACCAAAACCATATATCCTTATATCGCTTAGGAGAAGAGATCATTGTAGAAAAAGAACGTTATCATCCCAACAGCCTCAACAACGCAAGCAATGCAATTATTGCCTCAATGCCTGGAAAAATTATTGATATGTTTGCAATTGAAGGCGACAAAATAAAAGAAGGTAGACCCCTTTTAGTAATGGAAGCAATGAAAATGGAAATGACACTATATGCACCAAAAGATGGAGTTATAAGTGAAATCAAAGTACAAAAAGGTGCTTTAGTTTCAGATGGCGACATTTTAGTAAAATTAGAAGATAATTAATATACTTATATTTCATAAAGGGAAAATATTTTGACAACATCATACCCCACACTTCAATATGGACACTCAGAAGAAACAAATATGCTAAGGCAAGCAGTCCATGACTTCACAGTAAAACATATTTCTCCAATTGCAGCAGATATTGACAAAAGTAACGAATTTCCTCGTCATCTATGGCCACTCATGGGGGAATTAGGGCTGCATGGGATTACAGCTGATATAAAGGATGGCGGTTCAGGTCTTGGCTATTTACAACATACCATTGCTCTTGAAGAAATTAGTAGAGGCTCTGCATCGGTAGGACTTTCCTATGGCGCTCACTCGAATCTATGCATCAACCAATTACGGAGATGGGGTAACAATGAACAGAAAGCAAAGTATTTGCCAAAGTTAATAAGCGGCGAACATGTTGGATCTCTTGCAATGTCTGAGTCAGGCTCAGGGTCAGATGTAATATCAATGAAATTAAAAGCTGAAACAGCGCAAGGTGGATACCTGCTCAATGGAACCAAAATGTGGATCACCAATGCCCCTGTAGCAGACACACTCTTTGTTTATGCTAAAACAGATCCAAATGGTGCATCAAAAGGTATTTCAGCTTTTGTTGTAACGCCAGATATGGAAGGTTTTTCCACTTCAAAAAAACTGGATAAGCTTGGCATGCGCGGATCAGATACGTGTGAACTAGTTTTTGAAAATTGCTTTGTCCCCGATGAAAATTTGGTAGGCAATATAGGACAAGGTGCAGAGATTCTTATGAGTGGGTTGGATTATGAGCGAGTTGTTTTATCCGGTTTGTCAATTGGTATAATGCAAGCTTGTATGGACATAGTACTACCCTACATACATGAGAGAAAACAATTTGGAAAACCTATAGGAACATTTCAGCTCATGCAGGGGAAATTGGCAGATATGTATGTAACTTTATCAACTACGCGCTCATACGTTTACGCTGTGGCATCTGCGTGTGATCGAGGGGAAACAACTCGCAAGGATGCGGCGGGTTGTATATTGTATGCTGCAGAAAAATCTACGCAAATGGCATCAGATGCTATTCAGATGTTAGGCGGAATGGGATATATGAACGAAAGCGCGACCGGGCGTCTCTGGCGTGATGCTAAGCTTATGGAAATTGGTGCTGGCACTTCAGAGATTCGCAGATGGTTAATTGGACGTGAGCTTTACAATGAAACTGTTTAAATCTTTAAAAACTATCTTCGAAAACTCTTAGTTTTTTGAATAAATTTTGACCAATTATTATCTTGTTCAATAGGCTTCCATAAAGCCTCTATATCCTCATACAATAAACTCACTGGAGCATCAAATTCAGGTGGGGCTCCAGTAACTTCAAATTCCTTTAAGGAATTATACCAATCTACAAACTCATCGCCTGAATAAAAATCAGAGCTTTGGGACCTTTTAGCCCTTATCAATTCACTAGCGCCTCCCTGCCAATCATGCCAAAATTGCGGCCAAGGGCACTGACTTTTTTCTAAAAACTTAAAAGTTAGAGATACAAATTCAAAGTCCTTCTGATTATTTTTTGGCTGAACTTGTAGCCTCTCAAACACTTTATCTCGTAAAGCAACTCTATATGTAGGTGCATAATTCTCTAGAGCTTTAAGAAGTTTTTTATCATCGCAGATAAGTGATAAACTTTGAGCAAGTTGCCCTAAATTCCAATACATTGCTTCTGGCTGTCTTGAAAAAGCATATAAACCGTTATGGTCAAAATATGCAGCCGTAAAATCTGACCTCAAAGTCGGTAGAAACCTATAAGGACCATAATCGAAACTTTCCCCTGTTATATTCATATTATCGGTATTCATTACCCCATGTACAAATCCAGCCGCCATCCATGATGCAACTAATTCTGAAGACTTAAGGATTACAGCATTTAACAGCTCCTCAGGAGTACATATGCCTCTATAAAGGTTTTGAGAACAATATTGAGTTAATGCCTCTAAATTATCAGTCTTATTAAAAAAAGCTTGTCTCTGAAATGTTCCAAACCGGATGTGTGAATGTGACAATCGCACCATAACTGCTGATCTTGTGGGAGAGGGTTCGTCGTTACGTTGGAGTTCTTCTCCTGTTTCAATTAATGATATGGTTTTAGATGTATTAACCCCAAGATACTCAAGATAACGTGAAGCCAAAACCTCTCTAATACCTCCCAGTAAAGTAAGTTTACCATCCCCGCCTCTAGACCAAGGAGTTTGACCTGAACCCTTAGTTCCGAAATCTAAAAGTCTTCCTTTATTGTCCCTTAATTGTGCATACAAAAACCCTCTTCCATCGCCTAAGTTAGGATTATACTGATGAAACTGATGTCCATGGTATCTTAAAGCCAGAGGCTTTTCCAAATTATTAGGTAACGGATTAAATAGACCAAAATGCTTTACACATTCATCATCGGTAAGGTTTAAACCTACTGTGTCTATGGAAAAAGTATCTCTATAGTGGAGTTCAGTTTTAGGAAAAATTGCAGGACTTACAATATCGTAAAATTCATTTCCTAAAGAGTTAATTTTTGTATCCGGGTGGTACAAAGTTATATCTTATATTGATAAAAATGGGACGTAGACATATTAATCTTCTATATATTTTAACAAAAAGTCAGAAGCACTTTTCAGAACTATTTTTCCTTTCGGAAATAACCGTGTAAAATTCAAAAATCCATGGGGTAGTAATTTTTCATGATTATACTCTACATTTATTGCATTAACTGTTAATTTATTAGCATAAAGTTTTCCTTCATCCCTCAATGGGTCAAGTCCACAAGTCAAAATATAACTTGGTGGCAGCCCCTTTAAATTATCTTCTAGCAGTGGTGAAAGTGATGTTTGCTGCGTATCAGCACCTGCAACATAATGCTCATCTATAAACTTTAGCGCCATAAAACCAAGTTGTAGCCAATCTTGAGGCCCAGGATTTGGGGGTTTAAAATCAATGAGTTGCATTAATGGATAAAAGAGAATCTGCGCCCTCAATCTTTCTCTGAACTTTTGAGACAAGTAAGCTGTCATATTGCCACCAGCACTATCCCCGCCTAGAGAAATGTTATCGGAATTAATTCCCCATTTTTGGCAATCATTATCATTGAGAGCCCAATCTAAAACTCCCTCACAATCATTTAAAGCGGCAGGGTACGGGTATTTAGGAGCGAGTCTATAATCTACTGATAGCACTCTTACCCCTGTATTAAATGCAATTCTACGCGTAATACCTTCGTGACTTTCTATGGAACCTGTTACAAAGCCTCCGCCGTGTAAGTATATAAAACAAGGGCCCTTTGTGGGCTTGGCATCATGCGGTACAAATAACCTTACGGGTATCTCAAGGCCTTTACTGGAAATTTTGAAGTCATGCACCTCTTTCATATCAGGCCACGGAGTATCCAATTGACCAGCAACACGGCGAAAAGAATTATGAATCTCGTTAATGCTTTCTGGGTCTATTCGTATTCTTTCTAATCCAGCCTTAAAGCTTTGATCCAGGTCAGCTACAAAATTCTTCATTTTTAATCGAGGGTCAAACGCGGGTTTTTTCATTTGTGGTCTCTGAATACTGTTTAATTAAAACTGCTTTATACACTAAAGGCGTATTACCCCATTGCTAATATCATCAAATAGTTTTTGAGTAATCTTGCGATATTCACCTGTAACAAGATCACTGTAGTAAATAGGATCATCGAAGTTTTTAGGGTTAAAACCGGCTTCAACCAAATCAGTCTTTTTAAATTTAAACGTACCCGTTGTTTCAGATTCTTTTGATAATCGTATAAATACTGGCCTTGCATATGAAGGTAAATTCTCTTGAATATGCTTCATCAAAAACTTCATATCCAGTTTGTTTTCAGCAACAATTGATGCCATCCCTGCACGCCCATCGTATCCTGGAACAGAAACTCCATAAACATTCGCTTCGTTAATTCCGTTGTACGATGATAAAACAGCAGCAACCTCTCCTGTTGCTACATTCTCTGCTTTCCACCTAAAGGTATCACCAACTCTATCAACAAAATAATAATAACCCATTTTATCTCTTTTGAGCAAATCCCCCGTTCGAAACCAAGCATCTCCTTGCTTAAAAACGTCTCGTAAAATTTTCTTTTGTGTGGCTTCCGAAGTTTCGTAACCCTCAAAACGGAATCTAGGGTCACTTTGCTTAATTTCCCCTATTAATTCACCTACTTCGTTATTGTCTGTTCTCACACAAAAACCCTTAGAGTTTCTTATATTTTCTCCCAGCTCAATATCATATTTTATAATATCACAGTTAAATTTAAATTTCAGATAACCTGGAACACGGCCTACGGCACCTACAGGCCCATCAATATTCATTAAACTCACATTGCCCTCTGTGGCTCCGTAAAACTCAATTACATGTTTAATGTTAAATCTCTTAACAAATCCGGGCCAAACCTCTGGCCTCAAACCATTACCAATTATCCATTTTATTTTATGTTTATGTTCTTGCGGATGAACTGGAGATGATAATAAAAAGCGACAAAGCTCACCCACGTATACCAAAAGCGTGGCCTCGTACTTTACAACCTCATCCCAGAAGTTTGAAACTGAGAATTTAGGCCTTACGATTACAGCTCCGCCCCTCGTTAAAGCAGCACCTACACCGCAAAGACCTCCTGTCGCATGATACAAAGGTAAAACCATCATTATACGATCACTTTGCCCTGTATTCACACCACCAGCAAAACCTCTCATGTAATTCTGAGCACGCACGTGGGTCACTTTAGCCGCTTTGGGCATTCCAGTAGTTCCAGAAGTAAACATTTTCATACACAAGTCTCCCCCCTTAATTCCCTCCCGGAAATTTCTAGATGGACGGCGGTATGAATGGTTTAATAATTCTGAGTCTAAATTTTTGTATTTTTTGATATTTCCAAAAATTGAGAATACCTTTACATCAGCTTTCGTATGCTTTTTAGCACTTTGCCATTGATCAGCCATTTCGTGATCGACAATAATAATTTTTGAATCTGAAACATTCACGCAATGCGCCAATGCGGGACCTGCTAATTGATAATTTAATAGCGCAGGAATAACGCCAATTTTTGTAAGACCAAACCATACAGCTACATAATGAGCCCGGTTTCGTATAAAAAGGGCAACTGTGTCTCCTGCAATACACCCCTCTGATAATGCCCATGCCGCAATTCTGTTGGCGTATTTTTCCATATCATCGTAAGTGAGGTTGATATCATCTTCTAAAAAAGCAAGATTAGATCCAAATTTATCTAC
Organism: Hellea sp.; assembly: GCA_042093735.1. Taxonomy (GTDB): domain Bacteria; phylum Pseudomonadota; class Alphaproteobacteria; order Caulobacterales; family Maricaulaceae; genus Hellea. The sequence goes on along the minus strand of JBELEM010000017.1, from coordinate 3,390 downwards.
TCGCATTTCAATTTCATCTGCGATGCCAAAATTAGACTTTGCGTCAACACTCTTTACTTCTTTAATTATTCGTAAAAATGCTCCCACATAATTAATCTCGTCCTTTATTGTTTTTAAAAAACTCATCGCATTTTTTCTAATTTATTAAGCTATATAATCAGTTATTGAGACTAATATAAAATACTCTAAAATTAAAGAGCCTAGTCATAAAAATTTATCATATTAAAATATATATTTTCCTTAAACTGAATTCATCAGTCTTGATACTTATGTATTTTAAGTTAATAGAAATCTCAGAATTAATAGGATAAATATGGCTCCCCCTCTTCTTACATTATCCAATATTCATCTTACATTTGGCAGTACTCCATTGTTTGAGGGAGCAGATTTAACAATCATGCCTAATGAACGATTATGTATCGTTGGCAGGAATGGCTCAGGAAAATCTACGTTGTTAAAGATAGCAGCAGGGATGGTTGATCACGATGACGGAAAACGTTGGATAAAACCGGGGGTAACAATGCGTTATCTTCCTCAAGAACCTGATCTTTCTCAATTTAAAACTTCTCGGGAATACATAGAAGACGGCTTAGTCGGAGCTGATGATAGCTACAGAATTCCTTATCTCCTGGATGGATTGTCATTAACTGGTGATGAGGATCCACAAGTTATGTCTGGGGGTGAGCTAAGAAGAGCAGCTTTAGCTAGAACACTGGCACCTAAGCCTGATATTTTGATGTTAGATGAACCCACAAATCATCTAGACCTTGCCGCCATAGAATGGTTAGAAAATGAGATTAAGTCATTAAGCTCTTCTGTAATAATCATATCACATGATAGAAGGTTTCTCGAAAATCTTTCAAAACGAACTTTATGGGTAGATAGAGGGGAAACTAAATTGCTTGAAAAGAATTTCTCCTTTTTTGAAGACTGGAGGGACAGAACTCTGGAACAAGAAAAACTTGACCGGCACAAGTTAAAACGAAAAATACATAGAGAACAGCATTGGGTTATACATGGGGTATCTGGACGTCGAAAAAGAAATGTAAAGAGACTAAAAGACTTATCTACTTTACGAACTCAATTTAAAACACAAAGACAATCAACTGGAAATTTGAATATAACAGTAGCTGATAGTCATCAATCAGGAAGGTTTATTTCTAAGTTAGTCGGCATCACAAAATCATTTGGTGACAAAAAGATTTTTGAAGATTTCTCTATAAAAATAACAAGAGGGGAACGAATAGGAATTGTTGGGCCAAACGGAAGCGGAAAAACAACACTACTAAAAATAATAATGGGGGAAATACGACCCGATAAAGGTAGAGTTGAGCTTGGTGTAAACCTTTTACCACTAATAATAGATCAAAAGCGCGAAAGCTTAAATGATGAATGGACACTATCCGAAGCATTAACTGATAATGGTGGGGATAAAGTCATGGTTGGTGATAATTCCATCCATGTAATTCGCTATATGAAAGACTTCCTTTTTTTACCTGAACAAGCCAAAACACCATTACATGCTTTATCTGGAGGAGAAAGGGGGCGCCTTCAGCTCGCACGCGGCTTAAGACTTCCCAGTAATTTATTGGTATTAGACGAGCCAACTAATGACCTCGACCTTGAAACACTAGACTTATTACAAGAATTAGTTGCTGATTATGATGGTACAGTAATAGTAGTTTCTCATGATCGAGATTTCTTAGACCGTACTGTTACTCGAACGGTTGCTTATGAAGACTTTTCAAAATGGCAAATTTACCCAGGCGGATACACTGATATGGTAAATCAAAGGGGCTTTGGTGTTGTTAGTACAGATAAAAAGTTAAAATATAAACCACACAAAGTGAAACACTCACCAGTAGCAACAAAATCCAAAAACAAACTGACCTACAAAGATAAGTTTCGCTTAGAGCAACTGCCTCAAGAAATTCAGAAATTCCAAAATCGAATCTCTGAAATAGAACTTAAGCTCACAAATGCTGATTTTTTTCACAAAGACCCAGGTGGTTTTAATGAAGCTATAAGAAAATTGGATCAATACAAAATTAAACTGGAAAAGTCAGAAGAAGAGTGGTTAAAATTAGAGCTGTTAAATGAAACATAAAGTATTATGATTGTTAAAAAGCTATACCTCTGCAGAAAAAGAGAAATATTTAAGACCAACCTTTAAAATGACCAATGATATAATAATTATAGCACGCCACGGAAAACCCGAACTCTCTCGTAAGGTTAGATTAAACTGGAAAGAGTACAGAGAGTGGTGGTTGAAATATCAAATAAGTGGTCTTAAAAAAGACCAAAAAGTACCAAAAAGGCTTAAAAAATGGGCTGAAAAATCAGACATTGTAATATCCAGCTCATTACTAAGGGCGCGGGAGTCGGCAACACTGGCGAGCGGAAGGGAACCAGATTTTATTTATGAAGACCTAGTAGAGGCCCCCCTTCCCTCACCCTATCTTGGCTCAATAAAGATAAGACCTAAAAGCTGGGGAACATGGTCAAGAATAGTTTGGTATTTTGGTTGGTCTGATGGAATGGAAAGTCATAAATCCGCTAGGGTCAGAGCAGATAACATGAGTGGTATATTAGCTAATCATTCCAAAGGTGGCAAAATAATATATGTTTCTGGACATGGTTGGTTTAATAGAATGCTTAAAGGCTCATTAAAAAAACAAGGTTGGAAATGCAAAAGTCAAAATGGAGACCTGCACTGGAGCCACAGACGCTTTGAGCGACCAACACAAAAATTAGTAAAAAATGGAAATTAATATGACAGAATCTATAAAAGAAATGACTTTTGAAAATGCTTTAAATGAACTTGAAAGCATTGTTAGTAAACTTGAAAGAGGTGAAGTTACGCTTGAAGAAAGCATTGCCATCTATGAAAGAGGAGCAAAATTGAAATCCCATTGTGAAGGGAAACTTAAAGATGCTCAATTAAAAGTAGAAAAAATTGTCTTGGATAAAGATGGGAAAGTGGAGACGGTTCCCTTTAATGCTTAAAGATTCAATAGATTTCAAATCTCACCTTAAAGCTGTATCAGAAGAAATAGAAGCCGTACTCACGGATATATTACCTCTTCCATCTGGCAACCAAAAAGCAGTCATGGAGGCATCAAGATATGCAGCACTCGGTGGTGGAAAAAGACTAAGGCCCTTCTTAATGATAGAAACTGCTCGTATGTTAGGCAGTCTAAACAAAGGAGTATACATTGCTGCGGCAGCATTAGAATGCATGCATGTCTATTCATTAGTGCATGATGATTTACCCTGTATGGATAATGATGATTTTAGACGTGGGAAACCTACGGTACACAAAAAATATAGTGAAGCCCTTGCAGTTCTCACCGGTGACAACCTACTAACAATAAGCTTCGAACTTCTTGC
>JBELEM010000016.1:29567-42328 GCA_042093735.1 Hellea sp. | reverse complement strand
GATATCAAAGGCGAAGCTTTTATTTTAGCATCGTCATAGGAAATTTTATCATACCGTTTTGGCTTTGGTCCGGAAGATTTTGGATCACGTTCGAAAACACCTTCAACATCCTTAAGTAATTTCGCTTTTACGCCAAGCCGTTTCGCAACATAAATAGCGGTCATGTCGGCCCCGCCTTCAGCAAGTAATACAGATCTATCTTTTTCACCTATGGCTACGTGTCCTGGCATAACAACAATATCATGATTCTTCAGATCTGTTTCTAGTTGATTAGTATCTAAATCCACCAGCATAGATTTTTCTGCTTTAAGGCCTAAGTCTCTTGCTTGTCTTACAAATGCGGGAGCCCCGATTCTTTCAAGTGCGAGTGCTAAAAGAGCAGCTGAACGTCTTTCTCCAAGTTGTATCAATTCAGGTAAATTTTTTGCATCTTCACCCGGTCCAATTTGTCTTGCTTCTGCCAGTAAGATATCAGTTTGATCTCCCTGAGCTGAGGTTACGGCTATTACATTTTGGCCTTGTCTGTAGTGGCGATATATTTCACTGGCTGCTTCTGTATAGTCGTCAAGATTACGTAAAACACTATGGCCAAAATTTAATACAATTACAGGAACTGGCATTTTATTTTCTTTCATTAAACCCAACGTATATTGATTATGGTTGTGCGGGAGATGTGTCAATAAGGCCATTATATTAAATCATATAATAATACTACTATGGCTCATGGATAGTAACTCAAAGACAAAAAAATTAGAGGCATTGAAAAGAGGCTTTATTGGATCTTGCCCTAAGTGCGGTAAATCCAAGCTATTTGAAAGTTACCTTAAGCAAGTCGAAATGTGTTATAGTTGCGGAGCAAAATGGATAAATGTAAGGGCAGATGACGGACCTGCTTGGGCATCTATGCTTGTCTCGGGGCACCTTCTTGCGCCATTTTTTTATTTAATTACCTTTAAGCTGAACATACCTGACTGGCTACGTACATTGTCATTGGTTGTGATTGGTGTCGTTATCTGCTTAATAATATTGCCTAGAATAAAGGGTTTTTTTATTGCGCTTATTTGGTCCACTGATGCGCCAACTTCCTAATACTTGACGTCTGCGGCTGTATAAGTCATATCGATATATTCATCAAGACCGACCGAGGGACAGGCCCTTAGAAAGTCGGGGCAACCTTGTTTATACAGACGGTGCCAATTCCTGCGGATAATTCCGGAAGATGTTACTGGCTAAGGGCTTGAAATCTTTCTCCGCATATTGGCATTAAAATCGGAGTAGTGGCGATGCCGCGAGATATAAGAGTTAAGTTAGGCGATAACATCTTGCAGCGCGGATGTGTCATAAAAAATGACGAGGTTATAGGGCGTGTTTATGGAAATGAGAATGGTCCGGTAATTGTCATAATGGGCGGTATTTCTGCTTCTAGGTTTGTTGCGGATGGAGGCAGACTTAACAGGGGTTGGTGGTCGACTTTAGTGAGGCATGGCGGCCCGATTGATCTGAATAAGTTTGCAGTCATAGGCCTTGATTTTGCCCCCTCTATTGAAAGTGAAAGTCGACCTAAGTCTATAACTACTCATGACCAAGCCGCTCGATTAAAAGAACTGCTATTATTTAATAAGATTAGCAATGTAAGCGCTATAATTGGATCTTCATATGGGGGTATGACCGCTCTTGCGTTTGCCCATGATTTTCGAAATATGGTTGATAATATTTGTATAATAGGCGCTGCGCATAAACCTTATCCCATAGGAGTCGCCTGGCGGGGCATACAGAGGCGTGCTGTTATGCTCGGACTAGAAGCAGGTGCACCTGAGAAAGGAATGAAACTTGCTCGTGAACTAGCGATGACTACTTATCGCACGGCAGAGGAATTTGATAATAGGTTCAACCTCAGTGAAACACAAAGATTTCCATCAAAGTTTGATATATGTGAATATTTAGGTTCACGCGGCGACGCATTCGCCGACCTCATGGATGCAGAGCGATTTCTAGCTTTATCAGAATCCATTGACTTGCATAATATAGAGCCTGAATTAATAACAACCCCTACTTTACTCATGTCAGCTACGTCGGACCAACTCTCTCCCTTAGCTAATGTTCGAGAGTTGCGCGATCGTTTGGGGGGGGTATCTGAGCTGTTTACTTTTACATCTCTTTATGGCCATGATGCATTTTTGAAAGAATATGATGCAATGGCACCCCGCCTATTGAAATTCTGTCAAAGTTTGGGTTAATAAAATTCTGTATTTCACATAGGCGAAGATATGACTTCAAAGCGTACATTATTAGTACAGGCAGGAATGGGCGATGACCCCGCTTATAAATCAGTAAGTCCTCCCATATATCTCAGTTCCACATATTGCTTTGAAACAATAACTCAGAAAGGCAAATACGATTATAGCCGAACAGCAAATCCCAACCGAGACGAACTAGCTGAAACATTAACATTATTAGAAAATGGATCCTCGTGCGTTGTCACATCTTCTGGTATGTCAGCAATTGACTTAGTGACAAACCTATTTAATGCGGACGCATTGATCCTCGCACCTAATGATTGTTATGCAGGAACGCACCGACTTTTAAGTAACCGAGCAGAGCAAGGCCGATTAAAAGTTAAATTCATAGACTTTTTAGATGCAATGGAAGTTAGTGAAGCTTTTAAAGAGAAACCTGCTCTTGTTATGTTAGAGTCACCCTCAAACCCATTGATGAGACTAGTTGACATCCCAGAAATTTGTAAGTTAGCTAAATCTGTTGGTGCTCAGGTAGCTGTTGATAATACATTTTTATCTCCTGTTCGGCAAAGGCCACTGGACTTGGGCGCAGATTTTTCTATTCATTCCACTACCAAGTATTTAAATGGACATAGTGATGTTGTTGGCGGTGCCATTATATCAAAAAAAGAAGACCATGGTAATCAATTAGCATGGTGGGCAAATTGCTTAGGTGTTACGGGATCCCCCTTTGATAGTTTCATGGCCTTACGCGGAATGCGCACATTACACGCAAGGATGGATGCCCAAGAGTCAAGTGCAATAAAGGTAGCGCAATTTCTTTACAATCACCCCAAAATTTCTAAAGTCTACTATCCTGGTTTACCCTCAGACCCCGGTTATAATTTATGTAAAAAACAGCAAAGCGGGCCAGGTGCGATGATTTCGTTCGAAGTTATTGGAGGGTTTAACTCAGCTAAGAGTGTTATAGAAAGTCTAAAGATATTTCAATTGGCTCCAAGCCTTGGGGGTGTTGAGAGTTTAATTTCTTATCCGCCAACGATGACCCACGGGGGGATGTCTGAAACATCAAGACGTGCTGCTGGAATAAAAGAAAATTTACTTAGAATTTCTATCGGCCTTGAAAGTTCTGAGGATATAATTCAGGACTTATCGGCATCATTTACCCTAATTTAGCCTATATGGGGCATAAATTTATGTTTTATCCAAAAAAATAAACTATTTTAGGGTAAATATTTGTGTTGCTTAAGGTGTTTCTTTAGAATATTTATACTCATAATTTGGTAATGGTATAATAGTATGATTATAACTCAGGAATATTGTAAAAAAGACAAGGGTGTTGTGGCACGACGTCTCTTAGAACTTTTTATTGTTGGCGTCCTTAGTTTGGAAGTACTGCTCATTAGCATTAAAAAAAGCGGGATTTAGGTAAGAGTTATAAGCCTAATTCACCCGCTCCTAACCGAGCGGGTTTTTTTATGCTTAGGGAGATTATGTGTGTTTGATAAGAAAAGTAATGCTATAGTTGATGGTCCGAGTAGAGCTGCTGCTAGAGCAATGCTGCGTGCTACTGGTATGGATGATAAAAATTTTGAGGGCCCGATCATAGCTGTTTTCAATACTTGGACCAATATGGGTCCATGTAACATGGATTTAGATAAGTTAGCCGTGCCTGTTCGTGCTGGAATTCGCGCTGCAGGGGGTACACCTGTAGACTTCAATTCTATTGCAGTTTCTGATGGAATAACGATGGGTAGTGAAGGCATGCGTGCTTCATTAATGTCCCGTGAGGTAATAGCTGACTCAATTGAATTAGCCGTAAAGGGTCATTCTTTAGATGGTGTAATAATTTTGGTTGCTTGTGATAAAACAATTCCTGCTGCAGGAATGGCTTTAGCCCGAATGAATATACCTGGTGTAGTGTTGTATGGTGGGTCAATAATGCCGGGAAATCATAAAGGTAAAGATCTATCCGTTCAGGATGTTTTTGAAGCTGTAGGTGCATGTGCGGCTGGGATTATAGACGAGGCAGAGTTAAAGGAAATAGAGAAGGCTGCTTGCCCTGGTGCAGGGGCCTGTGGAGGTCAATTTACAGCAAACTCTATGGCTATGGCTATGACATTTCTTGGTTTATCACCAATGGGTGCTAACGACATACCCGCAATAAATGATAATAAAAACACTAGCGCATATATAGCAGGGCAAACTGTGGTAGACTGTGTTATGAAAAATAGATTACCTCGCGATATGATTACTCAAAAATCCTTGAAAAATGCAGCAATCGCTTTATCTGCCACAGCGGCCTCCACCAATGCTATTTTACATTTACTAGCCATAGCATCGGAAGCTGGCATTGTTGATTTTAATATTGACGTGTTTGATGAAATTTCTAGATCGACTCCAGTAATAGGGGACCTGAAGCCTGGAGGTAAATATATGGCATATGACCTCTACGCAGCTGGTGGTTCAGCGCTAATTGGTAAACGCTTAGTGGATGATGGAAGGATTTATGATCAACCTACTGTCACTGGAAAGTCTCTTTTTACAGAAATTAAAGATTGCAAAGAACTGACTGATCAAAAAGTGGTTAGGCACTTTTCAGATCCAGTGAAGTCCCGTGGAGGTTATGGAATATTATATGGAGACCTCGCTCCGGAGGGCTGTGTTGTAAAATTAGCTGGTCACGGAGCACTTTATTTTCAGGGGAGCGCGCGTGTGTTTGAAAGTGAAGAGGACTGTTTTAAAGAAGTACAAGATAATGGAATTAAAAAGGGCGATGTTGTTATAATAAGAAATGAAGGTCCTTGCGGTGGCCCAGGAATGAGAGAGATGTTGGGGGTTACTGCAGCACTAGTGGGCCAAAATTTAGCCGACCATGTTGCGCTCATAACTGATGGCCGTTTTTCAGGCGCCTCACACGGCTTTGTTATTGGACATGTTGCTCCTGAAGCTGCAAAAGGGGGTCCTCTGGCTTTTGTTAAAGATGGAGATGTAATCACCATCGATGTTGAGGCTAGAACAATAAATATTGATGCTGATTTAAAATCACGTGTATCTGATTGGACACCCCCTAAACCAAAATATACCACTGGCGCTTATGCTAAATTTGCTAAACTTGTAGGCTCAGCATCTAAAGGTGCTGTTACATCCTTCCCATTTGAAAACTAAGGAATAAAATTATGTCATCTCTAGATATTTATTACGATAAAGATTGTGATCTCTCGATCATCAAAAATAAGAAAGTAGCAATACTCGGTTATGGATCCCAAGGCCGTGCACATGCCTTAAATCTAAAGGATTCAGGAGTTCAAGTTGTTGTGGGATTGCGTCCAGATAGTCGTACAAACAAAAAGGTAAAAGCCGATGGTCTTCATTCTCTAGCTACTTCAGATGCAGTTAAGGGGGCAGATGTAGTGATGGTGCTTACGCCTGATGAATTACAGGCTAAAATATACCGTGAAGATATAGAGCCAAATATAAAGGAAGGCGCTGCACTAGCGTTTGGCCACGGTTTTGCAATTCACTATGGTCAAATTTCACCTAGAAAAGATCTTGATGTTGTCATGATTGCTCCTAAAGCCCCTGGTCATACTGTGAGAAATGAATTTATTAATGGTCGGGGGATACCAGATTTAATTGCAATTGCGCAGGATGCAAATGGTGGCCACGCTCTTGAATTAGCTAAATCCTACGCATCAGCTGTAGGGGGTGGACGTACTGCGATTATCCATACTACATTTAAGGATGAAACAGAAACAGATCTCTTTGGTGAGCAAGCTGTACTTTGTGGCGGCGTTGTTGAGTTAATAAAAATGGGTTTTGAAACACTAACTGAAGCTGGCTACCCGCCTGAGCTTGCTTACTTTGAGTGTCTTCATGAGACCAAATTAATAGTCGACCTTATTTATGAGGGAGGCATAGCAAACATGAATTATTCCATATCAAATAATGCTGAATATGGAGAATATGTAACTGGTGAAGCAGTTGTGAATCACAGTTCCAGAGAAGCTATGAGAAGAGCCTTAAAAAACATTCAAAATGGAGATTATGCTAAATCATTTATTCAGGAGGGAGCCCTGGGTTATCCATCTATGACAGCTAGGCGTCGTAATATGGAAGCCCACCCGATCGAACAGACAGGTAGCAAGTTACGTGAAATGATGCCATGGATAGCCGCCAATAAAATTATAGATAAGGATGTAAATTAATCTTCATTAAGCTACAGGACTAGGCAAAAAAATGACCACAGCAACCCAATTTGAACATCAGCAAACGAAAATTCTGGCTAACCGCGAGCCAAAGTCGGGTGCTCTTTTATTGCTAGAATCAATAGCTGCACAGGGTGTGGATACTATTTTTGGTTACCCTGGGGGTGCTATTATGCCCGTATATGATGTTTTGCCTAAGGTAGGCTCTTTGCGTCATATATTGTGTCGTCACGAGCAAGGTTGTGGAATGGCTGCAATCGGATACGCCAGAGCTACTGGAAAAACGGGAACAGCATTTGCTACATCTGGTCCAGGGGCCACTAATTTGGTGACAGCAATTGCTGATGCATATTTAGACTCCGTTCCTGTTGTTTTTGTAACAGGACAAGTTACTTCTGATTTGATGGGCACAGATGCTTTTCAAGAAGTTGATATCTTCGGTATTACGCTACCGATTGTTAAGCATAGTTATATTGCCCGTGATCCTGCGGATATTCCTGGTATGGTAGCAGAAGCCTATTTTATAGCAGCTGAAGGCAGACCAGGACCGGTTCTAATAGACTTGCCAAAAGATGTCGCTAATGCACTCACAACAGAGCGACACAAATGGCGGCCCTATCCAAAAGTAAAGCCAGAGATGGGTCAAAGTGATTACATATCAAAAGCTGAAGAGCTAATTAAAGACTCAAAGAAACCACTTTTTTATATAGGTGGCGGTATCGCTCAAGGTGATGGCGTCCAGGAGTTGCGAGATCTCGTTAATCGAACACAAATTCCAGTAGTGTCGACCTTAAAAGGGCTTGGTTCACTGCCCACGGACCACCCTCAGTTTTTAGGTATGTTAGGCATGCATGGCCTTAAAGCAGCAAATTATGCAGTTCAAGAGTGCGATTTGCTCATCGTAGCTGGAGCTAGATTCGATGACCGAGCAACTGGTAAGTTAGACACCTTTGCTCCAAATGCTAAAGTTATTCATATGGACATAGATATAGCAGAGATAAATAAACTTAGAAAAACTGATGTATTTCTCGATGGCTCGTTGAAAAAGAATTTGGAAGCATTAAATCCGGGGGAAGCAAAATGTGAGGATTGGAGGCGTCTTTGTTTTTCACGTCGGGAAGAATATGAATGGGATTACAAGTCACCAATAGGAAACATGAAAACAGGAGGTGTCTATGCCCCTAAGTTACTACATGACCTTTCAAGACGTGTAGATAGTAGCGCGATAATTACATGCGATGTTGGACAACATCAGATGTGGGTAGCTCAGCATTGCTATTTTGATAATCCAAAAGATCATATTACATCGGGTGGCTTGGGAACGATGGGTTTTGGTTTGCCAGCCGGTCTTGGGGCAAAGTTAGGTGCCCCAAACCGAACTGTAATTACAGTATCTGGTGATGGTTCGATAATGATGAACATACAAGAATTAGCCACCCTATTTAGATATGATATACCGTTAAAGGTTGTATTATTAGATAATTCAGCCCTTGGTATGGTTCGTCAATGGCAAGAGGTTTTCTTTGAGAAAAATTATTCTGAGGTGAATTTAGATGATAACCCTGATTTTGCAATGGTTGCGAAAGCTTTCCAGATTGAAGCCTTCACCATTACAAAAGGTGATGAAGTTGATGATGGCATTGAACGATTACTCTCTGCAACAGGGCCAATATTAATGCATGTAAAAATAGATACATATGAAAATGTTTGGCCGCTTGTACCACCAGGTCGAAGTAATGCGGATATGATGGAACGTTAGGAAATGTAATGGTAGAATTACAGAGAAATAAAACATTTGAACCCTCTGGTGTTCAGGGTAAGCTTAAAATTGTACTGCATGATGTTAGCGGAACCTTAATTAGGGCATTGGGAACTATTGAACGCCGTGGATATGATTATAGAGATGTGCATTGCACTCAGCGTGTCGATGGTGATTTTGATTTATTGGTTCATATTGAAGATACGGGCGGTCCAAGTAACCTTGATACATTATGTAAACAATTAGAACGGCTCTATAATGTGGTCAGCGCTGAGAAAGTAGGAAGACGAAAGCATGCTGAAAGAGCTTAGAAGCTTATAGATAGATAATATTTAGAGAATTCATAATGATGAATAAAAATAAAGTTATAATTTTTGATACGACCCTAAGGGATGGGGAACAAGCGCCAGGCTTTTCAATGTCTTCGGGACAGAAGCTTGCAATGGCTCACGCATTGGAGGGTCTTGGTGTTAATGTAATTGAGGCTGGATTTGCTGCTGCATCGCCTGGTGATTTCGAGGCAATAAAGACAATAGCTGAAAATATTAAAAATAGCACAATTTGTTCTTTAGCGCGGTGTAATGAAAACGATATTCGCTCGAGCGGGCAAGCAATTAAATTGGCTAAATCAGGCCGTATTCATACCTTTATTGCTACTTCACCTTTGCACCGAGAGTATAAATTAAAAATGTCCAAAGATGAAATCATTAATCGTGCGATCGCGGGCATAAAGCTAGCAAGAAATTTTACTGATGATGTCGAATTTTCATGTGAAGATGCCATAAGGACTGAAAAAGACTATCTTAAAAGAGTTGTTGAGGCTGCAATAAAGGCAGGAGCTACAACAATTAATATTCCCGACACGGTAGGCTATACAACTCCTGAGGAGATACAAAAACTATTTGAATTTCTCACAAGTCAGATTGAAGGTTGTGATAAGACTATATTTTCAGCGCACTGTCATGATGACCTTGGCTTGGCAGTTGCAAATTCCCTTGCTGCCATCAGAGGTGGGGCGAGGCAGGTAGAATGCGCTCTTAACGGTATTGGTGAGAGAGCTGGAAATTGTGCTACCGAGGAGGTTGTTATGGCTCTAAATACCCGCAAGGATTTTTATGGGCTCACTACCGATATTAAAACTGAAGGTATATACGGCGCTTCAAAGTTACTTGCTACATTAACTGGAAACCCCGTACCCCGTAATAAAGCAATAGTTGGAAAAAATGCATTTGCTCATGAAAGTGGTATCCATCAACATGGCGTCTTAGCTAACCGTGAGACTTATGAAATCATGAAACCTGAGGATGTAGGTGTTTCAACTGATAACTTAGTTCTAGGCAAGCATTCAGGAAGAGCTGCTCTAAAAAGCCGCGCTGAAAAGATTGGTTTTGATCTGTCAGATAACCAACTAAAGTCTGTCTTTGTAGCATTTAAGGAGCTAGCAGATTCAAAAAAAGAAGTTTTTGATGCCGATTTAGAGGCTTTAATACTCGGCGAGGCAGTGGGAACCCAAGGGCCTTGGAAATTGGAAAGCCTCTCTGTTTCAGCCGGTTCTGATAATAATAATACTCCAAGCGCCAAGGTTAAGTTGTTACACGAAAGCGGTAACTTAGAGGAGACAATTATCCAAGCTGCAGGACCAGTAAATGCTGTTTTTCTAGCAATATCCGAAATAACTGGGCATCCATTACATCTTGAAAGCTTTACAGTACAATCTGTTTCTGAGGGTAAAGATGCAATGGCTGAAGCGTCAGTTAGTGTTTCAACTAAATTTGAAAACTATCAAGGCCGGGGAGCAAGTACTGACACGGTTCTTGCTGGAGCTAAGGCTTATCTTGATGTTATCAACAGGATCGAACGGAGGGCCGTGCGTCAAGCTTCGATAGCGGCACAGCACTGATATGAGAAAAACACTTTTTGACAAAGTTTGGGAAAAGCACGTTGTTGTTTCTGAGACAGAAACACACCCAGCTACAATCTTCATAGATTTGCACCTCATTCATGAGGTTACTTCCCCTCAAGCATTTACTGTATTAGGGGATAGAGGTCTGAGCGTGAGAAGGCCTGATTTAACTCTAGCGACCATTGATCATTCTACGCCAACTCTTTTAAATAAGGACGGCTCTAGGCCTTACATTACGGATGAAGCTCGTGTACAAGTAGATACATTACTGCGTAATACAAAAAAATTTAATATCGAGACGCATGGTTGGGATAGTAAATACCGCGGTATTGTTCATGTAATGGGTCCTGAGCTTGGGGCCACTCACCCTGGGGCAACTATTGTATGTGGCGATAGCCATACCTCAACTCATGGAGCGTTTGGCGCAATTGCATTTGGTATTGGTACTACTCAGGTAGGGCACGTTCTTGCAAATCAATGTATTTTGATGAGAAAGCCTAAAACTATGGCAATAAATGTGAATGGAAAGCTTAACCAAGGAGTTACTCCAAAGGATGTAATTCTACATATAATTTCATTGATAGGAATTGGAGGTGGTACTGGTTACGCTATTGAGTACCGTGGAAATATTTTTGAAGATATGAGTATGGACGGTCGAATGACCGTTTGTAATATGTCGATTGAAGCAGGGGCTCGCTGCGGTATGATTGCACCCGATGAAGTGACCTTTGAATTCCTTAAAGGCCGTAAATATACCCCTAATAACTATGAGGATAGTTGTGCTGAATGGCTGTCTCTATCCACCGATGAGGGCGCTGTGTTTGATAAAGAAATTAATATTAAGGCTGCCTCAATAAAGCCAATGGTTACATATGGCACTCACCCAGGGATGGGTATCCCGATAGACTCCATTGTTCCGAAATCTAGTAACCTAGCAGAACAAGCTTCATTCGATTATATGCAAATTAAAGAGGGTGATAAAATGCTGGGTATGAAGGTTGATAAGGTTTTTATAGGTTCTTGCACTAACTCCCGTATGGACGACCTCAGAGCAGCAGCAAGCATTTTTAAAAAAAAGAAAATAGCTCCGCATGTGAAAGCTTTAGTTGTGCCCGGAAGCGCTCAAGTAAAAGCTATCGCTGAGAAAGAAGGTCTAGATAAAATATTTAAAGATGCAGGTGCTGACTGGCGTGAACCTGGATGTTCAATGTGCTTGGGTATGAACGGTGACATAGGTTTGCCTGGAGAACTTATAGTTTCAACGTCTAACCGTAACTTTATAGGGCGCCAAGGCCCTGGTGTGCGTACTATATTGGCATCACCCGAAACAGCTGCTTCAACTGCTGTTGCAGGCGTAATTGAGGATCCTCGAAATTTAAAGAATAATAAATGAGTATAAAACCATTAAAAATAGTTTCCTCAAGGACATTAGTCTTGCCATCAGCTAATATTGATACGGATCAGATAATGCCTGCTAAATTTTTATCAATGACAACGAGGAATGGACTTGGAGAACATGTTTTTTCTAACTTGCGATATACTGATTCTGGAACCTTAACTAATCATGAGTTAAACTCTGAAAGTGGCAAGGCATGTAAAATACTCGTTGCGGGAGATAATTTTGGTTGCGGTTCATCACGTGAACATGCCCCTTGGGGCCTTACTGACTATGGATTTCGTGTAGTAATTAGTTCAAGTATTGCCGATATTTTCAAAAGTAATTCCCTTAAAAATGGTTTGCTACCTGTCACTATAAATAAAGAGGTTCATGAATGGCTTATCGAACATCCAGGAGTGTATGTAACTGTAAATCTTGAGTCTTGCTTACTTGAGCTTCCAAGAGGAATGGGGTCTCACTCTTTTGTTATAGATAGTTTTTCCCGTTATTGCCTTCTCGAAGGGCTTGATGAAATGGGTTATTTGCTTGAACAAAATAACCAAATTTCTGAATATGAAAATAGATAGTATTGTATGGCAAAAATAAATTTTACATATCTTCCAGGAGATGGGATAGGGCCTGAAGTAGGAGGTGCTGCTATAAATGTTTTAAAGGCGGTCTCTAGTAAATTTGGTCATAATTTAGAAATAGAGCAACACCTTATCGGGGGTGCGGCTATTGATGAGTTAGGAAAACCTCTTCCTGTAGAAACCTTTGAGTCTTGTAAGCGAACAGGCGCTATTTTACTCGGCGCTGTTGGGGGTCCTAAATGGGATCACCTCAAAGGAGATGAGCGCCCAGAATTAGGCTCATTATTACCTTTAAGAAAAAAACTGAATTTATATGCCAATATCCGCCCATGCAAACCATACGATGAATTAATAAGTAGGTCTCCTCTGAAACATGAAAGAATAGTAGGAACTGACTTCATAGTTATGCGTGAACTGACAGGCGGGATATATTTTGGTAAAAAAGGACGCGATAGTTCAGGTGCTTTTGACGAATGCCGGTATTCTAAGAAAGAGATTGAACGTATAACTATAAAAGCCTTTGATTTGGCAAGGCAGCGTAAAAAGAAAGTTACTTCTGTTGATAAATCTAATGTTCTTGAAACATCGCGATTGTGGAGAGAGACTGTGACGGAAGTTTCTAAAAGATATAATGATGTAAAAGTTGAGCATTTACTTATTGATGCAATGACTATGCATATGCTTAC
>JBELEM010000016.1:0-29467 GCA_042093735.1 Hellea sp. | reverse complement strand
AATCATGCCCAAGGAATGGCATCTGCAGCCAAATATTATCAAACTAAAGCAGTTATATTTATGCCAATAACTACTCCAAAAATAAAAATCAATGCTGTACGTGCAGCAGGTGCTGAGATACGTTTAATCGGAGAAAATTATGATGAATCTTGCAAGGCAGCCTTAAAATACTCCAAAGAAACAGGGGCCATATTTATTCACCCATTTGATGAGTTAGACGTTATAGCTGGACAGGGCACTGTTGGAAAAGAAATCTTAGAGCAAATGGACCATACTCCTGATGCGATTTATGTGTGTACTGGCGGCGGTGGCTTAATTTCAGGGATTGGCACATGGGTAAAATCTGTGTCTCCTAATATAAAAATAATTGCTGTTGAACCTGAGGGTGCAGCAACACTTCAAACATCTTTAAATTCAGGGCGTCCTGTAAAGCTCGATAAGGTAGATGGTTTTGCTGATGGGGTTGCAGTCAAAACTGTTGGGTCTAATACATTTGCGATATGTCAGAGAGTTGTTGACGAGTGTATTACAGTAACGAATGCTGAGATCTGTTCAGCAGTTAAAGATATTTATGAGGTAACTCGAACTTTAGTCGAACCAGCAGGTGCCTTAGCATTAGCAGGTTTTCTTAAGCAAGTCAGTTTAGGCACTGCTCCAAAAGGAACATCTGTAGCTACAATATCTGGTGCTAATGTAAACTTTGACAGAATCGGGAACATAGTTGAGCAGGCGGAACTTGGGTCTGGTCAAGAGATGCTATTTGCTGCTGAGATTCCTGAGAAAAAGGGAGCATTCCTTGAATTTGTTAAAACCTTAGACAAGCGCGATATAACTGAATTTAATTACAGGTATTCATCTGATAAAATAGCAAGAATATTCGTGGGAGTTAAAACGCAGTCCTCTTATGAGCACCGTAGTATAATTAATTCTATGGAAGAAAATGACATTAACATTGTTGATTTATCTAATGATAGATTATCTAAGCGTCATTTGCGGCACATGGTAGGGGGTAGGCCTGCTAAAACCTTTGTTGAAAAAATCTATCGTTTTGATTTTCCGGAAAGGCCTGGTGCATTAACAAATTTTTTGACGAGTTTAAATAATGACTGGGACATCTCTCTTTTTCACTATAGAAATCACGGAGCGTCAACTGGGCATGTGCTTTGCGGCTTCAAAGTTGATGGGTATCAGTTTGATAATTTAGAAGCCAGTCTATCTAACATAGGATACCCAATGACTGATGAAACAGAAAATATTGCTTATGATTACTTTTTGAGAAATTGAGGTGGAAGCTTTTAAGCTCTTGGATGTGCATTTTTGTGAACATTTTTTAAAACTGAACTATTAACTTCAGTGTACCTCTGTGTGGTAGATAGACTTGAATGACCAAGCAGCTTTTGAATTGTTCTCAGATCTCCCCCAGCTTCCAATAAGTGCGTTGCAAAACTGTGCCTAAGTGAGTGTGGTGTTGCTGTTTCTGGAAGTCCCAATATTTCTCTTAAAGCTCTTACTTCCTTCTGAATTATTTCAGCTCTTAATACTCCCCCTCGCAACCCCCTAAAAACCTGATCTTCTTTATTTAATTTATATGGTAGAAGGACGAGGTAATCATCCATAGCTCTCTTAACTATCGGTAGAATCGGAACTATGCGGTCCTTTCCTCCTTTTCCTCTTAATTTTAAGGTGTTCCCCAATGGAGTTTCGCTGTAGGTTAAATTAACTGCCTCAGATATTCGTAAACCCGCACCATAGCAGAGTGTTAATACAGCTGTATTACGTGCCTCAACCCAAGGTTTATAATTATAATTACTGCTAGTTGAAATAAGGTCAATGGAACCAGAAATACTTAGGGGCTTTGGTATTGTATGATTTACTTTTGGTCCCTTAATTAGCCTTAAAGCCTCATTTTTGATACCCCACCGCCGTTCTAGATATTTATAATAACCCCTAATTGCTGATAGTTGGCGCTGTATAGAAGTGCCTGAGAGTGGTTTAACTTTTCGTTGTTGAAATGACAAAAAAGACCTAAAATCAGTAGATTTTAATTTAACAAGACTACTAATATATAACTCATGTCCCAAATGATTAGTGATAAAGAGTTGAAAAGCAGTTATATCATTTCTATACGCTTCAACTGTTTTTATTGAAAGTCGCCTCTCAGCGGATAGGTGTCTTAGGAAAATTAATAGTGCTTCCGCTGATTTAATGTCTTTGTATTCAATCATTTCTTTTCTACTAACCCAATATTATTAATTCTAGCTTAAGCGGTTTATTAAATTATTTACCTAAGCTATATGAGCATATGCTAGATGATCTATACAATACGGATATTCTCAAATTATCTGCTAATTTGAAAAATGAAAGATTAAATAAGCCAGATTGTTTCGCACGGAAAGTTTCCAAACTATGCGGATCATGGTTAGAGATTGATCTTAAAGTTGCTGATCGAAGAGTAAAGTCAATTGCCTTGAGAGTGCAAGCTTGTGCTTTGGGACAAAGTTCGGCAGCAATATTATATAAAAATATTATCAATGCGGAATTTAAAGAAGTAATTGCTGCTAGAAACTCGCTTGTTTTGATGCTTAACGGATCAGATGCATGTTTTTCCCCTCGTTTTTCTGAGTTGGAATTGCTCAGGGGTGTTTCTGCGTACCCTGCGAGGCATGCCTCTACACTTTTAGCATTCAATGCTGCAGTTGAAGCACTCAAAAGTATTAATTTAGAATAATTTTTGACACTTATGGATTTTCAATGAAGTATTTTTTTAAAAATATTATGTTATCACTCTTGCTGTTTTATAAATATTTTTTATCACCTATAATTACTTTTTTTGGCATAAAATGCCGTCACAGCCCTTCTTGTTCTGAGTATTCGAGGGAAGCTATTAAGCGTCATGGGGCTTGGATAGGGGGGTGGCAAACATTGGCACGCTTATCGCGTTGTCATTGGTTTGGCACTAGTGGGGTTGATAACGTTCCCAAAATAATTAAAAAACGACATTTTTGGGCTCCATGGAAATATGGTATTTGGCGCAAGACTAATGATGATTAATTTTCTATATTAGTTTATAGGTAAGTATTGTGTGCGTATAATTTTATGCGCAACTGTTATGAGGATAGAACACGTGTCAACAAACAATATAACTTTGACATTTCCAGATGGAAACACTCGTGACTATGCTAAAGGCATAACTGCAATGGATGTTGCAAGATCTCTCTCTAAAAGTTTGAGTAAAAAAGTACTTGCAGCCAAAATTGATGGCATATTAGTTGATGCCTCCTATTCAATTGATAGAAATGCAGGTTTGGAATTAGTAACTAAGAATGATCCAGAAGGGTTGGAGTTAATCCGCCATGATGCCGCACACGTTTTGGCGGAAGCGGTGCAAGAGCTTTTTCCAAGAACACAGGTAACTATTGGCCCTGTAATTGAAAACGGGTTTTACTATGACTTTGCTCGAGATGAGCCTTTTAGTGATGATGATTTTGCCGCGATAGAGAAAAAAATGGCATTTATCATCGATCGAAATGATAAATTTGAACGTGTTGAAGTCGCTCGCGAGGAAGCAATTAAAATTTTCAGGGAATTGGGTGAAAGTTTTAAGGCTGAGTTAATTGAAGACTTACCTGAGGCAGAAACTATTACTTTGTACAAACAAGGTAAATGGTTTGATTTATGTAGAGGCCCTCATCTCCCCAGCACTGGTAAAATTGGGAAAGCTTTTAAACTAATGAAGGTAGCCGGAGCCTATTGGCGTGGAGACTCCAATAAAGCTCAACTCCAGAGAATTTATGGTACTGCATGGGCGAATCAAGAAGACCTCGAAGCCCATTTGCACATGTTAGCTGAGGCAGAGGCTAGGGACCACCGTAAGTTAGGAAAGCAACTCGAATTATTTCATATGCAACCTGAAGCCCAAGGAATGGTATTTTGGCATGATAAAGGTGCAACCCTTTGGCGGGAAGTTGAGAGCTATGTCCGTCGCCAGTTGAAAAAGGCTAACTACCTTGAAGTTAAAACGCCTTTACTAATAAATAATAAACTTTGGCAAAAGAGTGGCCACTGGGATAAATTCCGAGAAAATATGTTTGTAAGCGAAGTAAGCCACGGAGCCCATGATGAGGTGCACGCCTTAAAACCTATGAATTGCCCCGCGCATGTTCAAGTATTTAACCAAGGTATGAAATCTTATAGAGACTTGCCTCTCAGAATGGCGGAATTTGGTTGCTGCCATAGAAATGAACCTACAGGTGCGCTTCATGGAATAATGCGTGTGCGTGGTTTCACACAGGATGACGCTCACATTTTTTGTACAGAGAACCAAATTTCAGAGGAAACAGGTGCTTTTATTGACCTTTTAAGTCGCATTTATGAAGACTTTGGATTTACTGATTTAAAAGTAAAATTTTCTGACCGCCCAGAAATTAGGGCAGGTGATGACACAACATGGGATAAGTCTGAAAAAGCTCTTATGGACTCAGTTAAAGCAGTAGGTTTGGAGGTTGAATTGAATCCCGGGGAGGGAGCTTTTTATGGCCCAAAACTTGAATTTATCTTAAGGGATGCAATAGGGCGCGATTGGCAGTGTGGTACTTTGCAAGTAGATTTTGTTTTGCCTGATCGTTTGCAAGCCAGTTATATCGGAGAGGATGATAAACGTCATCGACCTGTGATGTTGCATCGTGCAATTCTTGGCTCTATGGAACGTTTTCTTGGAATTTTAATTGAAAATTATTCCGGTAAGTTCCCACTTTGGCTTAGCCCATTGCAGATTGTTATAGCAACCGTAACCTCGGGTGCAGATGAATATGCAAAGAATGTAGCGGAGATGCTTAGCTCAAAGGGACTGAGGGTTGAAACTGATTTAAGAAATGAAAAAATAAACTATAAAATACGCGAACATAGCGCAGATAAAAAAGTTCCTATCATTGCAGTAGTAGGCATGAAAGAGGTGGAAAACAATAAATTAGCATTACGCCGCTTAGGTACGCGGCAGCTAGAAATTATTGATTTAAAAGATGCTTTAAAAAACCT
Source organism: Hellea sp. (assembly GCA_042093735.1). Lineage (GTDB taxonomy): Bacteria > Pseudomonadota > Alphaproteobacteria > Caulobacterales > Maricaulaceae > Hellea. The sequence goes on along the minus strand of JBELEM010000016.1, from coordinate 24,433 downwards.
TCCTATCGAAGCATTACCACCTGATATGCGTTAATATAAATAAATCCTATGGCACTGAGTATAGAAAAATTTGCCTACAAGTTGCTGGTATTAGTTTTGGTATTAACTCCAATTATTGCTCACGCTGGTGGGTTAGGATTCGTCCCACTTATTTTTTTAATGGGTTTGGCTGGTTTAGTATTTTGTTTACTATCAAGGCGGTTTATATTTACCAAGGTGCAGCAAGCTTTGGTGGTTTTTACTGGATATTTATGTTTATCTGCAAATTGGAGTCCATACGAAGCAGATATTTTTATTACAAATTACAATAAACTATTGATAATGAGCATAGCTCTATATTGGTCAGTATACTTGTTTGACTTAGCCGCAAAAAAGAATTCTAAAAAACTTATAACTCTTATTTTGATTATGAGTTTTTTAGAGGCGATAGTCTTATTTGTAGATATAAAAACTCAATATTCATTAACTATGGTCATTGAATCATTGTACACATCTGAAGATCGTTTGTATCGATTAGTGCAAACTGAAATGAACTTGGGGCATGCCATTATATTTTTAGTTTTACTGTTGAGTCCTGTTTTGGTGTTTATTTTTAGTCGTTATCCCAAGTATATATCGTTAACTGTATCGGTGATAATCGTATCTTTAATTATATTTGCATCTATATTAAACCATTTAGCGATTGGTACTTTCTCTGTTATAGCTGTTTTAATATCGATGGGGCTAGGCTATATTTATCCTAGATTCGCACCAAGTTTTTTTATATTTATTTCTATTTTAGCTATAATACTTGCACCCGTGTTGGCTTATTTTTCTTTTTTAATTACAGAGCCAGGTTTAACTGACCTTCCAATGTCTTGGGATCACCGTTTTCGTATGTGGGGTTATTGTTGGAATATAATTTCTGAACATCCTTTTGTTGGAGCTGGGTTTGATGCATCTCGAACATTTAATGACTCATTTATTGCTAAGGATGGAAGGAACCTACCTTTGCTTTCTCTGCACCCCCATAATTTAGGTGTTCAAATATGGACTGAAACTGGTTTAGTTGGAGCTGTTCTTGCTTCAATTGTTTTACTATCTTTGATTAAACCTCTAAAAAAAATTACAAACAATTCAAAATCATCTTCTGCCTATAGCGGAGTTATTGTGGCATCACTCACAATTTCATTGTTAACAATTGGAGCTTGGCAATTATGGTGGTGGTCTGCTGTCTTTTTAGCATTAGGTATTACTAAGTTGGTTAATCCATCCAACAAATGCGACTATTAATAACTTTTAATTTGCTACGCAACAATTACTCATATTACATATATAAATGTACCAATATATAATTTGTGAGGATTTAGTTTATGACTAACGAAGTTGAGTTAAATGATATTAACGCATCTTCCATAAGTGTTATAATGGTTTCATATATGACTGGTGCGGCTTTGTTTAAAGCTATAAATCATGTCTTATTGGATACGCAAATTTCTGAGCTTATTATCATTGATAATGGTAACCCCGAACAAGTAAGGGAAAAACTTTTTTTATTAGCGAAGTCTTACGGTCATATAAAGATAAAAACGGGTCATGGAAATATTGGGTTTTCTAGAGGCTGTAATTATGGGGCAAAAATTGCTTCTGGTAATTATCTCTTATTTCTAAACCCCGATGCCTTAATTACTAAAAACTCTGCAACGAAATTGATGAATTTTGGTAAAAATCTAAAAAGGCCATGGATAACAGGCGGCATGCTAATCAACTCAAAAGGCGAAGAACAAAGGGGCTCAAGAAGAGGAGAAGTAACGCTATTTTCTTCATTATTGACGGTTCTGCATTTAGGAAAAAAAACAATACATCAAGAGAGTAATCCGTTACCTAGTAATGCTATTCCCTGCTCAGCTGTTAGCGGTGCATTATTGATGATTGATAAGTCTTCTTTCCAAATTGTTAACGGCTTTGACGAAGATTTTTTCCTTCACGTAGAAGATTTAGATATATGCAAGCGTGTTATTAAAAAGGGGGGAGATGTATATTTTCTTCCTAATGCAACAGCAATGCATTATGGAGCCACTAGTGATATAAAAAAAATAAAAGTTGAGTTGGAGAAACTTAGGGGGTTTAAAAAGTATTTTATTAAGCACAGAAAGTATAAGTTAGAGATTATTCTCATTTATATATCATTACCTTTCATGGCTTTTTATTTTTTATGCAAAGCTGCTTTTTCTTCCAATACAAAGACTTATTAAAACTCATTTAAATTATTTTTATTACACTCAGAGTTATACAATATTTTTATATCGACTGGTCTGCCTTTAGAATAATTATAGCCCATTCCAACAGGTATTAATTTAGTACAAAAATTATCTTTTTTTGCTTTAGCAATTATTGTTGTTTCTAGTTTTAAGGAAGAGTTATTTTTATAATCAAGAATAAATACTTGTTGTTTTGGAGTGTTATTAATTTTTTCAATATCAATTTTACCTGAAATATTAATTTCCTGTCCTAAATTATATACAAGACTAGGCTCTTTGAAATGTGGAGAAATAACAGGAGGTCCACCATGGCGCGGAAGTAATATTTTGTTTTTTTCAAATTTAATTGCGATTTGATCAGATACTCTCAATATAGATAAGCTAGGGAGAGTTGCTTTGTAAGTTATAAAGGATAATAAGATTGATGCTATAGAGGCAGTTATTAAACTAGAACTAAATCTTACTTTCCACATAGATACAGCAGAATAGGTAATGAGACAAATTATGCTGACGCAAATAGTAATAATAAAAAAAACATATTTTTTATCTTGAGCAATATAAATTAACTGAGCAGCTGTGATAACTAGAGTTATCGTAAAGCCTATTAATAAAAAAATTATGATATTTATTTTTCGTAATTTTAAAAAACCTGTCTTCATTAAGGGATGAGTAATAGCTATTGCTGACAGAGAACAAATGGCTGGAAATACTGGTAAAGCATAATGCATAAGTTTAGTCGGAATAACTTCAATTAAAAACCAATAAGGCATTATAGCCGCTATACAGAAGCGTACAGATTTAGATATCTGTGCATCGAAAATACTCTTATTATTCAGAACTTTTATTGCAAATCCGATTGAAGGTAAAATGACCAAACATGTAGGCCAAAGAGTTAACCAAATACTTAAAAAGTAATAGCCGATAGGGCCTGAGTGGCTTTCTTGCGATTTAAAGAGTTTAGCGCCAAAATCATTATTTAAACTTGCGGTATAAAATTCACCATCTGTATTTAGCCACATGAGTATTGCCCACGGCACCCATATTAAGACGAAAACAGTAATAGGAAATGGTTTTATAATTTCCCTTATCCATTTATTATTATTTTCCCAGATGGTAAGACTTATGATTGTTAAGGAAGTAATTATTATCAGTATCGGTCCCTTTATTAGAATGCTTAAACCTAATGATACCCATAGGACCCAACATGAAAGGTTTGTTCCATTTTGTCTTAATGAAATAAGTGAACCAAAATTGAGTGCGGACAAGCCAACTAAGAATGCATCAGTTTTTGCAATGTGAGACTCAAAAACCATTAAACATGAAAGCGCCAGCATTGATGCAGCTATAAATCCCGCTTTACTATTCAATAAAGTTGTAGTTGACCAATAGGTAGCAAGAACAGCTATTATTCCACCTATGACGGAGGGTACTCTTTGAACCCAAATTTTACGTTCAGAACCATTTGTTAATAATTTTATTGAAATTGTTTGCAACCAATAAATACCGGATGGTTTTTTATAGCGATTTTGGTCTTGAAATTTAATATCCATTAAATCGCCAGTTTCCGCCATCTGAACACTTGCCTGAGCAAAACGTGCTTCATCACGGTCTATAACTGGCAAACTGGCAATACCGGGAAGAAACATAAACAAGCAGAGAATAATTAATGCTATTATGCTCTTTAAGTGATGTTTTTTTTGTAGCGTTATTATCATTATTTGCCATTAATAAGTGGAGAATTATTTCAAAGAGAAACTTGCTTGAAAGCCTTTCATATGTCAAATTAAGTCCATGAAAATGTCACCTGACATATCGATAGTAATTCCAGTATTCAATGAGAGCGAAAATATTTCTAATCTTGCGCATGAAATCCACACTTCTCTCAATGGTTTAAAATACGAGGTTATTTTTGTTGACGATGCTAGCACCGATAATACAAAAGAAAAAATTAAAGAGTTAAAAAAAGATTATCAAGAAATAAGGGGTTTATCACACAGTTATAATGCAGGCCAATCCCGTGCCATCCTTTCGGGAGTCAAGATGGCAAAGAGTGTATATATAGCAACTTTAGATGGTGATGGTCAGAATGATCCGAGAGACATCCTCAAGCTATATAATCAATTAACTAGAGCCGCGGCTCCTGAGGGTTTAGCCCTTGTCGGAGGCCAAAGAATGAAAAGATTAGACAGTAATGCTAAAAAGATAGCATCTATTTTAGGGAATAAAATACGAAAAAGAATCCTTAAAGACCAAGCTAATGATACTGGCTGCGGGATAAAGGTCTTTAAAAGATCTGTTTATTTGGATTTACCATTTTTTGATCATATGCACCGTTATATTCCTGCATTAGTATTGCGTTCCGGTTTTAAAATTGAGTTCTGTGCGGTAAATCATAGGGATAGGAAATTTGGCAGATCAAAATATACCAATTTGGGGAGATTAATAGTTTCCCTTGGTGATTTATTGGGTGTAATGTGGCTTAGCAAACGTCATCGTAGGCATGGCGGACTAAACGAGTTCTAGTGCTAAAGCTTTACTAATTGTTATTTATTAAAAAACTTATATGCTTAGTATTTCAACGCTGCAAAATATTAAGAGGTTGGTTTGAGTTTTTTAAAATTATTTCCATGGATGGCTGTTCCTGTAGTTATTTATAATATTTTAGCTTTGGGTGGTCTTGCCTTTTCTTCTGTTGAGGCTGTTAGGCTAAGGTTGGACACTGATTTCTTAACTATTCCTGTCAGCTTAAACGCTAGTTGGAATATCACACCGGGTCATGCGTTGATATGTTGCGCTTTAATAATGCTTTTCATTGAATTTATGAAATCAAGATCAATAAGCAGTATAAATGTTATGAGCCATGCTTCATCAATATTTATATTTGTGGTTAGTATTGTCGAATTTCTTATTTTTCCAGCTTTTGCTACATCCGTGTTTTTTCTTATAGTCTTAATGAGTCTTATGGATGTTGTATCTAGACTAACTTTACTAAGTGCTTTTTTGCAATCTTCAGGTGAATAGATATTTTAGTTTAAATTATTCGCTTAGCACCGCTGATATTTTTTTGTTTAGTTTTTTTTAACTCTAGCTAAGATAGTGAAATGCGGCCGACCATCAATAAATTAGATGTGTTTTATAGATCACCATCAAGCACTCTTATTAGTGATATTTTATCGAGAAAATTACATGCAAGATGGCCAGATCTCTCCGGACAAGACGTTTTGGGGTATGGTTTCTGTGAAAAATATTTGAGTTCTTACAAAAAAACTGCAAATAGGATTGTCCTAACATTACCAGAGAAAAATCTTACTAAAATTCAATATGATGATATGCACGGAACGTCATGTATTACCGAAAATTTATCTTTACCATTTTCAGACTCCCGGTTTGATAAAATTCTTTGTATCCATGGCACCAGTGATCCATTAAATTTTGACTTATTATTAAAAGAGTTCTGGCGTGTTTTAAAGCCAGAAGGACAAATTATTATTATTTCTTCCAGCCGTTTTGGGAGTTGGATAAAAAATATGGGTCCTTTCAGTGAGGATAGGTCACTTACTAGAAAAAAATTTAAAAAATCTGTTATAAAATCTGGTTTTCAAATAACCTTTTTAAAAGGGTGTATATATTTTCCTTTTAGTAAAGTATCAAAAAAAAACAGATTGCCATACTTACTTGAAAAAATATGCGAGACTATATTTCCATATTTCTCTAGACTTGTGCTTGTGGAAGCTATTAAGCGTCTTTATGCCGAACCGCATGGGATGCTAGAGACAATAAGAGTAAAAAATGTATTTAATAGTAACCCACTTGCAAATAAAACTATAATTGAACAAAGAGAACATGACTGAAAAACCATTGATAACAATTGAAAATGTCCGGGCGGAGATAGATAGAGTAGATAATGCTTTACTTTCTCTGATCGCGGACCGCCTTAAATTGGCTGCCTCAGTTAGAGAGGTTAAGGCTGGCGTGCAGCTTTGGCGTCCATCAAGAGAAGATTCACATGTTAGAGAATTAGCAGAAGATACTGAAAATATCCCAGCTGCGCTTGTGTCGAGGATCTGGGCTGAATTAATGAGTGCCTCTATTGCGTTACAAGGTCCTATGAAACTTCATATTGCCCTAGAGGGCGGTGCTTTGGATGTCTGGACTTTGGTAAGAGACCGTTTTGGTGCAGCAATACCTACTATTTCTTACCCTACTGCAAGCTCTGCCTTAGCTGCGGCATACGCTGATGATGAGGGTGTAGCGATATTACCATCACCAGGCGGAATGAATTCTTGGTGGTCATCTTTGGGTGTAAGTGGTGCGATGCCAGATATGCATATTTTAGCAGGCTTACCAAGAACAGGTGCTAACTGTTGGCCTCTAGCTGTAGCTGTATCAACGGCAAGTATACAGCCATCTGGAGCTGACCAAACATTGATTATTAGTAATAAAGAAATGAAAATACCAGGAGCGATAATCCGAGCAGAAACAGAAACGCAAGCTCTATTAAGTATAGATGGATTTATAACCCAATCGCCTAAAGGAACTAAGATAATTGGATGCATACCATTGCCGATTGGCAGGTCTTGATGAGTATTGATAAATTACTGATTATAGGTGGCGGTTTAATCGGATCATCTATTGCTAGGGCAGCTAAGAAGATTGGAAGTGTTGATAAAGTTTATTTATCAGACAAATCATATGCTGTGTGTAGGTCAATTGAGAGGCTGGGCTTTGCAGATGGTGTATCCGAGAATTCTCCAGAATTCTATGCCTCAGAAGCTGACTTAATTATTCTTTGTGTTCCACCTGGTGTAATGGCTGCAGTTGCAGAAAGAATAGTGCCTGTCATGAAAAAGGGGTCGATATTAACTGATGTTGCTTCAATAAAAGGAGATATAATTAATAAAATAGCCCCGCTAATGAATAGTGATATCCATTTTGTTCCCGGTCACCCGATAGCAGGAACAGAGTACAGCGGGCCTGAAGCAGGATTTGCAGATCTTTTTAAGGATCGTTGGTGCGTATTAACACCTGATGGTGCTGATGAATTGGCAGTAGAGACTGTAAAGTTATTCTGGGAGAGAATTGGCTCTCAAGTAGTGGTTATGGATAGCGTTAGGCATGATATTGTACTAGCCGCTACATCTCACGTACCTCATTTAATTGCATATGCTCTCGTTGGTACCGCTGTTGATATGGAGAAGGTAACGAATAATGAAGTGGTCAAGTTCTCTGCAGGAGGTTTTCGAGACTTTACCCGTATAGCTTCATCTGACCCAGTTATGTGGCGTGATATTTTCCTTGCCAACAGGGATGCAACATTAGAGGTTGTAGATCGTTTTATAGAAGACTTGTCGGCCCTTAAACGAGCTATTAGGTGGAAAGATGGAGATGCTCTATTGGAGCACTTCGCGAAAACTCGAGATATTCGTCGTCGAATAGTGGATGCTGGTCAAGATAGTCCGGAGCCTAATTTTGGAAGAGATGATTAAGGCATATTGTTATTTAATAATACTTTTTTCTTGTCCGGTTCTATTGTTACGTATTTTAAATAGCTTATTAAAAGTTTAGTATATTCCTGAAGAAGACGTTTTAGTCTATTACTATCTAAATACCATTTGCCTTCAGTTTGGTTTAAAACTGGGAATGGAGTTACTTTAATCTGACTTGTGGCTGCTCCCATTTCTATTTCAGCTCTCGGCATGTGGTAGGCAGATGTAACTAATATTACATGTTTAAATCCTAATGCTTTGGCCCATGCTGTTGTTTCGTATGCATTACCAATTGTATTTTTTGCTTCGTAGTCTAAGTCTAAACAGCAATCAGAAAGTTTTTCAGGAATAGCTACTATTTCTTTAATTTTATCAAGTGATATTTCAGAGTTTACCCCTGATATAAGAAGACGTTCCCCCTTCTTCTTCAATAGCAAATGTGCTCCTGCCTCAAGTCTCCCCCCGCCTTTTCCGGTCCAAACAACTATCCCGTCAGCTTTTGGGAGTGGATTGGGCGTATTAAAATTATTAATTTTTTTAATAAAAAAAATAAAACCTACAAAGTAGATGATGATCGATGTAGTGACAACTTTAAGTAACTTCATTATTCTAACAATATTTATAGTAAAGGGTAGATTAAGTATGATTTAGTATTTACCCAAGGTATAGTTTTATTTATTTTCGTCGATAACTCTTTGATAAGATGTTTGTGGATGTTAATCCTGCGGATATAGAACAATTTATGCTAAATCCTATAATAAACGCTAAAAGGTACATTAAGTCAGGCCAATGAAAGTTTGGCGGTGCAATAATTAAAATTTCTTTAATACGGTCTGTGGATATTAAAATCATTGTGACACAGCCTAAGCTAACCCCATAAAACCCACTCACTAAACCTCTAATACCTGCTTGTTTAATAAATAATTTTGTGATGAAAATGTTTTTGGCACCAACTTGTAGTAAAATATTTATTATTTTTTTTTGCGCTAAAAGTGCGGATTTTGTTGCATAATTAGTAATGAGTATAGCTATGCTAAAAATTAATATAAGCAGTGCTGATGAACCGACTTTGAGAGCAGTAGCTGACCTTTTTACTTGTTCAGACCACCGTGTATGATCGTCAATTTCAATAATCACACCTTCTGCTTTAAGGTCAGATGTAAGATAAGCTAGGTCTTTGTTATCTCCACTTGCAAACTTAACGGATATTAAAGCTGGAATAGGTAAGTCATCAGGAAGAACAGAATTGCCAAGCCAGGGCTTAAGCATATCTAAAGACTTTTTTTTACCTACTACAGTAATTTCAGAATTTGGATAATTTTCTTTTAAATTTTTAAGCGTGATATCCACCTGCGTTTCACGTAGCCTTGGATTATCAACTAGAATTTGGACAGTAGCAGTATTTTTTAAGGACATATTCCATGAAGCGCTAATACGGTTCATAGAAAGAGAAAACATTAAAGCAATCGTTGCTAGGTATGCAACTATGGATAATACAAATAGTAATGATCCTGAATCATTACCTTTAGGATCAAGTAATGGGTTAGAAGTGAAATTCTTTACAGTATTATCTTGCATTTAAGTGCTCGGTTCAAAACTAGTATCAATTAATTTGCCATTTTCAATATGAAGAATATTAGCCTTTACACCCTTGATAAGTTTTTTATTATGTGTTGCTATTAGCACAGTTGTTCCGGAGCGGTTCATTTCAGTAAAAAGGCTGAGTAGTCTTTTACTCATAACTTCATCAACATTTCCGGTGGGCTCATCCGCAATAATTAAATCTGGTTTAGATATAACAGCTCTTGCAATCGCAGCTCTTTGTTTCTCGCCGCCTGATAGTGTTTTTGGCAGTGCATCCATCCGTGCGCCTAACCCAACCCACTGAAGTAATTCGCTTACATCTTTTGTGTAGTTACTTTTTTTCTCCCCTGAAACACGCAGCGGTAATGCTACATTTTCGAAGATGGTTAAATGATCTATTAATCGAAAATCCTGTAATATAACGCCAATTTTTTTTCTTGTGGAATGTTTTACTTTTCGTGACATTTTAGAAATATCAGTTCCAAATAAGCTTATTAAACCTCGTGATTGTTTTAACTCTAAATAACATAATTTCAATAATGTTGACTTACCTGCTCCTGACGGGCCTGTTAAGAAAGTGAAACTCCCATTTTGAAGGCACATATCAACGTCTGATAGAATTTCTGGACCTCTTCCATAGCGCATACCCAATCTTTCAAAGCGAACTACTTCGTTTTTCAACTCAATCTTTAACTTAGGTTTCTTTTTTTTAAACACAGACTCTGTAACTAACTAATATTTAACGTTGAGAACTGTAGGTCTAATGCTACATGCCCACAAGAATTGATTTATATAATATTTTAAATAAGCCAAGTAGGTATGTTTTCGGATTTTAAAATATCTTTGATTGCAGGGCGTTTCCTTACAACTTCATACTTATTACCTTTCACAAGAACTTCTGGAACTAGTGGCCTAGTGTTATATTGGCTTGACTGTGAAGCACCATATGCTCCCGTCGTATGCATAACTATAAGTTCTCCCTGCTCGATTTTTGGAAGTTCCCGTGATTTTGTGAAAGTATCACTGCTTTCGCAAATTGGACCTACAACATCGTACTTTTCTATTTGATAATTTTCAGTATTTTTTCTCACCGGTTCTATTTCATGAAATGCATCATATAAGGCGGGCCTTAGTAGATCATTCATTGCTGCATCAATAATTAAAAAATTACGGTCTTCTCCTTTCTTTACGTAAAGTACCTTAGACAACAATATACCAGCATTCCCAGATATCATTCTTCCGGGCTCGAAGATCATTTCTACATTCATCTCTTGCGTGAGCCGTTTTACCATCGCCCCATAGTTTGCAGGATTTGGGGGTGTAATGGATTTATCCCCATAAGGTATTCCGAGACCACCTCCAATATCAAAGCTTCGAATTTTGTGGCCATTAGAGCGTAGTTTCTTGATAAGGTTACCAACCTTTACAATTGCTTTTTCAAAAGGCTCTAAATGGTCAATTTGACTTCCAATATGAACATCTATTCCAACTACTTCTATATTGCTGCAGGTTTCGGCTACTGCATAGGCGTGCTCAGCTTTACTCCATGCGATCCCGAATTTATCTTCTTTTTTGCCCGTACTTATTTTTTCATGCCCTCCTGCTGTAACGTCTGGATTTACTCTAAATGCAATTGGAGCCTTATAATTCATTTGGGCGGCTATATCATTGATAGCATAGAGCTCAGGTATACTTTCAACATTGAAAATCTTTATTTTTGCCTTGGCAGCTGCCTCTATCTCATCTTTGGTTTTACCAACACCTGAGAACACAATTTTATTAGCAGGAATACCTGCAGTTAGTGCTCTTTGTAATTCACCACCGCTCACTACATCTGCACCCGCGCCAAGTTTAGAAAGTGTTGCTAATATCCCGATGTTCGAATTTGCTTTTACTGAATATGCAATCAAGGCATCAATATCACTAACACTATCTTTAAAAACACTGAAGTGCCTTTCAAAAGTTGCAGAGGAATAAACATAACACGGGGTGCCAACCACCCTGGCAATTTCTTCTAAAGGCACGTTTTCGGCGTGCATTTCTTCATTTATGAAAGTGAAATGGCGCATTTTAGCTGTTTGACTGAATTGGTTTTGTACTGTCTTTAGTCGCGTCAAATATAGACTTATTATCTGTTTCTTTAAACTCAAAAACCAATGAGGTATTATTCCAAATGGGGGGAGGTGTTTTTAATTCCCCACGTATTCCGCAGGCAGATAGGAACATTAAAGAACTCGTGATAAGAAAAAAATTTAATTTATGATGTATTGTCATTTTGTTTTTCATAGGTCTTAATTCTTTAGTTGAGTACAAAGAAAAGGTCGAGTCACTATATATATAAAATTAATAATATTTAACTTTAAATATGAACATTTTATATGATAACTATAACTGTACTCCAGGTAACCTTAATAAGGATTGTGAAGATAAGATTTACCTTATTTATAACCTTTATTATAATGCTAATGCCAAGTTTATCATTAGCAGAAGATAATACGCGAGGTGAGTTATTTTGTTACCCCGTTAAAAAAATACATAAAATACTGAATAATTTAAAGGCACTGGATGCTAAATATAAAAATGTTATAGATATTAAAGTTAACCCAAAGTTTATAATAAAAGATGGTGGTAGCTACCCAGATCAGCTTTTCTTACGGTTCGACAATAAAATAATCAATGTACCTGTTGACAAAACTAATGGCGCCACGCCTACATTCTTAACTGAAATATATAAATACCCAAAAAGTGACGCTTGTATTTTGGATCCACTTCGTTCCAAGAGGCCAAAATATGATGAGGGGTTGTATTTTGAAATGGGGCTTTCACCATTTTTCATAAATAATTCAGGGTATCACGATATTGCAGAATTGGAAAAGGGTGCGAGAGATGGTAAAAGATTTTACAGAGAAATGATCTTAAGTCCCTTTAAAGTTTTTATGCCCAATACAGATCACTTCGCTATCCGTCACAAGAATTTTCTAGCCGAAGGGCCGCCTATCTTTGCTAAAACAAGCAGTGGCCTTTTTAAAATAAAACCTACATTTTATGATGGGCTATTCCTTGTCTCACTTAGAGAATTAAGAACTATTAAGGCTGAGGGATTAATTATTAATGCAGAAGCATATGAAATTAAGCCAATTGTGAGTATAAAATATTTAAAGCGATTTAATAAATTAAGAAAAGCAGGAAAAATATGAAATATTTAATTGTTGTGGTCTTACTACTTATTTCATTTGAAATGTCATATGCAAGCTCTGAAACAGAGGTAAAAGAGCTAAGAGATGAACTCACTTGTTTCCCTATTTCAGGAATTTCTGATTTCGCGCGCAAATTTGAAAATTTAAAAACATCTAAAATTGATACTGTTAATATTTTTTTTGAGGCATATTTAAGAATAAAAGATGAAGGGTCGTTACCGGAAAGAGTATATGTTAATCATGAAGATAATGAGTTTAATTTGAATTTTTCTCGAGAAGGAAAGGTTGTAAATATCGAAAGAATAATTCAGGCAGAAAATGGTTCGGATTTATGTGCTTACGACCCTATTCGAGCTGGTACCCTTAAAAATGGAGATACTTTAGAATTTGATATGGACTCCGATGTTAGGTTTATTGAAAATAATGGCTACCACACCTTCAACACTTTAGAAGATGGCCTTAAAGACGCTCGCTTTTTATTTAAAAAAATGGTTCCTGGGCCAGCTAAGATTTTTGTACCGAAATTTACGCATTTATTAGTTTCTGCAATTGATGAGCAAGACAGTATTTATTTTGAAGCTGTAAATAGTGATAACAATAAAATACCCATAGCAACTGAAAATTATTGTGGGGATAAGGTAATTAAATTTAAAGACCTCAATGCTCTTGACGCCAAAGGTATAAATATAAAAGGGGGAGCCTATATGTTATATCCCATACCAGATTTGGAAACTCTCGCATCCTTTTCGGAGGGAGAATGTTAATGATTAGGATGAACAAAATAAATGAGATTTGCTAATATTATTTCTCCATGCAAACTTATATGTGATTTGGATTTAGAAACCAGTCTTTGTAAAGGCTGTGGCCGCTCTAGAGAGGAGATAGCCCTTTGGGCAAGATATAGTGACGCTCAAAGAGCATTTATAATGACTGAACTCTCCGAAAGATTAATAAGTTTACAAAACAAAAATTTAAATTCCTAAGATAAAATTTTACTCCAGATAGCTACTTGTTTCTCTACTTCACTTGGCGCAGTGCCTCCATAGCTAACTCTGCTTTCTGCTGAAGACAGCGGAGATAATATTGAATAAATATCTTTCGTTATTTTAGGTTCTATTTTTATATATTCATCGAGTGTTAGTTCACTCAGCGTCATACCTTTTTGTTCTGCGAGAGCAACAATTTTTCCGGTAACGTGGTGGGCATTTCGAAAAGGCATATTTAACTTTCTCACAAGCCAATCTGCTAAATCAGTGGCTGTTGAAAATGCATTCCCTGCAGCAGCCTGCAGAATTTCCTTATTAGGCTGCATATCCTTAATCATACCTGTCATTGCTTTTAATCCCAAATCAAGAGAGTCAAAAGCATCGAAAACTGGCTCTTTGTCCTCTTGCATATCTTTTGAATAGGCTAGCGGCAAACCTTTCATAACCATTGTAAGCGCAACGAGTGATCCAGATATTCTACCGACTTTGGCTCGTATTAATTCAGCTGCATCTGGATTGCGTTTTTGAGGCATGATTGAGCTGCCAGTCGTATATGAGTCTGTTAAAGTAATAAACTGAAATTGGGCACTCATCCAAATTACTAACTCTTCAGAAAGCCTTGATAGGTGAGTTGCGCAAATAGTCGCTGCAGATAAAGCTTCTAATGCAAAATCACGTGCTGACACTGCATCCAAAGAATTAGCCATGGGTTTAGAAAAGCCTAAAGCATTTGAAGTGAAGTCACGATCTATAGGAAATGGTGTTCCTGCCAGTGCGGCGGCCCCCAACGGACACTCATTTAATCTCTTTCGGCAATCATTAAATCTAGATTTATCACGGTTGAACATTTCTAGATATGCAAGCATATGATGCCCAAATGTTACTGGCTGCGCAGACTGTAAATGTGTAAAGCCGGGCATTATAGTATCAGTATTTTCAGAAGCTTTCTGAAGCAATGCTTTCATTAAGTCTAAAAGTTGAATTTCAAAACCATCTAAACTGTCTCTTACCCAAAGGCGGAAGTCAGTCGCTACTTGGTCATTTCTTGAACGAGCTGTATGAAGCCTTCCAGCTGCTTCTCCAATTATTTCTTTAAGTCTGTTTTCAATATTTAGATGTATGTCTTCAAATTCTGGCGAGAAAGGAAACGTTAAATTTAGTATTTCTTTTTCAATCTGTTTAAGACCTCTATGTATCTGCAACATATCTTCTTTTGTGATTATTCCTTGTGCCTCAAGCATACTTGAATGTGCTAGAGAACCTCTAATATCCTGCAATGCCAATCTTTTATCAAAATCAATTGATACATTAATTTCTTGCATAATTTCACTTGGAGATGCGCTGAAACGTCCTCCCCACATCTTCTGGCCTTTATTATTTTTATTGTTAGATAGTTTACTCATGTCAGTATCTTCTCTCATTAACATCACTAACGCAATAAGGCTAATGCTTGTACTAGGGCTATTAGCCATATTACTAGTGATTGTACAATCCTGTAGCCAGCCTAAAGTTGGTATAGATTTATTTTCCAAAGGCACATTAAAGAGATTATCTGTGCTAGATGCCCCGCCTGATCAGCCTAGAATGAATTTTGCAACATTTAATGGCACTCAAATGAAGTTGTCAGATTACGAAGGTAAGATAATTCTGTTGAATGTATGGGCAACTTGGTGTGCTCCATGTATTGCAGAAATGCCGACCTTAGATCGCCTCCAAATGGCTATGGGGGATGAAAATTTTGAGGTGATTACTATCAGCATGGACCGTACAGCAAATGATGCAAAACTATGGTTTGAAGAAAATGGGATTACAGCATTGACCCCGTGGCATGATACTACATATTCTATCAGTGGAAAACTTCGTTTACCTGGGTTACCAACAAGTTTATTATATGATGTTGATGGTAGAGAGATTGCAAGGCTTCCAGGGGAAGCAGATTGGAGTTCTTCTGAAGCAAAATCATTAATCAGTTATTTGGTTCAACAGAAATAAACCTCAAACGATATCTATATAATGTAATTTGACGCTCGCTCTATAATCCAAAACATACCAATGGATGATATGCCATAGGTTAATATAACTTCAGTCATCTTGCGAAGGTCAACACTAACTCTTGTTAAAATAGTTAGAGCGAGAATTGCTAAGCCTATTACAGCGAATTGTCCTAATTCTACTCCTAGGTTAAAAAGTAATAGGGAAAATAGTTCCATACCCTTTGGCAGACCTATATCAGCTAAAGCGCCAGCAAAGCCGCAACCATGGATGAGTCCAATTAAAAGTGCAATATAGTAAGGATGTTTGCTTGAAATGCTGGTAGCACCGCTTTTTTTTCGCATTATTTCAATGCCAAGTAAGACTATACTCATTGCTATTAATATTTCCACAGGCTGCGAGGGTAAATTTATTATGCTGAAAGCTGCCAAACCGAGTGTTAAACTATGCGCTACAGTAAATGCAGTTGCTACCCCCAGTATTTGTTTTCTATTAATTAGTAAGACAAGTCCAATTATAAAAAGAAGGTGGTCCCAGCCTTTGAGAATATGATCTATACCTATCGATAAGTAATTATTACCTATGGTTGATGTTTTCGCACCTAAAATAAATTTAGGGTCATTCGGTTTTACTAAAGAAGTATTTCTTTTACCTGATTGGTAGTCTATTTTTATTATAACATCTGTCATAGTTTGTTCTAGACCTGAAATTAAAATCTCCCCTTTGACTAGCTCGCACTTAAGGTTGAGTTTTTCAATTATCGTCGAGTTTTCAATACTTTTTTTAGAGTTTGATTTTGTACAAATTTCCGGAAATATGGGCTTAATACGCAATCTTTTCCCGTCAAGAATGGGTTGCTTCCAAATAACTGTAAACTCAGCTGTACTGTCTTCGGTAATGCTCAGATATGCTGGTCTTACTTCGTGCGCAGTTGCAGAGCTAAAAAGTAAAATCCAGAAGTTCAAAATTAATATTAAACGCGACATTACTTTCTTTTATCATTTATTATGTTTATTTTATATTTATCAATAATTTTTGCTAAAGCGTCTTTATTTATTCTACGTCTTTCTTCTTCCTTCCATTGAGATAGTACAGCATTTTCAATATCTTTAAATTCAGGGATTATTTCAGATACAATATTGTCGACCTTTACTATGTGAAGTCCATAAGCACTTTCTATTGGTCCCACCCACTCCTTATAAGGCATTGAAAATACTGATTTTGAGAAACGATTTCCAAAATTTCTATTTACCTCATTCAAACTTGATAATTTAAAACTTCTTTCGAGGATAAAGGGATCACCTAATTCCTCCCAATTTTCTGGTTTGGATTTGATTTTTTTTAATATTTCACCAGCAATTTTTGTTGTATCACCACCGTTTGTTTCTGGGCTTATGTAAATATGCATAAAGCTTCTTTTTTCAGGGGAAATAAATCTTGATATATTATTAGAGTACCATGCCTCTAACTCTTCGCTCCCCGGATTTCGAATAGTATCTATGTCTTCAATGATAAAACGCATTTTTTGTGCAAGCCGCCGTCTGATAATTGTATCATCCTCACCTAATCCTAACCTTTCAGCCTCACGCATCAAAGCTCTCTCTTCAATATAGGAATAAAGAAGAGCTTTTATGTCGTCATTGGTAGGTTCGCGTCTATTTTCCCCTGAGAATATTTTAGCTTGCCGGGCCATCTCTTCTTCAGTAACATTTATAGTATAGTCAGATTTGGAAATATTTCTTTGCCAAATTGAGTGACTAAAAAAAACTAATATTCCTAATATTATGAAATGAATGAGTGGGTCTTTAAAATATTTATTCATGTCAACTTTTTTTGCTATTGTACCAAATAGCTGAACCATAAGCACGCTCTTGTATTGTTGGGGGTAAATTAGGTGAGGGACTTACTCCTGCCTTTATTGCATCCCATGTGCTCCACCGGCAAGTAGGGTTTTCAAGAACCCTTATGTAATAGGCTGCGTCATCTCCAGAATTAAATTGTGGGTCCGTCCACAATACTTTAAGTTCTGGAGCGCCTTTATCAGATGATACAGAACAGTCCTTTAGATTAACTGTTGAGCCATTATCAGGACAATAATTTGTTTTTGCATCTGGAGTTAACTCATCGGCACATATAATGTCATAAATTTTTTCTTTGTTATCTCCATTTTCATTCCAAACTTTAATCATTTGAATTCTTTGTAATGGAGCGTTGCGCGGATCTCGCATTGCCCAGACTATAAAACTTGGCGCATGATTGGAGGGTCTTAATTCACCGCCCATTGGTACACCTAATTTATAAGCTTTTTGTACCATATTAGGGTCATTTTAAATACTGGTATCATAATCATAGCCCGCAAATACTCTTAATTTTATTCGTGGACCTGTGGTGGCGTAAGTCTCTTTGTTGCGCATCCCAGAAAACAAAGACTCTCGAGTGTTTTCTTCAGCCCATATGGCTGCAAGACCGGAGGCCCCCCATTTTGAGTACCAATTTTTAGATCTTTCGCTTTGCTCTATTCCCTCCCAAGATTTAGACCCATTAGGAGGTATTGACCCCCGTTTCTCCGGTGATGAGTCAAGTATTCCAACTTTTGACCAATAATCTTTTTCATCATATGATCCGCCTGCTACATGGCTGTCTGAGCTACCTATTACTCCGAATTTAAAAGGATTAGAGCCAGTTTTTTTTGAGATCGATAATCCTGTTGCTAGTGCATCACGCACGTAACTTCCATTTATTTTTGATGTAACTTGAGATGCTAATAGTTTTTCATAGATTTCAAAATTCGCCCATTCATCATTAGGAGATAATAAAGGGTGGGTTTCTGATGTGCCTTTTACTTGGGTAATTTCGACTATTGGTTCATTTTTTATTCGTTGCTCTGCATATGATAGATCGAGATTATCCCCGTTATATGTTTTTGTAGCAAACATTTTTCCGTCTGACACATTTGAATTGTGTGGTATTGCTATTACATCGCGGCCTTTATTTCTTTCACTATCCATCCAGTCCCATAAATCCTCAGGATTAGTGGAATCTAATGTTGAAAAAACTCGATCTGAGGCCATATTTTCAAAAATTACATTTCGATGTAAATTTCCACCTGCAAAGCCATCTTGTTCTCGGCCTTTTCCATCAACAGAAGTATATTCATATCCCGAAAAAGTTGTAAGCTTTCCAGGCTCATAATGTTTGTTTGCTGTGCTTACTGTTCTTTGCCATGTGTCTTGAATAATTTTCTTATCGTAAACCAATGGAAAGGGAATGCCAGATCTGACAGTATCTCCAATTTTATTAAAAGCCCTGACTATTAACTCAGGGTCAGTTCCAAACATTTCTTTAGCCATATCAAGTTTTGACAAAGGGCTATCGGGATTATTCATCTCCGGTAATATACCCATATAGGCTCCGTGGTCTGTTGCTGATACAAAGTCGAGAGGCTCTCCCCCTATTGCCATTTCAAACCCGGAAGGGTGCACTAATGTTTCACCTTTGGCAAAACGATAAACATCATCGGGTGTTGACCGCACGTTAAATATGTAGGCATCAAAGCTATTTTTTGTGTGTATATGAAGATCTCCAAAATACACGTTTTTATTCGGATTATAGTTTTTAGTTTGAGTTGCTTTTTTACTTTGTGAGTTCTCAGGGGTGTTATTAATTGTTTCTTGTGTAGACGGAGTACAGGCTATCATGCTTAATATGCAAATTGAGCTTACAGATAATTTTAACATATTTTCCCCAAAGATGTTTGAGATAAAGGTTTTTAAAACCTTCATCAACGTCAGATCTTGGATATGATATATTTTAATTTCTGAATTATTCTAGTCTAAAAATCATTTAGTAGGTGATTATCTCGGCGCCCGCTTGGCTAGAATTCTTTGAAGAGTTCTTCTGTGCATATTTAACCGTCTTGCAGTTTCTGAGACGTTTTTTCCGCATAATTCATATACTCTTTGGATGTGCTCCCATCTAACTCTATCAGCCGACATAGGATTCTCAGGCGGTGCAGGTGCTTCTCCTTGGTTTGCGAGTAAAGCTTTACAAACATCATCGGCATCAGCTGGTTTAGCTAGGTAATCGATAGCGCCTCTTTTGACCGCCGAAACTGCTGTTGCGAGGTTTCCATAACCTGTTAGCATAACCATTTTACAATCAGGCCTAATTTCATGTATTTTATCTATAACATCTAATCCATTGCCATCTTCTAAACGCATATCTAACACCGCAAATGCAGGCGGGTTAGCTGTTACCACGGCTTTAGCTTCGGCTACATTTTCTACTAGTGATACTGAAAACCCACGATGCTCTAAGGCTCGGCCTAGTCTATTACGAAACGGGCCGTCGTCATCAAGTATTAAAAGTGTATTATCTTCGGGTATATTATAATCTGTCATGTTTTGTCCTTACATATAGTACGGCTTTGTATCGTATTAAGTTTACATTAAGAGTGTAAATCTAATTTAGTTATTTGCCAAACTAATTTTACTTGGGCGCCTCCCTGAGGCGATGTGCCGAAACTTACCTTTCCGCTAGTTCTCTCTATTAGCGTGGTTGCGATAAATACTCCTAAACCTAATCCCCCTGCCAATCCTTCTGAGCTTTTTTGGTTCTGACGGCGGCTGACATATGGCTGTCCAAGCCTTCTAGTTATTGAGGAGTCAAAACCTTTCCCGTCGTCATCAATGGTTATGGTTAATGTGTCCTGGTTCCAGATACCATTCAGGCTAACTGTTGTGTCTGCGAAATCAACAGCATTTTCTATAAAGTTTTTGAGTCCGTAGAGTAGTTCAGCTTGCCGTTTTAAAGTAGGTTCTTTGCCTTCACCTGACACACCTATGGCTATATCTTTACCAAATGTTATGTATGGCTCGGCGGCTTCTTCAAGTAAGTCTTCAATTGATAAAATATCGTGAAAGACATCTCCCTCATCCCCTCTTTGAGACAGTTGAGTGAGTATTTCTCGGCAACGCTGAGCTTGCGATAGCATCAATGCTGCATCTTCACCAAGTGGTGTCTTGGGGTTTAATTCACGTGTCATTTCTTTTGCGATAACTTGAATAGTAGCCAAAGGAGTCCCCAACTCATGAGCCGCTGCAGCAGCCATTCCCCCTAGAGCAGATAATTTTTGTTCATGCGCTAAAACTGCTTCAGTGGCTGCGAGAGCATCAGACATTGCTTGACTCTCCTTAGTTGCTTGCCAGGCATAAAGTGATGTAAAGGTTGATCCTACCAAAATAGCGCTCCATGCCCCCCATTTGTATGTTAGTGGTAAATCAAAGCTTCCTGCAGGAGACCACGGCAATGACTGGCTATTATATATCAAGAAAAATGAAAGAGCGGTGGCTAAGAAACCAAGACTAAAAATCACTTTAGTGTTTAACGTTGTTGCGCTGGTAACAATTGGAGCTAGAAACAATAATGCAAAAGGATTTACTATACCACCTGTTAACCATAAAAGTGCAGCCAACTGAAGTAAGTCAAATCCCAATTGCAGCCCAGCTTCTTTGTCACCTACCCGCCTATCAAGTTCAAAAGAGGCCGTGACTACAATGTTCACAAATATACTTAATCCAATTACAGCTAGGCAAGGCCCCACAGGAAAAGAAAAACCTAATACAGCAGAAACCAAAAATAATGCTGCAGATTGTCCAATTACTGCACCCCACCTCAAAATAACCAAGGTATTCCGTCGTAAGCGTCCGGATGTGTTCACTGTTTTTTTCTTTATTGCCCCAATGCTATCTGTGTCAGTAATTGACTTGACGTTATTGATATTGCTGTCCACTTTAGGGTTGTTCATTTTGCAACTATAGTGGTGGAGTTTGGTTTATGAAAGCCCTGATAATCTTAATTTTTTCATTACCTATTTTATTATTTGGGTGTAGCGATCAAGCAGCTAAGTCGGGTAAGAATGTTATCTCAGGTTCAGCTGAAATTGGAGGTCCATTTAATCTCATCAATCAGGATAATTTATTAGTCACAGAAAATGACTTTTTAGGAAAGCCCCAACTGATATATTTTGGGTTTTCTTATTGTCCAGATATTTGCCCTACTGCTTTGCAAAAAATGGGTTCAGTTCAGGAAGAGTTAGATCCTGATGGAGATTTAATAAACTATTTGTTTATTAGCGTTGATCCGGAGCGAGATACTTCTGAAAGTCTAAAGCTTTACGTAGAGTCAGATGGTTTTCCTAAAGGATTAAATGGGCTTACTGGGTCTAAAGAACAGATAGATATAGCTAAGTTGGCCTATAAAGTTTATTCACAGAGAGTTTCCCTCTCCGATAGTGAAGTTGATTATACGGTGGACCACTCAGATATTATGTACTTCATGGATGAAAATGGTATTTTTATGGATTTCTTTTTTGGTAGAAACACCATTCAAGAAATCAGCGAGGCTGTAAGAAAGTTAGTGGGCTAAGTTTTCATGGTGGTCGGGTTAGGCTCTAGTTACTATTGCCACCAGGCACCCATAAGACATCAGTCTGGCCCTGATTGTTGCACCACCTTGCTGCAATGAATAAGAAGTCAGACAGACGATTGAGGTAGATTAGAGCATTTTTATTTAAAGTTTGCTCTGACTCTAAAGCAACGCAAATTCTTTCGGCACGTCGACAAACTGTTCTGGCTTGATGAAGATATGCCGAGGGAGCAGCCCCACCTGGGAGAATAAAACTGGAAAGCGGAAGTAGGTCTAAATTTAACCTGTCCATTTCTTTTTCAAGTCGAAGTGTTTGAGATGCGTTTATTCTCAAATCAATTTTATTATCTTTGGTGTCTTCGGACGTAATTGGTGTTGCTAAATCTGCCCCAAGGTCAAACAAGTCATTTTGTATTCGGGATAGCATTTTATCGATTTTTGTATTATCAAGATGTAGTCTAGCAATACCTATAACACTGTTAGTCTCATCTACATCACCAAATGCTCTAACCCGCAGGTTGCTCTTTGGTACTCTTTCGCCATTGACCAATCCTGTAGAGCCATCATCTCCTGTTTTGGTATAGATTTTATTTAATTTAACCAATTTATCCACCCTGACTTTTTGTTTGGATATAAACTGTTAGAAGCAGTAAACCAACAGCTAATGCTTGACCGGTAACTCTGCGACGCATCCATATGTTAGATCTCTGCCTAGCCTCCTCGGTTTTTCCGCCCATATTTTTCGCGCCCATTATTAGAGAAAGAAATACTAAGCCAAAAGCCAAAGCTGTGAGTGTCCATAAAATAATCATGTGTAGTTCCCGATTGGTGTTTATTTGTCCATAGTAGTGTAATTACGTGCAAAAGAACTGCGGCGATTTCACCGTTGTTAATATAAAACCCTTATTTGATTTTTTTAATCCATCCACAACTAATAGTTTTGCGTGGCTGGTTAATTTTTTTAAAGAATTTTAGTAGTGGCGAATACTTACTTTAAAGGAGATGTATACATGTTGTCTGACTCAGATCGTTCCGATAATTTTGGCGAAGCTACACGCGAAAAATTAAAGCAATTTGTTGCAAGAATTGAGAGACTAGAAATTGAGAAAACGGAGCTCACTGCTGACATACGAGAGGTTTATGCTGAAGTGAAGACTTTTGGGCTGGACACTAAAGTTATGCGGAAAGTGATAGCTTTAAGAAAGCAAGAGGCATCAGAGCGTGCTGAGCAGGAAGCACTTCTAGATATTTATATGAGTGCTGTAGAAGATTAGTGTTCACATTTTGTTCTTATTGTGTTATAAGTCTCACACATGAGTAATGAATATGACAAAAAACAATGGCAGGATCAAATCCTAGCGAAGGATATCGAGGCCGAAAAGTTAAAGGCAAAGCTTGAAAAGGCTCGTAAAAGGTCAGCTCGCAAAGCAAAATCTAAGTTATCAAGGCTCCATAAAGATTTATCTGATCTAGGCGAAATATCGGATTTCGAAGATGAATTCGGAGAAAGTGTATTAGACCGGTTGGATAAATTTGGTTCCGCATTTTATAATTCTGAAAAAGGTAATTTATCTGATGCTCTAAGTTTTGCACAAAAACGAGTTTTGTCTGCAATGACTAAAAAAGTTAAAAATTTAAAAAATCCTAAACCTGTTGATGATGAAATGATCTCTAGTTGCAAGAGTAACAAGAAGAAGTATTCTTCATTTTCTACTTTAAAAACAGTGGCTGGTAGTAAAAAACCATACAAACCCAATGTCCGAGATTTGTATGAGGACATGCCTATTGAGGAATCTAAACCCTTAGAAACCTATATTCCAGAATATAGTCCTACTAGTAATAAGCCATTTCTAAGAATTGTTAGTAATACTGATTAGTTTCAATATTTTTATCCTTTTTAATAGGGATTAAGACTATTGAAGGCGGTCCAAGCTCGTGTTAGTGAACATGCAATTAAGCCTATATTAAAGGATTTTAAGATGGCAGATAATGAAAAAAACTATGTTAAGGGAACCATGGGTGTTGATGGGCATAAAAAGACTTTTGGTGGTTTTATGGGCACAACTGTATATGGCGGTGCGGCTTTAGCACTTATAGTTATTTTTCCTACTTTAGTTTTCGGGGTATCGATGGGTTGGGCTTCTGCACTTATTGTGACCTTGATATTGGGTATCATATTAGGTTTAGCATTGAAGCTTAAAGGTGCTTGGTACGCTGGAGTAATTATTTCTGCAGTTCCCTTGGCTATGGCAAGTGCTATGTTAGCATCATTACACGGATAATTTTCTTAAGAACTCGCAAACAGATCATAATTTCTAGTTTATGGTTTATGTAATAATTAATTAGTAGAAAAGGTCTCTAAAATTGAACATTACTATTTTAAATGATACTGACGATAAATTTGGCGACAACGCGGAAGCACGCGTTGGAGCAACACCAGATATAGTAAAAAATTATGTTGCTAGTGGTCATAAAGTAACAGTTGTTAAAGGTGCAGGAAAATTGGCCAATCATTATGATGC
>JBELEM010000015.1:0-16563 GCA_042093735.1 Hellea sp. | reverse complement strand
CCAGGGTCGCATGAATTATGTGTTGGCCCACTTGGTTATAACGGATCAAAAGCAGCTATGGAACTTATCGCAAAAGCCGATGTAGTGCTTGCACTAGGAACGCGTCTTAATCCATTTTCTACCTTGCCCGGGTACGGAATAGATTATTGGCCTCAATCTGCCAAAATCATTCAAGTTGATATTAATGCCGAGCGAATTGGATTAACAAAAAAGGTTACTGTTGGCATTCAAGGGGATGCTAAAGTGGTTGCCGAACAAATTCTTGAACAGCTACGCGATAATGCCGGGGATCACGGCCGAAGTGAGCGTAAAATTGATATATCTGAAAGTAAGTCAAGATGGGCTCAGCTTTTGACATCAATGGAACATGAGGATGATGACCCAGGTACTAATTGGAATGAAAGCGCTAGAACACGAGAACCCGAACGTATGTCTCCACGTGCAGCTTGGAGGGCTATCACATCAGGCCTACCACAAAATGCTATAATCTCAACTGATATTGGCAACAATTGTGCGCTCGGTAATGCATATCCGTACTTTGAAGAAGGCCGGAAATACCTTGCACCAGGAATGTTTGGACCCTGCGGGTATGGCTTACCCGCTATTCTTGGTGCAAAGATTGCTAAACCAGATGTACCAGTCGTAGGATTTGCGGGAGACGGTGCATTCGGAATTTCTATGAATGAAATGACTGCGTGCGGCCGAGGCGAATGGCCAGCCATTACACAAGTTATCTTTAGAAATTATCAATGGGGCGCGGAAAAAAGAAATACAACTTTATGGTATGATAATAATTTTGTTGGAACTGAACTTAATCTTGGTGTTGAATATGCAAAAGTAGCTGAAGCCTGTGGCCTTAGAGGATTGCAAGTTAGAACAATGACGGAACTGACCGAAGCCATAAGGGAGGGTGTACGCCTTCAAATGGAAGAGAATATAACAACGTTTATAGAATGCGTCTTAAATCAAGAGTTAGGAGAACCCTTTCGTAGAGACGCCATGAAAAAACCAGTTAAAATTGCCGGAATAAACCCAAAGGATATGAAACCACAGATTAGTGGATAAGTTTAATTTAGAGGGTTTTCATGAATTCTATTAACGAAATGTTTGAGCGCGCAAGGTTATCGCCCAAACATATCGTTCTTGCCGAGGGAGCCGATCAGAGGGTTATAGATGCAGCCATAAATGCAGTTAATGAAGAGATAGCTCAAATAACACTCTTAGGTAATGAGAAGGAGATACGAGCCTTACTCAAAAAATCAGGAGAGAACACTCACAGAATTTCAATAATAGATCCAGTTCTTTCATATGAAATGCTTTTAGAAGATTTTTACAATCTTAAAGTCTCCAAAAATGTGGACTTAGAGGCTACCAAATCTGAAATTAAAAAATCTCTAAATTTTGCCAATATGATGGTTTATAAAGGACTAGCAGATGGTTCTGTTGCAGGAGCAGTTCATACTTCAAAAGAAGTTATTTTATCAGCTCTTAAAATTATTGGTACAAAAGAACCAGATGGACTTATTTCCAGCTCTTTCATTATGCAAATGCCTCATAATTCAAAAGCATTAAAAGGGTCTTTTATTTTTTCTGACGGAGGAGTCGTTATAGACCCAAATGCAGAGGAGTTAACGCAAATAACAATTGCCTCTTCGGAAACAGCTAAGTCTTTATTAAATCTTGAGCCCAAAATTGCACTTCTATCATTTTCAACACATAAAAGTGCTAATCACCCTCATGTAAATAAAATATTTGAGACTTTGGAACTAGTTAAAGCCATTAACCCAAAATTAAAAATAGATGGACCCCTTCAATTTGATGCAGCCATAATACCTTCAGTGGCAAATAAAAAAGCGCCCGACTCGAGTGTCGCAGGAGATGCAAATATATTTATTTTCCCTGATTTAAACTCAGGTAACATAGCTTATAAAATCACTGAACGGCTGGGGGGAGCAAAAGCTATTGGGCCGATACTTCAGGGACTAAATCAACCCGCAAATGACTTATCGCGTGGTTCTGATGTTGAAGCCATAACTAATATGGTTATGGTGACCGTACTTCAAGCTCAGGCCCGCGGGAATCATAATTAATGCAAATAAGGTTATCAAAAATCAAAAACTACACACCAGGTCTTCTTGTTTGTATTCTAGCAGGTATTTTAGCAGCCCATATATCAAAAATAACTATGATACCCGTAATGTTGCTTGCCATTATAATTG
This sequence comes from Hellea sp., assembly GCA_042093735.1. Taxonomy (GTDB): domain Bacteria; phylum Pseudomonadota; class Alphaproteobacteria; order Caulobacterales; family Maricaulaceae; genus Hellea. The sequence continues at coordinate 14,344 of JBELEM010000015.1, read as the reverse complement.
GACTATTGCTGCATGTTTTAAATTCCGTTTCTATTTTAAAAGATGGAATAAACTGGAGCTCTCGCGGCTTACTTTATACCGGCGTTGCATTAATGGGTCTACGCATAGATTTAACCGACCTATCTCAAGTGGGTTTCATGGCTCCGCTTTTTGTTATTTTAACTCTTATAACAACGCTACTGGTGGGATACGCAATAGCTAGGGCATTAGGCCAGTCAAAGGATTTTTCTATTCTTATGAGCGGCGCTGTTGGAATATGCGGCGTATCTGCGGCTGCAGCAATTTGCTCAGCTCTGGAGGACAACCCGCTTCGAGATGCTCAGCTCGCAATTACTATTGCAGGCATAACTGTTCTGTCTACATTAGCTATGCTGTTATATCCATTTGTATCCAATGCTTTAAATTTAAATATATTAGAAAGCGGGATTTTTATGGGAGGCGGAATACATAATGTATCACAGGCTGTAGGTGCTGGATATGCAGTCTCAAATGAGGCAGGAGATCTTGCCGTTATATTTAAACTCATACGCGTCTCCATGCTATTACCAGTTATTATCATTATATCGCTGGTCTGGGGAAAAGGCTCTAGCACACCCTACCCTAACGTGAGGTCCAAACTTAAGGCGAGCACACCTCCGTTTTTAATTGTTTTTTGCCTATTAGCGTTGCTTAGCTGCTTAAATATTGTTCCTGATTTAGCTAAGAACGCCGGTAATATATCAGCATATTGGGCACTAATCGTATCCTTAGTCGCTATCGGAATAAAAACAGATACGAAGTTAGTTATGAAGGTTGGTACAAAACCCCTTACTATCATGACTTTAACTACAGCGTTTATGGGCGCGATGCTACTAATTGGGATATCGATAATAGCATAATTTAATTCCGATAAGTTTTTAGAATGACCAGAGATTAAGTATAACGCTTATAAATAAAATATTATTCTAAATAATAGTATTTATAGGGTATATTTTAATACTTTAAATTTTAAAAAAGCAATTTTTTTACTTAATTTATATATATATTAGAATATAAATTGACTCAAAAAGTATAAAATTTTTAAGTGAGATTACCATAAATATTTCCTTTAATAAAAACTGGCATAACTCACGGGCGCTTAATTTCATTTATTTTAAAGCAACCCAACAGATAAAAATAACAATAAAATTAATCGAAAAAATAAGTACGTACAAAATCATAAAGCCTGTTTTTTGGAGGATATCAAAAATTTTATTGAATCCTGTAATCAAAGTTTCGTGACCTACCCAGGAGAAATATTCCTACGCTTTATTAAGATCGGGCAAGTACAGAGATGAATTCAACCATAAAACTTCCAAATATTACCCTTGCAGATAAGTACATCCTAGACCGTGGACGCGTATATGTGACAGGACAACAAGCAATTATTCGCTTGATGATGGTTCAAAGAAAAATAGATGAAAAAGCAGGGCTGAACACGGGTGGATTTATATCTGGCTATAGAGGATCTCCTATGACAGCTATTGATATGGAGCTATGGCGTGCCGGGGGGGAAACTCTCAAGGAAAATCATGTTAAATTCTGGCCCGGTCTCAATGAAAATATGGCTATGACTGCAGTTTGGGGAACCCAAAAAGTCGGTTTTACAGGTGATGCAAAATATGATGGTGTTTACTCAATGTGGTATGGTAAAGGGCCGGGGCTAGATCAAACAATTGATGGTTTACGCCAAGCTACTTTACACGGCACGGCAAAGCACGGTGGAGTCCTTGTACTTTGTGGTGACGACCCTGATATGACCTCCACAACTGACCCCTATCATTCTGAACTGCTTTTTGAAGACCTACTCATGCCAGTGTTGTACCCAGCAGACATTCAAGATGTTTTTGACTTAGGTATTTATGGTATTGCTTTATCGCGATTCTGCGGGTCCTTTGTCGGCTATAAATTAATACCTGAGACAACTGAGACATCCGCATCAATTGATGGCGATTACAATCGAATTAAGATTTCCTATCCAAAATTTATGTTCCCAAAAGACGGCGTTAACTCTCGGCGCCTAAATGACATATATGATATGGATAAACGCGCAAGAAAGTACAAATTGCCAGCAGCTTTGGCATTCGCACGTGCTAATAATCTTAATCGTATTACACTTGAGAGCCCGAAGAAAAAATTTGGTATTGTTGCCATGGGTAAGGAGTGGAGCAATGTGAACCAAGCTCTAAGTGACCTGGGTATTAATGAGAAAAAAGCTAAATCCCTTGGCATCAGTGTGCTCAAAATAGCTATGCCCTTTCCCTCGGACGATAATTTATACAGAAAGTTTGCTAGAGGCATGGATGAAGTTCTGGTAATAGAGGACAAACGCGAGCAAATACAAAATGGGTTTATGCGTGGATGTTATGATCTCTCAGACAAAGAACGCCCCCGAATAGTTGGAAGAGAAGATGAAAATGGCAATCCACTAGTTGTAGATTACAAGCAAACCAATTCAGACAGGGTAGCGCGAATTATAGCTCAGAGAATCTCTTATTTTTACACAAGTAAAGCCATCGAGTCTCGACTAAAGTTAATAAATAATTGCAAAAAAGCTGTAGCAAAAGCAGACTCAATCCATACCAAACATATACCTTATTTTTGTTCTGGATGCCCTCATAATACTTCTACTAAAATTCCTGAAGGTAGCAAAGCAATAGGCGGTGTTGGCTGCCATTATATGGCAACTTGGATGGACAGAAACGTTGAGGGCTTTACCCATATGGGAGGAGAAGGCGCGACTTGGATTGGCGAGGAGCCTTTTGTAAATGAAAAACACGTATTTCAGCAATTGGGAGATGGCACCTACTTTCATAGCGGTTCACTGGCCATCAGAGCAACTGTTGCAGCTGGGTCTAATATTACATTTAAAATACTCTACAATGATGCCGTTGCAATGACAGGCGGACAGCCTATTGATGGACAAATTACCGTACAAATGATTACTCATCAAGTTTACCAAGAAGGGGTAAAACGAATTGCTGTAATTACTGATGAACCGAAAAAATATGGAAAGAAAGCAGACTTTGCAATTGGAACTACTATTCATCACCGACGAGAGCTTGACAGTGTCCAACGCGATCTAAGAGACATTAAGGGTACAACAGTATTAATTTATGATCAAACTTGCGCAGCTGAAAAACGTCGTCGTCGTAAACGCGGAACCTTTCCCGATCCACCCAAACGCGCCTTTATTAATGATCGTCTTTGTGAAGGGTGTGGTGATTGTTCTAAAAAGTCCAACTGCCTATCCGTTCAGCCGTTAGATACAGAGTATGGCCGTAAGCGACAGATACATCAGTCGTCTTGCAATAAGGACTTTTCTTGCGTTGATGGCTTCTGTCCAAGCTTTGTAACTGTTTATGGGGGCTATATAAAACAAGGTGTAGAAACTAATAGCTTTGAAGGTTCAATACCTTCACCCCGATTATACAATATTGTAAATGGTAGAACTTATGGTGTGCTAATAGCAGGTGTTGGTGGAACGGGAGTAATAACAATTGGTGCGTTGTTAGGAACTGCCGCACATATAGAAGGCAAAGGAATATCTGTTGTCGATCAAATGGGATTCGCACAAAAAGGTGGACCTGTTATGACACACATTCAGTTTGCAAATTGCCAATCCGAAATTAATTCTGCTCGACTAACAAATGGCAAGTCAGATGTTTTAATCGCTTGTGACATGATGACTTCAGGCATGGATAAAGTTTTAGAAACGTTAAATCCCAATAAAACAAAGGCATTTATTAATTTAGAAAAAACAATATCGAGTGATTTTATACACAATCCTAACCTTAACTACCCTTTAGATACTTTGCAAAACCGATTTTCTGCTGTGCTTGCTACTGAAAATATCGAATACTTAAATGCAACTCATATGGCTGTAAAATTACTAGGAGACTCAATTGGAGCAAATTTATTCATGGTCGGCTATGCCTGGCAAAAAGGTACATTACCAATAGGTAAAGAGTCGATATTTAAGGCGATAGAACTAAACGGTGTAAAACCAGATTGGAATAAAAAAGCTTTTGAATGGGGCCGTCTTGCAGCGTATAAACCTTTAGCAATATCAAAGTTAATAAAAGCAAAGCCTCTAAAGTCAAAATCAGACTTTGAATTTATTGAAGAGCGCATTGCCGATTTAACACTCTATCAAAATGCTTCCTATGCTCATAGATATAAAGACCTCATTCAAAAAACTATGGACGCAGAAAAAAATAAGGCAATAGATCACGTAGGCTTTACCCGTTCTGTCGCAACTTATGCATATAAGCTAATGGCATATAAAGACGAATATGAAGTTTCAAGACTACAAACTTTACCAGGATTTGCAGAAAAACTCGCTGAAACCTTTGATGGTAATTATAAAATTAAGTATCATCTGTCCCCTCCTCTGATTTCTAAAAAAGATCCACATACTGGACGTCCAAGAAAATATGAAATAGGTGGTTGGATAACGCCAATTCTTAAAATTATATCAAATATGAAAGGGTTACGCGGCACACCCTTTGATATTTTTGGATATACTTTAGAACGTAAAACAGAGCGAAACCTTATAATACAATATGAGGCTACTATTAATATGTTAATAAAAGGGCTAACAAATGATAATTATGCTCTTGCAATTGATATAGCCAATTTACCCGATAAAATTAAGGGTTATGGATACATAAAAGAAGAAAGCATAAAACAGTATAATAAAGAAAATAAAATACTCATCGCAAAATTTCGTCGCTCACTTAACAAAAATCTGAAATAAAAAAACAATTAAGAAAAGTTTCTAAATAATAACAGCTTTGCAAAGATTATTTACCCCTGATACATAGCGCATATTTTATTACCCGACGGGTCTCTTAGATATGATAAATACAACCGCATTGCTCCATTCTCGCGCCATCCTGGGGGATCTTCAATTGCCGTACCACCATTCGCAAGCCCTGCTGCATGAAAAGCATCCGCTTCCTCTGGTGTCTTTGCTGCGAAACCTATTGTACTGCCATTAGCGGCAGTTGCCTCTTTGCCATCTATTGGTTTTGTAAGGAGTAAAATACCACCAGAATGAAGGTACATAGCACGTCCCTTGGGATCTATGAATGACGGTTTAACCCCCATTGCGCCTAACGCAGCATCGTAAAATATTTTTGATTTCTCAATATTATTAGCGCCCAACATAACGTGACTAAACATAGAAACTCCAATTTAAATATATTTAATTTTTCTTACGGTATTGTTATATTATTTTAAATCTTCGGCAAGATGCTTATGAAAGTTTACAATAGCTTTTTCAAACAAACCAAAGGTAAGGTGGCTATTTGCATCAGATGATACAGTTTCTTGGATAGCCCGTGCCGCCTCTAAATCTTCACTTAATCCAAAATTTGATACAAAATCGGAATCGCGTTTTGCATCATCTACAGAGATTTTAAAATCATCTGTTTGCCTGTTTACTAAAGTATATGAGACAAGCTTTGAGTGACCCGGACTAATGGGCTCCATAATTGTAAGGTTAGAATGCTTAGATAGTACGGTAACGCTCGCATTTGGATAAAGATGATATACAGATGTCATACTTCCGTTAATAGTCTGCTTTTTAGAGTCAGAAGACCTTAATTTTTCAATTCTTCTAAATGGAAAAATAACTCTCGCATTTGGTCCGTATGTTTCCACTAGATTTGTATTATCTAAACCATAAGGATAAAATGATTTTTGGTGGAGGGATTTGATATGATAACCCTCTAATAATGTTTCAATTAAAATCTTCCAATTTGCTTTTTCTTCAATTTCACCACTTTGAAAAAGTTGCTGTTCGCTAGAAAAAAAATCAAGACACTTATCTAGCATGCCATCTTTAATTTTTCCCTTTTGCATCACATAAATAATCCCGCCTTTTTCTTTCGCGCTAATTTCAACAAGACCATTTTCAGTCATGTTAAAACCTGGGAAAGCTTCTTCACCCGGTATCCTTTTTAACTTTCCCTCAAGATTATAAGTCCAAGCATGATAGGGGCAAACAAATGCTTTGGCGCAGCCGTTACCACTAGCAACTTGCATACCTCTATGCCGGCAGGCGTTGATGAATGCTCTTACAACCCCGTCTAAACCTCTAACAACTAATAAAGGCGTACCTGCAGCTTTACGGGCTATATAGCTGCCATTCTTCGATAAGGCAGCAGATGGGCAAAATGGTACTGGCAATTTTTTTAATAGCTCTAATTCCGCCTCAAAACGTGCTTGCTTATAATAATGTGATGTCGGTTCCTGCCAAGTTTCATTTCCAAGGTCGGTAGTGCCGTTATCAATATGATTAAATACGCGGTCTAAAACTTCTTCATCATTCAGTAAGTCTATATTACTGGGCGGCTTTGATAGAGAATAAATTTCTGTCATAATTATTCATAAACATTTATTCCCAACTTTAAACTAAATTTTCATTTTAAATCATAAGTTTTACGGATATCAGTAGGGTTCATACTAGTTGGCAAAATATGAAAGTGATTGATTTGTATAAAATATGATGACTATAGTATAGCACATTCATGGAAAAATAGAGGCTTACTATGATGCGTTGGGTTTTTGGAATTTTTACATTTTTTCTCAGTTCTGCAATTGCATTAAATGCTTCTTCACAGAATATGATTGAGGCGAATTATGACTCAAAAATTCCAACACTTCTTCAAAGCGTAGGTCATTCTAATGGAGAACGTATCACCTCACCAGCTCAGGCGCTTTCCTATTTGAAGGACTTGCAGACCTCAGCACCAGATAGCATGATCATTAATTCTTACGCTAAATCCTGGCAGGGACGGGAACTAGTCTACGCCATTATCAGTTCACCAGAAAATATAGATCGCCTTGATGAGATTAAAGCTGATATACAAAAATTAGCAGACGGCAATCTCTCGCCAGAGGATCGCAAAAAACTCGTCATCACCACTCCAGCAGTAACATGGCTTTCATATGGTGTTCATGGAGACGAAATTTCATCAACAGATGCCGGCTTAAGCCTAGCCTATCATTTAATAGCCGCTCAGGATGACCCGATCGTTAGCACAATACTAAAAGATACCATTGTTATAATAGATCCTGTACAAAATCCCGATGGCCGAGAAAGGTTCGTACAATCATTTGAGTCCTCATTAGGCCTTGAGCCCCTAGCAGATAGGTATAGCGCTGAACATGATCAGCCATGGCCCGGCGGAAGATTCAACCATTATCTTTTTGATTTAAATAGAGATTGGTTTGCTGTGTCTCAGCCTGAAACTCGAGGTAAGATCAAAGCTATATTAGAATGGAACCCTGTTGTTGTAGTTGATGCCCATGAAATGGACGGTGACGAAACTTATTTTTTTGCACCTGCCGCTAAACCTTTTAACCCTGGCATCACAGATGAGCAGCGGGAGAAGCAGTTCATACTTGGTAAAAACCATGCAGATTGGTTTGACAAATATGGCATTGAATATTTTACGCGTGAAATTTTTGATCAATTTTATCCTGGCTATGGTGATATGTGGCCAACTCTCAACGGTGCTATTGCCATGACTTACGAACAAGGATCAGCTAGAGGGCTTTTATATAAAAGATCTAATGGAGAAGAGCTCACTTATTTTGAGAGCGTTAAAAATCACTTCATAGCAACGCTTTCAACAGCTGAAGTAGTGGCAAAAAATAGAAATCTCTTCTTGAAAGATTATGCAAATTATCGAGCATCAACTTTAAAAGAAGGACAAAAATCTAACAACCGTTACTTTGTTATTGATCGTAGCAAGAAAGCTTGGGACGTAGACCAGTTTGCTCAAAGAATGGTTCTGCAAGGCATAAACACTCATCAAGTCATTAGCTCTAGTAAATTTTGCGGACAAGAATACCCAAAAGGGGCTGTTATAATTGATCAGGGTCAGCCTAATGGTAGGTTAATTAAATCCTTACTTGCTGATAGCACCCCTCTTCCGAAGGATTTCATGGCAGGACAAGAATCTCGGCGTGATCGCGGACTTCCTCATGAATTATATGATGTAACGGCGTGGTCAATACCTGTGATGGACGGCTTATCAGTTACAACCTGTAAGTCAGCTGATTTATCAAAGGCCTCTATAATAAAGTTAGGCAAAACTTCTAAAGTTCCCGGTCTATCTCAAGCATCTTTTGGTTATGCTATCCCCTGGTCGGATACAGGACAGGCAAAGTTAGTCTTGGCGGCTTTATCAGAAGGTTTCAAAGGTAAAACAACCGATAAGAGCTTTACATTAGGAGACCGTGAATACCCTCGCGGAACAACTATTTTTCCTGTGAAAGGAAATCCTGAGAACTTAGTATCTCGGCTAACCGCACTATCCAACAAGATTGGAGCCGAAGTTATGCCAATGGAGAGTAGCTGGGTTGAGGATGGGCCAAATTTTGGATCAAACGAATTCAAATATTTAAAATTACCCAAAATAGCTTTAGCGTGGGGCGAAGGAACGGTTCCCACTGAAACAGGTGCTACTCGGTTTGTTATTGAACGCTATCTAGGCGCCCCTGTTACGCCCATCAGAGTGAAAACATTGGGCAGAGCAACTCTTGAAGATTATGATGTTATTATCTTACCTCAAACTTATTCTAATTTTTCACATGTACTAGGCGATAGCGGAATTGAAGCTTTGAAAACATTTGTATCAAATGGCGGAGTATTAGTGGGTTTTGATACTGCATTAGAAACGCTTACTAGTGAAAATATTGATTTATTGTCAACATCTCTAGAGACAGCTGCGACTGAGGGCGAAAATAACAAAGAAGAGAAAGGTACCAATAAAGAAAACACTCCTGTTCCCGGTACAGTAATCAAAACAAAAGACGATTATAAAGCAGCCATAACGGATCCAGAAAAAAGTCCTGATTCAGTGCCGGGCGTATTAGTAAACACTATTATCGATACCGATCATTGGTTGTCAGCAGGTTATGAAGAAGCGGTAGCGCTACTACGGGGCAGTAATATTTATCAGCCGCTTAATGAAGCCGACGGTACTAATGTATTTAGCTATGCTGGCCCTGAGGGGTTACTAAAAAGTGGATATTTGTGGGAAGAAAACCGGCGCCAGCTTGCCTTCAAGCCTTTCGTTATGGCGCAAACCCATGGTGATGGCGTAGTTATTGGCTTTACCCAAAGTCCTGTTACCCGCGCTTATATGAATGGCCTGACTCTATTGCTTGCCAATGCGGTAATTCTTGGGCCAGCACACACGGGTTAGTTATTAGAAAAAACTCAAACTACCATTTCAAAGAAGTACCAGACTACAACTGTTCAACACTACGAAAAACACGAAGGAAATTTCCGCCCCATATTTTCTCAATATCTTTTTGGCTATACCCGCGGGCAACCAAAGCTTTTGTTAGACTAAGAGCTTCATTTGCCTCATCAAAACCCTCGATACCCCCGCCATGATTAAAGTCAGTTCCAATACCTACGTGGTCTATACCTATCCGCTCGACTACATAATCAATATGGTCAACTAACCTCTCAACGCTGCCTGGTCCAATTACATCCCTCATAGCCATTAAAAATTTCATCTTCTCTCCGGCATCATCAATTTCCCAGTAAAGCTCATAGGGATAAGCATAGCCGCTGCCGGGAAGACCTGCATTTTCTCTTACCATTTTTATAGATGCCTGTAGGTTAGGGTCTGACAAATCGATCAAATACGCCCCAAAAGGAACCAGATGGACAACACCTCCCTTAGCGCCAATAATATCGATCTCCTCATCAGAAAGATTACGAGTAACATTAGATAAAGCACGCACATTGGAGTGGCTTGCAATAATTGGGGTTAAAGACAGCTCTGCAATTTCCATCACAGCAGCCTTAGAAGATTGGGAAACATCAATAATACCGCCAAGCTCGTTAATGCGTTTTATAGCTTTTCGCCCAAGCTCCGACAAACCCCCATGCTCCTCGGCAGGCTCATATACACCTGCCGCTCCATCATAATTTGGCCGAGAAGAATCAGAAAAATTATTATGCCCAATATGATTAAGCCCGAAAACGCGAACGCCTTTTGCGTAATATTCGTCTAATGTATCTATATTGTTAACAAGGGATCTTGCATTTTGGAAACCGATTATAAATGCTATTTTATTATTCCCATGCGCATTAATGATTTGCTGCGCCGACCTTGCTAATATTAAAGTCTCATCATGGGCCTTAAGTAATTCATCTATCGCAATAAACTTTTGATTTGCAAAATCTCGACCTTTAATATCATCAGCTAAGGAACGGGACGCGCCCGGCGGAATAGCAATCGACATAACCACGGCGTCAATACCGCCTGCCTTTAATTTATTAATAGCAACTTTAGACTCTCCATCTGCGCCCAAATACTGACCAGGAGCGTCTGGAATAACAATGTCTGCATGTGCATCTAAAACCAGGATCTTATTGTGAATATCTTCAATAGAAACTTTACATAAATGATGGCGAGTGCTTAAAATTTCTTTTTGTGTTTCTAATGATACACCCGGGTCAAATGTAGGACACGGCTGAAGTTTTGACGCCCAAGACGCGCTTGATAATACAAGAAATATTGTAAGGAGAGAACTTTTCATGCACCAGCCTTATCAAGGGTGTCGCGGCTTGCCAAGAGATAGCTAAATCAAACAGAGTTAGTCAGCCTATCCTCTCCTCCAATCAATTCTATTAGGAAAATATAGATCAAGAATTGTAACTTTCATTCTTGATCTGGATAATGTTTGACCGTTTGATGGCTCAGAAATATCTAAATATATGTCATGGGCCCAATCAAAATGAGTATCTTTTATGGCGCTAAATGTTGTGCAGGATTGTACATCGCCTTCATTAAAAACTATAGCTGTGTCTGATAAAGTAAAATCATCTTCAAAACCGCCTTTTCCAGGTCTTTCACGTTGAGTAAATGACAAATCAAACTCAGTAGCTGACAAATCTCCAATTGAAGATCTGCTAAAACAAATATCTTTAGAGTTATCTTCCTTAATTATCATATCATTTACGCTTATTGCGTAACTAGGAGCTGATTTTGTAGTAAATGTACCCGTGATATTTTCTACAATATTTCTATCAAAAGCGACTAACGAGTGCCCGCCAGACCCTAGGTCTAATTCGATTGTATAGGTACCGCCATCTTCAAAAAAATCTTCAACTCCAGAGATATCGTCAGAAACCCTTGATATGAGATTAAGGAGTTTCAAGTTTAAGTTTTCTGATCCATCGAAACTGTCAGCTACATCACCAATATTGGAATCAGTAACTGTTATCTGATCCTCATCAAAGTTTGTTACTGTTTGGGAGGTAGTTACTCCGTCTTCTGTATAGCTGACTAATACTTCCGAGTCTTCTATACTCCATACCTGACTAGCTTCATAATTATTAGTATTATCAGATGCGGTTGACGATACAGTTACATTGAAGGTCATTTCAAAATAACTTTCATTAGGGTCTATGGATGTATCATCGCCCTCGTATACATACAATTTAATTGGAACTGTTGATTCAATAGAGCCATCAGGATTAAACCAAATTTTAGCATCAAGGGGATTACCGCCATTTCCATTTTCAATAAAGTCGAGAATATTTTCTAAATCCAATGAACTCGTCAGAGAATAATCAAGAGTTTTGCTCGAATAATCATACGTTGGCGTTACCTGTAGCTTGATTTCCTCATCTCCTGAAAAGTCGCCTATTTCTATAAATGAATTAGCAATCCTCCCAACAACTGAATTATTCTGAGGCGCACTAGTGCCATAAAAACTTTCATCTAAGTCAGGGTTTTCTGCTAATCTATTAAAAAAAGCAGTCCTTGCATCTTGCCCATAAATTCTCAGCTGTGAGTCTAAGCCTCCGGAAACATCCCAAAACATATCATTACTGGGATGAGTGCCTGCTTCAAAGTATGCGTTGAGAGTACCTTCATTATCATATCCAAAGAGAATATAGTCATCTCCTTTAAATGATGCTCTTATGTCATCTAAATCTTTGTACATTCTCGGTAAATTGGCAACATCCTGAACAATAAGCTCTGGATTAATATTCACGCTATTATCAACAAAATCATATGGTAAATTAGATGATATTCCTGACCGCAATACATCAAAAATATAATATTGCGCACCTAAGCCAGTACCAGAACCATCTGTAAGAAAGGTTGATGCGTTTAGAATTGGGGTATAATAATGACGAACATCGTCGCAATCAGCTTTTTCAAACCCTTGAGAGTAATTGTTATAATGAAAGTTTGTACTAATTTCAGATGAAACTGAATTACTAAATTGGATATCTTCGGCTTTTTGGCATTCTCTTTGTCTAGCCCCAGAGGTATTCCATCCTACTGAACCATCACGCCAAGCATTTGATAGTGTTGCGCCAACACTAAGATTGCCATCAGTAATACCCAGATCATTAAAATCTATTGGAGTGTTCTTACTAAATGATGAAGTTTTTCTATAGAGGGTTGATGTGTTTGCTATATTTTTAAGTGTAAGTTCACTTAAATCGCATAGTGCGGTGTCAGTATCGCTGCAATCTTCCCTAGAGAGTATTCCATCCTTAGAAATGAATGACCCACTTGCTTCGATACTTTCATTTCTAAACCAGCCATCAGAATTAGGCTCTGTATTATAGCTGCTATAAAAATTTAAAGGAAGTTTTTCATATTCTTCGCCGCTAAAAATAATGGCTAAAGATTCTTCTGCTAAGGAAACATTTGCTCTAATATCTTTATCAAACGTTTCTGATAAACCTTCTGAAACTTGGTTGTCTATTATTTGAAGATACGGCAGAAGCTCAGCAATGTTTTGCGCAACCTCTTCTGTTACGTTATCACTCGTCTCATCTGCAATAAAATCACTAAGCAGTTCAGCATATGTTATGCCAAAATTTGTTTCTATTGAATTTTTAAGATCATCAACTCTTGCAGTCACTAGAGAGGCCACAGCATCGCCTTCACTCTGACACCCCTGCTCTACTGTAAGATCTTCAGTTAAATCTGAATTATTCTTTGCTGTGATGATCGCCTCAGCAAAAAGAGAGGTAAAAGGAGAAATTACAATCGTATCTATACCTGCATCTTCAATTGAGGGTAGGACCATTTGATAGGCTTCTGTTACAGTTCCCAAAGTTGAGTCCTCTGCTCCAACTGGGACATCTGCAACAATAGGTCTTTTTTGCAAACAAGCTAGGATATCCTCATCATTAGTTTCAATAACAAAAGAACCGTCAGTATCAGTGACTGCAGTAAATTCGTTATCATCTTGAGTAAAATTAAAGTTTTGATCAACAAATATATTAGCACCAGAAATATACCCATCTATGGCATAACCATACAGAGCTGTTGAAGACGTTACTGGAACTGGAGGTGAAGTATCTACTGGAGGCGGTGTTTCATAACTACCTCCACATGAGATGATGAATACAGAACTGAGAATTGAAGAATATATGTTACGCATATTTTAAATAGGTAAATATTTTCATAGTCTTGTCAAGAAAAAGAGGAAACAGGAGACAGAATAATCGCAAGACAAACAGATACGGTAAACTCGCATTATCAGACGATAGACAGAGAGCACGAATGCTGGCGATGCACGAAAAGCAAAAGGCGGTAGATGGGGATGACCGCCCTGCAACAATAGCAGACATCAAAGCCTTACTCGCTGGACGTGATAAGGACGGGCGCGGGGTAAATGTCTAGAGTTATAAATTAGGCCACCAATATCCAAGCTTTTGTTAGCAAAGTAGCAAAGTAGAATCTAAACGAGAGTCCAAAATTCGCCTCACCAAAGACACTCACCTATCGGGAAAATCATCCTCAAACCGGACCTAACGAAGCCTCTCGGTCGGATAACAAGCAGGCTATATTCTTGGCTCAATAACAACCAGGATAAATTCACAGTCACCTCGTCCAACATTAGCGTAAGCGTGAGGAACATCTGCGTTGAAAAGCACGGCTTTATTCTTGATTGCGACCTGCGCTTGATCATAAGCGTCGATTTCCAGCTTTCCCCGTAGGACAAATGCAATTTCCTTTGTACCTTTAGGGTGAGCTTCAGAAGTATGTTTTTGTCCTGCCGGAATTGACCATTTCCAAAACTCCACCAAGTCTTTGAGATCGAGCCCGAACAACAGGCTAGCTAACCCACCTTCCGTGCCTTGCCATAAGTTTGGGACATCTTCGACCGCTGTGATTTGTATGGAAGACTGATCATCTGGGCTTAGAAGTGTTTGCAAGGTCACACCAAAGCCGTTTGCAATCTTACAAAGTGTCCCAATGCTTGGATTGGCTTCGCCTTTTTCGATGTTCAAAAGCACACCTCTGCTAACCTCTGC
>JBELEM010000014.1:0-49037 GCA_042093735.1 Hellea sp. | reverse complement strand
GTACTATGGAAAATTTCTCGCCTATCACAGCCTCATTGGGCGGTGCAATGATTGGATTAGCGGCAGTTTGGTTAATGGCAAGTTATGGCCGTATAGCAGGTATTAGTGGAATACTTGGCGGGATATTTGAGAAAAATAATAATGATAAATTTTGGAGATTCTCTTTTTTTCTAGGGCTTTTGGTTTCCCCGCATTTAGTATCATTGTTTGATGTTTCACTATTAAATATTGAGTTTCCTGTGGAGGGACCACTACTTATAACAGCAGCAATTCTTGTTGGAATTGGAACTCAACTTGGAAATGGGTGTACAAGTGGGCATGGAGTTTGTGGTAATGCGTTATTATCCCAGCGCTCAATTGTTGCGACATTAACCTTTATGATTACAGGTATAATAACTGTCTTTATAACAAAGTTATTAGGCGGTGTTTAATATGAAAATTTCAATTTCATGTTTTTTTGCAGGCATTTTATTCGGCGGGGGACTCACATTATCGCAAATGATTAACCCAAGAAAAGTTATCTCTTTTTTGGATATAACCGGTAATTGGGATCCAAGCTTAGCATTTGTTATGGGAGCTGCTTTAACAGTGACTTTTATAGGCTATAAAGTTATTTTAAAGAAACATTCCCCTCTGTTTATTAGTAAATTTCAAATACCAACGCATAATAACATAGACGCTAGGTTAATATTTGGCGCCGCTATATTCGGTATTGGTTGGGGCCTAGCGGGTTTATGTCCGGGGCCAGCTGTAGCAAGCGTAAGTTTTGGAGGTACTAACTCTCTGATTTTCGTAGGAACCATGACTGTAACAATATTTGCATTTAGATACGTGAATACAAAACTTCAAATAGCTCAGAAATAAAATTAGAAATCTTGATTGATTACAATTAGTTTTCACTAATTTAATTAGCTAATACTTATTCTAATTTTAGAGATATTAATGACAGCAATTAAAGATTTTGGATTTGGAACTCAAATAAGAAAATCGCCTTATTTTGACTCGACTATTAAGTGGGGAGCTCAAGGGTATTCTGTTTACAACCATATGTATATTCCTCGTGACTTTGGTGATCCTGAACAAAATTTCTGGAATCTGGTAAATGACGCAATATTATGTGATGTAGCGGTAGAACGGCAAGTAGAAATCACTGGTCCTGACGCAGCTGAGTTTGTTCAAAAATTAACACCGCGTGATTTATCAAAAATGAAAGTTGGGCAGTGCAAATATATATTTATTGTAAATAATGATGGCGGTCTTTTAAATGACCCCATCTTACTTCGACTAAAAGAGAACCATTTTTGGATTTCTCTTGCAGATTCAGATATTTTATTATGGGCACAGGGCGTCGCTATTAACTCAGGTTTAGATGTTAAAATAAACGAACCCGATGTATCGCCTTTGCAGCTTCAAGGACCAAAGTCAGGTCTCATCATGCGAAAATTATTTGGTGAAGACATCCTAAATTTACGATATTATTGGCTTAGAGAGGTCGAGTTAGACGGTATACCACTCGTGGTCTCCAGAACAGGGTGGTCAAGTGAACTTGGGTATGAAATTTATTTACGTGATAGTAAATATGGCTCTGACTTATGGGAAAAAATTATGGCTGCAGGCGCTCAATATGGTTTAAAGCCTGGTCATACCTCGACCATAAGACGGGTTGAAGGAGCTATGCTATCATATCATGCCGATGCAGATATAAATACAAATCCTTTTGAATTAGGTCTTGAGCGTTTAATTAACCTTAATACAGAAAATGAATTCATTGGTAAAAAGGCTTTGAACGATATTAAAGAAATAGGCGTACAAAGAATTCAAGTTGGGTTAATTCTAAATTGCGATCGATTAGAGAGTCCTAACACAAGTTTTTGGCCAGTGACTAAAAATAATACGCACATTGGAAAAGTAACATCGGCAGTTTACTCCCCCCGTCTTGACCAAAATATAGCCTTGGCTATGGTATCTATTGAACATTCAGAAATAGGAACAGAATTGACCGTAGAAATAAACTCTAAATTTTTGGATGCAAAAGTTGTCGAGAAACCTTTCTATGATCCAAAGAAAAATATCGCATCTAAGTCTAATTTGTAAGGATAAAACCAATGTCAGATCTATCAATTACACTTGAATGGAGCCGATCAGAGTCCGAATTGATAACGGGTAAATTCTCAAATAGTCATCATGTAGTCTTTAATGACAATTATAATTTACAAGTCGATGCTGCTCCAGATTGGGGAGGAAATCCTCACAATACTAACCCAGAACAAGCTTTAGCAGCTTCATTATCCAGCTGCCATATGATGACTTTTTTAGCCTTAGCAGCCAAAGCGGGTTGGCCAGTTTCATCTTTTAAAGATCATGCTGTTGCACATCTTGGAAAAAATCCAAAAGGGAGAATGTCCGTTACACAAATTGATTTACATCCTGTTGTGAAGTTTGATGCTGGGTTTTCCGTAGAAAAAGACAAACTTGCTGAGATGCAGGAAAGAGCTCATCGCTATTGCTTCGTAGCAAATACACTTGCAGATAATGTAAAAGTGAATATCCTCTAAGCTCACAAATGTATGAAATATGTCAGGAATTATGTCCGATAATAATTTAATTATCAATAATGTTATCGATGGTGTTAAGCGCATTACACTCGACGACATTCCGCGCCGGAATGCTTTATCTGAAAGTATGATTGTTCAACTTATTTCTTCACTAGACCAAGCTACTTTAGACCCGTCCGTTAAAGTTATAGTAATTTCCTCAAAAGGATCAGTATTTTGTTCTGGCCACGATCTTAAAGAAATCACAAATGCTAGGGAAGAGGCCGATCACGGCAAAGCCTTTTTTACAAAGCTCATGACTCTATGTTCAAACTTAATGCAGGCTATAGTGAAATGTCCTAAACCGGTCATCGCTGAAGTATCAGGCGTGGCAACTGCAGCTGGGTGCCAGTTAGTTGCAAGTTGTGATCTTGCTTATGCCGCGGAAGAAGCTAAATTCTGCACACCTGGTGTAAATATAGGATTATTTTGTTCAACACCCATGGTAGCAGTTTCGAGAAGTATATCACAAAAAAATAGTATGGAAATGCTACTAACAGGCGACATGATCTCTGCAGATCGTGCGGAAGAAATAGGACTTATAAATCGTTCCACTCCTATGAAAGACTTAGAAGCAACCGTTACATTAATAGCCAAAAAGATTGCGTCTAAATCCAGCCCAACAGTAAAAACAGGTAAAAAAGCTTTCTATGCTCAAAAAGAAATGGACCTAGCACAGGCCTATGAACATACATCAAAAGTTATGGTTGAAAATTTATTTTATGAGGATGCTCAGGAAGGCATTAGCGCATTTTTAGAAAAAAGGGATCCCGATTGGAATGATCGATAGAAAATGACTAATCCCTATAATATAGATCTCGATAAAAATCCTGCTAATTTTCAGCCACTTACACCTCTAACGTTTCTTGACCGAGCCGCATCTGTTTTCCCAGAACATACAGCTATTCTTCACGGGAAATTGAAATATAATTACAGAGAATTTTATGATCGTTCACGTCAGATAGCTTCAGCATTAAGTAAGAATAACATAGTTTCCGGCGATACCGTTTCAGTTCTTTTAACCAATACTCCCGCAATGCTTGAGTGCCACTATGGAATACCAATGACCGGTGCGGTAATACACTCTATAAACACTAGGCTTGATGCTAAAACAATCGCTTTTCAGTTAGATCACGCTAATGCAAAAGTTTTCATCTTTGATAGTGAATTTAAAGTTCTAGCTGAAAAAGCCCTAAAGTTATTAAAGAAAAAACCCCTGGTTATTGCATATAATGATCCCGAATATAGTCATGAAACAAAAGTAAAAAATTTTCGAGATTATGAGGAATTTCTAAAAAAAGGAGATCCAAATTTTAAATGGCTAATGCCATCAGATGAATGGAATGCTATTTCTATTAATTATACATCAGGTACAACGGGAAACCCAAAAGGCGTTGTTTCTCATCACCGTGGTGCATATCTGTTAGCGCAAGGCAATGCCTTAACAACGTCTATGCAGAAACACTCAAACTATTTATGGACCTTACCAATGTTTCATTGCAACGGTTGGTGTTTTCCTTGGACTATGTCTGCAATAGTTGGAACACATATTTGCTTAAGAGATGTAAAATCAGGGCCAATATGGAAAGCAATTTATGATCATAAAGTTACTCACCTTTGCGGGGCGCCCATTGTTATGTCGCTTATTATAAATGCACCGGAAAATGAAAAATATGACTTAAAGCATAAAGTACAGTTTTTTACAGCCGCTGCCCCTCCCCCAGCTAAGGTTCTAGAAGCAATGCAGAAAGAAAAGTTTGATGTAACTCACCTTTATGGCCTAACTGAAACCTATGGCCCTGCAGTCGTAAATGATTGGCACAGCGAATGGAACAATCTTTCCCTGGAAAAACAAGCAATATTAAAATCACGTCAAGGCGTAAGGTATCTACCCCTCGAAGACCTTAAAGTATTAGACCCTGACAATATGGAACCTGTACCGCATGATGGTAAAACAATTGGTGAGGTAATGTTTCGCGGAAATGTTGTTATGAAAGGCTACTTTAAAAACAGAAAAGCCACTTTAGAGGCTTTTCAAGGGGGTTGGTTTCATTCAGGGGATCTTGGGGTTACTTATCCTGATGGTTATATTCAACTTAAAGACCGTTCAAAAGATATTATTATTTCAGGAGGTGAAAACATATCCTCTATTGAGATAGAGGAAGTACTCTACACCCATCCATCTGTGAACATAGCTGCCGTAGTAGCTATGAAGCATAAAAAATGGGGAGAAACGCCATGTGCTTTTATAGAGACAAAATCTGGAAAAAAGCTTGATGAAGATGAAATTATTAAATGGTGTCGACAGTCACTCGCATCTTATAAAGTTCCTAAAAAAGTAATATTCAAAATAATCCCAAGAACCTCTACAGGGAAAATCCAAAAATATCTATTACGGGACTTAATCTGATAATTTATTGGTGAACTTTAACTTTAAGCCGAAGGTTAATCATAAAATTTTGCGATATCATCAAGGTTAGCTCTATCCGCATATAAAGCATTAACGGGATGCTCTGGGTTACCGTAACCTAAAGCCATTCCAACTAGAACCTCCTCTGCTTCTGGAATATCCAAAAAATCATGTGAAACAGAAGTCCAATTTCTCCACCAGCCTTGAGGAGCCGTATGCAAGCCCTCTTCTCTTGCGAGTAACATCAAACTTTGTAGATAAATACCTATATCCATGTATTGTGGCTGATCCAGCCTTTTGTCACCCGTTATAATGATACCAACCGGTGCACCAAAGAATTTTCCATTTTGAGCCAACCAAGCTAGTCGACCCATTTTATTATCTTTTTCAATACCCATGAGAGCATACATGTCTTCGCCAAGTTTATAACGCCACGATCTTTGCGGCTCCCATAATGGTGATGGATAAGCAGGGTAAGTGGGTTTCTCAACTTTTCCAGCCATCATTCTATCAACACATGTTTTTTTAAACTTCTTTAATGTCTCGCCTTGAATGATATGTATTTTCCATGGCTGAAGGTTTCCGCCAGATGCACTTCGTAATGAAGTGTGCAAAATTCTTTTCAGAATTTCGCCAGATACAGGTTTATCTAAAAAATCCCTGCACGTGATACGCGTTTCTAATGCTTCTGTAACACTTGGGGTATTGTTAGTATTAAAACTCATTATTTTTTTCCTTTTTTAAAACCGTGCACCCAAACTAGAAAGAAGTAGTCAGCCACTGCTACAATCAGACCTAATAATACAGAAAAAAAGATATTCTTTTGAGCTTCGTACATAAAATAAGCGAAACCAAATCCAATTACTAATGCCCCAAAGGCAGGACCTTCTTGTAATTTCATATTCATCATTCCTTAATTTAGCTAATATAAATAGCTCTAACTAATTCAGAAAGTGTTCAAGTACTTTAAAGCCCCAACTTTTCACGGAGCAATTGATTTACAACTTGAGGGTTAGCCTTACCTTGTGAAGCTTTCATAACTTGACCCACAAAGAAACCAAGCAATTTAGGGTTTTCCATTGCCTTTTGAGCTTGTTCATTGTTATTGGCGATAACCTCATCGACAATAGCAGTAATTGCGCCTACATCTGTTACTTGTTTTAAGCCTTGAGTTTCTATAATTTCATCAGCATTGCCTTCACCGTTAAACATTCTTTCGAAAACGCTCTTAGCAATTTTTCCGGAAATAGTGTTGTCAGAAATTCTATCAATAAGCTCACCTAACATTTTTGCTGATACAGGTGTTTCATTTAACTCTAACCCAGATTTGTTGAGCGCCCCAAATAAATCACCCATTGTCCAATTAGCAGCTATTTTTGCATCACGTCCATTTGCTACGAGTTCGTAAAAGTCACTTTTTATTTTATCCGCTGTCAAAATACGTGCATCATATTCAGATAGACTATAATCGTTCATAAACCTTTTCTTAATCGCGTCAGGCAACTCTGGTAGTTGTGCCTTTAAATCATCAACATAAGATTGTTCGATATTCAAAGGCAAAAGATCAGGATCTGGAAAATATCTATAATCATGAGCATCCTCTTTTGACCTCATGGTACGTGTTTCACCCTTTATACTATCAAACAAACGAGTTTCTTGGTCAATGGATCCACCTGCTTCTATAATTTCAATATGCCTTCGAGCTTCATAATTGATAGCTTGGCGTATAAATCTCATGGAATTTACATTCTTAATCTCACATCGAGTTCCTAGCTCCCCTCCGGGTTTTCTAACAGAAACATTGACGTCAGCCCTTAAGTTTCCCTTTTCCATATCACCATCACAGGTACCCAAAGCCCTTACAATCCCTCTTAGTTTATCAACATAGGCTGAAGCTTCCTCTGGAGAGCGCATATCAGGTTTTGAAACAATTTCCATCAGAGCAACGCCGCAACGGTTTAAGTCCACATAAGTTTCGTCAGGTGAGAGATCATGCACTGACTTTCCGGCATCTTGCTCAAGATGCAATCTTTCAATGCCAACTATAACGGGATCCATGGTATTACCATCGGAGTCAATTGGTAGGACTTCAATATTACCCTCCCCAACAATGGGATGTTCAAATTGGGAAATTTGGTATCCCTGCGGTAGATCAACGTAAAAATAGTTCTTTCGATCAAATCGTGAGTACAAATTAATTTTCGCATTTAAACCTAAGCCCGTCTTAATGGCTTGCTCAACACAATACTCATTAACAACCGGAAGCATTCCCGGCATACCCGCATCAACTAAACTCACCTGACAGTTAGGCTCTGCACCATATTCAGTTGAGGAGCCTGAAAAAAGTTTAGAATTACTTGATACCTGTGCATGGACCTCAAGACCTATGATGACTTCCCAGTCTCCAGTCTCTCCTTTAATCCAGTCTTTTGCGTCAGCAACGCGTTCAGCAGTAAACATTTTATTCTCTTACCTTTACTGTAACCAAAATATTTTTAATCACTTGATCCACCATTTCTCAGGCTTTGAATTAAATTCAGCTGCACTTTCAAGAGCACTTGCTGTAGCAAATACACTATCTTCGTCCAATGCCTTACCTATTATTTGCAACCCCAAAGGTAAACCGTCTGCATTTAAACCGGCGGGAATAGATATACCGGGAAGACCAGCCAGATTTGTAGTAACAGTGAAAATATCATTCAAATACATTTCAACAGGATCCACCACTTTCCGGCCCAAAGCAAACGGAGCAGATGGGGCCGTTGGCGTGAGTATAGTATCACACTTATGCCAAGCATTTTCGAAATCTTCCACAATCCTTGCTCTTACTTTTTGGGCTCTCAAATAGTAGGCATCATAATATCCAGCTGACAATACATACGTACCTATCATAATTCGGCGTTTTACCTCATCTCCAAAACCCATTGTTCGAGTTCTCGCATAAGTATCATTCAAATCGGAACCATTTGTTCGCAATCCGTAACGCATCCCATCGTATCTTGCCAAATTCGATGACGCTTCAGCCGGCGCAACGACATAATAAGCTGGTAAGGCATACTTGGTGTGAGGTAAACTGATTGGAACAATTTCAGCTCCTGAGTCCTTTAACCATTCAATTCCTTTATCCCAAAGTATTTTTATATCTTCAGGCATTTTTTCTATCATATACTCCTTTGGTATACCAATTTTTTTGCCTTTGATCGATTTACCACAGCTTGCTTTCCAATCAGGCACTGGAACATCTAATGAAGTTGAGTCCTTTTCATCGTGCCCTGCCATAGATTGAAGGAGTATAGCTGCGTCCTTTACTGTCTTAGCAATTGGTCCGGCTTGATCCAACGAACTAGCGAAGGCGACAGTTCCCCATCTAGAACATCTACCATAGGTAGGTTTTATTCCGACTGTACCTGTAAAACTCGCTGGTTGGCGTATTGATCCCCCCGTATCAGTTGCTGTAGCACCCAAGCAAAGGTCAGCTGCAACAGCTGCTGCTGATCCCCCTGATGAACCTCCGGGAACTAAATTTTCTTCTTTTTTCCATGGGTTGATCACTGGTCCATAAGCTGAAGTTTCATTGGATGAACCCATCGCGAATTCATCTAAGTTTAACTTTCCTAGCATTACCATACCCTGTGAATTCATATTTGCGGTAACTGAGCTTTCATAAGTGGGTTCAAATTGATCAAGAATATTTGAACCAGCAGTTGTTTTAACTCCATCCGTGCAGAAAAGATCTTTAACACCTAGAGGTGCTCCTTCAATGATGCCTATTTCACCTTTTGCTCTCCGTAAGTCTGAATTTTTAGCAGCTTCAAGGGCTTGCTCAAACGAAGTTGTAACAAAAGCATTAAGCTCAGTAGCATTCTCACAAGCGCTTATGTGCGCCTGTGTGAGCTCCACAGAGGTAAATTCGCCCTTGTTCATTCCCTCGAGAGCTTCAGTAAGTGTATATTTAGTTAAATCCGTCAATGATCTTACTCCACGCTTCTCGGCACAACAAAAAATCCATCATCTTCTTTCGGTGCATTCTTTAAAATTTGATCGCGTTTGCCGCCATCAGAAACTATATCTTTCCGCATTGGGGACTTCATCGCAACAGCGGAAGTCATAGGTTTAACCTTGTCCACATCAACTTCATTTAGTTGTTCTATCCAACCGAGTATTCCACTTAAATCATCAGCAAGTGATTGCAATTCTGTATCTTCAACATGCAGCCTTGATAGTCTTGCTATTTTTTTAACATCTTCCACGTTGACAACATTTTTTTGATTGCTCACGAAAAACTCCATTATTGCTTATGCGCGGGTTAGCAGGGGCAGAAGCGCCCTGCAAGTCATGGATTGCAGTTATAGACAAATTTCGCTATCTGAGCACAAAAAGGAGCGCCAAATGGCTAAAAAAGATCATCCAGCAATGAATGTGCATGTTCCTCGTAAGGGAACTAAGATTGGAAGTATCATTGGAACTTTTATTCTTAAGATTATGGGATGGAAAATTACAGGCCAATTCCCGCATGAAAAAAAAATTATTATTATTGGCGCCCCGCATACATCGAATTGGGACTTCATAATTGCAATGAGTGCCGTGATGTCTTTGAGGTTAAAATTTAAATTCATGATGAAAAAACAAGCTTTTTTCTGGCCGTTTTCAAATTTCTGGAAATACTTAGGGGGCGTTCCAATCGACCGAAGTAAAAAAAATGATATCACCACCCAAATGTCAGAATGGTTTAATTCTCAAGATAATGCTTACTTAGGTTTGACACCTGAAGGCACTCGTTCAAAAGTCCTTGGCTACAAGAAAGGGTACTTAAGAATTGCTTATGCATCAAAAGTACCTATTTTTTTAATAGGAATTGATGCCGAGAACAAAGAGATTGCACTCGATAGAATATGGCCTTTGAGTAATGATATAAAAAAAGATAATGATGCTATTAAAGCTTATTTTGACAAGACTTACAAAGGCATACGACCAGAATTTGGATAAATAGAAAAATTGTAACCTGTAATTAAATAAATTTACCCCAAACATTACACGTGATTAACTTGACGCTAACCATCATAAGAAGGATACCTAGATAAATGAATAAAGGGCACTTAAAGTGATTTGTAGATTAAAAAATTTATTACTAATTATTTTAAGCTCTTTATTCTTAGTATTTATAAATCACACCTCGGCTTTTTCACAATCTCTATTGCGTGATACGGAGATTGAAGAGACAATGATAGATTATACAAAACCTATACTATTGGCTGCAGGCCTGAGCCCCAGTAGTGTAGACCTTTACCTTGTAAATGACCCCAGCTTGAATGCTTTTGTTACCCGGGGTCAGAATATTTTTCTTCATAGCGGTATTATTTTGCAATCTGATACACCCAATCAATTAAAAGGTGTAATAGCCCATGAAGCTGGACATATTGCTGGAGGACATATTGTACGAAGTGATTACGGAAACAGGTCTGCCTATGGGGCGATGTTGATTGCGGCTGGCATAGGCATTGCTGCAATCTTGGCAGGAGAAGCAGAGGCTGGAGCGATGGTTCTAGGTGGCTCCCAGCAGTTTGGTCAATTAGAAGCTCTCGCGTACTCCAGAACAAATGAATCAGCAGCTGACCAATATGCAGCACAGTATATGGAAGCAACTAAACAATCTGGGCAAGGGCTTATAGATTTTTTTGATAGGTTTAGAGCTCAAGAGGTACTCTCAAATGCCAGAAGATATCCTTATTTCAGAGGTCATCCCCTATCGTCTGACAGAATAGATGCTTTAAGAGAGGTCGTAGATGAAAGTGAATACACAGACGTAAAGGATACAGAAGAAGAGCAGAATAGATTAGAAATGGCAAAAGCAAAACTAAGGGGTTTCCTTGAGGGCCCACAAGTAGTCTTTTCAAAGTATCCCCCATCTGATCAATCGCAGCCTGCTCGTTATGCTCGATCTGTTGCGCATTTCAAAGCAGCTGATTTGAAAAATGCTTTAAAAGAAATCGATAGTTTGATTTCAGAAAATAACAAAAATCCATATTTTTACGAATTAAAGGCTCAAATACTCTATGAGAGCGGACAAGGTCAAGCATCTCTCAAGCCAGCTCGCAAGGCACTTGAATTAAAACCAAATGCTCCCTTATTAAAATTAGCGCTTGCTCAATCGCTTCTCGAGGAAGATGATAACCCATCAATTTTTGAAGCTATAGAACTCTTAAAATCAGCACTTAATACAGAGAGAGAAAATAGCTATGCTTGGTATACTCTATCAAGAGCCTATGGCGAGGTTGGAATGGAGGCTGAAGCCAAGTATGCTACCGCCGAACAAGCTTATGCAATTGGAGATCTTGCAAGAGCTAGCTCTTTTGCAAAAAGAGCGCAAACTGATTTAGACCGCGGAGATCCACTTTGGCGCCGAGCTTCAGACATTATAGTTGTATCTGATGCGCAACTCGCAAAAAAAAATAGACGAAATCGAGGCCCTAAACCTTAAATCAATAATGACATTACAATGTTTATGAATTAATCGTAAAAAATTAAAAAAAAGAACTAATTATGAAATCAACTTTAATCTCTGCAGTTTTCCTTTCAAGCGTAGCATTTTTTGGCTGCGCTCAAGCCAATTCAGATATAGATTTAAGCACCTCTGAAGTTGAAGCAATAATTAAGAACTACTTGTTAAAAAACCCTGAAGTACTCAGAGATGCCTTCATTGAACTTGATAAAAAACAAGATAGGCTAGCTTTAGCAGAAATCTCCGATGCATTGTATGAAGACCCAAGAGATTCATATATTGGACAAAAAGATGCAAAAGTAACAATAATAGAATTTTTTGATTACAACTGTGGATTTTGTAAAAAGTCCGCTGGTTGGGTTGAAAAAGTTATTAAAACTTATCCTAAAGATGTAAAAATTATTTTTAAAGAATTACCCATTTTAGACTCTAGGACAAAAACTTCAAAAATTGCGGCAAAGGCAGCTATAGCTGCAAATAAGCAAGGTAAGTTCGCTGAAATTCATTTTGCATTAATGAATGAACGCAGTATTTCTGAGGATAGGATCTATAAAATTGCAGAAAAAGTCGGCCTTAACATAACACAACTTGAAAATGACATGAATAACCCAGATGTTGACCTATATCTAGCCGACACCTTATCCCTTGCCACCCGCATACCTTCATTATCAGGAACACCTTTTTTTATAATAGGGGACAACCTTATACCTGGGGCCGACGAAGAGAGGTTAGACTCTGTATTGCAAGATGTTCTCAGTAAATCTTAAATTAAATTACTAATAAATTAATACATAAGTCTAAATTTTACCATCAAAATCAGTTGAGCTGTGTCGTTCCTTTATACCTTTTTCTAGATCCCAAGCACGATTTACAATTTGCCCTCTTTTGAATGCTGACCTTTCCGAGAGTTGCTTTGTCCACCGCATCAGATGTGAGTAAGACTCCACTTCCAAAAAATCTTTAGCATCGTACAAAAGACCACGAACCATAGCGCCATACCAAGGGTAAATCGCAAAATCAGCAATTGTTAATTCACTCCCAACAATAAACTCATTTTCTTCAAGACGTTTGTCTAACACATCAAGTTGACGTTTTACTTCCATAGAAAAACGGTCAATGGCATATTCTATTTTATAAGGAGCGTAGGCATAAAAGTGACCAAATCCGCCTCCAAGGAAAGGTCCACTACCCATCTGCCACATCAACCAAGACATAGTATCAGCCCGCTCTTTTCTTTTCTTTGGAAGAAAGCAATCAAACTTTTCTGCTAAGTAAAAAAGTATTGAGCCACTTTCAAAAACTTTTTGCGGTTCATTTTCAATACTGAAATCAACAAGAGCAGGTATTTTCGAATTAGGGTTAACATCAACAAATCCGCTCGTAAATTGCTCACCCTCCAATATATTGATTAACCACGCATCATATTCTGCGTCACCGCACCCGGATTCAAGTAACTCCTCCAGCATGATTGTAACTTTTACTCCATTAGGTGTACCTACTGAATACAGCTGAATAGGGTGAACACCCCTTGGTAAAACTTTATCAGAGGTAGCACCTGATAAGGGGCGGTTAATGTTAGAGAAACGATTTGTATTATTTTCTTTATCCCATTTCCATACTTTAGGAGGAATATATTCAGATAGTTTTTGCATTGATTATTACCTTATTAAAAAAAATATCTAGCACACAGTATGGATTATAAAACAATAGATTTCTGTTTTTATAACCAACCTTGACGACTCATCTGAAATATAGGATAGGAATTCTGGGCCACATCTCCCCACTGAGGTGAACTACATACCTTCGTACAAAAAATCGAAGTAATGGAGAAATATTATGGCAATAGCCACAAAACCAACGGTTCGTCCCGTTGATCCCCGCTTTAGTGCGGGCCCCACAAAAAAACGACCTGGGTGGTCTCTTGATGCACTCCAAGGCGCAGCTCTTGGTCGGTCACACAGATCAGATCTAGGAAAAGCAAAATTAAAAGAAGTTATTGATCTAACACGTGAAGTCTTAGAAGTCCCTGAAAGCTATAAAATAGCTATAGTACCGGCATCGGATACAGGAGCTGTTGAAATGGCAATGTGGTCGATGCTTGGCCCAAGAGGAGTTGATGTGGCTGCCTGGGAAAATTTTGGTAACGCTTGGATAACAGACGCAAAAAACCAGTTACCCCTAAAGGACTTAAGAATACTCGAATCAGATTATGGAAAACTACCTCCCCTAGACCTTTACACTGGCGATCGCGATTTAGTTTTTACTTGGAATGGCACAACGGCTGGAGTTAGAGTTCCCAATGCCGACTTTATTCCCGATGATCGAGAGGGAATTACAATATGTGATGCGACTTCTGCAGTATTCGCTCAACAGCTAGATTGGAAAAAATTAGATGTAGTCACCTACAGCTGGCAAAAAAACATGGGTGGTGAGGCTGCCCATGGAATGATTATCCTGAGTCCTAAAGCAGTAAACCGGCTTGAAAGCTACACGCCACCCTGGCCTTTACCAAAGATATTCCGAATGACTAGCAAAGGTAAGATCAACGAAGCACTATTTGAAGGTGCCACAATTAATACACCATCTCTACTTTGTGCCGAAGACCACTTAGATGCACTTAAGTGGGTTAAAAACAATGGTGGCCTACAATTCATGCATGACCGAGCCGACGCAAATGCTGAAGTGCTCTACAGCTGGATTGAGAGAACAGATTGGATAGCCAATCTAGCAGAAAAAGAAAATGAAAGATCAAACACTGGTGTTTGTTTAAAAATTGTAGATCCGAAAATTACATCACTACCAAAAGAACAACAAGCTGCCTTCGCAAAATCTATTGTTAAAATACTTGGCGATGAAAATGTCGCTTTAGATTTTGGATCTTATAAGACTGCCCCAGCAGGTTTTAGGATCTGGGCGTCAGGCCTGATTGAAAAATCGGATATAGAGGCTCTTATTCCTTGGTTGGACTGGGCTTATAACATAAAAATTCAGGAGCTACAGAATGCCTAGAGTACTTATATCCGATAAAATGTCTCCAGCAGCCACAGAAGTTTTTAAAAATCGCGGAATTGATGTAGATGTCATAACTGAACTGAAAAAAAGTGAACTTGTTAGAATAATATCTGACTATGACGGACTAGCTGTGCGTTCATCGACGAGACCAGATGCAGAAATAATTGCTGCAGCAAATAAACTAAAAGTTATCGGCAGGGCTGGAATTGGAGTAGATAACATTGATATAAAAGCTGCTACAGATAATGGCATAGTTGTTATGAACACTCCATTCGGCAACGCTATAACCACAGCTGAGCATGCTATAGCGATGTTATTTTCTGCAGCACGTCAAATCCCTTCAGCTTCAATGCGCACGCAAAACGGTGAGTGGCCTAAAAGTGAGTTTAAAGGTGTTGAGCTGTTTAATAAAACCCTTGGTTTAATTGGCTGTGGGAATATTGGTGCACTTGTCGCTGAAAGAGCATTAGGCTTGCGTATGAAAGTAATTGCGTTTGACCCATACTTAACGGAGGAGCGCGCAGTAAAAATTGGTGTTGAAAAAGTAGATCTTGAGGTCTTATTTCAAAGATCCGATGCGATAACACTTCATACTCCCCTAGTCGAGAGTACAAAGAATATAGTGAATCGCGAACGCCTTGGAATGACAAAGAAAGGTGTTATAATTGTTAACTGTGCACGAGGAGGCTTAATTGATGAGGAAGCTTTGAGAGATGCTCTAAAAGCAGGACATGTTAGAGCAGCAGCACTGGATGTTTTCAACGTAGAACCGGCTAAAGATAACGCTCTTTTTGGAGTTAAAAATTTTATAGCCACACCCCATTTAGGCGCATCAACTCTTGAAGCTCAGGAGAATGTTGCTGTTCAAGTTGCTGAACAAATGGCAGACTACCTTACCTCTGGAGCAGTTTCTAATGCATTAAATACCCCAAGTATTTCAGCTGAAGAGGCACCGCGCCTGAAACCTTGGGTAGATCTAGCTGGAAAGCTTGGAACTATGATGGGTCAACTTCTTCATTCCCCTGTAACCAGTGTTGAGATGACCTACAAAGGAGGAATAACAGATTTAAATAATAAGCCCATGACTGCCGCTGCTTTAGCCGGACTTTTAAAAAATGCAATGCCAGAGGCTAACATGGTTTCGGCTCCTGTTTTAGCTAAAGAAAGAGGAATTGAATTAACAGAGTCTTATGTAGAAGAATCTGAACGAGCTGAAAGTTTGATTAGAGTTACTGTGACAACGTCAGAACGCAAATTCGCAATTGTTGGTACAATTTATCGCGGAGAGCCACGAATTGTAAGGTTGTTCGGGGTACCAATGGATGCAGCCTTCTCACAAGATATGCTATATATTCGTAATGATGATCGCCCAGGTTTTGTAGGAAAACTAGGAAAAATACTTGGCGATGCAAAAGTAAACATTGGGACTTTTTCGATGGGAAGAATAGAAGAAGGCGGTGAGGCTGTATGCCTTGTAGCAATTGATGCTTCCGTAACTGGGGCTACAATCAACTCTATTCAAGACATAGAGCAAGTCAAAATTGTTGACCTAGTTTCTTTCTAGATAACTGCAGATACGATTCGCAATTACAAAAGAAACACTCTAAGAAAACAACGCACGTTAGATTAAGATTCTTAATGTGAGTAAATTATTTTACGCTTTATTATAAGGTAGTAAGCCATGGCTAATGTTGTTGTTGTTGGGTCACAATGGGGTGATGAAGGAAAAGGTAAGATAGTAGACTGGCTCTCAAACAGAGCAGATGTAGTTGTAAGGTTTCAGGGTGGCCATAATGCTGGGCATACTCTAGTAGTTGACGGTGTTACCTATAAGCTTTCTCTTTTACCATCAGGCGTGGTTCGCGGAGGAAAACTATCCGTTATAGGAAACGGAGTCGTTTTAGACCCCTGGGCTTTTTTATCAGAAGTAGAGCGTATTAAATCCCAGGGTGTTTTGGTAACTCCAGAGAATCTCATAATATCTGAGTCCGCATCATTAATACTACCCATCCACTCTGAACTCGATGGTATTCGCGAAAACCGTGTCGATGGAATAAAAATTGGTACTACTAAGCGTGGAATAGGACCAGCCTACGAGGATAAGGTTGCTCGAAGATCAATCAGAGTATGCGATTTAGAAGATGAAAACCATCTCTTCTCCAGATTGGAAAACCTTCTCCACCATCATAATGCGCTTCGTAGAGGTTTAGGTCACCCAGAAACAAAAGTGGATGAGCTACATAAAAAGCTACTGGAGATAGCACCAAAAATTATACCCTTTATCTCTCCTGTATGGAATGCATTGGATGAGGCCCGTCAAAACGATAAAAAAATACTTTTTGAAGGAGCCCAAGGAGCCATGCTAGACATTGATCATGGCACTTACCCTTTTGTTACAAGTTCTAATACGATAGCTGGACAAGCAGCGGCGGGCTCAGGAGTAGGGCCAAGTGCTCTAAACTATGTATTGGGTATCACAAAAGCTTATACAACACGAGTTGGGGAAGGACCATTTCCGACGGAATTACATGATAATGTAGGTCAACGTCTTGGTGAGCGAGGCCATGAGTTTGGAACCGTTACAGGACGTCAAAGACGATGTGGCTGGTTTGATGCTGTAATGGTTAAGCAAGCAATAACCACCAGCGGAATAACAGGAATATCATTAACTAAATTAGATGTATTAGATGGGATGGAAGAACTAAAAATTTGTATTGCTTACAAACTTGATGGTGTAACTTTAAAAAGATTGCCCGCAAATGCCTCTGCGCAAGCTAGAGTCGAACCTATTTACGAGAGCCTACCTGGCTGGAAAGGTTCAACTAGGGGAGCAAGATCTTGGGCTGAACTCCCTGCCGAAGCTGTAAAGTACGTTCGGCGTGTCGAAGAATTGATTGGATGCCCAGTTAGTATGGTGTCAACTTCCCCGGAAAGGGAGGATGTTATTCTAATGCGAGATCCTTTCAAAGGTTAACACCTTGTCACCCAAAGAAATAAGGCCAATTAGTAAGAATATGCTGTTTTTTATGGCATTTTTAATGGTGATTGTATGGGGTAGTGCCTTCACTCTAGTAAGCATAGGTGTGAAGTATATATCACCCTTATGGTTGGTCACATACAGGCTTATTATAGGTGCAATTCTAATAATTATTTATGTTAAATTTAAAGGCTTAAATCTACCAAGCATAAAAGATAAACGATGGATATGGTACTTTGCCATGGGCTTAATAGGCATGGTTATTCCATTTTTTTTATTATCAACTGGACAAGTTATAATTGACAGTGGTCTAACAGCGATAATGGTGGGAACTATGCCTTTGATGACTGTTATCTTGGCTCACTTTTTTACAAATGAAAAGCTGTCTATTACGAAAATTATAGGCTTTATCTTCGGGTTTATAGGCATAGTTATACTTTTTTTACCATCTGACTTTAGCATTGAGTTAACAGAAAACTGGTCTTCACAACTGATAATTATCATTGCTGCATTCTGTTATGCAGTAACTACGATTATAGCTAAAAGAGCACCTGATACACCAGCCACCGTAGGGGCTTGTATGATGTTAATATGCGCCGCTACTGCATGCTTATTCGTAGCTTTATTAACAGGTTTGCCCTCTAGTATTCCGCCATTGCTCGGTATTTTAACAGCGTTTGGGTTGGGAGTGGGTTCAACTGCTTTTGCATCAATACTTTTATTATATATAATTGACCAAACTGGCCCCAGTACAATTGCTAAAATTAATTATTTTGTTCCCCTAGCCTCAGTTATATTTGGTGTGATTATTTTAGATGAAATTTTAAGTATGAGGATATTTATAGCATTTGTTATTATTTTAATTGGAATGTTTATTTCACAAATAAAAAAATCAAAGACTTTTTAAAACACTAAACGGGTTATTTACATCAGTTGGCTGAGAACTTACTGAATTAGTATTCACTAAACCGTGATTAAGTGGGCCATTCCCTCGCCCGAGTTTAGGTGCTGACTTAATTGCTTCATAAACAAATTCACGAGAACTAATGACTGCCTCTTCAATTGAAGCACCCATAGCAATACAAGATGCTATTCCACTGGATAAAGTGCACCCCGTCCCATGGGTATGACGAGAATTTAAGCGAGGTCCTGACATTATGTTAGCGCCTTCATTTGTTACTAAGACATCAAAAACTGATTTTCCTTTCAAATGTCCTCCCTTCATTAAGGCTGAATAAGAATTCTGTGATAGTAGAAACTCACCTGATCTCACTAAGTCATCAACATCATTAATTATATTACCAGTAAGTAATTCAGCTTCAGGAACATTAGGTGTTATCAAGTCAGCTAGAGGTAAAAGTTTAGACTTCAAACAATCAATAGAATCTTTTTCCAGTAAGACAGAACCTGTCGATGCAACCATCACTGGGTCAAGTATAATAAAGGCATTTGAGTCTTCTATTTCTTCCGCAACAGCTTCAATAATATTAGAATCTCCAAGCATTCCAATTTTAATGACATCTGCTCCCACGTCCGAAAGTACGCTCTTAATTTGCTCCCGCACTAGCTTAGCTGGAACATTCATTAGGTCTTGAACACCGACTGTATTTTGGGCAGTAATTGCTGTAATTGCAGTAGAGGAATAAACTCCAAATGCTGCACAGGTCTTTACATCTGCTTGGATGCCTGCACCCCCGGAAGAGTCAGAGCCAGCTATAATTAATACCTTTGGAATATTTGCCTTATCCATTAATTTTAATTCCCTAGTGCATGAAGTTGTACAAAGGCGACTTCATATCTTTTAAAAAAGTGATAGTGATCTAGTAGCGCTATCAATTGGACGATGCAATCTGTGTCCAAACCCGAATAGCCTGAATGGTTTCTTTCACATCATGCACACGCAAAATCTCAGCTCCTTTATTTATAGACCATAATGCAGAAGCAATGCTACCGCCCAAACGATCCTCTGATTTTGAGGCATCAATATTACCAATAAAGCTTTTTCTCGATGCACCAACTAAGATTGGACAGCCAAAATCTTTAAATGAATTTAAGTTTTTTAATATAGATAAATTATCAATCTGTCTTTTACCAAACCCTAAACCAGGATCGATAGTAATTTTGCTAAGATGAATTCCCTTTTTTTCAAAAGCCTCAATTCTTTTCTGAAACCAATTTTTAATTTCTTTCACTACGTCCTCGTAGTTTGGATTATTTTGCATGTTTATGGGCAATCCCTTCGAATGCATAATTATTAAAGGGACTTCTAAATCAGCAGCAACATCTACTGACGAATCATCAAAAGTTAAGCCCGAAACATCATTCCATATGTCAGCACCTGCATTTATAGCTGCATTCGCAACTAAAGACTTTCTTGTATCAATTGAAATAGAAGCCTCATCATAAGACCCTTTGATAGTATCTCTCAAGGCGGTTATAACAGGTAATACGCGAGCTATTTCTTCATCAGTGCTAATTTCTGATGCACCAGGTCTAGTACTCTCTCCGCCAATATCTATAATATCAGCTCCTTCATCAAGTAGCTTCAATGATTGCTTGATTGCTAAGTCGTGAGAATAAAAACTGCCTCCATCTGAAAATGAGTCAGGCGTTACGTTTACAATTCCCATTACTTTCGGACGCTTGAATGTCATTTACAGGGCTTTATCTGCATTTTTAACCTCAAATATACCCAGTTAATGGTCACACAACATACATCAATCACTATGTCTCAGGTTGTGGACTCCCAATTGATCCTTTTTTAGTTGATGGGACAGCCGGCACTGCTGGCTTAGTGCCAAATTGACCATCAGAACGTTTCGGCTTTATCCCATCAGACAAAAGAACAGAAATCTCATCTCCTGATAATGTTTCGTATTCTAAGAGTGCTTCGGCAAGAGTAGTCCAGTCTTTCTTTTTCTTTTTCAGTATTTTTAGGGCGGTTTCGTGAGCTTCTGTAACAAAACGTCTAATCTCAGATTCAATTAGTTTAGCTGTCTCAGGTGATATAGCAGAGCCCCTGCCTATTCCAGGGTGGAAGCTTTGCTGGTCGGTATCTTTAAATGCTATAGGACCAATTGCATCTGATAGTCCCCATTCTGTAACCATAGCTGTGGCTATCCGAGTAACTTGCTCTATATCAGAACTAGCACCCGAAGTTACTTTATCATACCCAAACTTAATCTCTTCTGCTGCGCGTCCGCCCATTGCCATTGCCATCCTTGCAATCATTTCCTCTCTAGACTGAGAAATTTGATCTCTCTCTGGCATGTATTGCACCATACCTAAGGCGCGTCCTCTTGGTATTATCGTTGCTTTATGGATTGGCAGGCTTCCTTTCATATTTAGGCCTACTATTGCGTGACCCGCTTCGTGATAAGCAGTATTTTGCCTTTCTTGATCAGTCATAGATAATGATCTGCGTTCTGCACCCATGAGTACTTTGTCACGTGCGTCTTCAAATTCACGCATTGTAATCTTTAGTTTATTTCTTCGCGCTGATAAAAGAGCTGCTTCATTAACTAAATTCATGAGGTCTGCCCCAGAAAAGCCTGGTGTGCCGCGTGCTATATATTTTACATCAAGATCCGCAGCTATTGGTTTACCCTTCATGTGAACTTCAAGAATCTTCTCTCTACCAATGATGTCGGGATAAGGAACCTCAATTTGCCTATCGAAACGTCCCGGGCGCAACAAAGCTTTATCCAACACATCGGGTCTATTTGTTGCAGCTATTATAATAACGCCTTCATCACCTTGAAATCCATCCATTTCAACGAGAAGCTGATTAAGTGTTTGTTCGCGCTCTTCGTGACCGCCAGAAGTTCCCACGCCTCTATGTCGGCCAACAGCATCTATTTCATCTATAAAAATTATGCATGGAGCGTTTTTTCTAGCATCTGCAAACATGTCTCTAACTCTCGAAGCCCCAACACCTACAAACATCTCCACGAAGTCAGAGCCAGAGATAGTAAAGAATGGGACCCCAGCTTCGCCAGCAACTGCTCTTGCTAGTAGAGTTTTACCCGTACCAGGTGGTCCAACCAATAATGCACCCGTGGGTATTCTTGCGCCTAAACGTGTGAATCTGGAGGGATCTTCTAGGAATTCGACAACTTCTTTTAAATCTTCTTTGGCAGCTTCGACCCCAGCAACATCTTCAAATGTTACGCGGTTCGTGTTTTCTGTCAGCATCTTTGCCCTTGATTTGCCAAAACTCATGGCACCACCTCGCCCCCCCCCCTGCATTGAACGAAAAATTAGCATTGAAACACCAATTATCAATAACAATGGAAGAACATTTATAAACATAGCCGCTAGGGTATTAGTCCCTTTAACTTTTGAATATTCATAGGGCACATTATATTCATCGAATAGCTCTCCAGCCCTGTCGTCTATTCTGGATGTATTTGCTCTGAAGCGCTTTCCATCTGCAGTCTCTCCAGTAATAAGACCTTCAGCTTCATTTATTTCTGCCTCAACAATCTTACTACTTGCAACTTCATTTTCTAATTGAGAGAAAGTATATTCATTAGGAGCAGAAGAGGACTTTATGGTATTTGATGACACCTGCATCATTATTAAAAACATAGTTAAGACTAGGCCCCAGACGACTATATTTTTATTATTTTTTTTCATAATTACTTACCGAGTTTTTAATATTTGTCATACTTATATAACAAATAGTGATTGTTGACTAAAAAATAAAGTCGCGTGTGCAATAAAATGCATACGCTATAACAAATTAAATCGTTTTATCCAAACTTCCACCAAGGCAATATTCAAGCCTTTTTTTTACTAGTGGTTGTATACCTGGTACTAAATTATTAACACCAAGCTTGATTTCTGCATTAAAGTTATCCTTAACAACCGGTAAAGATATCCGTAAATTAAATGGTATGTTCTTTATTAGTTTAAACTGTTCTTTTGACAGTAAATCTAAATTATCATGAAGTGCGGCTATTTTCATTTCTTTTCCCGCAGTTCCAAATACAAAACGACCATCCCACACCTGTGGCTGACCATCAGAGGTCATTTCAAGCTCGGAAGAATAATTTTTTCTTTTATGGCGGCTATCCTTTCTTCCTTTAACAGCTGAGGGGTCTCTACCTATAACATAGCTTTGATTAAACTTTAGAACCATTGAACCTGCAAGGGTGCTCGCTTGAAAGTCACCAATTTTCATTCGTTCAAGTAAATTTCTGATTTTAGTTCTATCAATCATACGCCCTTGTCCGCTGGTAGTGCGCAAACAATGGAACATAAGTTCAGGATATGGAATTCCAGTCAAATAGATATTTCCAAACTGGTCAATTGTTCCAATTTTCCTGAACTGATCGAGTAAAATTTTATTTTCTTTGACTATGCACTCCCTCATGTCTTTGCTCGTTTGTAGAAGCAATTCAACTATATCCGGTCGTTCCCGTAGGTAATTTCTTGCCTTAATTCTACCGTATCTTATGTCTTTATTTGAAGGATCTTCAGACCATATAATATTATTACTAATATTGTAATCCCTCAGTAACTTTCTGGATACACTAAGCAGAGGACGAACGATACTAACAAGTGATAATTCTGGCCATACAGGTGCATAAGTTATTGAACTCATTCCAGCAGCTCCACGCCAATCAGTCTTTCGGTCATAACGCATCAAAAGCGTTTCAACATTGTCTTCAAAATTATGAGCTGTCAGAAGGTATTTGATACCTTCTTCTCGGCATTTATTACCCATTAAACCATAACGTGCTATTCGTGCTTTCTCTTGAACGCCGGTTTTCACTGAACCGTGTTTCCATTTCAGAACTTCAACATTATAACCAAAACTCTCAGCAAAACATTTTGCAGACTGAGCTTCTACATGCGAACCACTTCTTAAATTATGGTCAACTATATAAACAAATTCAGATTGCGGATGGTCTTTGAGAGCATGAACCAAAGCGGTGCTATCTCCTCCACCAGAGAAGGCGATTGCAAATTTTTCTCCATATGGAATTAATTTACTAATTTCTTTATTTAAGTGTTTTAGTAACATGCCTATGGTTAACACAGCATAGCGACAGGTTCCATATATTTAACAACCTACTTTTTTTGCCTCTTTGCTTGCTTTGGCTTTTTCAAGTTCCGTAGCATTTGGATATTGAGTTTCGAATGCATTGAAAATTTTACAGGATTCTGGATTATTCAGTTTTGCAAAACTAGTAGCTAATTTTATCATTGAAGAAGGTGCTTTTATTCCCTTGGGATCACTACCTAACGATACGATGTAAGCATTTGCTGCTTTTTGAAATTCATTTCGAACAAAATAACTTTCACCAAGCCAGTAATTGACAATTGCTATATCGTCAGCATCGGGTCTTTCTAAAATATATTTTTCAAAATCTAATTGAGCTCCGAGATAATCTCCTTCTCTCAATTTAACTTTTCCTTCTTCTGGCAATTGTAATAAATTGCCATAGGCTACCTGAACATCAATGGTTTTCTCTTTAAAAACAGGAGCAGAAGGAATTTGCGATAATGATTCATCAGTGTTTCTTTCAAATTTTTCTGAATTATCTTCATTATTTATGTTTTCAAATGCGTCACCACCAGGAATAGCTCCTTCAGGGGTGTTACCAGAAATAAAAGAGTTTTCTGAATTTTCAAACGCTGAATTTAACTCCTCCAGTTGATGCTCTAATCTAATAATTCTCTGCAGATTAATGTCTATATCACCATACAAGGCATCAATCTTTTTATTCGACTGACCTAACTCATACATTAATTGTTCAACCTCACCCCTAAGACTCCTTACGGTTACCTCAAGGGCGTAATTTCTCTTAATTAACTGCTCAGCAGCTGGGTCCCCAGTAAGAAATCGAGACTCTAATTGTGAAAGTCGTTCTTCTAGCTGCAAGTCTTTAGCGGCAAGTTCTTTTTTACTCACAGCATAAGATGAGGTAGCTAACATTATGGGTAATATTGATAAGTATAGTAGTATAGATCGTAACATTGTTTGACTACGCCTTGTATGACCCGATTATAAAAAACTAATAATTAGTAGATTAGATCAAAGTTGGATTCATAAATATCAATAACTTCATATATTATAGTAATTTATTTAAATTAATTTTTAAACTCAAAATGCGCACCTTCTATCTTAGCCTTGTGTTAGCATTTCTATTAAGCGCCCATCCGTCTTCATTAGACCTTGCATCAATAGGTTTTTCCTTTCCGTAGGACACAACAGTAATCTGTGTTGGGCTAACACCTTGACTGACCATAAAAGAACTTACAGAGGCCGCTCGTCTTGCCCCTAATGCTAGGTTGTATTCACGCGTTCCGCGTTCATCAGCATTACCCTCAATAACAATTTTTACATTAGGATAAGATTTCAACCAACTTGATTGAGCACGAAGAGAGGCCATTGCTATATCAGTTAATGAGTATTGATCATAATCGAAATAAACCCGAGTATCTCCACCAGAACTCAAAATGAAATCTTCAAGTGAACCAGGACTTGGCAGTTGTGGAAGAATTTTTTCTTCAACTACAGGTTCTTGTATTACTGGCGCTGGGGCTTCTTTAATAACAGCTGGAGCTTCAACTACGGGTGGAGGGGGTGGAGGTGCAGGCTGTACTTGTGGCTGGCTGGCGCATGCACTGAGTGCTAATATAGAAAATGAAATAGCAATAGGTTTAATATTCATGTTTAAGTCCTTCCATAGGCGAATAACTATCTCAGTAAAGCCGCAGATCAACAATCAATCAAGAAAAAAATAATCTAGTAAGCTTTAAAAAGTAAATTTTAAGAATAAATAATGGAAAAATTATTCCTGTAATGCTTTCTTACGGCAACAATGGTGACCAAGCTGGATCGGACGCTTTGCCAGGCGTATTTATTTTTTGCAAGTTACGGCCTGATAAATCAATCGACCAAATAGAGTTAGATCCATATCGACCTCTCGTTTCCCTTGAGAAAACAATAACCCGTCCATTCGGAGACCAAGTAGGGCCTTCATCCATAAAGCTGTCAGTTAGGATTCTCTCATCACTACCATCTGGATTTATGACTCCTATGGAAAACCTACCTTTTAAGCTTTTAACAAACGCTATTTTATCTCCTCGCGGAGACCATACAGGAGATGAATATCTGCCCTCACCATAACTTATTCTTTTTTTATCTGTTCCATCTGATTTCATAACATAGAGATGAGGATTACCCCCCCTATCTGAATTGAAAACAATATGTCTGCCATCAGGAGAATAACTACCAGAGACATCTATTGATGAGTCACTAGTCAAACGAATTGATAACCCACTATCCAGATCGAGAGAATATATATCACTGTTACCATCTTTAATCATTGATAAGAGTAATTTATTACCATCGGCCGAAAACCGTGGCGCAAAAGTCATGCCAGGAAACGATCCTAGCCTTGTACGTTTTCCTGTTTCTATTTCTAAAAGATAAACGCTTGGAGTAATGTTTTCATAACTCATATAGACTATTTTTTGTGCTGATGGAGAAAACCTAGGGGTAATAATAAGTTGGGACCCATCGGTAAGTAATTTCGTTCCATAACCATCTTGATCCATAATAGCTAAACTTTTTTTGCGGTTAAGTTTTGAACCTTTTTCATCAATAAAGACTATTCTACTATCAAAATAACCAATTTCCCCCGTAAGCGCCTTGTATATTTCGTCTGAGGCTTTGTGGGCAGCTCTTCTCCATTGGTCTTTTGTAGTGATGAATCTTATCCCGATTAATTGCTTGCCAGCAAATATATCCCATAAACGAAATTCAACTCTTAGTTTATTTGTACCTTCATGCACTATCCGTCCAGAAACCAACGCTTGAGCATTTATAACACGCCATGAAGAGAAATTAGGCTGATAATCGATATTTGCTTGGGTCTCTAAAAAACCTTCTGGGTTTAAAGACACAAAAAGTCCAGATCGTTGCAAATTGCTTCTTATAACGGACGCCATATCACCTCCAAGTTGAGATAATTCAGCACTCGCAGCCAAAAAATTTGGAACAGCCACTGGGGTTGGGTCAATATTTCCCTTTGTTATGTCAATCGTGAGCTGGGCTCCAGCGGAAACTGAATTCATCATAACTAGAAAAAAATATAAAATGATATGATTAAAAATACTTTTTAAAGCGATTAGTTTTTTCATAGCTTCTTTCTATAGCTCAGGTCTAAAATTAAGAGTAATTTTTTTCCATTGGTTATATTTTTTTACTGGCAAAAAACTATAAGGAGCACATTGTGAAACTGCCCTAACAGCTCTTTGTTCGGCAACATCCCAAAAAGTATTTCCTGGATCCAGTTGCCTTTGTTCCGATCGGTTGACGACTTGAACATTTTGAACAAAACCTCCAGGGAGCATTTCTACCTCAAGTTTTACAATTAAATTTTCCGGGTTCACAGCATCAACTGGCATTCTCCAACAACGGTACATTGCTGACTGCAATGCATTTACTTCACTAACAGTCATTTTATTGCCCTCTCCTTTAGATGACTTTTCAATTGTATCATTGTCATAAGGCAACGAAGAGGAGCTATTTGATCTTTGCATGCTATTTTCTTGATTTTTATCGACCATTAATGCTAATTTTTCTAAATCAAATATATATTTTCCAGACGCATCACTATTCAAATCAAATTCATTAGCAGAGTCACTAAAATCTCTTTTGTTATTTAATAAAGGAGACTTTGCATCATTTTGCCTTATAAGTGCTTTAGCTACTACAGGGGATTTTTCAATGTATGTGCCTTTAATGTTCGTATTATCAGAAATTGTGACTAAATTTATGGGGACAATTGTAGATTTTGGTAATTTTTCTAACTTTGTTTCAAATAGAAACACCCCTCCAACCAGTGCAGTCATATGACATAAAAGTGATATCAAAAAACCAAAGCGCATCTATTGATTAATTGGATCTGTTACTAATCCGATATTTTCGAAACCCGCTGTATTTATTCGCGCCATAACTTTCAAAATTTTCCCATAGTCAGCTGAACGGTCTCCCCTGATGTAAATTTTTTCTTTATATCCGTTTTCACTAATTGCATTTAGTTTCGTGGCCAATTGATCAAATGCAATCTCCTTCTCTTGAATAAAAACTTTTCCATTAGAGTCTATTGTTACTGTTAAGGGGTCTTTTTGAGACGATAAACTTTTAGCCTCAGTTTTTGGTAAATTCACAGGAACCCCAACACTTAATAGTGGAGCAGCAATCATAAAAACAATTAAAAGAACCAACATAACATCAACCAAGGGAGTAATGTTAATTTCAGATTTTAATCTAGAATTAAGTCGATGACTTTTCCGATATTTGTTTCCTTCACGAAAATTAGTCAATTTATTCTCCAGTTATGTATTCTTAGAAATTTTCCTAGATAAAATAGCAGATAGTTCATCAGCATACCCCTCAAGGCGCCCACCATACTTGTTCAAATCAGCGGTATATTTATTATAAAAAATAACGGCTGGGATTGCAGCTATAAGTCCTAAAGCAGTAGCAAAAAGTGCCTCGGCTATACCTGGAGCTACCACAGTTAAACTTGTATTCTGCGATGCTGCAATAGCGCGGAAAGAGTTCATAATTCCCCAAACTGTACCAAACAAACCTATGAAAACTGATGAGGAGCCTATCGTTGCCAATGTAGTCATACCTCTCTCTAGTTTTGATAACTCCCTATTCACAATTAAATTCATGATACTATCTATTCGGTACTGAGATGACATAGGTGCGTTAGATTTAATTTTTAAAGAACTATATTCATCATATTCTTTAATAGCTGCAGAAAAAACACGAGACATTGGATCACTTAAACTATCTTTTAACTCAAGCTTAAGCTCATCCAGAGTTTTACCTGACCAAAAAATATCCTCAAATCTTTTTGCATGCTTATTTAAAGAAAAAATCATAATCCCTTTTTCAACCGCTATGGCCCAAGACCAAATAGACGCCGCTACTAGGATAAGCATCACTCCTCTAACAGCCCAGTCTGCTCGCAAAAATAAAGAACCAAAAGAAAAATCACTTGTAACAATTGCATCTAAGGAATTGCTTTGTAAAAATAACTCAAATAACTGCACAGAATCTGCTCCATTTTTTTCCTACTAGTATGTATACATAACAAACAAAGCTTAATAAATTACCTACTAAAAAAATAAGTTTTTGATATTTAGTAACAAATTAATAAAATATTTGTAATATCCAGAGGAAAATTTAACACCAATTAGCTTAATTTATAATAACATGCTAAGTTGATTTCACAGGAGTTATCAATGAAATTCAACATCAAAAATTCAAGCATCTTACTCTTTATTGGGTTATCGTCATGCGAGACAGTACCTGAAAATCAAAATATGACTAATCCTAATGTTGCTCCCATGGAAACATGTATTGATATATCTGAGTTAAGAAAAGTAGAGCTTCCTGCAGAGACAAAGATACAATACGCTATCACAATTATAGATAACCCTCCATACGAGCCAATTGAAAATAAAGTAAAAAGAGAAATTGTTACCAAACAAGCCAGTATTTACTATGAAGATTCAAATGGAAATAAAGTTTTAGATATATGTGATAAAGAAAATATTATAACTGGCGGTATTGGCCCTGAAATCGGAGAAACAATTAATAAAAAAAGTTAATCCAGATAATAAAAGCTCACGCGCCTCTTGGATAAGATGTTCCAAATCGCTGAAAATAATAACGGCCAATATCGCGAACATTATTTAAAAAATTGTATCCATTAACTGATAAAAGTCCGCAATCCTGATAAATTGGACTTATATCACTTAGTATCAAAGTAGGGCAATTTTGATTTTCGTAACCAATCATATCTGCTAACTTTTTTCTTGGCTTTTCAATTGTGGTATAAATAATCTCTAAACTAGGCTTAATAATTGGGAAGTAGTTTATAATACCCCACATTTCCGCACACTCAGGGCAATATTCTTGTCTTCCATTGTCAAAGAAATCATTAGGGAGTAAAAATAGCTGATCTTTATATGTAATTGTATTGCCCCTTATATTGATACAAAATTACTAAAATTATATCCTGATATATTTAGTATTTAATCATTTAGTAAATATTGCGATAGTTGAGTAGTCATCCAGCTTGGTGCTCTTTTAGGTTTGCCTTCAGATGAGATACATGCTGCTTCACTAAAAGCAGTAACAAGTAATTCATTGCCCCTATAACACGATTGACT
Source organism: Hellea sp. (assembly GCA_042093735.1). GTDB lineage: Bacteria > Pseudomonadota > Alphaproteobacteria > Caulobacterales > Maricaulaceae > Hellea. Next base: position 19,332 of record JBELEM010000014.1, on the reverse strand, counting down.
CACCCAAAGTCGAGCACCTTTAATCTTATCATAAGTAGTAACAATATTTAAATCGTCATCTATTTTTGCAGACTTTTTATACTCAAGGTGAATGCTTCTAATTGCAAAAGCAATTGGTTCCTCAGAATTCCATAGCTCAGCGTGCTTAAATCCAACTAACCTAAAAAAACTACTTCTAGCTCTTTCAAAAAACCTTAAATAGTTTGCATAATATACTACACCAGTGAAATCAGTATCTTCATAGAATACACGTATTGGGTAGTAATGTTCTCTACCTTTAAATTCACCAGTTGTGGAAATTAAATCCATCTATTTTTCGCCTTCGATCTCAGGGGTCATATTATTTTTAGGTATTTGCAATCCTAGGTGTGTATATGCTCTTGGAGTTGCAATTCTACCTCTGGGAGTTCGCTGTAAAAAACCTAATTGTATCAAATAGGGCTCAATTACATCCTCAATAGCATCACGAGCTTCAGATAATGCAGCAGCTAAAGTATCGACTCCAACAGGACCACCATAAAACATCTCGCATATTGCCTTTAAATAGCTATTATCTTGCTGGTCCAACCCAGTTTCATCAACGCCCAACCTCAAAAGAGCTTCATTTGCAGCCTTATGATCAACCTCAACATAACCACTATCCTCAGCTAAGTCTCGCACTCTCCGAAGAAGGCGGCCTGCAACCCTGGGTGTACCACGTGAACGGTTTGCGATTTCTTTGGCTCCGTCCTCTGTTAGATTCATATCAAGTTTTTTGGAACTTCGAAGTATAATTGTAGTTAACTCTTGAGCTGAATAAAACTCTAAACGAATTGGTATACCAAATCTATCTCTCAACGGGGTCGCCAAAAGGCCGGCTCTGGTTGTAGCTCCTATTAATGTAAAAGGAGCTAAATCAATTTTAATTGACCTTGCAGCAGGACCATCACCAATAATCAAATCTAATTCAAAATCTTCCATAGCTGGATATAAAACCTCTTCAACACTAGGATTTAAGCGATGTATTTCATCAATAAATAAAACGTCACGGGGCTCTAAATTTGTAAGTAATGCCGCCAGGTCACTAGCTTTGCTAATTACAGGACCAGATGTTGATCGAAAATTAACGCCTAACTCCCTTGAAACAATTTGTGCAAGTGTAGTCTTACCCAATCCTGGGGGGCCAGATAATAATATGTGATCTAAAGATTCTTCTCTTCGCCTTGCAGCATCGACATAAACCTTAAGATTCTTTATTACATCTTTTTGACCGGTAAAGTCACTGAAAGACAATGGCCTCAGCGCACGGTCATAACCGTCACCAAATTGGTTATCAGCATCAATAATTCTATTTTGATCTTCCAACTACTTACTCAATTCTTTTAGTGCCAACTTAATCAGGTCATCCAACAAAGGAGCACCATCTATTATATCGTAGGCTCTTGCAACTGCTCGCAATGCATCAGATTGCCCAACACCTAAATTTTTAAGAGCGGATATTGCATCATTTCTTTGGGTTAATTGCGCATTTTCAATTTTTTTGCTGTCTGGGTGTAATAAATGACTATCAGATTTAGAAGAATTTGAACTAAATAAACCTCTTGTTCTTGGTAAGGGTTTTGATGCTAGTTCGCTAGCTATTCGACTTGCAGACTTCGGTCCTATCCCTTTTGCTTGTGCAAAAGCATTTTTATCACCTAGGCTGGCAGATGAAAGAATTTGGCTTGGACTCAAAATATCAAGAATTGCCAATGCCGCTTTAGGGCCTACACCCTGAACTGATTGTAAATGCACAAACCATGACCGCTCATCTTCAGTTTCAAAAGCATATAACGTTATTGCCTGTTCTCGAACATGTGTTTCGATATGCACACACACAATTTCCCCAACCGAAATATCTGCGCTAGTTTTGGAAGCACATTGAACTAAATATCCAACCCCATTTACGTCGATAATAATTTCACCCTCACCTTTTGCAAGACAAGTTCCGGTCAGCATGCCTATCATGAGGCCTTCCCATATATATTTTTTAAAGAATTCATATTTTGCGAATGGCATATAGCAACAGCTAGCGCATCTGCCGCATCACCTGCCATAACTTTACTATTGGGTAGTAAAACATTTATCATATGCGCAACCTGTGACTTATCGGCTGCTCCGGTACCAACAACAGATTTTTTAACAGAACGTGGCGAATATTCTCCAACGTCGAGGCCTGCTAAGCTCGAGGGTATTAAACAAGCTGCCCGAGCATGGCCTAATTTAATCGCACTAGCAGGGTTATTTTTCATGAAAGCCTCCTCAACTGCTGCTGCCTCTGGAGAATAATTCTTAATGATTTCAGTGATAGCCACAAAGAGCTCCCGAAGACGAATATGCAGATCATTTTTAGATACAGGCTTGATAACCCCGTGGGCAACATGCTTTATTTTCATGCCTCGAGCATCAATTATACCCCACCCACAAGATACTAAAGATGGATCAAAACCTATAATACGAGAACTCATCATAAAAGAACAGTAGGGGAACATTAAACAAATGCCAAGCTTTATTGAGTTAATTAAGTATTACCTGAGAGATGCAATGACTTAACAGAAACCTTTGAACCAAGCATTGCATAACCTGAACTCTTTTTATGTTATATTATCCCCGTTTTTCACATTATTATTTGTGGATAAAATTTTATAGTGACTTTCAAAGTTAAAATAATAATTTTTAGGCTATGAGACTAAGCAATCTTGGAATAAAGAAAACTATGGCAGTAAATTCAAATTATCAAGAATCACCAAAATCTGATCTAGATTCGACACCTCAAAGTCAAGAAGCTGAGCAAGCACTTCTTGGTGCCCTTTTGTATGACAATGAGGTCTACCATCGTGTTTCGGGCATTGTAAAAGCTAAACATTTCTACAATCCAATCCATGTTAGAATTTTTGACTCAATAGCCGTCTTAATAGAGCGCGGAAATCTAGCTGATGCCATAGTTCTCAAAAATAGGTTTTCGCAAGATGAAACACTAGTCGACATAGGCGGCGTGGAATACCTTGCACTACTTTTGGATAATGCACCATCAAGCTCCACTGCACCAGAATACGCAAAACTTATTTTTGATCTGGCGATACGACGCGAACTCATCCGCTTAGGAGACGAAATTAAAAATGAGGCTACAAACCCTGACAATGAAGCAGATGCCCATAAACAAATAATCAAAGCTGAGGGCCAACTTTATAACTTGGCGGAACTTGGAGGAACACAAAACGGGTTTATCGATTTTCAAAAAGCACTTATTAAGTCTATTGAAATGGCATCAGCCGCATTCACGCGCGATGGTCATTTATCTGGAACCTCAACAGGTTTTATAGACCTTGATAGGCAGCTAGGGGGAATGCATAGGTCTGACCTCATCATCCTTGCTGGTCGCCCATCAATGGGCAAAACCTCACTAGCCACAAACATAGCATTTAATATAGCTAAAAAATATAAATCTGAAAAAGATGATAATGGAATAGAGAAAACATCTGAGGGTGGCATTGTAGGGTTTTTCTCTTTGGAGATGAGCTCTGAACAGCTTGCGACGAGACTTTTATCTGAACATTCTCAGGTACCATCGCACAAAATACGTAGAGGGGATATTACTGTAGAGCAGTATGAGCACATGAGAGATAGTGCGGATGAAATATCTAGCTTGCCATTACATATAGATGATACAGGAGGTATATCTATTGGGGCACTTTCAGCCAGAGCTCGCAGACTTAAACGAATGATAGGTCTAGATATGATAGTAGTAGACTATCTCCAACTTTTAACTGGTGGGGCAGGAATGAATAACTCCACAAATCGGGTTCAAGAGGTCTCAATGATTACTCAGGGACTTAAATCTCTTGCTAAAGAACTGGATATTCCAATATTAGCCCTGGCGCAACTGTCCAGACAAGTTGAACAGCGAGAGGATAAACGTCCTCAATTGTCTGATTTAAGAGAGTCAGGTTCAATTGAACAAGATGCTGATGTTGTTATGTTTGTTTACCGTGAAGAATACTACCTTGCACGATCAGAGCCCTCTGAAGGTACAGAAGAGCACTTGAAATGGCAGGAAGACATGGAGCAGCTGCATGGAAAAGCAGAAATTATTATTGGAAAACAGCGACATGGGCCTATTGGTACTGTCAAACTATCATTTAACCCAGACCTGACCAAATTTGGTAACCTTGCCCCCGATGACCGCTTCAGCGGCGGCCATTAAATAACGAGTTAAATGTGTCACAGCCGCTCATAAGCTATTCATCACGACCTACTTTAAGGGTAAATCTTGAGAATTTAAGGTATAATTATCAATCATTAAAAGAGCGATCTGGAAATGCAAAAATTGGAGCATCGGTCAAAGCTGATGCTTATGGACTAGGGGCAACTCAAGTAGGTCGTGCACTGTATGGAGCTGGTTGCCGTATTTTTTTTGTAGCAACAGCGGGCGAAGGTAAAATTTTACGAGATAGCGTAGGGCCCAACTCAGCAATCTATGTGCTCAACGGCCCTTCCCCTCGCGATAAAGGTGTTTTACTTGGGGCTAAACTTAAACCGGTTATTAATTCATTAGAGCAAGCACGGTTTTGGGCACAGGTTAGCAGAAGTGTGAATGAGCCTCCATACACTGCAGTACATGTTGATACAGGCATGAATAGACTTGGGTTTGATCAAGAAGAGTTTAAAGAATTTGCACGCGACAGATCCCTTTGGAACGAACTTAATCCTGAGTGGGTAATGAGTCACTTAGCATGTGCAGCAGACAAAACACACCCTATGAATGCAATTCAACTGGCAAAATTTAAGAAATCTGCAGCGCAATTACCACTAACACCACTTAGCTTATCTAATACAGCAGGAATTTACCTAGGAAAACCTTATCACTTTCAAATGGTACGTCCAGGGATTGGGCTATACGGAGGCTATGCTACAACAAAACCTGAACAAGAGGATATCCGCACGGTGGTGACATTACTCGCCCCGATACTACAGATTAGAAATATAAGCAAAGGAGACAGTCTAGGCTACAATGCTAGTTTTATTGCTCCTCGCGACATGCAAATTGCTATTGTTGGAGCCGGATATGCTGATGGTATTCCTGTTTTAGCCTCGAACAAAGGTTTCGCCACTTTACATGATGAAACAGTTCCCATTGTAGGTAGGGTCTCCATGGACCTTACTATGATTGATATTACCAACGTGCACATGCACAAAGAAGTGGGGGGAGTAGTTGTTTTCCGTGGCGATCAACTAGAAAACGAAGCAAATGAGATAGGAACTATTAATTACGAAATGCTTACACGCATGGGGCAAAGACTTAGGCGCGACTACGGAAAGCCAGATAAAAACAATCAATACCGAAATTAATTTTTCAAAAAAAGTCCCCAGAAATTACTCATCTATAGCTAGAAGCTATCAACAAAAAAGGTATTATCTATTGGAATATCCTCTTTTAAATAACTAATATAAATACTGAATAATAATACTTGGAGAAAAACATGAGTGATACTGCAGAAAATTTTAAAGGAAAATGTCCAGTTATGCATGGCGCTAATAAAGTAACTGCCACCGGTGCAATAGCCAACCATCATTGGTGGCCAGAACAATTAAACCTTAAAATTTTAAATCAAAACTCATCAAATGTTAATCCAATGGATCCTAACTTTAGCTATAAAGAAGCATTCCAAAGTTTAGACTTAGATGAACTAAAGAAAGATTTAACAGAACTAATGACAAACAGCCAAGACTGGTGGCCTGCTGATTATGGAACTTATGCTGGTTTTTTTGTTCGAATGACTTGGCATAGTGCTGGTACTTATAGAACGTATGATGGCAGAGGCGGCGCTAACTCCGGGTCACAAAGATTTGCTCCCCTTAACAGCTGGCCAGATAACGGAAACCTAGATAAAGCAAGACGGCTTCTATGGCCTATCAAATCTAAGTATGGCAACAAACTATCGTGGGCTGATCTGTTTATACTGGCTGGGAATGTCGCCATGGAGTCATGTGGTTTTAAAACATTTGGTTTTGGCGGTGGGCGTGAAGATGTCTATGAACCTGAAGAAGACATTTATTGGGGACCCGAAACAGAATGGCTTGATGACAAACGTTATTCCGGTGACAGAGACCTTTCCACCCCCTTAGCTGCAGTACAAATGGGCTTGATATATGTTAATCCAGAAGGACCAAACGGAAATCCGGATCCCCTAAAATCAGCTTATGATATTCGTGATACATTTGCGCGCATGGCAATGGATGACTACGAAACAGTTGCATTAGTTGCTGGGGGTCATACCTTCGGAAAAGGTCACGGCGCGGGTCCAGAAGATAAAGTAGGCGTAGAACCAGAGGGAGCCAAAATAGAAGCCCAAGGATTTGGCTGGCACAATACCTATGGTGAAGGTAAAGGTAATGATACCACCACTGCAGGGTTTGAAGGCTCTTGGACACCAACACCCAATGAATGGAATATGGAATACTTTGAGGTATTGCTGGGCAATGAATGGGAACAAACGACCAGTAATTCTGGACATGTGCAATGGACACCCACTAAAGAGTCAAATGCTCCAATGGCGCCAACAGCACACGATGCCACTAAACAGCAGCCGCTAATGATGACAACAGCAGATATGGCCCTAAAACTAGACCCTGCATATGCAAAAATTTCCAAAAACTTTTTAAATAATCCGGAAGAATTTGCAGATGCATATGCTAGAGCATGGTTCAAGTTAACGCACAGAGATATGGGGCCTATTAGTTGTTACCTTGGCAAAGAGGTTCCTAATGAGGAACTTATATGGCAAGATCCAGTCCCTAAACACACCGGTCCTATGCCAACAGAGAATGAATTATCGCTTTTAAAAGATAAAATACTTTCGAGTGGCCTAACAACTGCTCAATTGGTTTCAACCGCTTGGGCTTCAGCTGCAACATTTAGAGGATCTGATAAAAGAGGAGGAGCAAATGGAGCCAGAATTCGCCTAGCTCCACAAAAAGACTGGGAAGTAAATAAAGGAACCGATGTGGTTATTTCTGCTCTTGAAAAAATAAAATCAGAGTCTGAAATCAATATTTCCTTGGCAGACCTAATTGTACTTGGAGGATGTGCAGCCATTGAGAAAGCTTCAGGAAAATCAGTACCATTTACTGCAGGAAGAACAGATGCAACAGATGCTCAAACTGACATTGAAAGCTTTAATCTTCTTGAGCCAACATTTGACGGATTTCGAAATTATAAGAACACTGATGACCCAAGAAGCACAGAAACTTTGCTTGTTGATAGAGCACAACTACTTGGACTTACCGCTCCTGAAATGACGGTGCTTATAGGTGGCTTAAGAAGTTTAGGTGCAAACGCACATGGTATAGAACATGGTCTTTTTACAAAAAGCAACGAGACGCTAACAAATGAATTTTTTATAAATTTACTTGATATGTCAACTAAGTGGGAAGCAGCAGATTCATCAGAAGAAATATTTAATGGATATAATCGTAAATCTGGTGATTTAACATACACAGGAACACGTGTTGATCTTGTATTTGGTTCTAATTCGATATTACGGGGGCTTTCAGAGGTTTATGCTGAGTCAGGAGCCGAAGATAAGTTTACTCGAGATTTCATCGCAGCATGGAATAAGGTCATGATGGCAGATAGATTTGATGTAAAATAGAAATAGGACTGGTAGTATTCAGGTAAAGATATATATGATTTTACCTGAATACTACCTCTTACCAGGCCTATAATCGCGCGTCTTCACCTTTATAACATCCTCAAGGTACATTGGCATAGTTTTATATTCGCCATTAGTAAACATCTCAACCTGATCATCGTAGTGTTCAGAAGACGAGTCTAAGGTTGCAGACCCGTACTGATGGATTGATTTTAAATCCAAAACGCCTTCGGTATCCCAATCTGCATACATTATATGAGTATCACCCGCGAAAGCGTTCATTACTCCATTTTTTGAAATTCCATCTCGATCAGCATAAATTGCCCTTAAGATATCAGGGGCTCCATCTAATGGTAAGTCGTAATCACCTCTTTGTATCCGATTTATTTCCCCCCATTTTGGATCAATTCTTCCGTATCTTTCTTTAAGTTCTTTGGCTGTTTTTATAAGCATTTCAATTGGATCTTGCTCGTTTTTTATATATTCGTAACCAAGTGTCCGCATGCCAGTAATTACCGCTAAAGCTGCTCCGCGGCTTTCTTTTTTGGTATCACCATCCCACTCATTAAGAACTTGTTGGGCTTCAATAACTAAAGGATCATCATTAACTGTGTTCACCAAAAATTGAACCAGATTCATCAATTCAGACTCTGTGTTATAAAATGTGTCAGCCCTGTAATTTAGCAAGTCAGACTCTGAAATTTCGGAGTCTGAACCAAACAAAGCCAGTGAACGTCTTGCTCTATTAGTAAATCTCTCTTCAATTCCCATTGTATTTGAATAGTCAGAGCGATTATTATTACATACAGGATCAGTGATTTTAAAGGGAGTTGAGTTGGCTGAAAATAACCAACCACATGATGGATTCCATAATTGAGGAAGTTTATCAGTGGATAGATATTCATCCCAAATTAATTCAGATGTATTTCCTGGTAAATGCTTTGTCCAATCAACACCTTCAATGCGCTTTGGCATTCTAGCATTGTATACCTCACCTATATTACCTTCTTTGTCTGCATAGGTAATGTTAAAGCTAAGTACACCATTTTGGGATATAGCTTTTTTCCATTCATCCATATTTTTAGCTTTGCTCATATCGTACCACTGTTGTATTGCCCCTACCTCTTGTAAACCAGAAAAGCGAATGGCATAAACTCCCGTTGGCGTTTTAAGAACAGGCCCGTGAGCAGACCAAATAATAGACTTAATTATTGGGAATGAGAAAGGGCCCCAGAGTTTAACCCGAAAAGTTGACCATGATTTTTCAAATTTATTCCACTTTCCATCGAGTTTGTATTTAGTGGGTCTTTTCACATTATCCACTTCAAGTGAGTAAATATCAACTAAGTCAGGGGCATTTACTGTTTGTGTCCAACCCAAGTCTGGACTCACACCCTGTACAAGTATCGGAGTACCAGGAAAGGTAGCTCCTGCAAAATTCATATTTTTTGATACTACATGGGCTTCATACCACGCATATGGGCCGTTCATGGGTTGATGCGAGTTCACTATTAAACGAGTATGCTTATCATCAGATCTAATTGGAGCTATTGCAAATCCATTAGAGCCGCGAACAGCCTCAGGTAAATTCATATTTGATTGTTGCTGCCACGGTGAAACTTCAGGTTTATTTTCGCTAGTAAAGAGATCCTCTAGCTGACCGTCCAATCTATAAAAAAAAGGTGTCGCCCATGTAAACCCAGCAACAATATCTGCTTCAGTAACTGGTAAAACACCATCGAGAACTCTATCTTTATTTTCTAATCCAAATAAATTTATGGCATCTGCATAAGCTTTTATTACTGCCTTAGTATCCGTGTTTATGTGCGTATCATATTTTCTTTCAACCGCCTCTTTAACTTTGAATAAGTCAAACAGATAATCCGTAGCCACTGTAGCTCTTCCCTTATATTGTGAAGACATCCCACGAGCTGAAATTAGTACATCTTGAATAGTTTCCCAATCATCCTCAGCATGCGCATAACCAAATCCAAATGTTGCGTCTGCATCGGTTTCCCCAAAAATATGCGGTACCCCGTAGTTATCACGAATAATTCTTGCATCATATTTAGAGGCAGAAGCAAAAATTTCGTTTTCATTGAGCTTTTGGGCCTTAGGGGTTCTCAAGATGAATACACCAGTCATCAATGCTAATAAAAAAAATATAACAATAGGTCTTAAATAATTTCTCATACAACAATTACGTTTAATCTATAAATAAGGTTCTATAAGTCCCCATCATACTATTGAAAAGAGTTGAAGTTTGTGAAAGATATAATAGACATTCCACAAACTAGCGGAAATACATCATATAATGTTTCAAAAATTCTTTAAAGAGCTTAGGTCCGCCAAAATACCAGTATCTATAAGGGAGTACCTAACTCTATTAGAGGGCGTTGATAAAAACGTAGTAAACGATAGCTTAGATGAATTCTATTATCTGTCACGAACAACATTAATTAAAGACGAACGGGATCTCGATAAATTTGACCAAGTCTTCTCTCATATTTTTCGAGGAATTGATTATTTATCAGATATTTTTGGGCAAGAAGACCATGAAATACCAGCAGATTGGCTGAGAGCACTGGCAGAGGCAAACCTTACCCCAGAGGAGATGGCGGAGATAGAGTCACTGGGGGACTTCGATAAAATTATGGAGGCACTCAAAGAGAGACTTGAGAATCAAGATAAAAGACACGAAGGCGGCAATAAAAATATTGGCACCGCTGGGAAGTCGCCATTTGGGGCATATGGCTATAATCCAGAAGGCATCAGAATTGGACAAAAAGAAGGAAGGCATGGAAAAGCAGTAAAAGTATGGGACAAGCGTAATTTTAAAAACTTAGACGGTGATCGTGAAATAGGCACCAGAAATATAAAAGTTGCCCTTAGACGATTGAGAAAGTTTGCGCGAGAGGGTGCCATAGATGAACTTGATTTAGACGGTACGATAAGCGGAACGGCCAAAAAAGGTTGGCTAGATATTCAGATGAGACCCGAGAAACGAAATGCAGTAAAAGTTTTGACCTTTTTTGACATTGGTGGCTCAATGGATGCTCATGTTAGACAGGCCGAGGATTTATTTTCAGCCGCTAGAAGTGAATTTAAAAGATTAGAATATTTTTATTTTCATAACTGTATATACGAGCATGTTTGGAAAGATAATATAAGACGGATGAAAGAAGTAACCCCAACGTGGGACATACTGCACAAATTTCCATCTGATTATAGAGTCGTATTAGTCGGGGATGCAGCAATGAGTCCATATGAAGTAGCTATGCGTGGTGGTTCAGTTGAACATTGGAATGAGGAGTCAGGAGCAGTATGGCTCCAAAGACTTACTGATGTATATCCACATTTAATTTGGATTAATCCAACTGAAGAAAAATACTGGCAGTATTCGCAGTCTACCAAGATGATACAAGATATAATTGGTGAGGAAAGAATGTTCCCGATGACTTTGTCGGGATTAGAAAATGCAATGAAAGAATTAGCTAGGTAGTTAATAAATTAAAAATGGAGAAAAATATGTCCTTAAAATCATTAATTATAAGTGCGCCATATATAACTTTGCTTGCCTGTACGGCAAATAACTCAGACACATTGAGTCAAAAAAATCAAATTACTGAAGTAACAACTTGTCCCTCTGATAAAGTAATAACCAATGTTGAACAATATGTAGATACAGCACCTGCTGCATCAGATGATTACGCAAAATGGCATGAGAAAAACAGCCTCAGAGATGACGTTATAACTCTTAAAAGTGGTTTACAGTATAAAATAGTAAATGAAGGCATAAGTAATGGAGTCTCACCAATTGGGCCGCAGGTCATAAAGGCAAATTATCATGGGTATTTTCCTGATGGTAATATCTTTGATAGCTCTTATGAACGAGGACAACCCTTAGAATACAATGCGAACGCATTTATAAAGGGCTGGAATGAAGCTCTTGCTATGATGAAACCATGTTCAGCATGGATACTTTATGTGCCGGGTGATTTAGCATATGGACCCGCAGGGCGCCCAGGCATACCAGCAAACGCTACGCTTATTTTTAACATGCAGTTACTAGAGGTTAAATAACCCCAGTATGAAAATAGCTACTTGGAACGTAAATTCGATAAATGCACGGATGCATTCCGTAATTGAATGGCTAAAAACCACAAACCCTGATGTTGTGTGCTTGCAAGAAATAAAGACAATAGATGAGTCTTTTCCTCGATTGGAAATTGAAGCACTGGGTTATGAAATAGAAACTCATGGTCAAAAAAGCTATAACGGTGTCGCTATACTCTCTAAACACCCGATTAAGGAGGTCAAAAGAAAACTACCCGGCGATGATAAAGATGAGCAGTCAAGGTATATAGAAGCACTAATATCAGGTCCTAAAAAACTATTTCGCGTAGCATCAATCTACTTACCCAATGGTAATCCTGTATTTGATGAAAATGGCCTTTTTACGAAAAAGTATGAATATAAACTTAACTGGATGCTTCGTTTGAAAGAACATGCTGCAATATTATTACGTGATGAATTACCTACTATATTGGCTGGTGATTACAACGTCATACCAGAAAATAAAGACGTATATGATCAGAAAAGCTGGATCGGTGATGCTGCTTTTAGAAAAGAGACACATTTTCACTGGAGAAGCCTATTAAACTTGGGGTTCACAGAGGCTTTTGAGCAAATGGATAATAGGCCAGGTCAATATACATTCTGGGATTATCAAAGAGGGGCCTGGCAAAATAATCATGGCATAAGAATTGATCACATTCTACTATCTGCTCAGGCTGCTGACACTATAACAGATCTGGTAATAGATAAAAGTGTGAGAGACGGAATAAAACCGTCAGACCATGTGCCAGTTATCGGCACTTTTGATCTATAATTAATTAAGATTAATAAGAGCTAAATTAAGTTTTTCGAGTTCATCTAAATATGATAACTTGCGGTCTTTTTGAAGAACAACCACTTTCTCAGGTGCGTTACTTACAAAAGCATGATTGGAAAGCTTATTATCTATTTTGCTGATTTCAACCTCAATCTTAGAGATTTCCTTATTTAAGCGGTCTCGCTCAACTGTTTTATCAAGTAACCCATCGAGCGGAATAGCATATGTAACGCCCTCAACCACAGTCTGAAGGGCACCGCGAGGAACAACTTCTGAAAGGCTTATACCAGATACCCTAGCCAAAGGCTTCAATTGACCTGCAAACAAATTTAATCTTTCATCCAAACTAGTCGATAGCACTAATAAAGGAGCCATTTTACTCGGAGGAATATTCATATCGGCTCGCACAGAACGCAAGTTTGTTACTAACATTTGGAGCCACTTAACATCAGAAACAGAACTTTCGTCGGTTATGTCATAAGGTAATGCCGGCCACTCGGAAACGATAAGCATTTTAGGGCGACTCTCAGATAAATTATGCCAAAGTTCTTCTGTTATAAATGGCATAAAAGGATGTAATAACTTTAATATTTGATCAAAGACCCAACCAAAAGTCTCACGTGTTTCTTTATTATAAGCATTATGAGAGTCCGATAAAATTGGTTTGACCAATTCTAGATACCAAGAACAAAATGTATCCCAAGAAAATTTGTAAATTTCATCAGCAGAGTCATTAAATCGGTATGATTCTATAAAATTTGTTACCGTATCAATTGTTTTACTTACTTCCGAGAGAATCCACTTATTCAAAACGTGATTAACATCCTTCGGAGCATATGAAGAAGAAGAATTACATCTGTTAAGCTGCCCAAAAGTCGCCGCAGACCATAACTTAGTACCAAAATTTCTATACCCTGCTATTCTATCAACTGATAAACGTATATTCCTGCCCTGCCCTGCCATGGAGGCTAGAGTGAACCTTAAGGCATCTGCACCATATGCTTCGAACCCTTTAGGGTATTGTTTACGAGTAGCTTTAGCTATCTTTGGGGCGGAATCAGGATTTTTAAGTCCTCGTGTGCGCTTTGCAATTAACTCCTCAATTTCAACGCCCTCAATTAAATCAAGAGGGTCTAAAGTATTACCAATAGATTTAGACATTTTTTTACCCTGCTCGTCGAGTACAAGTGCGTGGATATATATATCATTAAAAGGCACATCATCCATGAAATGTAAACCCAACATAATCATTCTCGCTACCCAGAAAAAAATAATATCAAATGCAGTAACTAATGTTGAGGTTGGATAAAACCTACCCAGTTCTTCTGTTTTATTTGGCCAGCCCATCGTTGAAAATGACCATAATCCTGAAGAGAACCAGGTGTCTAGAACATCCTGGTCGCGCCAAATTTTGACAATTTTATTTTCTGCCTTACCCTTATTATTGTCAATCTTTACTCTGCACCCATAATAAGCCTCAGCCATGGAAATAGCTTCTGACTCACTCTTAGCTACAAATTCGATTAGCTGCTTTTTATCATCGTTTTTTTTGGTATTTGAAGTCTCATCCTTGATAATGTCTTTCGCATAACCATACCAAACTGGGATTTGATGCCCCCACCATAACTGCCTTGAAATACACCAAGGCTGAATATCATTCATCCAGTGGTCATACGTTTTTTTCCAATTATCTGGTACAAACTTAATTGAACCATCATTAACTTTATTTATCGCATTTTCAGATAACTTATCTGCCGCAACAAACCACTGGTCCGTCAACATAGGCTCAATAATAACTCCAGACCTATCACCAAACGGTTGCATAACTTTTTTATCTTCAATTAAAAGTAGACACCCTTCTTCTTCAATATCTTTGACAACCTCTTTTCTTGCTTTAAATCTATCCATACCAACATATTTTTTAGGCATAAATTCACTATCAACCATAACCCCACATTCATCCATCAAACTATACAATGGTATGTTATGTCTTTTAGCAACTTCATAATCATTAAAGTCATGAGCCCCCGTTATTTTAACAGCGCCCGAACCAAAATTTGGATCTGGGTATTCATCCGAAATAATTGGTATCAATCTATTTGAAATTGGTAGCTTAACTTTTTTCCCAATTATTGAAGCATATCTTTTATCATCTGGATGAACAGCTACAGCTCCATCCCCTAGCATAGTCTCAGGCCTTGTCGTCGCTATTGATATGTAATCACGTACCTCTGATAATAAAATATTACCTTCATCATCTTTCTCTATGTATGTATAAGTTTCACCTCCCGCTAGCGGGTATTTAAAATGCCAAAAGCTTCCATCTTTTTCAATGTTTTCAACTTCTAAGTCAGAAATTGCAGTTTGAAAATGTGGATCCCAATTTACAAGTCGCTTATCCCTATAAATCAAACCCTTGTTATACATATCAACAAAAGCTTTGGTGACTGCCTCGGACATATTATCATCTGAGTTTTCAGGATCACCAAGAGTAAACTTTTCGCGCGACCAGTCACAAGAAGAACCTAATCTACGCAATTGCTGGTTTATATTACCTCCGCTTTCAGATTTCCATTTCCATACATGCCCTAAAAACTCATCACGCGTCATACTTTTACGTTGCTTTTGCTCTTTAGATAACTTTCTCTCAACAACCATTTGTGTCGCTATACCTGCATGATCTGTACCAGGTTGCCATAAAACAGCTTTTCCTAGCATGCGATTATATCTGATTAATATATCTTGGATGGTATTATTTACTGCATGCCCCATATGCAGGCTTCCTGTAACATTGGGTGGGGGTATAATTATTGAGTAATTATCCTTAGGAGTATCCGTAGGTCTGGGTTTTCTCGGCTTAAAGGCACCACTTTCCTCCCATGCTTTATAGAGGCGGGGTTCGACTTCAGAAGCATTAAATTTATTCTTAAGCATTAGTATATCCGTGTACGAGCTACCTTAAAAAATCTAAGTAATAGCTATAAATTTCTTTAGACCGAGTTGCTAATCATTAAAAGGCTCTAATTTAAAATGAGTAATTTTTAATTTATTTCAGCATAAGAATATAAATTTAAATATTAGAAAACTAAAATGCTTTTACTCGAATTTCTTTAATAAATTTGATATTTTATTATCACTAATATCTTCAAAATAACCTTCCGGGTTATAAAATGAAACTGGAAGTTTAATACCTTTCGAATGAAAAGCACCCATTGCCATTAGAATCTTAAATTCATTTACAGAAACATTATACCGTGCGTCAGCTACCGATAATTTAGCATTTAATACTTCTTGTTCTGCATTTAAAAGATCTAAAGCATTTCTCAGCCCTAGCTCTTGCTCTAAGCTAACACCTTCGAATGCTACTTCAGCAGCTGATACCTGAGTTTTACTAGCCGAAAAAGCAAGGCGAGCTGCATTTAACTCATGCCATGATTGTTCAACGATTTGATCAATAGACAACTCAAGATCACGTAATTCAAAATCTAAACGAGCCTTTGCTAAACTGGCCTTCCGTACTCTGGACCTGTTCATACCACTTGTGAAAATAGGTACGCTAACTCTAGCAGATAATGCTAACTGGTCTGAGTCACCGATACCAAAAGTCTGCCCTCTGGAACTACCAGCAAGAGCATTTAATGTAATTTTAGGTCGGTAAGCCGACTTTGCCACAGAAATAGCTGATGCAGCGGCATCTCCACTAAAATAGGCAGCTAATAAATCAGGGTTATTACTACGAGCTAAAGACTTTACTTCATCAACAGTTTCAGGAATCTCAAATGAAGGCACCTCTTGTAAGTTTACTGCGACATGGCCTACAATTCTTACGAATGCTGCCCTGCTAGATTGCAATTGCGACTCTGCTTGTGCAAGGCCAGACTCAGATGATGCGAGTCTGCTCTCGGCTTGAGCTATATCAGTACGTGTCCCAACCCCAATATTAAAACGTTCGATAGCCGCTAATCTTTGACGAGTTAAAACCTTTACACTATTTCTTCTAATTCTTGCAGCTTCTTCGTTTCGCAAAACAGAAACATAAGCTTCAGCGCCCGCCATGAAAATATTTTGTTCAAAACTTTTTAAATTTTCTCTAGCTGAAAGTATAGACGACCTGGTTTGACTTTTTAGCCATTTTACACGGCCGCCTTGATATAGTGGCTTAGTGATTTGCAGTTGAATGGCTCTAGGGTTACCACTTACGCTAGTGCTACCATCTGTTTGTGAAAAAACGTTACTGTTAAGCTTGGCTGTATTTGTCTCGAGAGATCCAGATACCCCCGCCTGAAACCCTCCCTCTGAAATAGCTTGAATATAATTTTCATCAATTTCCTTAACTTTAATTCGTTGAGCTTGAAGTTGAGGGTTATTCCTGTAAACTGAAGACAAGGCTTCAAAGAAAGTTTCAGATTGGCCAGCTTGAGATAAACTTAATGTCAATGCTAGTATTATGAATGTAATAATTTCTCTATACTGACTCATAATCATTCCTAAAAGTCAAAGACCTCTTCTTTTTCAAAGCCAGGGATAGTCGGTGCACTCGCATCAAAAACTATAGTCTCCCCAATGGTATTACTTATCTTTGTATAAACTCTGACCTGTCCAATTGGTCCAGACTGGATCAAGCAAACTAAACGGCCATTTTCAGCCAATTGATTTGTCCAGATTTCAGGGATCTCTGGAATAGCACCATTAACGAAAATTACATCAAAAGGCCCATGCTTAGCAGCTCCATCCCTAAGATTTCCTTGAACAACTGCAGCGTTTGTAACTTCAGCATCAATTAGTATATCTGTTGCCCGAGCAACATCAGCCTCATTACTCTCCAGACCTACTACTGTGTCGGATAGTTGTGCTAAAATGGCTGTTGAATAACCACGCCCGCAAGCAATATCCAAAACAATGTCCGATGATACTACCTTAGCAGCTTGAACCATCTTAGCAAAATCTCTTGGCCTGATCATTACACGTCCGCTTCCTAAATCAATGTGAGCGTCGCCATAAGCTAGTGCCCTATGTACCTTGGGAACAAAGTTCTCACGAGAGAAATTTCGAAATGCTTTTATTACTTTAAGGTCAGTTACATCACTAGTGCGAATCTGGCTTTCAACCATATGATGACGGGCAGCTTTAAAATCAAACATAAACAACTCATGAAAAATAACGTTATTCGCCTATAAACTAGCTACATTGGCCTGCGCAACGGTTTATATTAAAATAATACTAATGAAGTAAAGTTAAACATTAAATTTATTACTTTCGCATTGCGTTGAACGAAAGCGCTGTTTATACAACCGCAACTTAGGCACCATGGCGGAGTGGTGACGCAGCGGATTGCAAATCCGTGTACCCCGGTTCGATTCCGGGTGGTGCCTCCAATAATTTATCCATTACAGTAACTTTTTGAACAAGCGACATCTTTAATGAAATGTTATGGATTTCATCTAAACAGAAAAACCAGTAATTGAAATATGTGAGTCGGAATTATAATTCTTATCGTGTAATATTAATATTCGATCAACATGAATGCATTTAGTAAATTATTAAGTAAAATGATTATACTATTCGAAAACTCTATATTGAATAAAGCTTAAAATGAAACAAAGGTACTCTTATGAGTGATCAGAAATATGATATAATTATTTTCGGTGCTACCAGTTTTGTAGGTCAAATTATGACCAATTACATACAAAAATTTTACGGTGATGATAAATTAAGCTGGGCTATAGCTGGACGTTCAAAAGACAAATTAGAAAAGCTGTCTAAAAAATTAAATCTGTCTGGAATTGAAATAATTGTAGCTGACTCTTATGACGAAACAGCACTGAAGTCATTATGCTCTAGAACAAAAGTTATAGTTTCAACTGTAGGTCCTTACGCTCTTTACGGGGAAACTTTAATCAAAGTCTGCTCAGAAAGCGGAACTCACTATTGCGATCTAACTGGTGAACCACAATGGATCAAAAAAATGCAGGGCAAATATGAAAAGCTAACAAAAAAAAGTGGTGCCTGGATTATAAATTGTTGTGGGTTTGACTCAATTCCCTCAGATTTAGGCGTGCACTTTCTTCAACAGAAAGCGTTAAATAAAACTGGCCAAACTTGCAATAAAATTAATATGCGAGTGTTGAAAATGAAGGGTGGAGCCTCGGGCGGAACAATTGCAAGTGTTATAAACCTTATAAAAGAGGCATCACGTGATTCCAAACTTCGTAAAGAACTTAAAAACGCCTATAGTCTATGCCCTCCAAGCCATAAATTTACATTATTTCAAAGTAACATAAAAGTTTCCTACGATGAGGAATATAAAAGCTGGATTGCCCCATTTATTATGGCCGCTATAAATTCTAGAATAGTACATCGATCTAATGCTCTCAGCGGAAATAGTTACGGCACTGATTTTCTTTATGAAGAAGCAGTTTTGATAGGTAAGGGCAAAATCGGAAAATGGAAGGCGCACTTTGTAAATATTGGATTTGCTATGGTCATGGCTGGATTGATAATTCCTCCTACACGCTGGCTGCTTCAAAAATTCATTCTACCCAAACCAGGACAAGGACCTAGCAAAGAAGAACAGCTTAGTGGTGAATATGAACTACTGTTTACCGGAACAACATCGGACGGTACTAAAGTTAAATGCAGAATAACAGGTGATCAAGACCCTGGGTATGGATCAACAGCTAAAATGCTGGCACAATCTGCTATCTGCTTAGCAAAAGATGTACCTAAAAACACCAAAGGAGGATTCTGGACGCCAGCGACAATTATGGG
>JBELEM010000013.1:0-55341 GCA_042093735.1 Hellea sp. | reverse complement strand
AGTCCTAATAACGAAAATAATCCTAATGTGACAATAACATCATGAAAAAGAGCAAGAACAGCACCCAATCCAAACTGCCACTCAAAGCGAAACCATATGTAACCCAAAACCATTAAAAGGGCCAAAGCGACTGCTAAAATTCCTTTTTGACGCAGCTCTCCTGAAACAGCAGAGCCAACTGCTTCCTGACTTCTAATATTTTCTGACCCTTTAAATCCATCAATATTTTCGATTAATGCTTCTTGAGCCATTTTCATGGCTATCTGCTGTGCCTCTGCACCCGTCTCCTCAGTTTCTTTCTGGAGAGGTATTCCAATTCGAACATAATTATGATTTAACGTACTTGAAGCATCAGGAGCTATTCCTTGTACGGTTGCGCCAGGAAAACCTGCTTCATTAATAACGGTCCTTATTCTTGCTAAGTCTGGATCCCCGCCTGTATCAATTTCAATTACTGTTCCGCCAGTGAAGTCAATTCCGTAATTTAATCCCTTTGAACTAAATAAATAAACAGACATAAGTAAAGCGATGACGGATAACACAGATGCAAAAAACCGTAAGTTAATAAATGGAACTTTAGGTTCCATTGGTAATAATTTTACTAAAGAAATATCTTTCATGGAAACTTCTCTTCCTAAATTGGTAAGCTTTTTGGACGATTACGCCTTAACCATGTAGCTGTTATTAAACGAGCAACAATCACAGCAGTAAAGACTGACATGATTATACCAATAGCTAGAGTAACCGCAAAACCTCTCACGGGCCCAGAACCAACAAAATAAAGAGTCACAGCTGCTATTAAAGTGGTTATGTTTGCATCTAAAATCGGAGCTAGAGACCTACGGTAACCAGTCTCAATTGCATTTACAGGAGGCCGCCCTAAGTGAGCTTCTTCTCTTATTCTTTCAAAAATTAAAACATTAGCATCAACAGCCATACCTATGGTCAATATAATACCCGCGATGCCTGGTAAAGTTAATGTTGAGCCTAGTAAAGATAGTGCACCAGCAATCAAAACTATGTTAGTTGATAAAGCTATATTAGCAATAGTTCCAAACCTAAGGCCATATGATAACCACATAAACAAACCAACACCTATCAGACCTATTATAGAAGCAATTTTACCAGCATTTATTGAATCTTGACCTAAACCTGGCCCAACGGTTCTTTCCTCAACTATCACTAATTTTGCTGGTAGCGCTCCAGCATTTAAAAGTAACGAAAGTTCGCGAGCGCTTTCTAAAGTAAAGCTTCCTTCGATAAAGCCAGATCCACCTGTTATCGCTCCATTTATACGGGGTGCAGTGATAATTACATCATCAAGAACAACTGAAAACCTCTGTCCAATATTTTTCGAAGTCAACTCACCGAAAAGCCGAGCACATCTTATATTAAATGTAAAATTAACTATCGGGTAGTTACCTTCAGGGTGAAGACCTTCACTGGAAGTTTTTAAACATTCCCCAGTAATTTTAGTTCGTCTTTCTACAATGAGGCCCCCGCCCAACTCTTGTGGAAAATAGGCGGCTCCTGGAGGAACCGTTCCTTTTTCCTCAGCAAGGCGAAGGGCTGCTTCGTTATTACTCTCTTTTCTAACCATGTGGAAAGATAAATTAGCCGTTTTATTTATGACACTTTTTATGTCATCAACATTCTTAGCGCCAGGAATTTGAAGTAAAATTCTGTCGTCGCCCTCTGGTGCTATAGTCATCTCCGTGGTACCCTGTGGATCTATTCTTCGCCTAAGAACATTCATTGATTGTGCAATCGTTCTTTTTTGTATATCCGCGACATTCGCATCAGTAATCATTACCCTAAAGTCTTTATCACCATCCTTCTCAACTAAAGTTGTTTTTTCCTGAGATAGGCTTGATGGGTCGATAGGTTTTGATAAGGATTGCAATAAATTATAAGCACGTTCAGAATCTTCTTTATTTCTTAATCGTACAAAGATGGAGTCTGAATCAGAGTCAACGCGAATTGTTTCGGTCCTAAGCCTATTAGCTTCCCGAAACTCTTGTCTAATTGTTTCCTTTTCATTTTCTAAGGCTTGGGACATTACACTCGAGAGATCAACCTCCAGAAGCATGTGAGCACCACCTTGTAAATCGAGACCTAAATTAATTGTCCTGTTAAACATACCCGGCATATTAGCTCGGCTATTACTTGGTAAAGCATTAGGTAATGCAAAAACGAAACCTAAAAGAAGACAACTAAGAATTAAGGATATTTTCCATTTTGAAAAAAACAGCATGATACTATTAAAAGCCTATTTATTGAAGTTTAATTATTTCTTCTTTTTTCCCGTATCATTTGCGGGAGCTGGCTTATTTCTGACATCAGCGATCATGGTACGAACTACTTTTATTTCAGTTCCATTAAAGTCGACATTTAATTCATCATCTGTAACCTTCTTAACCTTACCTACTAATCCACCATTAGTAATGATCACATCACCTCTTGAGATTTCAGATAACATATTCTTATGCGCCTTCATCCTCTGATTCTGTGGACGAATTAATAAAAAATAAAATATTATACCTATTAAAAGTATGGGTAAAAAATTCTGAATGACACCTGCACCGCCAGGCGAAGCCTGCATAATTACGTTTAACATTGTACCCCCTTAATAAATAACTATACTATAGATCTATGGCTTATATAAGACCCTTATACGCATATGCAATGGCCAACTTGAAGATACATAAAAATTTAATTGCACCCATTGCAATACAGTTACTATTTGGTTTCAACAATACTACTTGAAAGAATAGATAGTTCATAAAGTAAGTATATAGCACTTCCCAAAACAATTTGAGTAATAGGGTCCGGCGGAGTAACAAATGCTGCAAACACAGCTATAAAAAAAACAGCGTACTTTCTCGAACGTTTTAGAGCACCGGATGTTACTATACCCGCACGAGAAAGAAGACTTAATACAACAGGAAGTTGAAAAGAAAAACCAAAAGCAAGAAATAGTGTTGTAGATAGCCTAAGGTAATCACTAATTTTAGTTAACAAATCAATTTGATTTTTATCACTTATATTCTGCTGATTTAAGGCAAATTCCATAACAAATGGAAAGACATAAAAAAAAACTAGCGAAGCACCCAAAATAAATAAAAAAGGTGATATGACTAAATAAGGCAAAACAGCTTTACGCTCATTCCTATAGAGTCCAGGAGCAATAAAACGATAAAATTGATAAGCTATTACAGGGAATGAAAGTACAATGCCCCCGAATAGAGTAATTTTCAATTTAACAAAGAAGGTCTCCATCGGATGTGTTGCTATCATATCAAGCTTAATTCCTTCTGCCCCACTAGCTATCAGAGAAAAGTTATATCTATCTATAGCTACATCAAATGGCCAGATTAAAATCTCTATAATTTCTTTTAGAAAGGGAGCACATAAAACGCATCCAATTATTATTGCCAGCATACACTTAATTAGTCGTTGTCTTAATTCAACTAAATGGTCCATCAATGGCGCTTTTGTATCATCAATTTTACTAGTTAACTTATTTTTTTTCATGGAGCAGAGTCATCTTTTTTTTTAACGCTTGGTGAAATCTCTTCTCTTAATTCTGTTTCCAAACTTAATAATTCTCCTTTAATATCACTGTCTAAAAAATTTTCGTAATTACCGATATCCTTTAAATTACTAATTTCTTTTTGTATTTCTGATATCTCATTACTAGCATCCATTTCAGCAAAAGCAGACTTGAATTCGTTACCTAAAGACTGCAAAGACGAAAAAAAATTACCGATATTTCTCATAAGTACTGGTAAGTCTTTGGGACCGACAACTATTATTGCCAATAAAGCCAATACTAATATTTCCGAAAAGCCAAATTGAGGAGTCACAAGTATCCTGTAAATGTTTACTTATCGTTTTTAGGGGTCACATCCAAAGCTTCTTCTGAGGAGTTAGATTGGTCATCAACCCCATCTTTCAGGCCTTTCTTAAAAGATGTAATGCCTTTTCCAAAATCACCCATAATTGAAGAAATTTTTCCCCTACCACCAAAAACTAATAATGCGATGACAAGTATAATTATTATTTGTAAAGGTCCTACAGCCATATTATCATCTTTCTTTATTTACCCTCTTTTAGCCCCCCTCTTCATTCCATGCAAGACCGCATTATTCAACAAATTAAATAATAGACCGCATAGTCGTCAAGATTCAGATAAAAAGTCTTCAAAAAATTGATTTTCACCCTCAGAGACTAAATCCTCATCATCTAAACTAACATCATCGGTCATCATAGGCTCTGGAACTTCAAAGTCTTTGGGTAATCTTGGGTCTAGCAATCCAGCGGCGCGTAAATCTTCACGGCCTGGTAGATCAGATATTTCCTCCAAATTAAAATGAGCCAAAAATCCATCCGTAGTACCGTAAGTGACAGGGCGCCCAGGCGTTCGCCTTCTACCCCTTAACCGAACCCATTTTAGCTCCATTAACACATCAACAGTACCCTTAGAAACAGACACTCCCCTGACCTCTTCAATTTCCGCGCGAGTGACAGGTTGATGGTAAGCAATAATAGCTAGTGTTTCCAATGCAGCTTGTGAAAGCTTTTTTGGCATCTCTTTCAAGTCAACTAAATTAGACTGTAAATCAATTGAAGTTTGAAACCGCCATGCGTCGGCCACACGAACCAAATTTATACCTCTACCCTCATATTCTCTCTGCAATTGGGCCAATAAAACACTTACATCAACATCTGAATGCAGACGGTCGCGTAATGTTTGCGTATCAATGGGCTCGACAGCAGCGAATAATAATGCCTCTAGCAACCTTAAATTGTTATCCATAGCTGCGTTTGGTTCTGAGAATAATCTAGCTTTTAGAATGGAAACAGAGTTGTTTATGCCTTCCGATGCAATCTTAACGCGGTCTTTCTTCATGATTTACTTTCTAAATATTATTGTTTGTTATTTCGTATATAAATCGGACTAAAAGGTTTGTCTTGTCGTATTTGTATGTCACCCTCTTTGGATAGCTCAAGACTTGCTAACAATGTACTGGCTTTAACGGACTCGATTGGGATACCTTTTCCAAAATCTTTTGTTTGAGGTAACAATCGAGAGAATTCAGTCCATATTTTTAAATTTGAAGAAATAGACATTATAGCTTTTTTTAATCGTTTTCTTGCCCCTGAAAGTGAGAATATCATTGGTTTTTCAATTTTGTGGTGCTGCATCACTGATCTTGATCTTGATATTCCATAAGCACTTAATATATCAAAAATTTCAGCCTCCCATAAATTCGTTTTACGCGATCGAAGTCCCTCAGGCATTCCACGTTTAAAAACTTGTTGTCCAACTTGAGGCAAAGCCAATAAACCATCAGCTGCTATCCTCATGGTGTTTAACCTCTCGAGCCTGAAAGCTAAATGAAGTGCCATACTGTCCTCCTCTTCAAGAACATCACCTTCAGTTTCTTTTGGAATAATCAAACGGGACTTCAAATACGCGAGCCAAGATGCCATTACTAAATAATCAGCTGCAAGCTCAATTCTTAATTCATCCGCAGTTTTTATGAAATGTATATATTGATCTGCTAATTCTAATATTGAAATGTTTGTAATATCTACTTTTTGCTTGCGCGCTAGATCGAGTAAAAGATGCAAAGGTCCTTCATACCCATCAATATCAACCAATAGGGCCTGACCATCATCAGCCGCATCATTGGCAGCTTTAAAGTCAAAATCCTCTTGGAATACTTCGCTCATAATCTAATCTCTGTTCATTTCAAAATATTTATGGTGGAATGCAGTCATAGAGTTTAGTTCATTTTTAAACTCTTCTCGATCAATGTAATCAAAAATATCACTGCAGTATTCTGCAATAGTTGCTCTATTCAGGCTAATACCATCTAAATTTTTGGCTCCTTTTGCTACTTTCTTCATGGAATCAAGATTTCCTGAACATTGCAACGCAATGTCACAGCCTGCATTCAAACT
This sequence comes from Hellea sp., assembly GCA_042093735.1. Classification (GTDB taxonomy): domain Bacteria; phylum Pseudomonadota; class Alphaproteobacteria; order Caulobacterales; family Maricaulaceae; genus Hellea. The sequence goes on along the minus strand of JBELEM010000013.1, from coordinate 49,371 downwards.
TGCTCGCGTTCTGCTGATTAAATCTCCATTCAAGGCTTTCATGTCAAGATCATCACTCATAACAAGCCCCTTGTATCCTATCTCTTCTCTAACAAGGGTATCAAAAGACTTCCTAGAAACAGTTAAAGGTGATTTCGAACTGCACTCGTAAACAGCATGAGCTGTCATAGCCATAGGAGCCTCTTTAAGGACTTGAAAAGGTAAGAAATCTGAATTCCTGAGAGTTTGTAATTTTGTAGGTATTATGGGTAATTCTTTGTGGCTATCAACTCTAGCTCTACCATGGCCAGGTATATGTTTAATTACAGGAACAACACCACCAGACATCAAACCAGACATAACTGCATTTGCTATGTCAATGACCTGAGATGGACTTTTTCCATAAGCTCTATCCGATATAATAGGGTCTGCACCCTCAACTGGAATATCCAAAACCGGAGCACAGTTTGCTGTTATACCGCATTCTCGTAAATCATCGGCTATAATTCTGTAAGCTAAGTAAGCTGATCTTAAAGCCATTGCTTTATCAACAGAATAAAGATCATTGTAAAACGACCCCGAGGGATACACTTGCCAATTAGGACTACTCAAACGCTGAACACGCCCCCCCTCTTGATCAACAAAAATTAAACAATTCCTACCTAATGTCTGACGTAAATCGGATGTAAGCCTATAAAGTTGTTTTTTATTTAACACATTTCTCTTAAAGAGAATAAAAGCCCAAGGGTTAACTTCCTTAAAAAAATATTTTTCTTTTTGAGTGAGACTTAAGCCAGATAAACCAAAAATTACGGAAAGTTTATGCACATTATTTCCGTGTCACAAAGCAAGCTTGATTTAGTTCCTTAAGTTTGTCACAGAAAATGTCTGCCATTTCTTTATTTTCAAAGCCAGCGATCCTAAGGCGGTAATATATCCCTTTATTTCCTAAATCAGCAGTCTTGATATCATGATAGAGTTCTGATTTTATTAGATTTTTATATTTAACTTTAACATCTTCCCAAAAAGATTTTGCCGCTTCATTGCTACGAACAGATGCTAACTGTATTACAAATTCACTTTCAATATTTGGAGCAGATTTAATATATCCAGGCCCAGATGACTTTATATTAACAGAAGAGCTCACGGGGTTAGGTTTTTTAGGTGTGCTCATATCATTTTGAATAATTGTTTCAGAAAAATCTATTGGACTTTCCGTTACCTCTCTGGGAGTCACAGTGACTTCAAGCTTGGTATTATCCATTACCGAATAAATATTTTTATCTTGGTCTGGGGTTTCGACGCCTCCGTGTTCTTCGAGAATGACTTTAAATGGGGTTTTATCGCCAGCTATAGTCGGCGGCTCTGACCTGTCTCTTACACCGCCCTGGTAAACTTTCAGACAAAGAATAAAAACCGTGATTAATAGACTTATTGCTATCAAGAACTTCAACAGTCCAATCGGTCCAGTACTTTCTCTAACATCGAATGAAGACAAAGTATTTTGATTTTTTTTGTTTGTAGAAAACATAAGGTTTCTATCCATTGATGATTAGATCTGAAAACTCAAGATCTAGATTAATCATTGATTCGCAAATTCTAATATATTGAATTTAAACTATTATGCATTCCAAATTTAAATTAAATATAACCAGAAGTAGAATAAAGTTGTTTATGTTCATTTATAGCATAGTTATCTGTCATTCCGGCAATATAATCACATACAACCCTTGCTGTTACCTCTGAATTTGGATCAGAAGTTTTTTTCTGCAACTCAGTTGGCAACAAAGAGGGATCCGATAAAAAAAGTTCAAATAAATCTTTAACTATCCGACGCGCTTGACCCATAGTCCTATTAACTCGAAAATGTCGGTACATATTTTCATATAAAAATTTTCGCAATGGTGCTTCTTTTTCGCGAAAACTTTCTGAAAAATCACAAATAGAATATCCAAGATGTCTTATTTCATCAGAACTATTTGGTTTCGACTCATTAAGTCTTAAACGAGTTTCGGTTAGTACATCTTTAACCATAAATCCGATCATATCTCTCACAACCTCGTGAATAAGACGGTTTTCAGAAATAAGGGGATATTTCTTTTTCAATTTAGCAAATGTTTCACCAACAATAGGAACCTCAGATATTTCTTTTATGGAAAACAAACCAGCCCTCAAACCATCATCTATATCGTGGTTATTATATGCAATATCATCCGCAATAGCTGCCACTTGTGCTTCCGCGCTAGCAAAAGTATGCAAATCAAGACGTTGCCATTCGTCAAGTGAAACTAGTGCCCAAGGTAATGTTTTAGTGTCAGATTTATCTTTTATTAAAGGTCCATTATGCTTGGCAATTCCCTCCAATGTCTCCCAAGTTAAATTTAGACCATCAAATTCAGCATATCTACCTTCGATGTGTTCAACTATACGCAATGTATTAGCATTATGATTAAAACCACCATAATCCATCATCCCAGCGGATAGTGCATCCTCACCCGAGTGACCAAAAGGAGGATGACCTAAATCATGAGCAAGAGCTAAGCACTCAGATAAATCTTCATCAAGGCCAAGAACTCTGGAAATAGACCTTGCTATTTGAGACACTTCTAAACTGTGAGTTAACCGAGTACGATAATAATCACCCTCATGAGCAACAAATACTTGGGTTTTGCCTTTCAATCTACGAAAAGCAGAACTATGGATTATTCTATCCTTATCACGCTGGAAAGGACTTCTTTCTGATGTGACTTTTTGTGGGATACGCCTACCTCTGCAGTTTTCAGGGTCGACAGCATATACAGCGCGCTGACGATAAGCTGAAAATTTACTCATATCTAAGCCTTTAAATTTGTGATTCATTACTTTATATAGTCTATATGTCAGATAACACCACATTAGTTTCATTAACAGAAAATGCTGCAAAACAAATTTCTGTAATTATGAAAAAACAAGGTTTTGATAAATTCTTAAGAATATCTGTACAAGGTGGCGGGTGCTCTGGCTTTCAATACAAATATGATTTCTCAGATATAGCTGACAAAGACGATTTAATTGTTGAAAAAAATGGAGCTAAAGTTTTGATTGATAGCATAAGTCTGGAATTTTTGCGGGGTGCCACAATAGATTTCACAAATGAGCTAATAGGATCTTCCTTCAAAATAAATAACCCAAATGCGACAGCTGGCTGTGGTTGCGGCACTAGCTTCAGCGTATAATTTAATCACATTACCTTTCAAATAAAAGGGACACAGTAACTGGAACCACGGGTACAATACTATCTAAACCTGCCAATTGCTGTAATTGTTTAAATTCAGTATGCAGGCCATAATCACCACCATCTATAATTACAGGATCAATATTTTTAACTAACACCTTGTTTGTGCCAAGCCTAAAAATCTTCATCTTAGCTTCAAAACTTCTAGTAAGACCTTGAAAAGTAATCTTAAAATTGTAATTCTTTATGATACTTGATCCAACAGAAAGTTTCTCATAATCAAATAGGTTAATAAGTGAAGTAACCTTAGCAATTGGGTATGTTTCAGTTTTAAATAAGATTTTCCGCAAACGCTCATCGCGGATATCATTATTAGTATTTACTGAATTAAGATTTATTAAAAACTCAGCACTCCCATCCAAATTAACTGACCCCTCAAGAATCTTAAAACTATTATTTTCCATTAAATTATTATTTTTAATAGACACATAATTAATCTTTGATTCATCGCCTACTAAGTTCCACGATGAAGGAGGATTTGATTGACATGCTGTCATTGAGAAACTGAAACAACATAAAGCCATAAAACTAATTTTTAAAAATCTTATTAACATCTAATTTAAACCAATCTACTCTGCATCAATGCAGCTTTTATAAAACCAGAAAATAATGGATGTGGTTCAAAAGGCCGGGATTTTAATTCTGGGTGATACTGGACTCCTACAAACCATGGATGATTAGGTATTTCTACTATCTCAGGTAAAAGCCCATCGGGTGAAATGCCAGAAAATAACATTCCAGCAGCCTCTAGTCTTTCTTTATAATCTATGTTTACTTCATACCTATGACGGTGACGCTCAGAAATTTTTAATTTTCCGTATTCTCTCTCCACAACCGAACCTTTAGTCAATATTGCAGGATACTGCCCTAATCGCATAGTACCGCCTAAATCAGTTTCTAAATTGCGGTGAATTCTCTCTCCCCCTTTAGACCATTCGGTCATCAAACCGACTATATTTTCTCCTTCCATATCAAATTCTGATGAACTAGCATGCTCAATACCCGCCATATTCCGTGCAGCCTCAATAACTGCCATTTGCATTCCAAAACAAATACCAAAATAAGGTAGGAGCATTGTGCGTGCCAAATATGCTGCCTTTATTTTGCCCTCAGAACCTCTTTGACCAAATCCACCTGGAACAAGAATACCGTGAATAGATTTAAGTAATTCGATATCGTCATTATTTTCAAACTCCTCAGCCTCAAGCCATTTTATTTTAACTTTTACTTTATTTGCTATACCTCCATGAACTAATGCCTCAGTAATAGACTTATAAGCATCCGGTAATACAGTATATTTACCCACAACAGCTATGATTACTTCTCCATCAGGGCTTTTAAGAGTATCTGATATTTTTTGCCATTTGGAGAGATCTGCAGGTGGTGCATTTTTTATATTAAAATGCGAAAGCACTTCACTATCAAGTCCTTCATAATGGTATGATAAAGGAACGGTATAGATTGAACTAGCGTCTAAACCCTGAATTACTGAACTCTCTCTGACATTGCAAAATCGGCTTATTTTTTTACGGTCACTATCACTAATTTCTCTCTCAGCTCTGCAAAGCAATATGTCTGGCTGTATTCCTATTGAACGTAGTTCTTTTACACTATGTTGAGTGGGTTTTGTTTTCATTTCACCAGCCGCTGCGATAAATGGCATCAAAGTTACATGCATATGGCAGCTTTGGTTAATAGGTAGCTCCTGTCTTAATTGGCGTAAAGCTTCAAAAAATGGTAAACCTTCAATATCACCCACAGTACCGCCAACCTCACATAGTACAAAGTCAACATCGCCAGCATCAGATGTAATAAATTCTTTTATTTCATTGGTAACATGCGGTATTACCTGTACCGTAGCCCCTAAATACTCCCCTTTTCTTTCCTTGCTAATAATATTTGAGTAGATACGACCGGTGGTAATATTGTCGGATTGAGCGGCTGAAACACCAGTAAACCTCTCATAGTGGCCTAGATCAAGATCAGACTCTGCGCCATCATCAGTTACATAAACCTCACCATGCTGGTAAGGACTCATAGTTCCTGGGTCCACATTTAGATAAGGATCAAGCTTTCTTAGTCTGACTTTATACCCTCTTGATTGCAAAAGAGCACCCAATGCAGCAGAAGCCAAACCCTTTCCCAATGAAGAGACCACACCACCTGTTATAAAAATATATCTTGGGGTATTACTAACCATGAAGCCCGTCCAATCAAAAACTAAAGGGTTTATTCAAACGTTTGGTCGTTTAATTAAGCCTCTTTAGCAACCTATGACGATGTATCTTCTGTAATAGTCTAAGGTACAGAACTTTCGTCATCCAACGGGATTGTTGTATCAACTGAATCTACCGTATCAGTCAAGGGGGCAACCGCATTTGTGTCGTCAATAAGTGAGGTATTTTGATTTTCCATGTTGAAAACTATCGAAAGAGCTAAACAATTGATAATAAATGCAGCACCCAAAATCCATGTTAAGCGTGAAATTGAATTCGTTGCCGATCTTCCGGACATTAAGCCACCTCCGCCTCCGCCACCTATTCCTAACGCACCGCCTTCAGATCGTTGAATTAGTATAAGTCCAGTTAATATCAGGCTGATAATTAATTGTATTATTAGCAACACAGTTGACATATTAATCTCTTATATTTTGTTCTATTTAAATTATATCCAGGTATCCTCAAAAAGTCTTTTAGAGCACAAAGAATTTTTATCAAGAAGTGAATGAAAGATGCTGACCTCCATCTATTGGTATCATATGACCAGTAACGGACGATTCAGAAAGAAGATATAAAACACCCTTTAATAATTCATCTGGTGGAGATCCATTCTTCAATAGAGTTGAATTAATCTCACTATTAAAATCCTCATCAGTTTGAATATAATTCTTAATTGTTGGTCCTGGTCCAATCGCGTTTACTCGAATATTAGGAGCCAAACTCTGGGCCATAGTTTTTGTAGCCCAAAATAAAGCAGATTTTGAAATAGAATATGTAAAAAAGCTTGGGTCTGAATTTAGTACGCGTTGATCAATAATATTTATAATTTGTCCCCTGATGTTACACGGTAATTGTTCAGCAAACTTCTGACTTAGTATTATAGGAGCTCGTAAATTTATATCCATATGGTAATCAAAAGAACTATTTGTAAAGTTCTCAAAACTATCCTCTTCAAAAGTTGAAGCATTGTTTATGAGTGCTGTTAATTTCATACCTAGATTTTCCGAGGCTTTTTTAATTAATACATCTAAATCACTGCGAACAAACAGATCCGCTTTTACTAATGCAGCTTTTCCACCCTTTGCTCTTATTTCCTCAAACAGAAGCTCAGCACTTTCGCTGCTTTTATTATAGTGAATCGCAACAGCCCAGCCATTCAAAGATAAATTCTTAGCTAAAAAAGCACCTATTCTTGTCCCAGATCCCGTTATCAAAATAGCTTTGGTCATTGCTTTTTAACTCTAGCTTTTTCACCACAGGACTCTCGCCTAACTTCGACACAAATTAATCCATCAAGTAAAATATCTAGTTTCAAAAATATCCATTTAGCTATTTGCTCGAGAGCAGGTTTTTCAAGACCGTCAATTTCGTTTAATAGTGAATGATCTAAAACGTCGATCACGCTTGAAATTATTTTTTCAATTTTCCAAAAATCTTTTACCCAGCCCTTGTTCTCTTGTGCCCCCCCAGAGAGAGTTACCGTACCAGAAAAGCTATGACCATGAATTTTCTTGAACAGGTCATTAGCATCCGAGTGACCGAAATAATGGGCAGCTTCAAACTGAAAATCTTTTTCTATTTCGAATATAAGTGCAGACATTATATTTTATTACATCACACTATTAATAATCACCAGTAAATATACAGCATAGCCCAATAAAAAGAATATCCCAGTTTTTCTACCTATAGGCTTTCTTCTCAAGACTAAAAATACCAGTGTTATAGCGGTTAATAATAATATCCAAATATCAAAACTAACTATTGAGGCACTTACATCAATAGGACCAGTCAAACCTGATATGCCCAGCACTGCCAGCAAATTAAAAATGTTTGAACCAATAACTCCCCCGAGTGCTACTTGTGGCTGCCCACGATAAGAAGCAATTATAACAGTCGCAATTTCAGGAAGAGAAGTTCCAATTGCAACAATCGTTAAACCTATTACTGTTTCAGATACATTAAAAGCTGTGGCGATTAGTACAGCATTTCTGACGATAATATGACCACCAAGTAATAACCCCGCTATGCCGATTAACAAAACAATGATTAAACTGGCCTTTGAACTTTCAGAATGACTATCGCTGGCTTCGTTTATTAACTCATATAGAATAGGGTCTTCCGAGCCTGCAGATGATAATCTATACATCCACAAAAGGTATATTAATATACACATGCATAATATGAAGCTTTGCCAAAATAATAAAGGATTATTAATAAATACCATAACTATCAATAAAATTGATGCAAGCAATGCAATTGAAGCATTACGAGCTACTCCAATTGTATTTGTCGGTATAGCTATTATAGTAGCTGGAATACCCAAGGCAAGCAGAACATTGGCAATATTTGAACCAATAACATTTGCAGAAGCTAGCTCCCCCACGCCTGTTGTAACAGACCTTACCCCAACAACCAGTTCTGGAGATGAGGTGCCAAAAGCAACTATGGTCAAACCAATGATTAATCCAGAGACACCCAGACTTTTTGCAAGAGATGCAGCACTTTCCACCATCTTATTTCCGGAATATACTAGTATAAATATTCCAAAAAATAACATTAAAAATGAAATTAGCATATCCAAATTCTAATCAAATCTTTTAAATTCTAATATATTTAGACCACCAAATATCAGTGCAATCAACCCGAAACAAAATAAAGCAGGGTCAATAGAAATTCCGAACACAGATATACCAGATTGTATAATCGCTAACATAAATAATCCTTTGTTTAATGATACAAAAAGCAGTCTCTATAATGTATATAAACTAAAAGGCTATCAATAAACATTATATTAACAAGTTTTTTAATTCGCTAGTAAGCACTTACCATATTTTGACTTATTTATATCATTTGCAAATTTACTATTATGCCAGATAGCACGACCTGATACTATTGTTGCAGTAACAACACCATCAGAACGATTAACGAGTTGTTCATGCTCAAAATCTTCTCGATATATCCTCTGGACATTATTTTCACCATCATAAACTTCAAGTTCTTCTGGATTTATAATAGTAATGTCAGCCCTTGCCCCAACCTTTATCTGCCCGCCTTCGATGCCAAAAATATTTGCAGCATCACGTGTTAACCTCTTTACCATGAAGCTAACATCTAAAATTCCGCCCTCTTGAGCGATATTTAATGACCGTAAATTACAGTCATAAAATGCCATATTAGTCAAGTGAGCACCCGAATCATTGAAACCCGGAAGCAATAAAGGGTCCATCAGTAGTTTTCGAGTTTGGTATGGATCTCTATTAGCACTAGTAGTATTCCAGACTAAATCAGTATCAAAGACCTTAAGCATTGCCAAAACAAAATCAGGCTCGTCTTTGATAGACTCAAAGCCAATGGGGACATTACCTGCCTTTATGTCGTTATAAACTTCTTGAAAACTCAATCCAACCCAGTGACTTATAGGACACCTATCAATGAACATATCGCTAAGGTTGCGGTTAAAAGCATATTCTTCTCTATTAACCAATCGTCTCAACCTCGCTAAATTTAAACCAGTTTTTCCTTTCATCCACATTTTTTTAAATCGTTTTCGGAAATCCTCATTTTCCAAAATTAAAATTCTAGCCTGCCTATCATCCAAATCTGTTTCAATTAATTCTCTCATTTCGTCTATTTCTTCTGATAGAGGATTAAACAAACCATCAGACCAAATTTTAAAAGGGGCACCTAAAGCTTGCATATAAAACTTCCCTCCAATCAACTTAGAGTTCAGAACACGTGCTAAAGTTCTTGCTAGTTTAATAATAGAACCATTACTTTTTATATCCAACGCCGCTACCACCGTTGTTTTTAAGGGTTTTTTGTATAACCGTCCACTTGTTAACAAAAATGTTCTCACCACTTTAAAAGGACTGTCCTTAGGGGGAGTAGCCTGCCATACGCGATCATAATCTCGGACTATAGAGGTTAAAGATTTTAACTCAGAAAATGGTGCAAACTGAGTTGGAATTTGTTTTTTCCTATTCGGGTCATTAGCTAAAAAATGGAAAGGTAGTGAATCAGTTGAAAAACCGACATAACCTTCATCTAGTCCTTGCTTAAGAAGCAATTTCATTTTGCTTAGCTCTTTTGAGGTTGGATTGCGACTAACGCTATCCTTGAGTCCCATAGCCTCAATCCTAAGCATTGAATGAGGTATCATCGGAACAACATTAGGTCCTAATTTTAATTTATTTAAATGTTGAATATACTCAGATGATGAATTCCAATAAACTTTATCAGCAACTTTTTTAAGTACATGTTTTGGTATATTTTCTACTCTGGCAAAACATGATACAATGGGATCTTCGTTATCTTTTCTCTGTGAGCCAAATGCTAACCCGAGCGAACAATTAGACATAACAACCGTTGTTGTGCCATGTCTTATTGACTCTTTTAAACCAGGTGAAACTTCAATTTCTAAATCATAATGAGTATGAATATCGAGCAATCCGGGCATTACCCATTCGTTACTTGCATCAATAGTATCTACACTCTTTGCTACTTTTAAATTTTTACCTACTGCAACCACCAAGCCTTTAGATATCGCTATGTCATTAATAACAGGGTACTCCCCGCTACCATCAAACATAAGTCCATTTTTTATATACAAATCACAATCAATGAGCATAATATCTCCTGCCAATGTATATAATGGTCCTATAAAAATGAACGTCAAGGCGATACAGAAAAATTTATTCGAGCTTTAAGTATGATCTCAATACATGACTGGAAAGAATTAGGAAACCTAATCTCAATAAATGATTACAACATCTTTGTTTGTGATACAGGAGTCGAAGAGAAAGAAACTATTATTTTAATACATGGATTTCCAACGTCCAGTTGGGATTGGAAAGATATATGGGCTTTGCTTGAAAAGGACTACAGATTAATAGCAGTTGATATGCTTGGATTCGGATTTTCAGATAAACCCAATCCCCACAAATACTCGATCTCAGAGCAAGCAGATATAATTGAAAAAATAATAAGTGATAAAAAACTCATTAGTTATCATATATTAGCTCATGATTATGGAGATACTGTAACACAAGAAATACTTTCACGTAAAAATAGAAAAACAAGCGCAAGGTGTGAGTCGGTTTGCTTCTTGAACGGAGGATTATTTCCTGAGACCCACAAAGCATTATTAATTCAGAAAATTCTATTGAGTAAACTAGGGTGGCTTGTAAATAAACTAGCCACTCAAAAACAATTTAACAATTCTATGATCAGAGTATTTGGACCAACAACTAAACCCTCAAAATCAGAATTAGATAACTTTTGGTTTCTGATAAACTATAATAAAGGACGGCATATTTTTCATAACTTAATTAGCTACATGTCAGATAGAAAAGAAAATAGAGAGAGATGGATATTTGCACTTAAAACATCAAAAATTCCAATTGCTTTAATTAACGGTTCTATAGACCCTGTTTCAGGTTCTCATATGATAGAAAGATATAAACAGCTAATTGGAGATATAACTTGGCTCAAAGAGTTAAAAAATATAGGCCATTACCCACAGATTGAAGCTCCCGAAGAAGTCAGCGAATACTACAAATTTTTTCTAAATAATATTGGCCAATAATTGCTATTTTTTTGATAAAGCCTTTAACTTTTTTAATTCTCTAGTTAGTTTTTTAATCTCTTCATTAGACTGGAAAAGCTGTGTTTTAAGTATCTCAAACTCTTCCCTTCCAACTAAGTCTAATTCAGCTATTAAGCTTTCAGTTTTAGACCTTCCCAAGGACTTAACCTCATCTTCCAAGCCCTTAACTGCTCCAAAAGCATTTGTAACGAGGTTTGAGAAACCATTAATTGGGTTAGATTTATTTTTCATTATATACTCTTTATTAGACATTTAAATCTACTATGTTAGCTTATACCTATACATGATGATTTTCTAGTTTTTTTTCTATGGTTAAAGTAATTATAAAATGTTTGATTTTATTATAAATATAATTAGCGCAACAAACTTTCCAAAATGGCTCAGTAGTGAAATATTCAATATAGGCCCTTTGTCAGTTAAATGGTACGGAGTATCATATATAATTGCGATATATAGTGGTTACTACTATTCTATTTCTGTTATTCAAAATCCACACTTCTGGTTTAATAATAAAACTAAGGTCCATGCAGATAAAATTCCCAATAAAGTTATCTTACAAGACCTTATGTTTTATTCTCTTTTAGGAATAATTATTGGAGGAAGAGTTGGGTATATTGTACTTTATGATACATCAACTATTTGGATGTCGCCATTAGATATATTTAAAGTTTGGCAAGGTGGTATGAGTTTTCATGGTGGATTTCTTGGGGTTTGCCTCGCTGTTTACTATTCAAAGTTAAAAAACAAATGCAATCTATGGCGTCTGAGCGATCTAATAGCAATTGGCGCTCCATTAGGATTATTTGCAGTTAGAATTTTAGGTAATTTTCTCAATCAGGAGCTTTATGGACGAGTAACTGACGTGCCTTGGGCTATAATATTTTCTACTGACCCAAATTTACTTCCGAGGCATCCAAGCCAAATATATGAAGCTTTTTTAGAAGGTCTAGTTATTTTCATATTCTTAAGATATATTATGTTCAAGTTTAAAGCCTTAATGATACCAGGTCTGTGTACTGGTTTTTTTATTTTTTTATATGGCTGTTTCAGATTCTCAGTGGAATTCTTTAGAGAGCCAGACAATATAAATCAGTTTGGCATCTTTACTAGGGGTATGACCTACTCGATACCAATGATTATAATTGGCGCATTAATTATCGTTAAAGCAACCTCCAGACACGCATAAAATGCTCAATAATTTTACAGAGCAAATCCATAAAAAGATACGAGAAACCGGACCAATAACGATAGCCGAGTTCATGACGATATGTTTATTAGACCCAACTAATGGGTATTACCCAACTCGAGATCCATTTGGTAAGGATGGGGACTTCATAACTTCACCAGAAATAAGTCAAATGTTTGGAGAATTAATAGGTCTATGGTGTATGCAAACTTGGCATGACATGGGACAGCCAAAAAAAATTAACTTAATTGAATATGGCCCTGGTCGTGGCATAATGATGCAAGACATAGTTAGAGTTGCAAAACTTGATAAAGGTTTTTTAGAGTCGATAAACATTACATTTATAGAGGCGTCTCCAGTATTGGAAGCCATTCAGGCTGAAACCTTATCAAAAGCCCCCTGCCCTGTTAATTGGGCATCAAACTTAGAAGAAATACCCCAGATGCCTAATATTATATTAGGTAATGAGTTTTTAGATTGCCTGCCAATAAGACAATTTATACAAACAGACGAAAACTTAGGTTTAAAAGGATGGAGAGAGAGATTAGTAACTGTAAAAAATAATAAATTGGAGTTTGGAATATCACCTTTTGAATTACCTGAGTGGCAAAAAAAAATATTGCCAACTTCCCATAATACGGCAACTCAAAATGACCTACTAGAATTTTGCCCTGCTTTTTCTCAAATAATAGATGAATTAAAAAAAGTATCATTAAACAACGATACTAGAGCTTTGTTTGTAGATTATGGTCCAGCAACTACAGATTTTGGAGATACGTTACAATCGTTGAAAGAACATAGAAAAGTAAATGTTTTCTCTGATTTAGGAAACGCCGATTTAACTGCTAGAGTTAACTTTGAACATTTAGCTAACCTATCAATAAACAATAATTTGTCTGTGACTTCAGTAATAACTCAGGGTGAATTTTTATGTAACATGGGCATTAAAGTTCGCGCAAAAAACCTTATGAAGGCAAAACCAGAATCAAGGAATAATATTCAACATCAGCTCAATAAACTAATATCACGTGATGAAATGGGAGCATTATTCAAAGTAATATGCATTCAATCAGAAGGGCTTGGTTTACCTTTAGGTTTTGAAAGTTTAAAATGACAGCACCATTCAAAACTCATAAACTACTTGATCATGTAAATATATCCCATGGTTTTTTTGGTCGGGTTGGTGGTGTATCCAAAAATCACTACGAAAGTTTAAATACAGGATTGGGATCCAATGATAAAAATTCAAACGTAATAAAAAATAGGCAGATAGTGTCGTCTAGTTTAAGCAAAAAGTCTATAAACCTTGTAAGTCTCAACCAAATTCACAGCGCCAAAGTAGTTACCGCGAGTAAAGAAAAAACTAATCAAAACTTTAGTGCTGATGGAATTGTAACAAAGACTCCAAATTTAGCTATATCGATTATGTCGGCAGATTGTGGACCTATTCTGTTCAGCGATCGTGATGCAAGTATTATTGGCTGTTGCCACGCTGGTTGGCGAGGTGCACTTTTAGGGGTAATAGCGAATACTATTGACGCTATGGAAAAATTAGGGGCTAATAAAAAAAATATTAATGCAGTTCTTGGACCATGCATTGGTATAGATAATTACGAGGTTGGCATTGAGTTTTACAATGCATTCGTTGACGAGAATAAATCAAATTGTAAATTTTTCGTAATACAAGAAAATGGTGAAATTTATTTTAATTTAAAAAAGTACATACTTGAAAAACTTCATTCAGAAAATTTAAATCAAATAGACCTTATTCCTGATTGCACTTATGAATTATCAGATCTATATTTTAGTTACAGATTTAACACGCACAATGGAATTAGAGACTATGGAAGAAATATTTCTACCATTATGCTTAACGCATGATTTACTTTCCTAATTTTGCACCTTAAGTGATAACACTAGTTAAAAAAGAAAGTTAAATACTATGAAGCTCATTAGTGGTACTGCAAATGAACCCTTAGCGTCAAACATAGCAGAAGTACTTGATGTTCCGCTAACTCAAATAGATATCGAAAGATTTAGAGATCAAGAGATTTTTGCAAAAATCAACGAAAATGTGAGAGGGGAAGATATATTTCTGATACAACCAACCTCTGCTCCCGCTAATGACCACCTAATGGAACTCTTAATTCTCATTGATGCGTTAGTACGTGCTTCAGCCAAAAGAATAACCGCTGTTATTCCTTATTATGGTTATGCGCGGCAAGATAGAAAAACTGGGGGAAGAACCCCCATATCTGCAAAACTAGTAGCTAATTTAATATCAAAAGCTGGGGCTCACAGAGTTTTGACAGCCGATCTTCATGCAGGACAGATACAAGGGTTTTTTGACATCCCAACTGATAATTTGTTTGGTCAACCAGTTTTTGTAAGTGATATCAGGGATAAATTCTCTAAGACTGATCGAAAGAATTTATTATTTGTTTCTCCAGATACCGGCGGTGTTGTTAGAACAAGGTCCATAGCAAAACAATTTGATGCTGACATAGCAATAGTAGATAAAAGAAGACCAAAGGCTGGCGAGTCTGAAGTTATGAATATTATAGGTGATGTAGCAGGCAGAACATGCATATTATACGATGATATAATTGACTCTGGTGGTACCCTTTGTAATGCAGCTAAAGCACTAAAAGACCATGGTGCAAATTCAGTATCAGCATATATTACTCATGGTGTACTAAGCGACCCCGCTGTTGAAAGAATAAACAAATCTGAGCTAACAGAATTGGTAATAACAGACTCTATTGCCCAACCTCAAAAGGTAAAAGATTGCAGAAAAATTAGAGAAGTTTCAATAGCTACGCTTTTAGGAGAAGCTATACGACGTATCGCTAATGATGAGTCTGTTTCAAAACTATTTGAATGATCTTATGAGAGAATTTATCATTTGATCTGCGTAATAAAACTACGCAGATCAATTTTTTAGATAAATCTTATGCAAATTACCTTTAGAAAAATCATGCATCATCTGAACTGATTGTATCAAGATGCATCATTTTCTTTATCAATGGAGAAATTAAAATAAGTGCAACACCAACACCTACAGCAAGTTTTCCAACACTTGAATAAACTAGAACTACTTGATCTGCACCACCGCCATCAGCAGTCGTCAATTTAGCAATTTGGGCAGCGGCAAAATTGCCAAATCCAGAAGCTAAGAACCACGCTCCCATTATTAAACCCACCATTTTAGGAACAGATAGCCTTGTCATTGCAGACAAGCCTACTGGCGATAAACACAACTCTCCTGTTGTATGCAAAAGATAAATTAAGAAAATGAAGATTACTGGCGTCATTTCAGAACCAGCAGCATTCGCTCCCCAAACTAGAACGAGAAACCCTAAACCAAGCTGAATTATTCCCAAACCAAATTTAGCTGGAGCTGACGGGTCTAAATTTCTTTTTCCAAGCCAAACCCAAAGAGCAGCAAATAAAGGACCTAGAAGAACTATGTACATAGCATTTAGAGACTGAAAAACAGAAGTTTTAATCTCTTGACCAAAAATTGTTCTGTCAACAGAACGGTCGGTAAATAATGAAAGTGATGACCCTGCCTGTTCAAATAATGCCCAAAAAAGAACTTGTACTGAAATCAATATTAAGGCAGCGAATATTCTATTCCTAGGATGAGGGGGTAATGTTAATACTGAAGAAATTATTATATATAGGTATACTATAGCGAAGGTCGAATAAAGAACCAACTTTACAGCCCCCTCATCTCTAATTAAGAACCAAAGAACGCCAACACCAACAAAAGTTAAAATATAAATAAGCCATTCCGTTGATAGTCCCATAAATCTTTTAACTGCAAGTGCTGAAGGATTAGGTGGTTCACCAGCACCCTCTAAAAGTGGCTTGCCCCAAGCAAATGCAATCAAACCTAAGAGCATTCCTAAACCAGCGAGTCCGAAACCATATTTCCATCCATATGTTTCGCCCAAATAGCCGGCTATTAATGCACCCCCAAATGCACCAAGGTTTATACCAACATAGAAGATTGTGAATGCACCGTCACGGCGTTCATCTGTTTTTTCATATAGAGCACCAACAATGGCTGATATATTTGCTTTTAAAAAGCCTACCCCAGCAATAATGAGGGCAAGAGAAAGATAAAATACATTCATGATAGAGTCACTACGCTCACTAGCAACTTTAACAGGCTCACCCTCTACTGCCATACCTAAATGACCCAAAACGAGTAGTATTGCTCCAAACAAAACTGCTTTCCTTTGACCCAAATACTTATCAGCCAAAACACCGCCTATTACGGGTGTTACATATACCAATGTAGTATAAGCACCATAAATTCCATAAGCTTGGCCATCTGTAAATAAAAAGTGCTTTGTTAAGTATAATATCAAAAGCGCTCGCATGCCATAATATGAAAATCTCTCCCACATTTCAGCAAAGAAGAGAATATAAAGCCCTTTAGGATGACTTCTCATCTGAAAAAGGCACATTGCAACCCCGATAACAGCTATTGCACTAAGTATTATGTAAAACATTCTTTTCCCCTAAAAAGGTTACAATTCAAAGTAACTGATAGTCAGTAACAAAAATATTTGGTTACAACAAGTTGTATTAATTAAACAATTAAAATCTTTAAAAATTAATTTATTTAATAACGACACTCGTTATAGACATTCATAACATCCTTATCCCAATCATTGTTATACTTATGAATTAATTTATCCGCATTGGTCTTGCCAGTTTTAGTAAACTCATAAAGTTCTTGAAGAAATATACTTTCATTATCTCCATGACCATTAGTTCTTGATCTGGCATTAAGGCCAAATCTAGATATATTTAAACACTCATTAACGATACCAATAATTGGCTTGCCTCTAAATTGAGTCTGCAAACCAGAAATTGGGACCTCACGTCTTAGTTGATCTCTCTCTTGTGTAGTCCAATCTTTGACTAAATCCCAAGCAGAATTTAAAGAGTTTTCATCATATAATAAACCCACCCAAAAAGCAGGCATGGCACAGAGTTCATTCCAGGGACCAGTATCGCTACCTCGCATTTCCAAAAAAGTCTTCAGTCGTACTTCTGGAAAAATTGTCGATAAATGATCATCAAAATCAGATAAAGAAGGCTTCTCTAGTGGAAGCTCTTTTAAATTCCCCCTTATGAAGTCTTTGAAAGAACATCCAGAAACATCTATATAGCTGTCATCTCTATTAATAAAATACATTGGAACATCAAGAACATAATCAACATATTGTTCAAAACCAAATCCTTCTTCAAAGACAAATGGCAACATACCAGTTCGATCATTATCAGTATCAAGCCATACATGTGAACGATATGACTTATAACCATTTAATTTTCCATTAGTGAATGGTGAATTAGCAAATAAGGCTGTTGCAAAAGGTTGGAGGGCAAGGCTAACCCTAAATTTTTTAACCATATCTAATTCAGAAGAAAAATCTAAGTTCGTTTGAACAGTACACGTCCTAAACATCATTTCTCGCCCTAAAGTGCCAACTTTTTGCATGTACTCACGCATAATTTTATATCGACCTTTAGGCATAATAGGCACATCCTCAAGACGTGTATCTGGTCTAAAGCCTAATGAAATAAAACCTATATCAATTTCGTCTGCAACTTCTTTAACCTCTTTTAAATGCCTAGACACTTCAGAACAAGTTTGATGAACATTTTCAAGAGGAGCACCTGATAGCTCTAATTGTCCACCTGGCTCGAGGGATATAGATGCACCATTTCTTTTTAATGCAATAATGTTTCCATCTTCAAAAACAGGCTCCCAATTAAACCGTTGGAGTTTATTCAAAATGGGTTCAATGCCCCCTCGATACTCTAGTGGTTTGAGCGTGCTTGTGTAGAAACCTATTTTCTCATGCTCTGTGCCTATACGCCATTCAGACAATGGCTTGCAACCAGAAGCAAGATGATCAATCATCTGAGATTTATTTTCAATTATACTTTTTTTTCTGATCATAAAATTGTTTAGTATTCTACTCACACGTGAGCAAGGTAATAAGTAATTAAAAAGAGTTAAGTAAGGAGTTAACAACAAAAATTCCATACTAAAAAAATACTTTAATTATTAATCAAATAATGTTTCAATCAGAGAATATTAAATCGCCATCGTCTATTGGGTCTTGTGTAAGCAATTTTTTATCAATCTTATAATCTTGCAAGTTAAGCCAAGGATGTCTGTCACCTTGATTAGGTAGTTTATCCATGACACGAAGAAAATATCCTGCTTGAAAGTTAATCCATGGGTATTTTTGCATTCTTACTTTCACTATAGGAACCACTTTTTTATACTCATTTATTTTCACATACTCGATAACTCTTAAAACAAATTCAGATATAAGATTAACCCTCAACGTCCATGATGCGTTAGTATAACCAAATATTGAAAAATAATTTGGAATCCCAGAATACATTGTACCTTTATAACCGAAACAATCTGCAAGTTCTTGTTTTTTCCTATCAATGTAAATTTCACAACCCCCATTAATCAAAACTTCTAGGCCTGTAGCCGATACAATAATATCAGCATCAAGGTGTTCACCCGACTTCAATGATATACCACTCGCATCGAATTGGTCTATTTCATCAGTGACTATACTTGCCTTACCATCCCTTATAGCAGAAAATATGTCTCCATCTGGCACCATACAAACTCTTTGATCCCAAGGGTCATATTTTGGATTAAAGTGCAAGTCGGCAGGGTAATTAGTACCTAGTTCTTTAATTACTTTTTTACGAAACCAATTTCGAGATTTTTCGGGATTTTTACGAGCCTTAAAGTAGAGGTACCTTGCAAGAAATATGTTTTTAAAGCGGTTTACCTTAAACGCTAAATTCTTTGGCATAATAGAGCTTACAATAATACCAATTCTATCAACTGAGGGAATAGAGGCGACATAACTTGGAGATCTTTGAAGCATTGTAACATGCTTGGCCTTTTTGGATAATTCAGGAACTAGAGTGAATGCTGTTGCGCCTGAGCCAATGACAATTATGTTTTTATTTTTATAATCTAAATCCTCAGGCCAATTTTGAGGATGAATAAACTTTCCTAAAAACTTTGATTGTCCTGAAAATGCAGGAGTATGGCCTTTATCATATCTATAATAACCTGTTGATGACACTATAAATTTAGTTTTAACAAATTCATTCAATCCTGTTTTCAAATTTTTTAGAGTAATATGCCACAAGCATTCTTTAGTCGAATAATTGACAGAGGTAACCTCTGACTTATATTTTATAAATTGCATTATATCATACTCTTTGGCAACAGAATGAATATAATCTCTAATGCTTTTACCATCTGCTAAGGTCTTATTACCTGTCCAAGGACGAAAATCATAACCAAGTGTTAACATATCAGAGTCAGATCTGATCCCTGGGTATTTGAACAAGTCCCACGTGCCTCCAATGCTGGCACGTGACTCAAGTATAAGGATATTATCATTTGGAAACTTAATGTTGTAACGACAAGCCGCCCCTACTCCTGATAAACCGGCTCCGATGACAACCATGTCGAATATTCTATTGTATGACATTATAAAATGCTATCAGTATATAAATTACCAAAAGGACCAAGAGCACAAAAAAGAATTTGAAATGCATTTTTATGTCTCCTTTATTCAAAGTTTTATATGTAATGACATCAAAAGTATCAATAAATTAATAAGCAAGAATGATTATGAAAAAGCTCTAATTCCAATCACCGCTTATCGCTTGATAAAGAGTTAAAAGGCTCAAAGAGGCAGTATCTGAACGTAAGACTCTTGGCCCAAGGGAAATAGGCCTAGTAAAATTTTTACTCATTAAATAATTTCTTTCCTCACTGGAAAATCCACCCTCAGGTCCTATTAAAATTCCAACAGGAGAACTTATATTTGCTATAACATCAACCGGTGATATCACAGCTTTTTTTTCGTCTGCAAAAAGAAGTACTCTATTATTATCCCAATCTCCTAATAGTTCCAACAAACTTTTTGGCTGCATAATTTCTGGGATGTCAAGTCTTTGAGTTTGTTCAGCTGCTTGTATTGATTGATATTTTGCCCTTAAAATATTGAAAGATGCACTCTGCGTATGTTTAGAAATAATCGGCTGAAAGGTTTTTACACCTAGCTCAGTTCCCTTTTCAATTATAAAAGACACTCGGTTTTTACGAATGTTTGAAAAACAGAGCATTACATCAGGCACAATAACTTGTTCTAATATTTTCTCCTCAATTAATAAATCAATGGATTTTTTTCCGCTGTAGTTAATAGATGCCTTCCATTCTCCTGATATACCATTAAATACTAATACTTTATCATCATTATGTTTTCGGAGAACATTACTTAGGTAATTAAATTGATCCTTGTTAAGACGTATTATTGCACCCTTTTCAAGTTTACAGTTAATATACATTCTGGTTTGCATATATTTCATTCCAACGTATGGGGTTTATATTAAAAATATAAATAGAAAAACATAATTTTTAATATAGTACTCTCTTATGAATACAACATTGAAAGATTCAAATTCAACACATTGGGTTAATAATACCCCTGCTAATATTAGACCTTACCTTCAACTTTCTAGATTAGACCGGCCTATAGGGTACTGGCTTCTAACTCTACCGGGCTGGATGGCGTTAGCATTTTCCACATACCAGCACGGAATACACCTATCGGATATAAAATGGGCAATTCTTATTCTAGTAGGTGCAGTGGCGATGCGCGGTGCTGGATGTACCTATAACGATATAATAGATCAGAATCTCGACATTCAAGTAGATAGGACTGCTTTAAGACCTTTACCATCTGGTACTGTTTCGAATAAACAAGCCTGGATATGGGTAATACTACAATGCATCATCGGTTTATTATGTTGGGCAATATTACCAAATATATCAAAAGTTATTTCTCTATTCTCTATCCCTCTAGTCATGGCATATCCATTTATGAAACGCATCACATGGTGGCCGCAAATTTGGTTGGGTTTAACCTTTAATTGGGCTGTTTTAGTTGCTTATTCTGCTAAGACTCTCACTCTTAATTTGTCAGTAATTTTATTTTATCTCGCTCTTGTTTTTTGGACGTTAGGTTATGATACCATTTACGCTTGTCAAGATCTTGAGGATGATATTAAGGTTGGAATCAAAAGTACCGCTAGGAAGTTTGGTAAAAGAGTTAAAACTGGGATTGGCACTAGTTACCTCATATCAATATTTTTAATTTTTTTGTCTAAACTCTTTCAGGCCGACCAAATAAATGTATATGAAATATGCATTATTTTAGCTGGAATATTCCCATTTGCATTTCACCTAGGTTACCAGGTTTTTGCTTTCAAACCTGCAGATAAAGAAAAGTCATTATTTATCTTCAAATCTAATAAGTTTTCAGGGTTTTTGTTAATACTTTCATGGTTTTTGATGGGTTTATTTTCTGCCCATATTAATTAATTTATAGAACTTTTTATTGCTACAAAACGTAATGTAAATATGGAAATAATCAAAAAAAAATTTGAATATACAGCATCTAGACGAAGCATATCAATGCAGTTAATTGCTGTTTTATTATTGTCGTGTAAGAAGACTAACTCCACAGAATTATATGGGAATGCAAAGATGGATGATACGAAATGTATAAATATACCAGAATCTGAATGGAAGAGCAGATTAACATCTCTAGAATACGCAGTTTTACGGAAAGAAGGTACTGAAAGACCTGGAACTTCTGAACTCAACTGGGAAAAAAGGAGCGGTCAGTATAATTGTGCTGGATGCAATCAACCGCTATTTAAATCTGAGCATAAGTATGAATCTGGAACTGGCTGGCCAAGTTTCTATGATGTCATCCATGAGAATATTGGTACTAAAACTGACAAGAAGCTCTTTATGACCCGAACTGAATATCACTGCAACTGTTGCAAGGGTCATCAAGGCCACGTATTCAAGGATGGTCCAAATCCAACCGGCCTTAGATATTGCAACAATGGAGTAGCTCTTAAATTTGTTCCCTTATAGTTGTAGATTAATAGTATCTTCACATAGTAAAGATAAGATAAATTTAGCCTTGTATTTTTATTAAAAAAAATTACATCTTAATTAAGAGCCGTCTCATTCCGAGGCCGCGTTTGTGAAAGGAGGTCGATTTTGTTTATCTATTTTGGGGGGTTTGCCCTAAGCTATTAAATTAGCACTTTCGTAAAAGCGAAACTGGGTAGAGATTATTTCTTGAAGCTAAGTATTGAACCTAGTAAAGCCCAAACTTCAAAATTAAGTCGCTTCATATTGTGAGGCGGCTTTTTCTTTTGTAATTTATATTTTTCAGCATATTGTGGTACACAATTATTAACTGGAATCATTATGGCAATCGCTAGACCTATAGACCGAAGACTTTACTTTATTTTCGACAGAGCACACTCATTAATTACAAAAGAAGCTCAAAATTATCTACAAAAAACATCTGAAATAGGAACTTCACAAGCAGCTGTGCTTATTTATTTGGGTTATCACGACAGATGTAGACTCACTGACTTAGCAAGTGCTATCGGTAGAAATAATGCCTCAATTACAGGCTTAGTTGAACGTATGGAAGCAAAGCTTTTACTTGCACGTATAACTTTGTTTTCGGATAGACGTTCCAAAGCAGTTGCATTAACAGAAAAAGGCTGGAGTGAAAGGGAGAAAATTATGAACAACTTTCGTAATTTTAATGATCGCATGATGAAAGGTTTATCAGAAGAAGAAATTTCAGTTGTAATGAAGTTTTTGCAAACTGCCCCTGAAAATGTACGATTTCTGTCAGAGAAATAATTTTATCAAATTTGTTTGATCATTCATTTTATTATCTTCATTAATAAATCAGCAACCAAATAAGACATTAGCATTAAAAAAAGAAAATTTATCTATGAGCCTTGAAAACTCCCCAAACAGATCCGAAATTGATAATGTTGTTCAGAAACTACTATTAAAAGCTAAACACTTCGGGGCAACATCTGCTGATGCCGTTGGAACTTATGGTAGGTCCATGGGAGTAGTAGTTCGCAATGGAGAACTGGAAGATATAGATAATAATGAAGGCTGCGATGTAGGCCTGCGCGTTATGGTAGGTAAACGCCAGTCTTGCGTTTCAACATCTGATACATCCCACGCTTCACTTGAAAAAATGGCAGAAAGGGCTGTAGCTATGGCTAAATTAGCTCCTGAGGATCCCTATTGTGGACTAGTCGAAACCAGCAAACTCAAAAAGCATAATCCAGATTTACAGCTATATGACAGCACATCCATAACCCCCAAAGAACTGAAAGAAAGAGCTTTAGAAGTTGAGGCATCAGCATTAAATGTTAAAGGCATACTTCAGGCAGAAGGCGCAAATGCTAGTCATGCCCATTCGGAAATTTTTTTTCAGACGAGTAGTGGCTTTTCTTATGAGTGGATGTCTTCTCGACACTCAATTTCTGTATCAGCTATAGCTGAACTTAACGGGTCAATGGAAAGAGATTACGACTATCATTCCGCAAGGTGGTTGGAAGACTTGAGGTCTACTAAAGATGTTGGGCAGCTTGCTGGTTCAAGAGCTATAGCTAGGATTGGTTCAAAACAAATAAAATCGGGGGCAATGCCAATAATTTTTGATAAAAGAATTTCTAATGCACTCCTTTCAGCACTTTTAGGGGCAATTTCTGGTCCATCTGTAGCCAGAGGTGTTTCATTTCTAAAGGACAAATTAGGCTTACAGATATTTGATGATAAAATTCAAATTATCGATGACCCTCAGATAATTAGAGGACACGGTTCCCGCCTTTATGATGGAGAAGGAATAATACCGATTAAACGAAGTTTGATTAAAAATGGTGTGCTACAAACATGGTTGTTGAACTCATCCTCAGCGAGACAGTTAAATCAAGAAACAACAGGTCATGCGAGTAGAAACATAAGTTCACCTCCAGGAGTTTCTTCTACAAATGCATACATTGCAAATGGATCCTCCTCTCCTGAGGAAATAATAAAACAAATCACTAATGGTTTGCTTATAACTGAAATGTTTGGTCCATCACTCAATGGAAACACAGGTGATTACTCAGTTGGTGTTTCTGGATTTAAAATTGAAAATGGGCAAAAAGCACACCCTGTAAGCGAAGTGACTGTCGCAGGAAACTTATCAGAAATATATAAATCTTTAACGGCTGCAAATGATCTAGAATTTAATAGTGCAATAGTTTCGCCTACTCTTTTAGCGCAGGGCTTGACCGTTGCAGGTCTCTAGAGAAATGGTCATCAGTTATGTTGATGACTTAGCCCTTATAAAAAAAGTAGTATATAAAGCAGGTCAAATCGCAAAAGTAGCTTTTTTAAAAGATGAACTTCAAATATGGGATAAAGGTGGTGGTCACCTAGTTACTAGTGCAGATATAGAAGTAAATAATTACCTTTCTAAATATTTAAAAGAAAGTCGACCTAATTATGGTTGGCTATCAGAGGAAACTAAAGATGATAGCTCCAGACTTAAAGCAAATAGAACATTTGTTGTTGACCCAATAGACGGCACAAAAGCATTTATAGATGGAACAATAGATTTCGTAGTTTCCGTTGCGGTTATCGAAAGTAATTACCCAGTAGCAGCTGTCGTATACAATCCCATTAAGAATGAAATGTTTGAAGCCACTTTAGGTGGTGGGTCAAAATTGAATAATAGTAATATTAAAGTTAACGACAAAAAGTCGGTAAAAGATATAAAAATGATAGGCTATAGCCGTAAATTCAAACAACTTAAATGGCCGCATATGAATTGTTTCAACGTAAATTCAATGGCTTATAGAATTGCATTGGTAGCATGCGGTAAAGCAGATGCAACTGTTGCATTTACCCCAAAATCGGATTGGGATATTGCAGCTGCTCAATTAATAGCAACTGAAGCTGGAGCATACATCTCAAATATTAATGGAAAAATACCTTCATATGCTAATACTAATACGAAGGGTTCAGGCATTATTTGTGCTGGAAAAAATCTCCATAGTTTGTTATTAGATCTAATTTACCCAGTGATTAAGAGATATAATACATCAACCGATAAGCTAAAGGAATTTGGATTTATGGCGACTAAATCAGAGGATAGAAAAAATGTGCAACTACTTCACATTGTTATAGGGGGGGAGCTCTTGGATCCTAATAAGTCAGAATTCAAAGACCTTAATAAACTAGATTATATTGGTGCTTTCCCAAATTTTAAGTCAGCCCATACCGCTTGGAAATCTGCAGCCCAAAGAACTGTTGATAATGCGCATATGCGTTATTTTATATTACATGCACACGAATTAATTGACCCTAATAAAGATGGCATAATTGGTTAAACTCACTTCAAATAAAGATGATTATCATTTAATTAGCAGATTATGGACAAACTATATATGGCCTCAAAAAAGAAGGCTCTTACTTGCCCTTATATTTATGGCATTATTGGCAGCAACTACAGCTGCCTACACTTTTATAGTTAGCTTTGTAATTGATGAAGCTAATAACCTAACAAAAAAAAATAATACAATTAAACAAGCACAATCTTATGCTTTTTCAGTATTGCCTTTATTAATTTTTATTACTGCAACATCGGGTTTATCTAATTATTTACAAAGAATCTTAAATAATTCGATTGCTCTAAAAGCAGTTACGAAGATGCAAAAACAAATGTTAAAATCAACCTACAATAGTGATTTTGGTTCCTTTAAACAAAAAAAATCTGGAGATATAATTTCTAAATTCACTAATGATATAACAGTGGTATCTAACGCCTTAATCCGCACAATGACGAACCTTATAGCTGCTTTTCTTACAATTGCCCTTACAATTGCAGCCATGTTATATCAAAATTGGCAATTATCATTGATAATGACTGTCTTCATTATTGCTTACTGGCCCATCTTATCAATATCTAAGCGTATGCGGGGAGATGCTAAAAATGTCCAAGATCAAATTGGAAAAATAACTTCTAATTTAAAGGAAAGTTTTAATAATATGCGGATTGTAAAAACCTATAACTTAGAAATATTAGAAAATAGAAGGTTAAGTAAAAATTTTGATGCACGAGAACGTCTTCAAATGAAATTAGTTACCGAACAAGCACGAGTTGATCCAATACTAGAGGTACTAGGGGGATTAGCCATAGCTGGGGTAGTTATCTTTGGGGTTTACCAAATATCAAATGAGACGGCTAGCGCTGGCTCAATAGCAGCTGTTTTAACCGGCTTGTTGATACTCTCACCTAAATTGCGAGCGCTAGGGACACTTAATAATGTAGCTCAAGAGGGACTTGCTGCATTGACTAGAATATTCACTGTGATTGATGAAGAAGCAAATATAGAAGACACACCTGACTCCCAAGGGCTTATTAAGCTAAACGGAGAGATCAGTTTTGATAATGTTTACTTTAAATATCCAGATGGAAATCTAGCCTTAAAAGGAGTTACATTAATTGCTCGACCTGGCGAAACAGTCGCGATAGTAGGCTATTCGGGAAGTGGTAAGTCCACAATTATGAATTTAATACCTAGATTGTATGATGTGCAATCTGGTTCCGTTTACATAGATGGACATGACATAAAAAATATAAAAATAAAAAATTTGAGAAATAATATAGCGTTGGTTTCTCAAGAAATAATATTATTCAATACTACTGTAGCTGATAATTTAAGCTATGGGAATGACAGCGCTAATATGGATGATATAATACATGCAGCCAAGCAAGCAGATGCACATAAATTTATTTCAGAATTACCATTTGGATACGAAACTTTACTTGGTGAAAATGGACATGGCCTTTCTGGTGGACAAAAACAACGATTATCAATTGCTAGAGCACTTTTAAGAGATGCACCAATTTTATTGATGGATGAGGCCACTTCAGCAATAGATTCATTTAGTGAAGGTACGATTAAAAAGTCCCTCAAAGACTTTATAATAAATAAAACAACTATAATAATTTCTCATAGACCGAACACCGTGAAAAATGCTGATAGAATATATGTGCTGGATAATGGAAACATTGTTGAAACAGGGAGACATAAAGATCTCATAAAAAAAAGATCTGGGGTTTACTCAAAATTGCAAAATTAATAAAATTTCACTCTCTTCTTAAAATCAATTCTGTTATTGGGTTACCAGACCATTGTTTCATAAAATTTAATTTAAGTTCAACTGGATCGTAAACATCTAAAACCCAATTTAAAAAACTTATTTTCTTTTGGCTGGAATATAATAAATATTCCAAGAAAAAAAAGTCAAGTATACCTGTTTTACCTTGTTTAATATGCAAATACTTTAGGCTCAATTGACTTATCGCGACTTCAATCGGTTCATTCATATGGAAGTGTTTATAGAGCACTCCCATAAAACCAGTTCTATCTGCTCCAGACTTACAATGCATAATTGCTGGATACTCTATTTCACTGAATAATTTTTGAGCATTTACTATGGTTTCTTTAGAGTGAACATCTCGACTATAAACCCGAAAGTCTATCATATTAATATCGTTTTGGTCACATGCCTCCTTTTCTAGAAGGTAGTAACCTTTATTACTTTTTCCTCTTAAATTGATATTTGTCTTTATACCTCGTTCTCTCCACTCTTGTATTCGCCTTGGCGATGGTTGGTTTTCACGGTACATTTCCTTGCCAATTCCATGGTGGTTATAAAACTTGTAACGTAAAAATCCATGATCAGAAAAAATTAAGTCCTTATACGCCCTTTTTCTATCAGCCTTTTTATTGAGATTAAGCGACATTTACTATAAGCCTTTATTTTTACGAGGTGTATAGCAGGGAGTAATAAAGTGTTCAAACGCTTCATAAAATTTAAATTAATACAGCTAATTTTAGGCTTACTAATTGCTATATATATGACAATAGTTAAGCATACTACCAAGTGGAGCATCGAAAACGAAGCTGAGTTAAGCAAAATTATTAAAAATAATGATGCATTCATCCTAATAACATGGCACTCGCGTATCTTAATGTTGAATGCTGCCTGGACTGATAAAAGACTTATCCCTTCTGTACTAATATCGAAATCGCGCGATGGAGCTATTATAACTAATGCTTGCCGATTTTTAGGAATTAATACAATTCGTGGCTCAATAAAAGCAAACAAGAAAAATAATAAAATTAAGGTTTCAAAAAGGGGAACATTAGCAACCCAGGAAATTATCAAAGCTCTGGATAATACAGGCTGTATAGTCATAACACCTGATGGCCCTAGTGGTCCAAGGCAGCATTTAAAAAAAGGAGCTCTACGTATCGCACGAATTACTGGCGTTCCAATCTATCCTGTAATATTTTCAGTGCACAAAAGAAAAGTTTTTAAAACATGGGATAGTTTTATATTACCTTTTCCCTTTAACAAAGGTAAAGTCATTTGGACAAATCCAATTTATATTCCAAAAGAAACTACTGATAGAGAGCTTGGGGAAATTCAAATAAAAATAGAAAATAAAATGAACGACTTGCTTGACTCTGCAGATTCTTCATATGGACACCATCCAGTTAAAAAGACTTAGTATGCAAAATAATTTTCTAATTAATTTATATAAATTTTTAATGGTTTTAATAAGTCCAATTTTATGGATGTGGATAAAATACAGAATAATCAATGGCAAAGAGGAATATCATAGAACAAAAGAAAGGTTCGGCTACCCAACTATAGCTCGCCCAAATAACGCAATAATTTGGTTACACGGAGTAAGCGTAGGCGAAGTAAAAATATTATTTACATTAGTTGACAGAATAAGGAATGACTTCCCGGATGCTTACATTCTTATCACTAGTGCAACTAAAACTTCAGCTGATTTAATATTAAAAAATAGTCTTCCTAACACTTATCATCAATATTTGCCCTTAGATATACCTAAAGCGGTAAATTTGTTTGTTGAGTACTGGAAACCTAGTGCGTTAATAATTGCTGAATCCGAAATATGGCCGAACCTTTTGACAACAGTAAAGTCTAAAAATATACCTATAGCGCTTATAAATGGGCGCTTTTCACAAAAATCAATTAAGTCATGGTGTCTTATTAAAAATACAGCGCAAATAATATTTAATTATTTTGACATTATTATATCTGCAGATCTGAATACTGATAGATTTTTGAGAGATATAATAGGTGATAAGGTTCAATATTTAGGAAACTTAAAGTCTAATGCCTCCCACCTAGAAGTAAATAAAATAAGGCATGATAAGCTAAAAATTCAAATAGGTGATCGTCCTGTTTGGTGTGCGGCGAGCACTCACAAAGGTGAAGAAAAGTTTATTATTAGCGCGCATAAAAAATTAAAATTAAAATTCCCAAGTCTACTGTTAATAATGGCTTTAAGACACCCCGAAAGAGCTAAAAGTGTAATTAAAAAAATAGACAACTTGACAGTTGCAAAGCACTCCAGTGAAGAAATAATCACAAACAAAACAGATATCTATCTAATTGATACAATTGGTGATATGGGTTTAGCATATTCATTATCAGGGATAACACTAGTATGTGGCTCATTAATAAAAGGGCTAAAAGGCCATAATCCACTTGAACCCGCTAATTTTTCTAATGCTATTTTAACGGGTAATTATTTTAACAGTTTTCATGATATATATATGTCTATGATTAATTTAAAAGCCGCTGCAAATATATCATCAATTGATAAGATTGAAAAACATGTGAGTGAATTACTTTCAGATTCGAACAAACTTAAGGATAAGCAAAATTTAGCATTTAACTTTGCCAATAGTCAGTCTTCTATTTTAGACACAACATGGTATAAACTAAGACAAATAATTTCAGAGACAGAAATATGAAAACCCCCGAATTCTGGAGTCATAAAAGTGGACGAGATTCAGCTCCAGCTATAAGAACTATTTTATCCCCAATTGGATGGCTGTATGGTAAATTTGTATCAAAAAATATAAATAATTCAATTCCTTATAACTCAGGTATCCCCGTAATATGTGTTGGAAATGCAACCCTCGGGGGGACGGGGAAAACCCCTGTTGCTATTTATATATTAAAAAGTTTAAGGCGTTTAGGGCTAAATGCAGTTGGCTTAACAAGAGGATATGGCGGTCAAGAAAAGGGGCCCGTTCTCTTAAATGATAATCATACATCTTATGATGTAGGAGACGAACCGTTATTACTTGCTAAATATGCTCCAGTATGGGTTGCTGCAGGAAGAGATGACGGAGCTAAAGCAGCAGTGAGTAATGGAGCATCAATTATTGTAATGGATGATGGCCATCAAAATCAATTACTAAAAAAAACATTATCATTACTTGTTGTGGATGCAGAAGTTGGTTTCGGAAACGGTAAAATTTTTCCAGCTGGGCCATTACGTGAAAATTTAGACGAAGCCCTCAATCGTAGTGATGCGGTTATATTAATGAAGCCAAATAAAGACTATCAACCAGATAATTTTTTATTAAATCAGTTGAGTGAAAAAATATTGATTCACGCCTATTTAAAACCAACCTCTATTTTACCTAAAGGAAAATTATATGCATTCGCAGGGATAGGCAGACCAAATAAATTTTTCGATAGTCTACGCGAATCTGGGGGAGAAATAGTTGAGGCTATCTCATATTCAAATCACTATAAATATAAAGATATAGATATAGAAAATTTATTCACACTAGCTTCAGAGTATGAAGCCTCATTAATAACAACTGAAAAAGATTACGTCCGCCTGCCAAGGGGCTATCGGAAAGGCGTTCATAAATGGCCTGTTACGGTTCATTTTGAGGATGAATTAACACTCAGACGGCTTCTTCACCCCTTTGTCAAACTACCTAATTAATAATGAAATTAAAAACTAAAATCATCTGGAGACTTGAAGCATTAATATATGACGTAGTAAGTCTATTTTTTAGTCTACTACCATTTAGTTTTGTATCCGGATTAGGTGCAATTATTTTTAAAGTAATAGGCCCTATGACAAACAAACACAAAATTGTACGCACAGGATTAATGATAGCTTTCCCTGAAAAGTCTAGAGAGGAAATAAACAATTTAGCATCAAAACAATGGGATAATATAGGAAGAACTTTTGCAGAGTTTCCAGTGTCCCACAAAATTAAAATAATAGATAATAAAAATATATTAGTTAACGGTTTATCTAAAGCAATTAAAAACACTCCCGCATTATTTATATCAGGACATTTTTCTAATTGGGAAATTATATTAAGCCTTTTAATAGAAACAAAACTTCCAGTGCAAATAACTTATCGCAAATTAAACAACCCTTATATTGATGCACGAATTCGGAAACAAAGAGAAAAGAATGGTGCAAGACTTTTAATACAAAAATCTGGTCAAACAAGTGCTAGAAATTTATTAAAAGCACTTAAAAACAAGCAAAGCGTCGCAATGCTAAACGACCAGAAATTTAATCAAGGTATAAGCGTTCCATTTTTTGGTGTGAATGCCATGACTTCTCAAGGTTTTGTTAGACTAGCCTTAAAAACAAACTTACCACTTTTGCCTGTGATAGTACAAAGAAAGAAATCCAAATTCACTATCAATTTTTATGAACCCATACATCTTATTAAAACTAATAATAAATCTCTAGATGTAGAGAATGGTGTTATTCAAATAAATAAATTTATTGAAGAAAGGATAAGGGAGAATCCCGATCAATGGTTTTGGGCTCACAGACGTTGGCCTAACTTTCACTATGAATAATTAGCTGGTATTTGTAGAGTTTATTGCATCCCATTGCTGAAATTCATATAATATTGATACTTCTATCAAATGGCGCCAAACTGTTTCAGCTATCTCGCATGACAATCCCTGAACTTTAGCTTCTGTTAGTACTTTGTTTATTACATCCTCAATTCGTGGTATATCTCTAACGTCGTCTCTATTGTTTTTAATTCTAGCCGCAGCAGTCATATATCGTTGGCGCTCAGCTAAGATTTTCACTAATTTTTTGTCCAATTTATCTACCCCAAATCGAACTTCACACATTGTGTTGCAATCTTCAGGTCTAGTGTATTCTTTAGTCATCTTTGGGCCATCTTGTTAAGGTCTCAGGATCTAGATTACGATTACGCCACTTTAATCGCCAGCACAAATGTGGTCCCGTTGAGCGGCCTTTTGACCCAACTGTTGCTATTAATTGCCCTTGCTTAACAACCTCACCCTCATGAACTAAATTTTTTTCAGTATGAAGGTACATTGATATTAAACCTTGTCCATGGTCGATTAAAACCATAGATCCCTCAAAATATAAATCATCGTCTGATAAACTTACCACGCCATCAGCAGGTGCATATATTTTTGTTCCAATTTTAGCAGCAATATCAACTCCATAATGAGGCTTTTTGGGAATTCCGTTTAATATGCGTTGAGAACCAAAAGGGGATGTTTTATTCATGTTTTCTAAAGGATTGATAAATCCATCTTTAAAACCCATTTTAATTTGTCTAGAGGCAAAACCTTTAGCTTTTTTTCGAGAACTTACTCTTATGTCCTTTAATTGCTCTTCATTAAAACTTGAAACTTGAGATGGGGGTAAACCGCTAATCCTTGAAGTTGTATAATCGCGAGTGGGTATAATGAAATCCAAACGATTACCATTTACTTCTATATAATTATCCCGTTCGTCACGATCAAAACCTATTATAATATTTCCGTTAGGACCTGATGTTTCGTAATAATAATCAGAGTGGCTCCTTCCAACCTTAACTTTCGTGTTTGGTGTAGTTTTACAGAGAACCATCCCGCCCTGCTCTAGTATACCATTACATGATATTTCATTCAGCACTGTTTCTTCAGGTAGATAATCGATTGCGTTATTTTTCAAAACTAAATCAGTTGCTTCAGCGACAAAAATCTTTGGGACAAAATCGCTAAAGGCAGACGTATTCGATACCAAAAAATATAATATCAGAGTGAAAAAGGGCACTAATCCTGGTCCTTTCTCCAAGCCTCTAAACTTGCTTTAGCATCTTTATATGCCTCTTGTTTATTTGAATTCCAATAACGCAATGAATTTAGAGGTATCTTTTCTTTAGTGATGGCACAAAATACAAATTTACCATCCTTCAATATTGAAAAATCCGACTCACCATAATGTAGAGTCGCTTCTGCAGAGTTTTTAAATAATATATCCATATATAATTTTTCCTTATCTCAGTTTAAAAAAAGACTAAAATAAATCAGGCTGTTGGAAATTCTTTGATTTTTTTTTAGCGATTTACTTTTTTATCCTTTTTTTCTATTTCACCATCAATAGTAGCCGCAATTTTACCATCAGAAAAAGTCATGATAATCTTACTATTAAGGGGGAGATGACTTTTAGTTCTAATTATATTTCCGTTACAGTCATCTACAATAACATAGCCTCGATCTAATACTCTTTGATAGCTGTAGGCGTCAAGTAACTGTGTATTTTTTGAAAGTATTTGTATTCCATTATTAATATGATTATTCGCTGCATTTGTTAATCGTTCAAATATTTGTGATAATCTTTTCTCTTGAATAGAAATATTATGCCTTATGGGCCTTGCATTTAATCTCAGAGATAGATTGCTTAAATTATTTAGTGGTCGGTCAATCAATCTTTCTAGGTTTGGAATTTTAGAGGATATTAAATAGATCTTTTGTATAAATGGTTCGAATATACTTTTCGGTTTAACCATCTTTGCTAATATTAAATCTAAGCTTTGTTGCGGGTGAGCAAGTATGTTGTTAGCTAGAGGCAACTTAGCAGAAGATAGTATTGCTTTCTTTTCTTTTATATTTCTTGTTAGGCTGCGAGACAAACGGCTCCCACGTTCAAATATAATATCTTTTAAATCACTTAATACTGGTACAGCCTTCTCTCCTGCACCAGTAGGAGTTGGGGACCTGTAATCTGCTACATAATCCATTAAAGTCCAATCGGTCTCATGTCCAACTGCAGATATTATGGGTATTTTGGAGGAAGAAGCCGATCTTACTACAATCTCCTCATTAAAACACCAAAGATCCTCTATAGACCCCCCTCCTCTGGCTACAATTAGTAAGTCAGGGCGAGTTATTTCCATATTATTAAATCCTACGATAGCATTTGATATCTGCTTAGCAGCTTTATCGCCTTGTACCAAAACTGGCCATAAAATTACATTTACTGGAAACCTTTCAGAAATCCGGTGTAGAATGTCTTGTATAACGGCTCCTGTTGGCGAAGTAATCACTCCGATAACCTGAGGCATATAAGGTATTTTAATTTTTCTGTTTGGATCAAAAAGACCCTCATCCGAAAACATTTTTTTTCTTTTTTCTAAAAGAGCTAAAAGAGCACCCTCACCTGCGAGTTGCACTGAACTAATTATTAATTGGTAATTTGACCTACCAGGATAAGTGGAAAGCTTACCTTCGCAAACAACTTCCATTCCTTCCTCTAATTTAACAGAAAGGTTATTCATGGTACCCTTCCAAAGAATTGAATTTATTACAGCTTTGTTATCCTTTATATCAAGATAACAATGACCGGATTTAGCTATTGTAACACGTCCTAATTCACCACGAACTCGTACATGGCCATACATATCTTCAACAGTTTGCTTAAGGGAATAAGCAAGCTCAGACACTGAATATTCTTTAAAGTTTTCTCTTGATTTAATTGAATGTTCTGACACGTATATCTTTCATAATTTATAATTAACCTATACATTAAAAAATATATAATGGAATCTTTAGATTAGGGTAAATGATGAAAGTTTTATTAATAGGTTCTGGAGGAAGAGAGCATTCATTAGTTTGGAAATTGAATCAAAGCGACTTAGTATCTGAACTTACATGCCTTCCTGGCAACGCTGGTATTGCAGAAATCGCAAATATCGTTCCAATTAAAGCTCATGAAATAGAAAAAATAATAAAGCATGTCATATTAAAACAGTATGACTTTGTAATCATAGGTCCAGAACAGCCTTTAGCCTTGGGAATTGTTGATAAATTAAAAGATATAGGGATAAAAGTTTTTGGCCCAACCCAATCTGCGGCTCAACTAGAAAGCTCCAAGGAATTTACAAAGAAATTATGCTCAAAATATAATATTCCAACAGCTAAGTATGGAGTTTTTGATAATTTGAAAGATGCTAAATCATATATAAAAAAAATGCGAGCTCCATACGTAATTAAAGCCGATGGATTAGCTTCAGGTAAAGGTGTTGTTTTACCTGAAACATTAGATGCTGCTTTAAAAGAGCTAGAAGAAATATTTACAGGAAAGTTTGGAGATGCCTCCTCCAAAGTTCTTATTGAAGAATTTATGGAGGGACAAGAGGCAAGCTTTTTTGCTATATCAGATGGTGTAAATATTTTACCGTTAATTGCCGCTCAAGACCACAAACGCGCTTTCGATGGAGATAAAGGTCCTAATACAGGTGGAATGGGCGCTTATTCCCCCACACCGGTTTTTAACAAAGAAATCCAGAAAATAGTAATGAATAAGATAATTATTCCAACTGTGAAGGGTATGGCTGCTGATGGAACTCCATATGTCGGAATTTTATTTGCTGGTCTTATGATTACAAATGAAGGGCCTAAACTAATAGAGTATAATGCACGCTTTGGTGATCCTGAGTGTCAGGTTTTGATGCGTCGCCTAAATTCTGATCTCATGGATATTTTTCTTAAGGCAGAAGAAGGAAACCTTGACGCTATTAAAGAGCTTATTTGGTCTAATAAACCAACTGTAAATATTGTACTCGCCAATAATGGATACCCAGGTAAATACAAAAATGGAAGCATTATAAAGGGCATAGATAAAGCAAACTCAAAAAATGAAATTGTTATATTTCATGCAGGAACAAAGTATAATGAAAATAATAATATTTGTTCTGCAGGCGGAAGAGTTTTAAATGTAACATCTCAAGCAGACACATTGAACAAAGCATTAGAGAGGGCCTACGAAGCAATTGATAATGATATTGAATGGGATGATGGTTTTTGCCGCAGAGATATAGGTTACCAGGCAGTTTGTTAAAATAAGATTATAATGTTCCAACAGTTAGGTGATATTAAAAAGCGATTTAGCACCGATGCAGTCCTTTTGGATTTGTTCCTTTAGTTCAGCAAGTGATGCAAACTTCTTCTCCGGTCTGATAAAACTCCTAAAACGCACTTGAAGATCTTGATGGTATATATCGCCATTAAAATTAAAAATATGTACTTCAAGAAGAGTTGAATCACCGCCAACAGTGGGGCGGTTCCCTGAATTAGCGATAGAAGGCAACCAACTCTTAGAGCCAGACAGTTTGGCTTCCACACAATAAACACCCAATTTAGGCCTTATTAAATCACCAAACTCTAAATTAGCCGTGGGAAAATTAATAGTTCGACCTAATTGTCGCCCCACCTTCACAATTCCATCCACTATCCATGGTCGCGATAACATATGTGCAGCGTGAAACACATCACCTGTTTTAATAGCATCTCTGATATTGGTGCTTCCATATTTTCCGTATATTTTATGCAGACCCAATGTATCCATTACTGTGACACCAATATTATACAACGCACAATTTTGTTTCATACTTTCGACATTACCGCATCTATTTTTTCCGAATTTATAATCCTCCCCAACAACAACATGCCTTACGCCTAACCCTTCATGTAATACTGATTTAACAAATTCTGCGTCATTCATATCTCTAAGGTATTCATCAAAAGGAATTTCATAAAGTCTGGAGACATTCAAATTCATCATTATCTCTGCACGAACTTTGGGGCTCATGAGACGGAATGGAGTAATATCGGGTTTAAAATATCGTATTGGGTGCGGACGAAATAAACCGATACCCATTTTTAGGTCATGATTATTAGCAATTTCCATAGCTTTCGAAATAACAACTTGATGACCCCTATGAAGACCATCAAAATTTCCTAGAGCAATGACAGCATTTTTATCATCATCAGATAAATTTCTGTAATCGTTTAAGATTTTCACGTTATATTATTGGCCGTTTAGAAACGAATACGCCAGCATCCCCTCGACATATCTTATTGCCATTTACTTCACAATAACATTTCATTTTTACACGTCCCGTTCTTAAATTTATTTCAGAAACTTCAGCTACTGCTTTTACCACATCTCCAATAAAAGCTGGCTTTCGAAAACGTAAATTTAGCTCTACAAAGACAGCTCCTGGACCAGGTAAATCATTACCAAGAACAGCCGAGATAAATGATGCAGATAAAGCTCCATGCGCTATACGCTGACCGAATTGGGTAGTTGCTGCAAATTCAGAGTCAACATGAATAGGATTATTATCTCCAGTGATCTTAGCGAAAGTATCAATCATTTCTCCAGTAATGACTGATGTGGTTGATGATTTCATGCCTAGCTGAAGGTCTTCTAAGTAATATATTATGTTAGCATCCATAATAACAGTTTATCCTAACTGATCAGTTTTACCAAGATAAATCAGACGACATATATTTAGATAAAATACCGTTATCGGTCAAAAGTAAAGAAAGCTCTTTTTCTTTTTCACCATAAAGGCCATCTTGTATAAATAGACAATCATAATCTTGCTGTTGAGCACCAAGCAAATCAGTAAAAATATTATCACCAACGCAAAGTATGCGATCTTTTGGAGGAACATATCCTAGTAATTCTCTCATCCACGCCCTCGTAAGACTATATATTGGGTCATGAGGCTTACCTGCATAGATTACCTCGCCACCTATTTTTTCATATATTTTAGCAAGAGCTCCACCACACCAGATGACTTTACCTCCAAATTTAACTTTTACGTCAGGGTTTGCACACAAAAATGGTAATGATCTGTCTTTTGCATCCGTTAATAATTTTAAATAATCATCAGGCTCATCATTATCATCAAACATTCCAGTACAAGATATAAAGCTTGCTTGTTCTATATCAGAAAAATGTAGGTCCATCTCATCATAAAGAACATCATCGCGATCTGGCCCTAATTTAAAGACAGGACCGGGTGCGCGCCTTGCGATTTCATTTATAATTGCATCACCTGAGGTAACTATCGCATCATAAAAGTCTCCAAGGACTCCAATATTATCAAAAGCCCTTGGTATAGATATTGATGGCTTGGGAGAATTAGATATCAGGATAACTGGGCCACTTTCGGAACGAAAAAGTTCCAAAGCTTCTGTGGCTGCTTTATAAGGAGAGTTTCCGTTATGTACAACGCCCCAAATATCGCAAAGTATCACATCGTAGTTTCCAGCTATTTGAGCTAGGCCTGAGATAGATTTAAAATTCGACATATTTATTTACTCAACTAAAATAATGAGTCTTATACTAAGTTATACTACCTTGTTAATTGCAGTGTGAGCCAATCTGCAACTAATGCAGGCTTATCAGAACCTTCTATATCAACACTCACCTGATAAGTTATTAGAAAGTTACCCTCTTTTTTTTCTACAACTGACTTAAGAAAAAATCGCCCTCTAACTCTTGAACCACTTGGAACTGGTGCAAGAAACCTTATTTTTTCAAATCCGTAGTTAATGCCCATCTTTACACCTTCAATAACTAATCCAGAGACCTCTGAGAAGTGTGAGAGTAAGGAAAGAGTCAAAAAGCCATGGGCAATGGTTCCTCCAAAGGGAGTCTTTTCGGCAAGATCTTTATTAACATGAATATATTGTCGATCTTCAGTCACGTCTGCAAAATTATTGATACGCTCTTGGTCAATCTCTAACCATTCACTCAAGCCTATCTCTGTTCCTACTAATGACTGAAGTTCAGATGGTAATGTTGTTTTCATTTATATAACCTCAGTTAATATTCATTACTGAGTGCTACTTTATTCATATGATAGCTAGCGTCACCAAATAATTCCTGAAGCACTCTTATACGTTTCATAAAAAGCCCAATATCATATTCATCAGTCATTCCTACACCTCCATGCATTTGAACACCCTCTTGAGATGCAAGCTTAGCAACAGACCCTAATTTTGCCTTAGTCATTGCACAAATATCTTCAGAGTTATCATCTTTTTTATCAAGGGCGGTTAAAGCGGCCATAACTGCAGAACGAGCATTTTCAATCTCACTGTAAAGGTGAGATGCGCGATGTTGTAAAGCTTGAAATTCACCAATTATTTTACCAAACTGTTTGCGTTCTTTTATATATGCGACGGTTGATTCAAATGCTTGAGATCCTGCACCTAAAAGCTCTGCCGAAACAGCGGCTCTTCCTGCGTTCAAAACCTTTCTCAATATATGCTCACCATCATCAATATTACCTATTAATGCATCACCTGAGATTTCAACCTCATTAAAGTCTACTCGTGCAGAATTTCTACTATCTAGCATAATAGTTCTTTCAGTGGATATACCATTTGCATTTGGGTCAACGAGAAAAAGACTCGTAACCTCTGTGCCATCTTCTTGTGACCCTGTTTTCGCTGCTACTATAAACGCGTCAGCAACATGCCCATCGACTACCATAGCCTTTGAACCATTTAATTTGAAACCATTACCAAATTTTTCAGCTGTAGTTGTTATATTATCAGGATTGTGCTTGGCCCTTTCATCAAGAGCTAATGCTATAATAGCTTCTCCAGATGCAATTTTAGGTAACCAATTTGACTTTTGGTCATCTGATCCGCCCTCGCGAATTGCCGTTGCTGCTAATATTGCAGTTGATAGGAAAGGAGAAGCAGATAAGTTTCTACCCATCTGCTCGGCAATTATACCGCTGGCCATAAAACCCATATCAACCCCACCATATTCTTCTTCAACAAGAACACCTGTAAAGCCCATTTCAGCCATTTCCTTCCAAAGGGCTTGGCTGAAGCCAATCTCATCTCTATTGTCTCTTAAATTTCTCAATTCCTTGATTGGTGCCTTATCAGCAAAAAAGCCTTCTGCTGCATCTCGAAGCAAAGACTCGTCTTCGTTTAAAACTAAACCCATATTCAGTAACCCCTAATAGTTAGAATGAACTTTTAAATATTGTTATGCGCCTGGAAGTTGTAGAATATGTTTCGAAATAATATTCAATTGGACCTCAGATGTTCCGCCTTCAATTGAATTACCCTTAGTTCGCAGCCATGTTCTAGCAAGCTTACCATCGGATGACCTATCAGACTCCCACTCCAATCCGTCGTGACCAGTAGCGTCCATCATAAGTTCATATTTGCGCTTGTTGAGCTCTGTACCATAATATTTTAACATTGAACTGTCAGCACCCAAAGATGAACCCGCTTTGGCCTCGGCAAGTTTTCTCGTAAGAGTCATACTAAAGGCCCATTCATCAATTTCTGTTTCAGCTATTTTTGAACGAAGCATAATATCTGATAGTTTTCCATCATCTAAACCTAAAACAGTTGCTGCAAGTTCGTGCAACGGACGAGTAAGTGAACCCGCTACCTCATGCTGACCACCAATCATTTCTCTTTCGTGAGTTAAGAGGTATTTAGCAACATCCCAGCCTTTATCTTGTACTCCCACTAGGTTTTTCTTTTCGACTCTAACATCCTTAAAGAAAGTTTCACAAAATGGTGAGCGCCCTGATATTAACTTAATCGGCTTTGGTTCGACACCATCTGTTTTCATATCGAACAATACGAATGAAATTCCGTGATGTTTTTTTCCTGTGTTATCTGTTCTTACCAAGCAAAATATCCAGTCAGCTTTATCAGCATACGATGTCCAGACTTTTTGACCGTTCACAACAAAATGATCTCCCATATCCTCACATTTTGTGGCTAATGATGCCAAGTCAGAACCAGCTGCTGGCTCTGAATAGCCTTGACACCAACGGATTTCTCCTCGCGCTACAGGTGGAAGGTGCTCCTTCTTTTGTTCTTCAGTTCCGAATTTTAAAAGTGCGGGACCGAGCATCCAAATTCCGAAACTGTCTAATGGCGACCTTGCGCCTATACGCTTCATCTCTTTTTTAATGACCATTTCTTCAGCTCTACTAAGGCCTGCTCCACCGTACTCAACAGGCCAAGTGGGAACGGTCCAACCTTTTTCAGCCATTAGCTCCATCCAGACCTTCTGTGCTTTTGACTGAAACTCCCACTCACGACCCCCCCAGCAAATATCTTTATCTGATGTTATTGGCTTACGCA
This sequence comes from Hellea sp., assembly GCA_042093735.1. Taxonomy (GTDB): domain Bacteria; phylum Pseudomonadota; class Alphaproteobacteria; order Caulobacterales; family Maricaulaceae; genus Hellea. The sequence continues at coordinate 8,028 of JBELEM010000013.1, read as the reverse complement.
TTTCGTCTGGACAATTATCTTCCAGCCAAGTTCTAACTTCCAAAGAAAAAGCTTTTAAGTCGGTCATAATTTAGTCCTTTTCATTATATGCATAAAGTTGCATAAACCTACTTGGGTCATTGGTAAAGACAAACCCGCAAAATGACGCAATTAATGAGATAAAAATGCAAACTTTCAACACAGTACCAGACATAAGAATAGAATTTGGAGGTGCTTCGAATTTAGCGAACCATCTTGTGGGGTTAGGTGAAAGTAAAAGAGTAATAATTATAACAGACAAGGGTATCAGTAATTTAGGGTTAATTTCAAAAGGCCTTAACTCTCTTGAGTCTGAGGGATACACTGTAATGGTTTATGATGAAGTTGTAGCCGACCCACCAGAAGAAATGGTTTTGAGTGCTACTGAAAGGATTAAGAAGTTTAATCCAGGAGTTATTATTGGTTTTGGTGGAGGCTCTCCTATGGATACAGCTAAAGTCATCGCTCATTTATGCATAGCTGGGACAGAAATTAAGGATCTTTATGGCGTAAATAGAGTAAATAACCAAAGGCTGCCGCTTATCTTAATCCCTACAACAGCGGGTACTGGTTCTGAAGTTACAAATGTAGCCATTATAACAACTGGATCTACGGCAAAGGAGGCCATTGTAGCCAACAGCCTCTATGCAGATAGAGTTTTACTCGATGCTAAACTTACAATGGGTTTACCAAAACAGATAACCGCAGCAACTGGTATTGATGCTATGGTACATGCGATTGAAGCATACACATCAGTAATTAAAAAGAATCCATTGTCAGATACTTACGCCATCGCCGCATTGCGCAAACTACATTCCGCAATAATTCCCGCATGCATTGATGGGAATGATTTAGAGGCAAGAAATCAAATGTTATTAGGCGCAATGCTGGCTGGTCAAGCTTTTACAAACGCACCTGTGGGGGCTGTGCATGGTTTAGCATATCCACTGGGTGGGTTTTTTCATGTTCCCCACGGGCTATCAAACGCCTTGGTTTTAACTGAAGTTATGGAATACAATTTACCTAAAGCAGATCATTGGTACGGACAGTTAGCAAGGGAGCTAAAAGTTGGAGATACAGGAATGGATTTAATTGAAGAAATGAAGCGTATAAAAGTAGAAACAGGTGTTCCGCAAACGTTGTCCGAAGTGGGAATACCTGCAAATGCAATACCTGATATGGCAAAAGATGCGATGCATAAGACCCGTGTGCTAAGAAATAATCCTGTTAAAATGACATATGATGCTGCGGTAGGCATCTATGAAAGAATTTTATGAAAAGACCTTCTTCTCCGAAAAAAGATATATATAAATACTTCATCGGAATTGAAACCAGGTGGAACGATAATGACAGCTATGGGCACGTCAATAATGCAATATACTATGAGTATATGGACACAGTAGTTAATAACTATCTGATTGAGTATCAAATTACTAACTCCGATGAAAATTCACCAATTGGGTTTGTGGTATCAAATTCATGCAATTACTTTCGGCCCGTCAAGTATCCCGACACTTTAAACATAGGCTTGCGTATAATAAAAATTGGGACATCAAGTGTTACTTACGATGTCGGAATCTTTAAAAACAATGAAACTGAAGCTTCAGCACGGGGAAGTTATGTGCATGTTTATGTTGATAAGAAAATGAGAAAACCTATTTGCATTTCAGATAAGATGAAAAAAAAGTTAAATAATATCAATACTTTATAAATTTAAAATAATGTAAATTAGAAGGTATTAATATAAATTAATTTTGAGGATAAAGAAATGACAGAAATATTTGGAAAGGTTGCATTTGTAACTGGCGCTGCTTCGGGCATAGGCTTAGCTTTAACTAAGTCATTACTAGATCATGGGGCAAAAGTAATGATGTCCGACATCAACGAGGAATTACTAACTGCTGAATTTAAATCATTAAATAGCACAAATGTTGCGATGACAGTTTGCGATGTATCCAAACCAAACTCTGTAAGTGAAGCGGCAGAGCTAACCATTAAAACCTACTCTAAGGTTCACCACATATTTAACAATGCGGGTGTATCACTAGCTGGCTATCCCGGAAAAATAGCACTAGAAGACTGGAAATGGATTACTGATATCAATCTAATGGGAGTGGTTCATTGTGTTGAAAAATTCTTACCTCTTATGATATCGCATGGTGAACCAGCTCACATAACCAACACCGCCAGTATGGCGGGTCACGTTGCAGCAAGTGGAATGGGACCTTATTTTGCAACCAAATATGCAGTCGTGGGTTACAGTGAAGCTTTAAAAATAGAATTAGAAACTAAAAACATCGGAGTTAGCTGCTTATGCCCAACATGGGTTAAAAGTAATATTCACAATACTGCATCAAAAAGCCCAGTAGCAGGTAAAAATGATTCATACAAACAATCAAAGTCGTATGAAATAGTTAAAGCATTAATTGAAAATGGAATGGATGCCGAGGTTTATGCTGAGTTATGCATTAAAGGAATAAAATCAAATAGACTTCATATATTCAATGACCCGTTAGCAAGGGAAGCAATGTCAGAACGGCATAAACTTTTGCAGAAAGACTATGATCAAAACCTGACTGATCTCGCAATATAATTTAGGCCCGTCAAAAACATTTAAATCTAAAGGCCTATCAACTGAGGTATTGATTTTCGAAGTTCATATTTAAGTACCTTTCCAGTACCTCCACGTGGTAATTCATTCATTATATGCAAATATTTCGGTTTTTTATAGTTAGCTAATTTAGCATCAAGATGATTAAGTATCTCTTCAAGCGTTAGTGTTTTATTTTTTTTAAGAACTGCACAAACACAACCTGTTTCTCCAAACTTTTCATTCTTTACGCCTATAACGGCTACTTCATGGATTTGAGACATAGCATATAAAAGGTTTTCGATCTCGGCCGGATAAACGTTTTCACCTCCTGATATATACATGTCCTTGAGGCGGTCTTCTATGAAAACAAAACCATTTGAATCCATTCGCCCTATATCTCCTGTTCGGAACCATCCATCGACAAAACTTTTTTTATTCGCCTCTGGATTCCTCCAATAGCCTGGTGTGACAGCATTTCCTTTGAACCATATTTCCCCCGATATATCATCAGCACATGTATTCCCATTATTATCAACAATACGAACTCTGGTATGCAACAATGGTTTGCCTGCGGATCCTATCATTTGGGGAATATATTCTTTACTCAAAAATGTACCGCCAGCTGCAGTTTCTGTAAGTCCGTATCCCTCTTGAATTACAACACCTTTTTCTAACCACCACTCACAAAGAGGAACTGGGACAGTTTCTGCTCCGCAAAGTGCTGTAACGAGTCTTGAGAAATCTATATTATCAATTTCAGGGTTTTCTTTCATAGCATTATAAGCTGCCGGCACCATAAATATTAAATTTATGCCAAGGGCTGGGTCATTAATAGCATTCAGAGTTGCAGATGGATCAAACATACGCATAATGACACAAGTTCCTCCTACAGCTATACTTGGTAATGCAGTTACGTTTAAACCTCCTATATGGAATAAAGGCATATTATTTAAAGAAACTTGGTGTGGGCCAGTATCAGGAAGTCTTGCTGTAGATGAAATTGTAAACTCTAACATACCATGGGTAATTATTACACCTTTAGGCATACCAGTTGTACCAGATGAATACATCAGTAAGCACTGATCTTCATAAGACTGTTTAGTGAATTCATATATAGGTTTTGCTGAGCTTATACCGCGCTCATAGCTACTGTCACCTCCTAAACCATCAGTATCAATCCAATGAGTTACATTAGTAAGTAATTTAGTTTCTTTTCCTACGTTCTCAAATGGCTTATCAACCAAAACCAAAGAGGCCTCTGAGTCATTAAGTATGTAAGCCAATTCATTTGGTGTAAGACGAAAGTTCAATGCTAAACATACGGCTCCTATACGCCAGCAGCCAAAAATTAATTCCATCACATCGGTTGTGTTAAGACAAAGAAAAGCAACCCTATCTCCGGATTTTATCCCTTTTGACTTCAAGAAGCCTGATACTCTCGCTACGCGCTCATGTGTTTGCTTGTAAGAAAAATTCCTTTTACTCATAAGGTCAATCATCGCAGTTTTATCCGGCGTATTTCTGGCGTGATATTCAATCCAATCGCGAGCTTCGAGAGACATACATCTTCCTTACATTTTTTTAATACAGACCCAACCTTACAGTCCATGAAAATAGTTGCAACTAGATGTATCTATTAGAATGCGGATTTTTCTAATTACTGACTGATTGACGACTTGTTAGATACACATTAAGCGGATCAGATGACTTTTACTGTTGCAGCGTTATATCATTTTACAAGTTTACCTGATTATAAAAGCCTTAAATCACCACTATCTGATATGTGTGAGCACTTAAAAATTAAGGGAACAATACTTTTAGCTTCTGAGGGTATCAACGGCACAGTAGCAGGCACTGATGTCGCTATAATAAAATTAATTGAATATCTACAAAAAGACAACCGCCTGAAAAATTTTGAATATAAATCTTCAAAATCAAGAGAAATGCCTTTCTACAGAATGAAGGTCAGATTAAAAAAAGAAATTGTAACGATGGGGGTTGAAGGTATCGATCCGAATCGCGTCGTAGGAACTTATGTTGAACCTGAAAACTGGAATAACTTGATCAAAGATCCCGATGTAATATTGATTGACACAAGAAATGATTATGAAGTTGAAATTGGTAGTTTTAAAGGAGCTATAAACCCAGACACGAGTAACTTTAGAGAGTTCCCCGCATGGGTAGAGGATAATCGTAAGAAATTAGAAAATAAAAAAATAGCAATGTTTTGTACTGGAGGAATACGATGCGAAAAAGCAAGTTCCTACATGAAAAAAAATGGATTTAATGATGTTTACCATTTAAAAGGGGGCATACTAAAATACTTAGAAACTCAGCCGCAAAAAGGAAGCTTGTGGAAAGGAGATTGCTTTGTTTTTGATCAACGCGTTGCGGTCAAGCATGCTCTTAAAGAGTCAGATTACGATCAATGTTTCGCATGCAGATATCCTATAACTATTGATGATAAAAACTCTTCTAAATACACCAAAGGAATATCATGTCCTAAGTGCTATGATAGTCTGACCAAAGAAAAAAAAGAAAGTTTCGCAGAGAGACAAAAACAAATAAACTTGTCTAAATTGCGCGGGGAAACCCACATTGGGAAAAAACAGTAATTAATGAATATTTTATGGTCTTTCAGACGGTGCCCCTACGCAATGAGGGCAAGAATGGCGCTTTTTCTTAGTGAGATAAATTATGAGCATAGGGAAATTAAATTAAATAATAAACCAATCGAGTTTATTTCAATTTCCTCATCAAAAACTGTGCCAGTATTTGTTACTGATAGGGGTAAAATAATAGAGGAAAGTCTAGACATAATGGAATGGTCTTTAAATATCAACGATCCGCTAAACTTATTGGATTGTGACTATTTAGAAAGTAACTTACTCATAAAAAAGAATGATACTTATTTTAAATACCATCTAGATAGGTATAAGTATGCAAGTCGATATGAACCCAAATCTCCTCGTAACTCCATAAATATAATACATAGAAATAAAGCAGAAAAATTCATACAAATGTGTGAAAGAAAACTATCAAATGAAGACAACCTTTTACACATGAAGCAAACAATAGCTGACTTAGCAATTTTTCCATTTATTCGTCAATTTTCAAAAGTTGAGCCAAATTGGTGGAAAAATTCTAACTATAAAAAAACGATAAAATGGCTTGATAGATGCACAGAGTCAGATTTATTTAATAAAATAATGGATAAACACTCTATTTGGAAACCATAACAAATATAAAACTACAATAACCCGCAATTACACGCAATAAAATTTGACATATATTCTCATATTAGCATGATTAACATCAAGAATCATTGGGGAGGTTCATAAGTCAAATGAAACCGACGGATATCAATAATCCAGATTATTTTCATAAAGTAGTTGATTGCCAATGGGCATGCCCAGCTCATACTCCGGTACCTACTTATATTCGCCAGATTGCCCAAGGGGATTATACTGGGGCTTACTTAACTAACAGGGAGTCAAATGTTTTTCCGGGTGTTCTGGGTCGCGTATGTGATCGTCCATGTGAACCAGCATGTCGAAGAGGTAGAGTTGAAGAAAAGCCAGTAGCAATTTGCCGTTTAAAAAGGGTAGCAGCTGATCATAGAGATAATATTATAGAATATTTACCAAAAAAACCTTCGGTTATGAATGGAAAAAAAATTGCTCTTGTGGGAGCAGGGCCTGCATCTTTCACTGTTGCAAATGATTTAGCACCGCTAGGGTATCAATGTACAATTTTTGAGAAGCTCTCAAAACCAGGTGGCTTAATGCGGTCCAATATTCCAGCTTTTAGATTGCCTGAAGAGGTATTAACAGAAGAATTGAACTACATTCTTAATATGGGTGTTGAACTAAAATTAAACACCCCGGTACATAGTATGAAATCATTGTTAGATGAGGGGTATGACGCAATTTTTGTTGGTTCAGGGGCTCCAAAGGGCAAAGACCTCAATTTACCAAATCGATGGGATGATAAAGATCATATCCATATTGGTATTAATTGGCTAGAAAAAGTAGCTTTCGAGCATACTAAATCAATAGGAGATAATGTTCTAATAATTGGTGTAGGAAACACAGCTATGGACTGCTGTAGAACCTCTCTTCGATTGGGGGCTAAATCAGTTAAAGTAATGGGAAGAAAACCTCGATCATTTTTTAAAGCTTCTGAATGGGAAGTTGAAGATGCTGAGGAAGAAAATGTAGAAATTATAACTAACCATTCACCAGAAGCTTTTATAACACAAGATGGCCGTTTAACCGGTATGCTTTTTTCAGTTATAAAATATAATTTTGATAACGATGGTAATATTATAGATAGTCAACCAATAGAGAAGGTTACTATACCATGTGATGATGTTATTTTAGCAATAGGTCAAGAGAATGCATTTCCCTGGATAGAACTTGATACAGAAATTAAATTTGATAAATGGAATGTTCCAATTATCGATAAGGTAACTTTCGAGTCGACAAAAAAGGGTGTATTTTTTGGTGGAGACTCCGCATTTGGTCCCAAAAATATAATATGGGCGGTGGAGCATGGTCATCAAGCTGCTATTTCTATTCATAACTTTTGCCGCGGTGTCTCATTAGAACAAAGGGTATCAAATAAGATTGAATTAAAATCGACAAAAATGGGTATGTTTGAGTGGAGTTACTCCAACTCCTATGACGGATCAGAACGAAGAAAGATGGAACACCTTGATTTAGTCAAACGGTTTTCAAAACTTAATACCGAAGTAGAAATTGGCTTTTCCCCAGAACAAATAGCTACTGAAGTCCAAAGGTGTCTTAACTGCGACATACAAACTGTATTTGATGCACCAAAGTGTACAGAATGTGATGCATGTATAGATATTTGCCCTGTTGAGTGCTTATCAATAACAGAAAATACAAATAATGAAGAGATACTTAGAGAAAATTTAAATTTCGAAAGAAATGAATTTAATCAATCACTATTTATTTCCGAAGAATTAAAATTTACCAATCGTATAATGGTTAAAGATGAAAACATTTGCCTGCATTGTGGATTATGTGCTGAAAGGTGCCCTACTGCTGCTTGGGACATGTCCGAAGGAATAGTTAAAATACATCATGCCGATACTCAGGATCAAAACTACGCCTCGGAGGCTGCTGAATAATGAGTAAATATCCAGGAATCAGGCTAAATGATTTTGTAATTAAAATTGGCACAGTTAATGGTACTGGTTCTGCTTCAGCCAATGAACTACTTATGAAAACTATATTTCGAATGGGTGTACCAGTAGTAGGGAAAAATATATTTCCATCTAATATCCAAGGACTGCCAACTTGGTACGAAATACGTGTAACGGGTGATGGGCATGCTGGGCGTTCTGGCGATGTTGATATAATGGTCGCTATGAACCCCGAAAGCTATGAGCG
>JBELEM010000012.1:0-55523 GCA_042093735.1 Hellea sp. | reverse complement strand
TATAAGGAGCGTACAGCATTTTCTTCTCCTTCAATAATTTGTAAAAAACTATTACCATCATAGTATAAATGCCCAGTAAGGCCATTAAGCTTATTTTTGGTGTGTGATGAATTAAGTATTTCTAAAATAGTTGACTGATCAAGTGTATTAGGTGTGTTGCTTATGTATATTAGCTCAATCATAAATTCCCCAAATTATGTATAACTAATTGTTATCCAACAAATATTATTAGGTCAAGCGGACTAGAATTTATTTTATTAAGACACATATTTCCGAACTTTTTAAAAGGATAATGCGTACCCACAATATGAATAAAAAATTCCCAGATAACTTCGTTCCCTCTGCAAGAAGGGAGGACGATGGCTGTATTACAGACTCCGAGCTGGTGGCTATGGCCTGGGACGATGAGACAAGCTTTGATAACATAAAAGCTCAATCTGGTATGGCAGAAAAAGAAATTATCAAAATTATGCGAAATCATATGCAACCAAGCAGCTTTCGTATGTGGAGAAAACGCGTGAGTGGCCGAGCTAGCAAGCACGACGCAAAACTATTTTGAATTTCTTAGCCTAGATTTATGCTTTATTGTGGACACTAAAGAAAATTCCCCCTCTATTGTATGGTTTAAGCGAGACTTGCGCGTGCACGATCACATGCCGCTTTATCTGGGTAGTAAGTTCGATCAAATTATTCCACTATATATCATAGAGCCTGATTACTGGAAGTTGCCTGATACTTCTGGGCGTCAATGGCTATTTATTAAAGACAGCCTCGAGGACTTAAACGATAAGCTTACTGTGTTAGGTGCTCCTCTACTTATATATAAGGGTAAAGCTGAAGAGGTTTTAGAGAAGTTAATTTTAGAAACCAAAGCAAGATCAATTATATCACATCAAGAAACAGGTAATTTTTGGACATATCAGCGTGATCTACGGATTAAGAGTTTAGTTAAAAAATATAATTGTGACTGGAAGGAATATGCCCAATTTGGAGTTAAGCGCGGATTGATAAATAGAGATGGCTGGGCAAAAAAATGGGATCATTTTATGTCCGCTGAACCAGTACCAACGCCAAGTTCACTTGTGCCATATTTTAAAAAACCAACTTTCAATATTCCAACACAAGAGGAGCTTGGATTGAAAGATGTCTGCCCCGGGCGCCAAAGGGGGGGGCATGAAGAGGCCATTAAAACCCTGAACAGTTTCCTTGATGAAAGGGGTAAAAATTATCAAAAGGGAATGAGTAGTCCCATAACTGCACAATGGAAGTGCTCCCGCATGTCTACATTTTTATCATCTGGAACGATTTCTATGAGAGAAACTGCGCAGTCGGTTTGGCTGCGCCAAAGAGAATTAAGGCATATGGCTAGTGAAGGCCAACCTATAGGTACTTGGAGAGGCTCAATGTCTTCATTTAATGGAAGGTTACATTGGCATTGCCATTTTATTCAAAAACTCGAAGATGCACCGAGACATCAGTTGGAAGCTATTCACCCCTTTTATAATGATCTGAGAGATGACCCTTTCAACAACCCTGAAGCAGGTCTTCGTCTAAAGGCTTGGAGTGAGGGCAAAACTGGATTTCCCTTTGTTGATGCTTGTATGCGCTCTTTAAATTATACAGGATGGATAAACTTCCGAATGCGAGCGATGCTTATGGCTTTTTCTAGTTATCAACTATGGCTAGACTGGCGCGCGGCAGGTTCTGCTCTTGCTAAAAAATTTACAGACTATGAGCCTGGAATTCACTGGCAGCAAGTCCAGATGCAATCAGGAACAACTGGCATTAATACTCTACGGGTTTATAACCCAGTAAAGCAAGGTTATGATCAGGACCCTACTAACGCTTTCACTCGCGAATGGTTATCTGAACTAGTTGATATCCCAGACTCTTTCATCCAAGAGCCATGGAAGTGGCCGGATTATGAGCAAAATACCAGCCATGAATACCCACAGAGGATTGTGGACCATCTAGAAGCCGCAAAAAAAGCTAAAGCACAATTATATGCAATTCGTAAAAAACAAGGGCATCGTGAAATTGCAAAAAATATTTATGACAAACATGGCAGCCGTAGATCACAAAACTCTAAAACTAAGATGGGGCGCTAAGTATGGCCATGATAGCAAGTCGAGAGGAGGGCTTAAGCCGGCTGGATTATTTTTTAAATATATCCGGTTCGAATTATAGCCAGTTCCGTAATTATGATTATGGCCCAAACAACCATAAATCAGTTTCTCTATTATCTCCTTATCTGAGGCATCGCCTAATAACAGAAAGAGAAGTTGTCTCAAGCGTGCTAGCTAAGCATAGTTTACGGGATTGTGAAAAATATATACAAGAAGTATTTTGGAGATCATATTTTAAAGGCTGGATGGAACATAGGCCATATGTTTGGGAAAAATATAAATCTGAACTCAATAATCAGTTAGGCTTAATAAGTAAAAATAAATTTTTAAACAAAGCTTATGATCAAGCCCTTGCTGGACAAACAGGAATTGAATGTTTTGATTTTTGGGTAAATGAACTCAAGGAGACTGGTTACCTTCATAACCACGCACGCATGTGGTTTGCGAGCATCTGGATTTTTACTTTAAAGCTACCTTGGGTACTAGGAGCAGATTTTTTTCTTTGTAATCTAATTGATGGTGATGCTGCTAGTAACACCCTCTCTTGGAGATGGGTCGCAGGTCTTCATACAAAAGGGAAATCTTACCTTGCGCGGGCTGATAATATAGAACGCTTCACGTACGGAAGATTCTATCCAAAAGGCCAACTAGAAGTTTCAGCAGATTCTTTAAGCGAACCAGAATGTGATATTATTGACAATACGCTTCCAGCATCAGACTTACGTCAAGCAGATAAGTATTTGCTACTCGTCCATGAAGAGGATTGCCAAACCGAACAGTGTTTTCCAGAAAACTTAAATATCACAGGAGCGGTTGGGCTACAGTCAACAGCATTGAGATCTGTAAAAGCTATAAATAAAAATGTTTCTGAATTTACAAAAGATGCTCTTGAAAGCTCACTTATGAAATTTGGGCCAGAGAATAAGATAATAGAAAAAGACTGGGCCTCTGAATTATTATCTATCTGTAACAAGCAAGGTGTTCATAATATATTGATGCGCTATGCACCAATAGGCCCAACGGCGGATGCAATTAAAAAAGCTGTGCCATTGCTGAAAGAAAACCAAATAGAGATATCCTGTATATTACGCGAGTGGGATAAAGAGATATGGCCATTTGCAAACAAAGGCTTTTTTAAGGTTAAAAAGAAAATTCCAAAAATTTTGGAGAGTTTAAATATAAGATCTCTATAGGCGTCTATCGACTACCAGTCGTCATCCATTGCCTGTTCTCTTTTTCTATTTTTGATTTCCTCTCTGAGGGCATCTTTCTTTTTTTGCGCCTCAATCTTAGCTTCAGCAATTCTTTTTTGCCGAGCCTCTTCTGCCAGCCTTTTTTCTTCTTCAGCTTTAGCCAAGGCCTCAGCTGCTGCGCGCCTATCAGCCGCCGCTCTTGCTCTGGCCTCAGCCGCTCTTCTTTTATCTGAGGCTTGCCTAGACTTTTCCCTTGCTAAGGCGCTCTCCCTTTGTTCAGACTTAACACGTCTATCTCTAGCCGCAGCGGAAAAAACGGACGCCTCAACTGTCACTTGATAGCCAGCTTCTGTTTGACTGGAACTGATTAACTTAAAACTTTGGACCTGCCCTTTTGTGGAAGTGTTTATTCCGCGATTTGAGACGTTTGCTGTGCCTTGGAAGTTAGACCTTTGGGCTCCTGCACTTGCCGTCGCCGCTTGAACACTTTGACTTGAGTTACCTTCAAGTTCCGCAACATCTTTTTCTGGAACCTCAGACCCTTCCTTATATTGTCTTTTTTTAGCTTTTACTTTTCCTTGGGTATCAACGCGCCCAGCCATCACATTTGCAGACTCATAGCTCGATGAAGTAGATACGTCGGCCGAGGTTACATTTGAATTTTCATTGGCTGATATGGTAATGCCATTTACTTGAGAAACAGCTAAGGCAAGCGCATCATTGATAGCAGCTTGCCTGGTGTTTCCAGAGCCCTCCGTAGTCACGACAACTACATCTGGATTCTCTTGGGCCATAACTTCCATAATTGGGATGAGTAAAAGCCCTGAAAAGATTATAAGATAAGTTAAAAGTTTATTCATGATAAACCCTATTAAAGATCCCCAAGCATATCGTCAGCTTCCGATGTATCAATTTCATTTTTCTTGGAGAAATCTGATAATGCTTTGTAGCTTGTCTGTGATTTTTTAGCATATTTAGGAAGATTTTTAGCAACAAAAAGACCAGTTCCTAAAGTTTTCTTTAACTTTGGTAATTCTCTTATGCCTGCACCTTTCATAGTGGAGCTAGCGGATGAGGCCCATTTTTTAAGTTCAGGGAGTAATCTTATAGTATCTGCTGTGCCTTTTGCATAAAATGGAAGTGCTTTACCAAATTCTTTTTTTGCTTCAGCGTCAATGACTGTTTCCTCTGCCATTTTAGTATTGATGGCTTCTTGCGCATCTTCACTGACCTTCATACTGCGTTTTATACCGTCTTTATCTTTAACATTACCGCTGGAGAGTGCATCTCTTTCGCTTTCAAGTAGGTCTGCTTGGTCTTTTAGCCCCAGAGCTCTTGCAACTTGTGCCTGCCCTGATGTCATATTTGTCATTCCGGAGACTAGTCTGTTTACGATACCGGTTTGCTGACTGGTTAAGTCACCTACTCCCGCATCACTAGAAGAAGTTAAACTTTTAGCCTTTTTAAGCATTCCCATCTGTGCGGCTGCCGGCAAAGACGAAGCCAGTAAAGCTGTTGATACAGCAACAATTAGAAGTTTTTTCATAATTTTGTCCTTTTTTATTAATATAAACCTTTTGCATTCATTTGATCTACGAGGCTTTTAGAGGCCTCCCTAGCAGCAAGAATTAAAGCGTTTCTTTGCGCTACTATTTGATCTGGTCCAAGCCCTGCATATTGGATTGGCCCAACCGAAGCTACTTTTTTGGGCAGTCTTCTGGTAATATCCCATACTTGAGTTCTGACAGATACATAAACTCTCTGGTTACCTGATACAGGGTCTGTATCTTTTAATCCAATATCTATTGTTCCAACTGAGAAATACGTGACATCACAATCCTTAGCCCCATTGATAGCAGAACGCCTTGTTTGTCTAGACATATCATCCGCTTGGCTAAATTCAAACTTGATATCATCAGGTTCAACCCCACCGCATTCGCTTACGATATCATCGTATGAAACTACCTCATAACCAGCTGTGCTAAGTATATCGCCCATTGCCGCATCAATATCCTGCGGGCTTGATACGTCATAAGATATACGGTCTGCTTTTCTTTCCGTGCTGCCGCCAGTTGTAACTTTGGTAGTTAAGTTAGCCTCAGTGGATGCCACAGTCTCAGACGACTTAGCAACTTCATTGTTTTCACTTGTTTGTATGCTTTGAGCATTAAGATCTGCTGACGCACTTTTTGCCTCTATAGAAACGACTTTATCATCAAAAGATTTAATAGCAGTTGTTTGGCGCGCTAAAAAGATGAAACTGAAATAGCTTGCATCATCACCTGCTCTGTTAACAGCAGACGCCATATTTAATTTTGTATCAACTGCCTCGGTAAAAATAGTAACTCTTGCGATTATTTGTACTGACTTAAGATCTTTGTCATGCGTTTCATCAAGAATTTCAACATTACCTATGTATGGAGAAAGATCCATTCTAAATTCTGAGTCTAACTTTTGGTAAGTTATTTGCCGCGCCTGAGGCAGCCTTGCTATATATCTAGTCCAGGCTGAGTTGATAGCTTTGTCTTTAGCCTTTTTTTGATATGTGCTGTAATTTTTTTTCTTGAACTTACCTTCGTAAGTATACTCGCCCATGCCTTTTATACTTTCAAAGGACATCGCATAGGTGCTTGCCATTGCTTGGATAGCTAAACTAACAACTGATACGATAATAAAGTTTTTTAGGAATTTCATAATTATTTACCTTTAGGTTAGCGACACTTGTCCAATATTTTTTTAAATTGGTCAAACTCTTTAAGAACTAATTTGACATCATTTTTTTTACTACCTGTTGTTTTTTGCGCCCATTTTTTATCCGTGTCATTTATTTCTTTTGAAAACTTATCAAATAACGCAAACAGGGATTCTTGAAATGCCGCCCAATCATCTACTTCTGTTTGTGTGACAGGCACTTCCTTTACGGCTACATTTCTAATTGGTTTATCAAAATAAACTTTTCCAAAATCGGGTTGTTCTAATTTGATACGCATATAGCTTCCATATGCAAAAGCTTCTTTAGAGCTTGTTTTACCAACACTTCCCTTTTTAAAGCCTCTTAAAGTTAAATTAATGCCAAAGTCAGTGCTTGGGATTTCTAAATTAAAGATATCGCCATTTGCAAATCTCATTGCCATTTTATTTCCTAGAGCTTCGCCTTTAGAATAAGGAAGCATTGAGACGCCTTGATTGGTCGATAAAAACTTACCAAAGCTTTGAGCTAATAGTCCGGAAAATGACCTCTCAAAATCTAAACCATCATTTGGAAAAAACGGTCTTGCTTTGTCTTCTATGTTAACTTCGGTTACGCGCAAATATTGTCCATATGATTTTTTAATGCTTACAGTCTGAATGCGGCTCGAGAACACATCAAGAATATTTATATTTTTATCGTTTCCATAAAAAAGCGTTTTGAATAAACCCTCTATTTTTTCATCAGTGGGCTGGTCCTGGGAAACGTCTCTTATCTGAACAGCAATAGGGTAACTTCCTACAACCTTCTGTTTGCCATAATCAAAGATTAGTACTTGAGCATGTATGTCCAAGACTAATTTATAAAGACCGCCTATCTGTTCAGTTGCAACATTTTCCCAATCAATAGCTAGAGCAATACTAACGGAGTCCCCTGATTGGTAATTACCCAAATCATTTATTATAAAATCTAGATCACTTCTCTGAACTTTTTTAACTCGGTTAACGAGAAGCTGCTCAAGAAGAGGTATACCATTTTCATTTTTAGCCTCGGCAAGCTTGTAACTATAAGGGTAGGATTTTTGATTGTCTGCATGGTTTCCGATGAAAGAGAGGCCCGCATAATAAACTTTATCTTTAGCAAAAGATACTTCGGAAAAAATTAATAAGAAAGCAACAAGCAAGGTACCAAAAATTTTCATTATACACCGCCGTAGGTAAATGGGTTTGTTTTTGTTAAAAAATTTTTATAGTGTATGTCAATAACTATAAAAATTAATTTTAGTGCTTAAAGAGCCAACCTGTGTTGAGGTCGTCCACATGAAACAAAAAGTATTTTTACTAGTTTTGGGTTTGTCTTTAACTTTAGCATATTTGATTTTATGGCCTGTCCCAATCAACCCTGTTTCTTGGACGTCTTCGGTAAATACAGGTTATATTGACGACTACGCCCCTAATTCAGACCTCTCTAATTTAGAGTTAATTGATATTGGTGAAACTCACGGGCCAGAGGATGTAGTTTACTACCAAAATAAAATTTATACGTCATCACAAGAAGGAATAATTCTTGAAATTGACCCCGATAATCTAACACATAGGGAATACGCTAATACAGGTGGGTCTGCTTTAGGAATGGAGATGGATAGGGACGGAAACCTTATCGTAGCCGATGCGTTTAGAGGCCTGCTATCTATTTCTAAAGAGGGCAGGGTTGATGTTTTAACAAACAGTGTTGACGGCACCCCTATTTTATACGCAGACGATCTCGATATTGCGGAGGATGGCATAATATATTTTTCTGATGCATCAACAAAATTTGGCGCTCAAAGAATTGGAACAACACTGGATGCTAGTTTGTTGGAATTAATGGAACATAGCGGAACTGGAAGATTGCTATCGTTTAACCCTAAGACAAAAGAAACTAAAGTTGTAGATAAAGGATATGTATTTTCTAATGGCGTTGCAATAACTGCTAAAAATGAGATTCTTTTAATAGAAACTGGAAAGTACCAGCTTCATAAATTACAACCGAATGGTAAGAGTAAAGTTATTTTACAAAACTTACCGGGCTTCCCCGATAATATAAACAGAGGCCCAGTAATGAGCGATGGTCGAGAGACCTTTTTAATTGGTTTGGTTTCTCAGAGGTCTAGGTGGCTCGATAACAATTCTAACAAACCACTAATTAGAAAGGTAGCGATGCGCCTGCCACCTTTCATGCGCCCGCAAGCCGTGAGCTATGGTTTTATATTACAGATTGATGCTAACGGGGATGTTATACAAACATGGCAAGACCCAACAGCGGGGTATCCTAATACAACAGGGGCTATTATAACTGAAAATGGATTTTTATATGTTTCTAGCCTTACCGCTAAGAAACTTGGCCGTATAAAAATAAATTTAAATTAAGTTTTTTATGAAAATTCATCTATTTGCGGCAATTTTTTTTCTTGTATTAAGTATGGGCTGCGATGCCCCCACTGATGACTTAACAGAAAAAGCAGTCTCTGAGGCTGAATTAAAGAGAGACACCTTTTTTAGTGAGGCTGCAAATAGCCAACGTGAATATTTTGTTTATTTGCCAAAGGGCTACAATTCTAATTTAGATAAGAAATGGCCACTATTGATGTTTTTACATGGAAACGGTGAACGAGGAAATGGACAAGACGAACTTGATTTCGTTTTAATGCAAGGCCCCTTGTATGAGGCATGGATACAAAAAAAAGACTTACCTTTCATTATTATTTCCCCTCAATTACCAATGTTTGGTTTCGATAAGAAGGGTATAGATTATATCAGTAATCGAACAAAAAAAAATATTCCAAAGAGATTAATACAGGGAGTGCCGCCGCGACCTGACGCCTTTGAAACCGAGTTAGCTTTAAGGCGAACAGAGTCCGTGATTAACATGAGTGAAGTTGAGCCATTATTACCTTATGGCTGGGAAAAAATTGAAAAAGATTTAATAGTAATTTTGGATAATATTGAGAAATCGTACCGTGTTAATAAGGGACAAACATACCTATCAGGTCTTAGTTACGGCGGCTTTGGTACTTGGTATATGGCTAGCAAGCACCCCAATCGTTTTGCAGCTATAGCCCCAGTGGTCGGTTGGGGTCACCCAAGTTTAATGGAGCCTATTGCAGCTGAAAATATTCCTGTTTGGCAGTTTGCCGGCGGCAGAGACGGCGCGATTGATATAAAATATTTTTATGCCGGCTTAGACAAGCTTGAGCAGTTAGGCCATAATAATGTACGCTTTACTGTACATGAAGATAAGGCCCATGATGCTTGGACACGCGTTTACTCGGGAGATGACTTGTATAAGTGGTTTTTGTCTTTTGAAGGCAATGAGTCAAGTTCTTCTAAATATCAATAATGCGGCCTGATTAAGTCAGAAATTAGGCTTTCTAAGTTTGCCTTCTCCTATAGTATATGCAATAAGTTGCATATACTATAGGAGAGTAATATGGATCGTGAATTTGATGTAATTGTCTATGGTGCCACAGGTTTCACAGGGCGTTTGGTAGCAGAATATCTACAAAATACATATGGACAAGAAGTGTCATGGGCTATGGCGGGAAGATCCTTCACCAAGCTTGAATCAGTTCGCGATGAAATGAAAATCTCTAAGGAAATAACACTTATTGTTGCTGATTCATCTAACCCTAAATCATTGGAGGCAATGGCGTCCCGCACTAAATCCCTTTGTACTACGGTTGGGCCTTACCAGTTATATGGAGATGCTCTTCTAGAGGCCTGCGTTAAAGAGGGCACAGATTATGTAGATTTATCTGGAGAGCCTCCGTGGATGGTAGACACTATTGATAAGTACAATGATTTAGCTAAAGCAAGCGGTTCACGTATTGTCCATTCATGCGGATTTGATTCTATTCCTTTTGATCTGGGAGTTTATTTTTTACAACAGCATGCAGTTTCAATTCACGGCAGTCCGTGCACGAAGGTTCGCGGTAGAGTAAGAAAAATGAAGGGAACTTTTTCAGGGGGTACTGCAGCAAGTTTTGGTGAAACTATGAAGCGAGCTATGCGAGAGCCTGAGGTGCTTGGTTGGCTTAAAGATCCGTTTTCGTTGGTTCCAGGCTTTACTGGGCCTTCTCAACCTAAGGGCAATAAACCCATAGAAGAAGAGGATTTAGGAAGCTGGGCGGCACCTTTTATAATGGCATCAATAAACACTAAGAATATTCATCGTTCAAATGCATTGTTAGGGCATCTTTATGGAACAGATTTTATATATGACGAAATGATGCTTACAGGCCCTGGGGCAGAAGGAGAAGCTATTGCTAACCATGTGGCCGGTGATAATTCAATGGCTAAGAACCCACCTAAACCCGGTGAAGGGCCAAGCAAAAAAGAGCGGGATACGGGTTATTACGATATTATGTTTGTAGGTGATTCCAATGAGGGCAATAGACTTATTGCCTCCGTTAAAGGAGATAGAGATCCAGGATATGGCTCAACTTCAAAGATGATAGCCGAAGCAGCGCTTTGTCTAGCAATTGATGTTTCGCGTGATAAAGTACCTGGCGGAGTCTATACTCCAGCCCCAGCTATGGGGGAAGAATTGATAGATCGATTATCCTCTAAAGCGGGACTTACTTTTGCTATTGAAAGTAAATAAAAAGATAAGTTAACTTTAACGGCAAACTGTACGTGCTTTTTTAAGTGCCGCAGTTACGCCTTTAAGAGAGAATGAATAATTTACTTTCGTACCTCTACTGCTGACAGCCTCGACTTGCATGGTTGCTCCTGAGCGCATATTCGATACCAAGGCGCGTTCATCTGCGTTATTTTCGATAAACCCTTCATTATCAGAGGCAAACATTTTGAATTTTTTATTTTTAATCCGTGCAATTGGCGTTCTATTGGTTTTAAGATCATATCCAGCGTAAAAGCTCGGCTGCTCTTTTGCTGTGCCTGATTTCCAACTCGATACCATAAAATAAACATCCCCGTGGTTAACTGATTTAGGAGATTTTGATAATGGCTTTGAAAGGGCCCAGCAGATTTTATCGTTTCCGGCCGCAATAGAGAAAACGTTCCAATCAACAAATGATCCCTCAAGTTTAGGGCTAGCGGCTTGAGCATTTTTAGGAAGAGATATTATTATTAAAACAAAAGTCAGAATAAGTGTTTTCATTTTCATGCTATATTTTATTCCCTTGTAAAAAGAAAGCTATGCTTTGCATAAATTCTTCCTGTTATCCCCTTTTTTTTGGCTTAACCCAGTTTTCATTTGGCCCCCCAACTTTTACTGGACGTTCTGGATGTCCTCCTAGCATTATAGATCTATCGTATAAAGTCAGAGCACATGCTAAGCCTACATTAATACAAAATTTAGTTGGTATCTTAACAAGGTAATCACACCGTTGTTGAACTTCATCCGAAAGATTGCCTTTTTCAGGACCTAATATGTAAACGCAATTCATTGGATGCCGAAAGCTTGGTAAATTAATTGAATTGCTAGTTAGTTCTACGCCAACAAGTTTGCAATTTTTAGGTATTACTAAATTTTTAGGACTATCCCATTCATAAAAAGGCATATGGTTTTCGGATTTAGAGGTGTCCGTGCGTTTTATTTCCAAAGCCCTATTCGTTGCACCTATAGTAAAAGCGAAACTTGCTCCGAATGCATTGGAAGTTCTAAGTATAGCCCCTAAATTATAGGATTTAGAGATACCTTCTATTCCAACGCCAAAATAACCCCGCATGATCTTATTCTTCCCTTAATGTTTTGAAGAATTTATAGACAGCATATAATGATACTGGAGCAGAAACTATGACTATAGCTAAAAAGGGTGTCGCAGGTTTCATTGTAGTAAAGCTTAACCCTATTAACCCAAACGTAATTATATTAACTGATGCATTTAATAATACTGAGCCAGCACTCATAAGGCGCGCCCTAACTTTATTTGGAGAACGTCTTTGAGCCATTGCCTGCAAAGGAACCACATACATCCCTGCACAGACAGAAGAACCGATAATTGCTATCATAAATCTCAAGGTCCCAGAATCTGCAATAAATTCATCCATATTGCCGAGTGTTGTCCGGTTTGAAGCGTTTGTATTCAGGTAGAGATCTAAAGTAAAAAGCATCACTCCAACAATGCCGAAAGCTACAAGCCCCCTGGCTTCTCTGCCTTTGGCTAGAACAAGACAAAGTAATGAGCCAACCAAAATGCCAACAGTAGAGGCGACCAACACATAGATTAATACGCTGGCATCATACTTTAAAATATCTGCCACCAGCACGGGCAGTACTAAAATTAGAATATTTGAAAAACCGTAAAACCAAGCAATACCCAACATAGGACGTAAGACAGGAGGGTGTTGTAAGGAAGTTTTCAATACACTTATTATAGAGGATATGGGGTTATAATTTATTCTGAGCAATGGGTCCGGCGCGGGAGCTTCAGGTAGTTTCTCAGCAGCATACCAACCTATTAAACCTAACATAAGCAATATACATGCAACCATCTTAGGACCTGAAAGAGATCCAGTTATAGGTCCCATTAAAACGACTTTAATTCCTATTATCATGCCAAGCAAAATACTAAAAAATTGAAAACCACTTAGAACGCCATTGGCTTTTATGAGGTCTTTTTCCTTAAGCCATTGAGGTAGGACAGCATTTTTAGTAGGAGAAAAAAAAGCTGACTGTGCACCCATCAAGAAAAGAGAAAAAGCTAGGGTATAGGTGCTTTCTAGATAAAACCCCAGAGCAGCGATTATCATTATTAAAACTTCTGCCCTTTTTACCCATTTTAATACTGTACTGCGGTCAACTTTATCAGCAATCTGACCTGCAATTGTGCAAAGTATTAAAAAGGGTAGCGTAAATAATAGAGCTGCCGTTGCAACAAGTCCGTCCCTTGGCAATGATTCAGAAAAAAGAATCATACCACCATATGTAACAAGTGCAATAAGCGCATTTTTCAACATGTTATCGTTTATTGTTCCAGCTTGGAATAGAACAAATAAAGGTAAGAATTTTTGCTGAAAGAATAAGCCCATAATACCTTATCTTAAGCCATAGGGCTTAATGAAAATCAATATAGATTATTTTTTTGTTATTTGGTTAAAATTGATTATAGGGTTTATATGAATGATTATGGTTTAATTTCATTATTGCCTCCTGTTGTGGCTATTGGGCTTGCACTTTGGACACGTGAAGTATTTCTTTCTTTATTATTTGGTATTTGGGTTGGGTTTTTGATTTTAGCCGAAGGAAATTTATTTCATGCTTCATTTGAAACAATTGATGGCCTTGTGAAAGTTTTCGAAGACCCTGGGAATACTAGAATTATAATATTTACATTAATTGTAGGGTCTTTAATTACCCTTATTCAGAGGTCAGGCGGAGTAATTGGGTTCATTAATATCTTGCTTTCAGCTTTAGGAAAATTAGAGGCTAAAAGCAAAAGAACTAAACGCATTCGTGTTGAACTAATGGCCTTTTTTACAGGGTTGGTAATATTTGTAGAAAGTAATATTTCTATACTTACAGTTGGTACATTATACAGACCTGTCTTTGATAAATTAAAGATACCGCGTGAAAAATTAGCATATATAACTGATAGCGCGTCTGCACCGTCATGTATTTTGATACCCTTTAACGCGTGGGGGGCTTTTATCGCAGGATTAATTATGGCGCAGGGTATGGAAAATGGATTTATGGAATTGATGAAGGCTACGCTATATAACTTTTATCCTATGATTGTTATTATCACTGTTATATTTGTCATAGTGTCTGGAAAAGATATAGGAGAAATGAAGACTGCTGAGTTACGCGGGTCCCTATTACGCAAAAATGCTGTTCCTATGATGAGCAGTGAAACTGCAGAAGTACCAATGAAACCAGGATTAAAACCATCGGCAAAATATATGATTTTACCGATTGGCTCTATGGTAATATTAATGCCATTTTTTCTGATTATGACAGGCGATAGTAGCGCGGGTTGGTTTTCTGCTTTACAGTCAGGGTCGGGTTCAAAAGCGGTATTATATGCAACATCATTCGCTAGTTTAATTGCTATAATTATGTATAAACTATCAGCTAGGTTAAGTATAAGGGAGAGCTTTAAGCTTTCAATACAAGGCATGTCTGGTATGGTACCCTTAGCAATACTCATGGTATTAGCCTTTACAATTGGATCCTTATGTAATGATTTAGGAACGGGCCTTTATGTAGCGGAAACCGCCAAGGGGTTTATAAGTCCAGCATTAGTTCCTGCATTAATCTTTTTAGTAGCCTGTTTTGTTGCTTTTAGTACTGGGACAAGCTGGGGCACCTTCGCTATTATGATCGCGATCGCTATTCCACTTGCACAAGGGATGGAAACTAACATCAGTCTAGCTATAGCAGCAGCATTAGGAGGAGGGGTTTTCGGTGATCATTGCTCGCCCACTTCTGACACATCAATTATCACATCCATGGCCACTGCAAATGACCATATTGATCATGTTAGGACACAGGTTCCCTACGCTTTGATTGGAGGAGCGGTAACAACAATACTTTATATTATTTTGGGTTATGCCACTATCTAGAACAAAGGTCTACTCCACTAGACTATCCCAGAAACGTCTAGCTTTACTGAAAAAATTGGCTGACTCTGGACTAATATCATCCCCAGAAATTTCTGCGAATTCTTCTAATAGTTTTCGCTGTTTTTTATTTAATTTTGTTGGAGTTTCAATGGAGAGTTCTACATACATATCTCCACGTTGGGAGGACCTCAGAACACTCATCCCCTTGCCTCTTAGTCTTAAGCGTTTGCCACTTTGACTTCCTTCTGGAATTTTAATTTTAGATCTACCCCCATCAATTGTGGGTATCTCAATTTCGCCGCCAAGGGTAGCCGTTGTCATTGGCAGTGGTGCATTACAGAATAAATTTGGGCCTTCGCGTTCAAACAATTCGTGTGGTTTTACTGAAATGAAAATGTAAAGATCTCCTGATTGCCCTCTTCCACGCGGAGCTGCATCTCCTTGGCCGGATAGCCTAATTCTAGTGCCATCTTCAACTCCAGCTGGAATCGAAACGTCTAAATCTGTTTTTTGCCTTGTCTGGCCTTGCCCATCACACTTCTTGCATGGATTAGATACATATTCACCCTGGCCCCCACACGTTGAGCAAGCGCGTTCCATAGTAAAAAAGCCTTGCTGAGTTCGTACTTTGCCTGAACCACTGCAGGTTCTGCAGGTTTCTACAGAGGCTCCGGGTTCCGCACCTAACCCGTCGCAACGGTCACAATCACCAGCAATAGGGATTGTAATATCTACGTCTTTTCCACTGAATGCTTCTTCAAGGGAAATGTCCATTTCATACCTAAGGTCAGACCCTCTAGCAGCTTCTTGGCGCCGTCCGCCGCCGCCAAACATGTCAGAAAACCCTCCGCTTGATCCTCCGCCACCAAAGATTTGTGAAAATATATCACCAAAGTCTTGAAAGCCTCCTGATCCTCCGCCCATGCCACCTTGTTCAAATGCACGATGCCCCATACGGTCATAGGCAGATCGTTTTTGGCTATCTGACAGCACGCCATATGCTTCATTCAATTCTTTAAACCGCGCTTCTGCTTGGGGGTCGTTGGGGTGTCTATCGGGGTGGCACTCCATAGCTTTCTTGCGAAAGGATGATTTCATAGTTTTTTCGTCGGCCGTCTTGTCTACACCTAGTACGTCGTAATAGTCACGTTTTGACATGGCATGCCTTCTTGATAGTCAGTTTAATTATGAATCACAGTAACTAGATAGTTGTTGGAGCTTGAAAATTCAATGTAGCACCAGATTTCTAAGATTCAGAGAGAGTATTTATGGAAGTAAAAGCCCTGTATGCTTTTATTTAAAAACATACAGGGCTCGTTAATTATAAATTGATCTGGAATATATTAAGCTTTTTCCTCATCTTCCACATCTTCAAACTCTGCATCTACAATATCGTCTTCAGCATCATCCGCTTCTTTCGCAGGACCTGAATCTGCTTCCGCGGATGCACTTTCATACATTGCGGCTCCCAATTTCATGAGAGCGGCTGAAAGCACTTCAGTTTTATCTGTTATTTCTGCAGTATCTTCAGAATCTTTTAACTCTTTCAGTTCTTTAACAGCAGCTTCAATATCAGACTTAAGTTCTTCTTCAGCTTTATCCCCATGATCTTTCAAGGATGTCTCTGCTTGATGAATTGAAGCCTCTGCTTTGTTACGAGCCTCCGCTAACTCGCGGCGCTCTTTATCTTCATCAGCATTCATTTCTGCGTCTTTAACCATCGCCTCGATATCCGCATCGGAGAGTCCACCTGAAGCTTGTATTCTGATTTGCTGCTCTTTACCTGTCGCGTTATCTTTCGCAGACACATTGACAATACCATTGGCATCAATATCAAAAGTAACCTCAATTTGTGGCATACCCCTGGGAGCCGGAGGTATACCAACGAGGTCAAACTGTCCCAATAATTTATTGTCAGCAGCCATTTCTCTTTCGCCCTGAGATACCCTAATTGTAACAGCTGACTGATTGTCTGCTGCTGTGGAGTATACCTGACTTTTTTTGGTTGGAATTGTTGTGTTGCGATCAATCATGCGAGTAAATACACCGCCTTCGGTTTCAATTCCTAAGGATAGCGGCGTTACATCAAGGAGCAATACATCTTTGACGTCGCCTTGTAGAACCCCAGCCTGAATTGCGGCACCCATGGCTACAACTTCATCAGGGTTGACACCTTTATGGGGCTCTTTACCGAAAAACTTAGTTACAGCTTCTTGAACTGCTGGCATACGAGTCATGCCTCCAACGAGAACAATTTCATCAATATCCCCGGCTTTTAAGCCTGCGTCAGTAAGAGCTTTTTTACATGGAGCAATTGTTCTCTTTATTAAGTCAGCAACAAGGGATTCAAGCTTTGCACGCGTTAATTTCATATTGAAATGTTTTGGTCCAGTTGCGTCTGCAGTTATAAACGGCAGATTAACCTCATATGAAGAAGCAGTTGAAAGCTCTTTTTTGGCTTTTTCGGCTTCTTCTCTCAGGCGTTGAAGAGCAAGTTTATCTGATTTTAAATCAATACCGCTTTCTTTTTTAAACTCTTCGTTGAAGTATTCGACTATGTGCATATCAAAGTCTTCACCTCCGAGGAATGTATCCCCATTAGTAGCCTTAACCTCAAATACCCCGTCACCTATTTCTAATATAGATACGTCAAATGTACCACCACCCAGGTCATAGACAGCAATTGTTTTACCATCTTCTTTGTTCATTCCATAGGCAAGAGCAGCAGCTGTTGGCTCATTTATTATTCGTAATACCTCAAGGCCCGCGATTTTGCCGGCGTCTTTTGTTGCTTGGCGCTGAGCGTCATTAAAGTAGGCTGGCACTGTAATCACAGCTTGTGTTACTTCTGACCCTAGAAAATCACTTGCGGTTTCTTTCATTTTCGTGAGGATCATTGCGGAAATTTCAGAAGGAGAAAGCGCCTTGTCCCTTCCTTGAACATACGCATCCCCACCTTTGCCTTTGACGATTTTATAAGGCACAAGCTTCGAGTCCTTTTTCACTGCAGGGTCAGTCATGGCCCTTCCTATAAGGCGTTTGACTGCAAAATACGTGTGGTCTGGGTTTGTAACTGCTTGTCGGCGAGCTGTTTGTCCAATCAATCGCTCTCCATCATCTGTGAATGCCACGACTGAAGGAGTTGTACGCACACCCTCAGAGTTTTCAATTACTCTTGCTTTGTCCCCATCCATTACAGAAACGCATGAGTTGGTTGTTCCAAGGTCAATACCGATAACTTTCGACATTGTAATTCTCCATTGTGGGGCTTTAATTTAAAGCCGCTAGTTAAAATGTTTTCGCCAGAACCCTAATCGGCTGGCTGTTGTGATGGATATGGGAACCAATCTCTTGGCTTCAAGGGCAATGGCCTAAAAAATAGTTATTTTTTAAAATATAACTAACTTAAGGTATTGATTTTACTATGATTATAAATAGTAAATATACATTGGAAATATAAACATCAGCATATAAAGTCAATTATGTCTTTAATTTCCCGTCATTTTCCTCCTGGATTTGTTCATTACCCAGAATTTTTTAATTATGAAGAACAAAAGGAGCTTATCGCTCAAATTAAATTAGCCGTCACTGAAGCTCCTTTTTTTCAGCCTACTATGCCGCGCACAGGCTACCCCCTTTCAGTCGTCATGAGTAATTTTGGTCCATTAGGTTGGGTAACGGACAAACAAAATGGTTATAGATATGAGAGACTCCATCCGCGAACTGGCCGGCCTTGGCCAACTTTACCTTCTGCGTTAGAGAGGTTATGGTTTACGGTTTCTGGGTTTATGCATCCTCCTGAGGCAACACTTATAAACTGGTATAGACCTGAAACGAAATCTAAAATGGGTATGCATGTAGATAATGATGAAAACAATTTTGATGCCCCTGTTGTCTCTGTTTCTTTGGGTGACCCAGCGATATTTAGGATTGGAGGATTAAAAAGAGGTGGGTCAACATTGCCACTAAAACTTTGTTCAGGCGATGTTGTTGTAATGGGGGGGGAGTCACGATTATGTCATCATGCAATTACTAAGGTATTTTATGGGGAAAATGATTTGGTTCCAAAGGGCGGTAGAATTAACCTGACGATGAGAAGGGTTAATGCTGTTGTAGTTTAAATTACTGATTGATTAATTGTTGCTATCTCTATTAAGCAACGGATAGGAAATTTAAATAACAAAGAAGTAATATATGTCTGATATTTTTAAACCACTTACACTTCCTAATGGTCAAGTAGTAATGAATAGGCTTTGCAAAGCTGCGATGGAAGAAAACATGGCTGATAAGGGGCAAATACCAGGTCCAACGTTAGTAAACTTATATCAAAAATGGGCAGATGGCGGGGCCGGGCTAATATTGACTGGAAATGTAATGGTTTCACCAACAGCCATGACTGGACCCGGGGGAGTATATCTTGGTGATAAGACACTAGCTGAAAAAGATAATCTGGAAAGATTTAAAACATGGTCTTCAGCGGCTAAGTCAAGGGGTGCTAAAGTTTATATGCAAATCAGTCACCCTGGTAGACAGATATATGCTGCGCAAGGAACCGAGCCTGTATCCGCATCTGCTACTCGAGTAAAAATGGATGGACCGGCAGAAAAAATGTTTGATCATGCTAGGGCTTTAACCTCTGATGAAATAAAAGGAATAATAAAGCAATTTGCCGATACTGCGCACGCAGCAGAAATTAGTGGTTTTGATGGAGTTCAAATTCACGCTGCCCACGGTTATTTGATAGCACAGTTTCTTTCTCCTCTAACCAACTTGCGCGAGGATGAATGGGGTGGCTCTCTTGATAACAGAATGAAATTTTTACTTGAAGTAGTCAGAGAGGTTCGAGCTCGTGTTGAACCAGACTTTGGGGTAGCCGTTAAGCTTAATTCAGCTGATTTTCAAAAAGGCGGATATGATGTGGGAGATGCAAAAAAAGTTGTTGAGTGGTTAAATGGTGAAAATGTTGATTTTGTCGAAATATCAGGTGGAAGCTATGAATCCGCAGCCATGATGGGTATGGCAGAGGACGGCAGAGCTCAAAGTACAAAGGATCGTGAAATGTACTTTTTGGATTTTGCAAAGGATATCAATGCCTCAGCAAATATGCCCTTGATGGTAACTGGGGGAGTAACGAAACGTAGTAGTGTTGAGTCCGCATTAAAAAGTGGCGATGTCGAAATGATAGGAATAGCAAGGGCTATGGGCTACAATCCAAATATCCCTAATGATTGGAAAGAAGGTAAAAACCTTGAGGTAATTTTACCTGTAGTCAATTGGAAAAACCCACTTTTTAAAGGCCTTGCCAATATGGCAATGACAAAAATGAATCTCTATCGAATGGGAGATGGGCGCTTTCCGCTAGGTAAGCCAAAACCATTGCTTTCTGTTATAACACAGCAGATAAAGAATTCCCGACAAACTAAAAGATATAAGAAATGGCTTGAAAATAGAAGTTCTTAATCTTAACCCTTCTAAAAAGTCATCAGAAAACGGAGAAAAAATATGAAACTAGACTCCTCAAAAGTTGCGGTTGTTACAGGCGGTGCATCGGGCCTTGGAGAAGCAACTGCTAGAGGCCTCGCATCAAAAGGTGTTAAGGTTGGAATTTTTGATATGAACGATGAAAGAGGTAAGGTAGTAGCTTCTGAGATCGGAGGTGTTTTCGTTAAAGTTAATGTAGCTGATAGTGAAAGCGTAGATCAAGGTTTCGAGGCTGTCAGGAATGTTAACGGTCAAGAGCATATTCTTGTTAATTGTGCCGGGATAGGCGGAGCAGAGAAAACTGTTTCTAGAAGCCGAGAAAATGGTTCGATTATTCCGCATGATGTCAATAGATATATTAGGATTATAAATATAAATTTGATTGGCTCATTCTTATGTGCTTCCAAATCAGCAGCTGGGATGATGACTCTTGAACCAATTGAGCCAGATGGAGAAAGAGGTGTTGTTATTAACACGGCCTCTGTGGCAGCTCAAGATGGTCAAATTGGTCAAGTAGCATATTCTGCATCAAAGGGTGGTATCTTAGCTATGGCGTTGCCTATGGCTCGAGATTTGGCCCGAGAAGGGATACGCGTAAATACAATTCTTCCAGGGTTCTATGAGACCCCAATCTATGGCCAGATGAACGATAATGTTAAAGATGCACTTCGTGCTCATCTCCAGTTTCCCAACCGCTTTGGCGATGCATCGGAATACTCTCAAGTAGTTGAGTTTATGTGTGAGCACACTTATATCAACGGTGAATATATTCGCACAGATGCTGGCGCTCGAATGCCCCCAAGATAGTTAGAGCAGTGCTAAAGTATGATCAGTCCGAGTTATTGGCACGGCAGGGCTTAATCTTGAAGCTTGCTGAAGCGGCAAGAAGTATTACGTTGCCATTGTTCAAAAAAGATATGGCTGTAGTAAATAAAGCTGAGGGCAGAAACTATGATCCAGTAACAGAGGCTGATATAGAAGCCGAGCGAGTAATGAGGGAATTGATATCAACTGCTTTCCCTCATGATTCCATAGAAGGGGAGGAGTTAAGCGATATTCATGGTAGCAACGATTGGCTTTGGACCCTTGATCCAATCGATGGAACCAGAGGGTTTGTTGCAGGGATACCTGTATGGAGCACACTTATCGCCGTTAGCTTTAAAGATAACCCGGTTTTGGGATTGATTGATGTGGCAGCCCAAGACAAACAATTTTTTGGATCACCTAATTATTCATGGTTAATATATGAAGGTAGTAAGAGAAAGCTAAGTTCGCGAAGTTGTGGAGGCGATTTAACGAAAGCAATTTTAGGATGCACAGAACCCTTGGCAATGCTCAATGAGACTGAATTAAGAGCATATAACAATATTCGCAAAATTGTTCGGTTTTCACGACTGGGTTTAGACGCATATGCTTATGGTCAGGTCGCTATTGGCAGAATGGATGTGGTAATAGAGGCATTATTGAAGCCATGCGATGTAAGAGCATTAGTGCCTGTTATTGAAGGCGCTGGAGGCAAACTTACAAATTGGGAAGGAGGTTCTGCTATAAATGGGGGCCGTATTATAGCGGTTGGAGACCCACTTTTATTGCCTAAAATAATAGACACCCTAAAGGTGCAGGCTTAACTTAAATGTCAAGTTTTTTCAAAAAGCTGTCAAAGGCATCAAAAAATTGATCACGATAAATATCTCTTTCAAGTAGGAGCTCATGCAATGCGCCAGGGACTACTTTATAACTAGATCGTGACACGGAAGCAAAATTTTCATTAGAAGCGGGGTCAACAATTGGATCTGCACCTGCCGCTATTATTAAACATGGCGTTTTAAGTTGGCGTGCATTTGAATTCACCCATGTCATTGCTTTAAGAGCTTGAACAATCCACCCATAAGTTGGGGGGCCAACTCGTAGACGGGGAGATGTTTGGAAGTAAGCTGCCCAATGCCGGTATCGGTCTTTGTCAGAGGTTAATTTATTTATGTTAAATGGTACGGGCAAGCCGTTACGTTGTCTCTGTAGGGGTAAATTTTTTGTTTTAAGTCCTAGTGCTGAGAGCCCCTTAATGGCTAATTTCATAATTGAAGTATCTAGATCATATAAGCCCAGCATTGGGGCTGAGCAAATAACAGCTGCGGGCTTTATACCCCCGCGCAAAACGGATTGAAGTACTATAGTTCCACCCATTGAATGTCCCATTAGAACGTGAGGTTGAGGAAGTGAGGGTGATAACTCTTTGACAACATAAGCCAGATCATCAACATAATCTTCGAAGTCCTCTATATGGCTTTTTATTTTATCATCTAGAAGTCTGTCTGATAGCCCTTGACCTCGGGGGTCAACTATTAGCACGTTAAACCCACGCTCTATAAAATCTGCGGCAGTTTCTAAATATTTTTCTATAAATTCAGTTCGTCCAGGAGAAAAAATAATTGATCCCCTAGTTGGCTCGTTTGGCGCTATGGCCAGCATTACTCTCAAGCGAACTCGATTGTTTTTTATAAAGAAGGTTTGCATGTGGGGCTTGAGCGTTTCAGGTATTGGTCGCCCCCCAGGCTGAACTATATCAGCGTCCTCATATTTTGATGTTAGGTTATCCATATAAAGCACAAGAAGGCACCTTCCTCTCTCATGTTTCAAATATTACATATTTGAAAAAATTGTTTGGAGTCCCATCGCTACTGACATATCACCTGCAACCTTTAGTTTACCTGACATAAAGGCCATCATTGGATCGAGATTTCCTTCCGCTAAAGATATAAAATCTTCTTTAGATACAGATATCGTGCAGTCTGCTTCATTATTTTCAGTAGTAGCTTCAGTTCCTGAAGCAAATACTTGTCCATCATCTCCGAAGTCAAACTTTACTGATTTGTCTGTTCCGCCTGCTTTAACTAGTGCTTCAGTCATTTTTGTTGCAATATCTGAGTTTTCCATAGTTAGTTCCTTTATATTAATACTCTTCTTACTATATGGGCTGTGATTGTTAAAAGTGCCAGAATTATTTTATGGCCACCACCGGTTTTTTAAATTTTAATGTAGCCCGATCAGACTCCCCAATTCTCTCATAAGCCTGAGCTTCAAAACCAGCAGGAATTTTACTAGCTTCATTTGGCACATATGAGCGTGGTTTCAAAGTCCAGACGCCGAATGGATGATTGGCAGTGTCAAGCGGATTTGAGTTTATATCAGAGTCTGCTATGAACTCGAAGCCTGCTTGTATAGCCAAGTCCTTAATATAACTTTCCTGAACATACCCCGACCCTGCGAAAGGATCTTGCGTAGCTTCCTCAGGTAAGCGATGTTCGACTATTCCAAGTATCCCACCCGGCTTAAGACTTTCATAAAACTGCCTGAACGCCTCTTTAGCGTAGCTTTGACTCATCCAGTTGTGAACATTCCTAAAAGACAAAAGCATATCTAAGTTACCTGGTGCTGGAGCAGTTGTTTCTAACCCAAACTTACTAAACTCTACAGTGCCATAGTCTTTTTTACTTCCATATTTTTCTATGAAAGCATTATTTCTTGATTGTATTCTTTCACTTTGACCGTCACGCAAAATTGCGACATAAGTTCCATCAATCTCATTGAGATATGGAGCAAGTATTTGGGTGTACCAGCCAGGCCAAATTTCGCCAACTTTCATGCCTGGAGTAACTCCAAAAAACTCGAGTGTTTCTTTTGGATTACGAAACTTATCTCTCGGCCTATCCATCTCACGCCTTGGGTGCGATATAACTTCATCTAAAATAGTGGAGATTTCTAATTTTGAAAAATATTTATTTTCTTGATCATTAACACCTAAGCAAGCTGGCAAAGTGAAAAAACTTATGCCTATGATAAGTATCATAAAGGGCTTTATTTTCATTTTTATTCCTTTTGTTTGTTAATATACGTGAGCACTTAAAAACAAGTTTTAAGCGCAGGCTATAATGGTGTTTTAGCGGATTATTTCTACTTATTTCTCATCATCGCATAGATATCTGAACCTTTAAGTTTGGGAGAAGTACCTGCTTTAAATGCTTTTTTTACAGTTTTATAGATAAGGATATTATAAGTTGCCTTTTGTTTATTTTTTTCGGCAAGTTTTATAATTTCACCTTGCAGATAATCTAACTCTGAACTTTTACCCAATTCTAAATCATCAAGCATTGAGGACCTCGCTTTTTCATCAATTTTTACTACTGTTCTCATCAGCAGGGAATAAAGTAGGTTTGGCAGCCTTAGGATTTTAATCATTTTACTAGGATGAGCCCCCCCAAAATTAGCGGGCTCTATACCAGCCGATCTGACAACTAATAGGGCCTCTTCAATAACAAGAGCTAGTGATTTTCGGTATTCTCTCTGCGATAGGCATGATTTTAGAGGAATACCCGCTAACGTGTTTAATGCGTTGTTTAAATTAACCAATAATTTCCCCCATTGTACAGATAAAATATCTTCATGAAGTGTAAGTTCTTGGCCAGATTTGTCAAAGAAACGTTTTAACTCTAAAATATGAGGGTCTTTGGTGTATTCTAGAGCGAGCTTTCCGTCTGTGCCACAGTGATACCATCCTGTCCCTTTCGCGGTTACATTAAATGGAACTACTCCAGCTAAAACAATTTGACCTAATTCGTTTTTGAGCGCTTGAGTATTTTGAACGCCATTTTGAAAACTGATCACAAGGGCTTCTTTTCTTGCATATTTATTTATAATTTTAGCAGCCTCTTCAGTATCATGCGATTTGGTAGTTAGTATGATAATATCAGCAGTTGATATTGTTGCATAATTGGTGCTGTAATTTATTTTTCTAGGCTGCAAATAAATAGTTTCATTTTTGAAGTGTGTTAGCTTTAGACCATTCTCCCTAATTGACTTTGCAGATGACTCTCGCCCAATCATCTCTACTTTTGCCCCAGAGGAAACTAAAAGTCCCCCCAAATAGCTGCCGATAGAGCCAGCACCAAGTATAGTTATACTTATTGAAGTTTTTTTCATCGGCTTTTATATGCGTGAACATAATCGAAAGTCTTGAGGAATTTTAGGTGTATCACTTGTTTTCACCCGTGATGCTAATTTCTATCTGTGATATGCACTCTTTTCCAAAATAAATTTCATCTTTCCAAAAAAAAGTGGGCAACCCGAATACTCCCCGTTTAATCGCCTCGCCTGTGAGTTTTTTGAGCTTTTCTTTTATTTCTCTGTTATTGGTTGCCTTAAGAATTTTACAGCCATCTATGCCGTCATCATTTAACAATTTCATTAAATTTTCGCGGTTACTTATGTCTTCATTATTTTCCCAGATTGATTTAAAAACTGAAGATATGTAAGCGTTGTGTATTCCAAGCTCTTGGGAAACAATAGCCCCCCTCATTGCTAGTAGTGTATTTATTGGGAAGAATTTGTTAAATTTAAACTTAGTTAGATGGTGCTCTGTAATGAAGCGTTTCATCTCAATTTCCAAATAGCTAAGCTTTGATTTTATATTGGCAGCTGATTGCCATGGGGGCGAGTTACCAGTGGTTTTAAATATACCCCCAATTAAAACAGGCTTCATATTAACGGCAAGACCAGTTCTTGAGATAGTCCCTTGAAGCGCTTTCCATGCTAGGTATGCGTTTGGACTACCAAAGTCGTAATAAAAATCTATTGAATGGAGGCTCATTATTAGGCCCTAAATTTAGTGTTAATAAATTTATTATTCCTCTAGCTTTTCTAAGGCAGCTGGAGTGAGTTCAAAATTATGAAATACAGTAGACACATCATCGCAATCCTCTAATGCATCTACCAAGCGAACTACTGATTGAGCTTGATCTGGGTTATCAATTTCGTTTTGTGCTTTCCATACAAGATTTACTGACTTGGCTTCGCCGAAACTTTTTTCTAGCTCTGCCGCAATGTTTCCTAACTCATCTCGTGCGGTCCATATGGTATGCACTGGTTCATATTCGTCCCACGCATCATCAGTAGCACTATCAGACTCGCAATCTTCTGCGCCAGCCTCTATGGCGGCTTCCATCATACCGTCTTCGTCAGTTGTAGATAAAGGGTATTCAATTTTACCAGTTTGATTGAACATAAATGCCACAGAGCCAGTTTCTCCTAGAGCACCGCCATTTTTTGAAAAAGCAGTTCTAACTGCCATTGCGGCTCTATTTTTATTATCAGTATTGGCTTCGACAATAAAACCTATTCCACCGGGCCCAAAGCCCTCATAGCGAATTTCTTCGAAATCCTCTCCATCTCCTCCGGCGCCCTTGTCAACAGCACGCTGAATGTTATCCTTTGGCATTGATTGACCTTTTGCATTTGCAATTGCCAACCGTAAGCGAGGGTTCATGTCGGGATCAGCCCCACCCATTTTTGAGGCTATTGCTATGTCTTTTGCAAGTTTTGAAAAAAGTTTTGAGCGAGCCTTATCCTGCCGACCTTTACGGTGTTGAATGTTAGCCCATTTTGAATGGCCAGCCATTAAGTATCCTTTACTTAAATTGATTTTAATAAAGTCCTAAGCGATGATAAGCTAATGGGCAAGTATAGGATTTCAATTCAGTGATTTTCTTTTAACATAGTTTTTGTTTATTTTATAGGTTTGTGGGATGAAAAGTTTTTTGTTTGTTTGCTTGGGTAATATTTGCAGATCACCAACTGCGGAGGCAGTATTTAGGTTTCAGGCTAAAAAAGCCGGCTATGACTTTAAAGTCTCAAGCGCCGGTACGGGAGCATGGCATGAGGGAGAGCCCCCTGATGCAAGAAGTATCAAAGCAGGCATGAAACGGGGGTATGATTTGAATGGCCAAATCTCTAGAAAAATTACCCAAAAAGACTTTTTAGAATATGATTATATATTGGCTATGGATAAGAGTAACTATCAAGATTTGATTGTGATGTGTCCGGAATACTTAGTTCCAAAAATAAGACTTTTTCTAGACTTTTCAGAAGATTCTGTAGTAGATGAAGTTCCTGATCCCTACTATGGGGGCAAGGACGGCTTTAATGAAGTGATAGATTTAATAGAACAGGCAAGCGAGGGGTTAATTTTATCTTTAAATTAATAGACAGTTCGGATAAAGGCGTTTAACCGAGCTGAAATAATTTATTTTAAAGGTAAAAAAATGAATAAAGGCCTAGTAACTGTTTTTGGAGGCTCCGGTTTCTTAGGAAAATATGTCGTCAGAGCTCTTGTAAAAGAGGGATGGCGTGTACGTATCCCTGTTCGTCGTCCACATACAGCTCAAGATTTAAAAGTTATAGGCAACGTTGGTCAAGTTCAGTTGGTTCAGGCGAATTTAAGATTTGAAAAATCAGTTGACGCGGCGATCGCAGGCTCAGATGCGGTTATTAATCTTGTAGCCTTACTTTTTGAAAAGGGAAGCCAAAATTTTGAAGCACTCCATGTACGAGGAGTTGAAGCTCTGGCAAAAAAATCATTAGCGCATGGCGTTACAAATTTTATTCAGGTCTCAGCTCTAGGTGCTGATTTAAATAGTGATAGTAGTTACTCATCAACAAAGGCTAAGGGAGAAAAAATTATTCGAGATATTCTTCCTAGTTCAGATATTATAAGACCCTCAATAATTTTTGGTGCGGAGGATAATTTTTTTAATCGTTTCGCATCGATGTCTCAATTATCTCCGTTCATTCCCTTATTAGGCGGCGGGCGCTCATTGTTTCAGCCAGTTTACGTAAATGATGTAGCTAAAGCCATTGCAAAATTGGTAGGTCAAGGCACGTCTGGAAATAACTATGAGTTAGGCGGCCCTAGAGTATATAGCTTTAAAGAGTTAATGCAGGTTATGTTACAGGCAATTTATAGAAAAAGACTATTAATTCCTGTACCTTGGGTTGCAGCAAATTTCTTAGGGTTTCTAGGTGAGGTTTCTGGTTCCCTGCCTTTTATTTCACCATTCCTTACAAGAGACCAAGTTAAGAATTTAAAGAGAGATAATGTAGTTTCAGATAATGCTCTAGGGTTCTCAAAACTTGGAATAAGGGCTGAGTCTATGGAATCAATTATTGAAGGTTATTTGCTCCGCTATAGAAAATATGGGCAATTTCACGAAAAGAGCAAATAGAAATTATTATTTTAGCCCTTTAAATTACTTTCAACTAATTCAATTTGTGCGTTAAGAGACGGATCTTCTGATCGGAGGGAGTCAACGCGCTTAACCGCATGCATAACGGTTGTATGGTCTCTTCCGCCAAACCTTCTCCCGATATCTGGAAGTGACCTTTTCGTTAGCTTCTTCGATAAATACATGGCAACTTGTCTTGGTCTTGCAATAACTCGCGCCCGTCGTTTAGATGTCATATCCGTCAAGGTTACACGAAACTCATCACAGACTGCTTTTTGTATCCTGTCTACAGTTAAGCGTTGACCAGTTGTATACCTAGATTCTGATAATGTTTCTTGAACAGTTTCTAGAGTAATGGGAGTACCCAAAAGCTCGCTCTGCGCAACAATTTGATTAAATGCCCCTTCAAGGTCCCTTGGTGTTGCGTTCATCCTTGCCGCCAAGTGGTCTCGTGCATTTTGAGGTATTGCTAAACTTTCATTACCGTTCGTGCGATGCCTCGTTATAAGTCGATCTAATATTCGCAGTCGTAACTCATAGTCGGCAGACCCAATTTTACAAACGAGACCAGAGGAAAGGTATGATTTAAGCCGTTCAGTGGCCTTTTCTATCCTATCAGGATGGCGGTCAGCCGCTATTAGTATCTGACGTCCTTCGTCAACTAATGAAATAAGGGTATGTAAAAGCTCTTCTTGGCTACTAGGCTTATCAGCTATAAAGTGGGCGTCATCTATTATCAGTAAATCAACATTCCTTAATGATGATTTAAAGGCATCTATTGCATCACGACCATTACCACCTCGTACAGAATTTACAAAACCACTAACAAATGCCTCAGAAGAAATAAGCTTTATTCTATAGTTTGGATCTGTTTGCTTTACTGCCCGCTGAATCGCATAAAGAAGATGAGTTTTTCCCATTCCATTTGTTCCGTGTATAACCACGGGATTATATTGAGCATCCCGACAACTAGCTATTTGCCTAGCGACTGCAAATGCGAGCTCATTTGAGCTTCCAACAACAAAATTATCAAATGTGAAGCGATCCCTTGGACTATCTTCCATCGCCTTGGCCATTTCTGGTGGGCATTTTTGTTCAGATTGAGAAATAATTTGTTTGTCGCCTTTATTTCGTAATTTCATGGTTGGCTTTGTTACGCCAGAGGCTCTTCCTGCTGCAGATGAGAATGTGACATCACGAGCGGGCTCTACCATATCATGTTTTTTCCAAAGGCGCCTTACTGTTTCTGCATAATTTGTTTCAATTTTTGATGCTATAAAACGAGTGGGAGCACTTAGATCCACGGTTCGATCATTAGCAGATGCAATTCGTAGCCTTCCCGTCCATGACCTGTGAATATTAGAGCCAAGTGCGTAAGCTAAATCATTTCTAACTTTATTCCAGGTGTTGTGCGCGCTTTGCAGTGGAGGCTCGCCAGTGTACAGATCTGGTGCAGGCAGCTCTTTTTTTTGCTCCGCAACATTAGACAAAATATGATCTTTGTCAGACACCTAAAAGACTCCGCATGCTTCTAAATGGGTTAATCAGGTAACCCATTGTTTTTAAATATAAATTTTGGATAAAAAGCTTTTAATTAATATTGCAAACTTTATTCACCCTTGGAAGATAATGTCTCTACGAGAAACTATCCTGACCTTCTATAAACCGACTCTTTTGCGCCACGTCAACAGCAATGAATCGTAAAAATGACATCATTTTCTGTTGACTCTAAAAAAGTTAATTATTGCAGTGATATAGCGTTAAAAAAAAATTAATTTTTTTTAACTTTTTTTTAATAAAGTGTTTATTTGGACACTGGTTAGACTTTATTTAGTTATTAAAATATACGAAATTAAAAATTGTTTTATATTTTGGATTAAATTCCCCTCGCTGCCATGAGAGTAAAAAAAAACCGCTCTATGAGCGGTTAGATTAAGTATATATATCTAATATAGATTAATTCATAGATTTGACCCGCTTAGATAAGCGTGATATTTTTCTTGAAGCAGTGTTTTTATGAAATACGCCTTTTGTTACAGCTCTCATCATAGCTGGTTCAGCAGACTTAAGTGCTATCTGTGCTGCAGCTTTATCTCCTTTTGTAATTGCATCTTCTACGCCACGCAAATTGGTTTTGACCATTGTACGACGATTTCTGTTTACGTCTGTTTTCCGTCCTTGTGACCGGACTGCTTTTTTAGCGGATGCTGTATTAGCCATACATTCCTCGGTTTGTTTATTTGCAATTCTTATTTCTGAAGCCGCCTATATACGCGCAAATTTAACACGTCAACAGCGATATTCATTCTTTAAAGTTAATCGCGGGTTATAGTTATTTATTCTTGAAGTGTGGTTTTCGCTTTTCTGTGAAAGCTGCCATACCTTCTTTTTGGTCTTCTGTGGTAAACATAGATTGGAAGACTTGCCGCTCTAAGCGGATCCCTTGACTCAATGATAGCTCAAATGAAGCGTTGATTGTCTCTTTTGTCATCATAGAGATGGGTTGACTTTGAGCTGCTATTTTTAATGCGGCAGCATGAGCTTCCTCCATAAGTTTGTCTAAGGGCACTACGCGTGAAACTAAATTGGATGATAGGGCTTCTGTAGCATCCATCATTCTTCCTGTGAGACACATATCCATTGCCTTTGATTTTCCAACAGCTCGTATAAGTCTTTGTGTTCCACCTATTCCTGGCATCACTCCAAGATTAATTTCGGGTTGACCAAATTTTGCATTATCCGCAGCTATTATGAAATCACACATCATGGCAATTTCGCATCCCCCGCCTAATGCATAGCCTGACACTGCTGCAATAATTGGCTTTCTGAATCGAGCAATTGCTTCGTGATTTGAGAATATATCACTTTTGTAAATATTTAAATATTCTAGATCTGCCATTTCTTTTATATCTGCACCCGCAGCAAAAGCCTTTTCGGACCCGCATAATACAACACAGGCAATTTTATCATCCATACTTATCTTTGAAAGTGCGTCTGCCATTTCGGCCATCATCTGAGAGCAGAGTGCATTTAGCGCTTTGGGCCTATCTAGCTTTATAGTTGCTACAGCGCCTTCTTTTGTAATTTCTATCATGTCATAGCCCATAAGGAGCTCCATATTTTTTTTGTTTTTACACGTACAATTTATTTCTTTCAAGCAGACACTAAATAAAAATTATTTTTGGCAGGCTTTGCAATAAAAACTACTTCTTCCGCTCTGCTTAATTCTTTCTATTGGGGTTCCACATACTTTACAGGGCATTTTTTCTTGCCCATAAACCTCAAAGCTGTATTGAAAGTAGCCTAAGTTTCCGTCAACACTTGCAAAGTCTTTTAAAGAGGATCCACCAGCCTTAATTGCTTTTTTTATGACATTTTTTATTTCATTCACTAGTATTTCCGTTTCCTTAATATTTAGGCTCCCTGCCTGCCGTTTTGGAGAAATCTTTGCTTTAAAAATAGCTTCACAGACATAAATATTACCTAACCCACTTATGATGCTTTGATCTAATAAAGCAGATTTAATGGTACTCTTTTTACTAGATAGTTTATTAAATAAGTAAGGCCCGTTAAACATGTTGTCCAATGGTTCCGGACCCATTTTATCTAATCTTGAAGGTTCACCCGGCGCTATTAATTCCATAAAGCCGAACCTACGTGGATCATTATAGGTTACTATAACACCATTACTCATTTCGAATATAACATGATCATGCTTTGGGTTAGTCGAATTATTTAAATTATATACTGCTGTTAGACCATTATCTATGGAAAACCTTCCACTCATACCAAGGTGCATATGTAGAACATCATTTGAAGAAAGAGTTGCCTTTAGAAATTTACCCCTCCTAATCAGTGAAGTTAATGTTTTTCCTTGGACTCTATTTATAAAATTTTTATCAAACGGGAATCTTAAATTTAATCGATTAAGTGTGACCCGTTCAAACTTATACCCTTGCATTACTGGTTCAAGCCCGCGCTTTACAGTTTCGACTTCAGGTAGTTCTGGCATGGGCAATGTTTAAGTTAATAAATTTCAATTTATATGTTTCGAATTAATTAATTCATGTTTTATTTTTTACTTGGCCCTGTACTGACGGCTACCATAGCTGCTCGAAGGGTTCTGTCACCTAGCGTGAAGCCGGTTTGCATAACAGTTGCAATATTACCCTTTTCTTCGTCTGATGGAATTTGAGCTACCGCTTGATGCACATTCGGATCAAACTTACTCCCTACACCTGGTACAGGCTTAACTCCGTGTCTTGAGAGTGTTAATATTAAATCTTTTTCGGTGAGTTCAATGCCATCAAGTAGATTTTTTGCGTTTGCCCCCATATCATCTCGGGCCTTACCATCAAGAGTAAGCAATGCACGAGATAAATTATCATGTACAGATAGCATATCTACTGCAAAGCGCTCGATACCAAAAGTTTTTGCAGCGCTTATTTCCCTTTCAGCTCGTTTTTTTACATTATCAGCATCCGCCATTGCTCGAAGGGCCTTATCCTTAAGGCTTGAGAGCTCAGACTCTAAGCTATCTATTCTAATTTTATCTTCATTTTGTTCAGTATCAATAGACTCTGATTCTGGTGATTTGTGTGAAACGCCTTCTATTTCCATGTCAATAGCCCTTTGAAGTCTGTCTAGGTCTTCATCAGAGGGTAGCCCGTCTTTATCAAGCTCTATATCTTTCATATCGATATCTTTATTTTTATTTTTCATTTTTGTACTTTCTTCTACCCGTTGAATGTCAGATCGGTTCGCCGTATGAAAATGTCAAGTGCCTTAATTAATATAAACTAAAGATATTTTATAACACATCGATACTTATTTAATAAGTATCTTATTATGACGTTTACCCTTTAAAAGAAATTTAATATTTATATTATGTTTCTTTAAATTGTCTGGCCATATGTGTGGCCTTAGTTTAATTAAAGAACGGTAAAAAAAGGAAAGTTAATGCGCCCTAAAAATAGATTACGAGAAAGTTTACGTTTGGTTACATTTGAGCCTGGGGTGTCTTTATATGCAGAAGGCTCTTGTTTGGTTAAGTTTGGAAACACTCACGTAATTTGCACAGCTTCTGTCGATGAAAATGTACCTCGATGGATGCGGGGTAAAGGCAAGGGGTGGGTGACAGCCGAATATGGGATGCTACCACGTTCTACTCACTCTCGTAATTCACGTGAAGCAGCAAGAGGAAAACAGGGTGGACGTACTGTTGAAATACAACGTCTAATAGGCAGGTCATTACGTGCAGTTGTTAATTTAAAAAAACTAGGCGAAAGACAAATTATAATAGATTGCGATGTTATGCAAGCTGATGGAGGTACGAGAACGGCTTCAATATCGGGCGCATGGGTTGCTTTATACAAAGCTTGTGAGAGTTTAGTAGAAAAAGGTTTAATTGAAGAAAACCCTGTTACGGACAGAATGGCAGCAGTGAGCTGCGGAATTGTTGACGGTGAATGTAGGCTGGACCTTGAGTACTTAGAGGATAGCGCTGCTCAAGCAGATGCTAATTTTGTTTTAACGGCCAATGGCGATATCATTGAGGTGCAAGTTAGCGCTGAGGACACGCCTTTTTCGCAAGATGAAATGAAAGAACTTACACGCCTCGCATCTTCAGGCATCAAAACTATTTGCGAGTATCAAGACAAGGCAATCAAATAATTGCGCAGGATTTCTTATATAATTTTGAGTTTCTTGCTTGTAATTTTATTGGGTACTAGTAGCGCTCAAAGCTTAAATAGCCCATGTAATGTTGAATTTGTTATATTAGGAGCCTCACAAGATGCGGGGTCACCTCAAATTGGGGTTAATGATGACCCTGCTTGGAGAAACGTATTACATAGAAATACCGCAACCTCGGCTGCTATAATAAATAGGAAGACTAAGGATAGATATTTATTCGAAGCCACGCCAGATATTAAAGAGCAACTTTT
The DNA here is from genome assembly GCA_042093735.1 of Hellea sp. Taxonomy (GTDB): domain Bacteria; phylum Pseudomonadota; class Alphaproteobacteria; order Caulobacterales; family Maricaulaceae; genus Hellea. The sequence continues at coordinate 21,468 of JBELEM010000012.1, read as the reverse complement.
TAGCCTTGATAAAATATCAACACCGTTAAATGGTTATCCCTTAGGCATATCAGGTATTTTTATAACCCATGCTCACATAGGTCACTACGCGGGATTGATGTTTCTGGGCCATGAATCAGCAGCTACTAAGAGTTTGAATGTTTTTGCAATGCCTCGGATGGAAAAGTTCTTGCGAAACAACGGTCCATGGTCTCAATTAGTTGATTACAAAAATATTGAAATATCCCCCTTAGCCGATCAAACATTGGTTGAACTTGCAGGAGGCATAAAAGTCAAACCTTATCAAGTTCCTCATAGAGATGAGTTTTCCGAAACCGTGGCATTTGAAGTAAAGTCTCCTAAAAAGTCAGTACTATTTTTGCCTGATATTGATAGCTGGGCAGAGTGGAAAAGTGAATACGGACATAGCCTTCAGGAGCGAGTAGCTGCCGTTGACCTTGCTTTTTTGGATGCAACATTTTTTGATAATAATGAGTTACCGGGAAGAGATATGTCAGAAATTCCACACCCAAGGATAGTAGAGACTATGGAGGTCTTTGATAATTTACCTGAATCAGAAAAAAATAAGGTATACTTTATTCACTTAAATCATACAAACCCAGCTAGGTTTTTTTTCTCCTCGGCCTATAAAGATATTAGTGAACGTGGATATAAAATAGCAAATTCTAATGATAGCTTCTGCCTTGATTAAGAACCTTTTAGTAATTAGATCGAAAAATTAATGAGTATAATAAATAAAATAGTTGTGGCATCCCATAATGAAGGAAAAGTTCGCGAAATAAGAGATCTACTTATTCCCTATGGAGTAAATACCATAAGCGCCGCCGAACTCTCTTTGGATGAACCCGCAGAAACAGAATTAACATTTACCGGTAATGCAGAGTTAAAGGCAAATGCTGCGGCTATAGCTTCAGGCCTGCCCTCTCTATCAGATGACAGTGGTTTAGTTGTGGATTCATTAAATGGTGACCCCGGAATATATTCCGCTCGCTGGGCTGAAAAACCGAGATCTGAGGGTGGTGGACGCGATTTTTCTATGGCTATGTGGCACGTTAATGATCTTCTTAAATTAGAAGATAGAAGCGCTCATTTTGTTTGTGCCTTATGTCTGGCCTTTCCATCTGGAGAAAAGTTTACCTATCTTGGCAAAGTTTATGGTGAAATTGTTTGGCCACCCCGTGGAGAAAGGGGCTTTGGATATGATCCAATATTCTTGGCAGAAGGCCATAAAAAAACATTTGGAGAGATGGACCCTGTTAAGAAACACGCTAAAAGTCATAGGGCTAGAGCGTTTGAAAAACTAATATTGAATCACTTTTAAGTGCCTGAAGGTTTAGCAATATATGTTCATTGGCCTTTTTGTTCCAGAATTTGCCCTTATTGCGATTTTAACGTTTATAAGAAAAAAGACGAAACCAATTTAATACCAGCTATTTTGACAGATTTATCTTTTTGGCGTGAATGGACCGGCCCACGATCAGTAACTTCTGTTCATTTTGGAGGAGGTACGCCGTCTTTGATGTCTGCTGAGGATATCTACTCAGTTATCTCAAGAATAAAGTCCCTTTGGAATTTAAAACTTTCTTGTGAAATCACACTCGAAGCCAACCCGGCAGATATGAACAAAGAGCGTTGGGAAGGTTATGCAAAGTCAGGCGTAAATAGACTTTCTCTTGGGGTACAAAGTTTCTACGATATTGCATTAAAAAATTTAGGCCGGGATCATAATTCTGCAGAGGCAAAGAGCTCAATTGAGTTGGCTAAAAATATTTTTCCTTCAGTGTCGATCGATTTAATTTTTGGCTGGAAAGGACAAGATGAAAGATTGTTACATAATGATATAACTGAAGCTATCAAATCTGGAGTTGATCACATTTCAACTTACCAACTAACGATTGAAGAGGGCACTGCATTTCATAAGTCTGAGATTAGAGGTAATAAAAAATCTGTAACGCCCGACCAGAGTGCAGATTTCTACGATACTATTGTTAAAAACTTAATTGCTGCTGGTTTTGAACATTATGAAGTTTCCAATTTTGCTAAGCCAAGCCATCAGTCCCGGCACAACTTAACTTATTGGAAGGGGTTGGATTATGTTGGTGTAGGGCCTGGGGCTCATGGACGAGTTACACTCCATAAATCAAGATACTCTACGATTTCTAAAATACGCCCTCAAGATTATATACAAAATATAGAATTAATGGGTCATGGATTAGAGATACGAGAAAAATTATCGCCACAGGAATGGTCCAGTGAATATATCATAATGGGGCTAAGAGTGGACAATGGAATTTCTATTCAGAGGTATGAGGAATTATCGGGGCAAGCACTGCCTAAACAAAAAATAAATAATTTAGTTAGTGATGGGTTTTTGCTAATAGAAGGAGACGTATTAAGCACAAGCCGCAAAGGCCGAAATGTACTTGATCATATTACAAGAGAAATTCTAATTTAGTTTGAGTTAAAAACTTTTCGGGGCGGGGCTGATAACTTTAAAGCGCCCATTTTCAATTTTGTAAATTGCTAGCCCTCGTTCGGGTATGCCGTTACTTCCAAATCTAACTAATCCGTCAAGACCATAAAAGCCCTGTATTCTTTCAATATTTTCAATAAGTGTACTTGATGTATTTTTAGTTACTAAATCACTAATAGTTACAGCGTCATAGGCTAGAGATGCAAGGCGTGAAGGCTCTTCCGCAAAGATTTTTTCGTAATCAGAAAGAAATTTTATTTTATTTTTATCGTCCGCAGATGCAAAAATACCCCCATTTAAGGCAGGCTCTTTTACTGTTTCTTCATTTTTCCAGAGACTAGTTCCTAGAAACTGAACTTTAGTTGGGTCTACATCAAAATAGGGGAGTAGTGGGGCTAGAGACAACAAGGATGTACCTCCCTCTGGAAGGAGTATTGCATCATATGACATTAGGCCCCTTCCATTATTTCTTCTTATTCTTTTTACGCCTTTAACATAAAAGTCTGCGAGTTTTTTTGCCGGTTCTTGCATTGCTGAAATATCATCGCCCGAATATGTTTCTAATCCTGTTACCTCCCCCCCATTATTGGTAACTGCGTCAATAAACTCTTTCTGTATTCTTAAGCCATATCTGCTCTCTGGGCCTAAATAAGCATAACGCTTTAGTCTTTTGGAAGCACTATATTTTACAAGTCGATTGATTTCTGACTCAGGCGGGAACGATAGTAAATATATACCTTTTGATGCTACTTTTACGTCGGATGAAAAAGCAATAATGGGGATGTTGTATTGCTTCGCTTGTACGGAACTAATTTTTACTGAGCTTGCTAGGATCGGCCCAATAATGAGATTAGCGCCCATATCAATTGCTGATTTAGTGGCCTTCTCAGCTCCCTGCACAGTACCAAAAGTGTCATGCACTGATAACAAGATGTCATCTTTATTTAGATCAAAAATAGCTAATTCTGCTGCTTTTAACATAGAAGTTGCCTCTTCCCTTAACCGAGACGATTTCGATGAAAAGGGAAGAAGTAAAGATACTCTTCTTTTATCATTATATGATGGGGTGACAATTGGGTCCTCCGATACCTCTTGGGGTGACTCGGTTTGGTTTAATTTGTCTGTAAATTTCTTTGTATCAGTCTCAGCTGGTTGTGGTAATCGATCTCCTAAGGTTTCACCTTCAGTGGGGCCTTCTGGACGAATGTCTAAATATTCTTCTTGCTCCACATTTTCATTTTGTGGAGTGGGAACGGTTGTGCACCCAGAAATAGTTAAAAGGAATAAACAGAGTAATAGAATTACTGGATGGCCAAAGCCTTTAAATTTCGCCATAGTAGCTTCCATAAAATAGATGGGCATAAGATTGACTCAAAATAACACTAAAAGCGTAGCGCCTTATAAGCAAGGGGAAACAGATAAAGAAGAAAACTCTGTTGCTTTGCAGCCAGGGCTTTATATTGTTGCAACACCAATTGGAAATATTCGAGATATAACACTTCGAGCTCTAGATGCTCTTAGGTCGGCTGATTTAATATTGGCAGAAGATACTAGAATTAGTAAGAAAATCCTTATTGTATATGATATAAATAGCTCACTATTATCTTACCATGAGCATAATGCAGAAAAACGATTGCCTTTTGTTTTGGAACAGCTGCGATCTGGTAAATCTGTAGTTTTAATATCTGATGCAGGTACCCCGCTAATATCTGACCCTGGATTTAAACTAACACGTGCGGCACTTAAGGATAATATTGATGTGTTTCCGTTACCAGGGGCCTCGGCTGTTTTGGCTGGTTTAGTGAAATCTGGATTGCCATCGGACCGGTTTATGTTTGCCGGTTTTTTACCACCCAAATCTGCTGCTAGAAAAATAATTTTAAAGAGTTTTAAATTAATTGACGCGACTCTTATTTTTTTTGAAACTGGCCCAAGAGTGTTGTCATGTCTCGAGGATATGCGCGATGAGCTAGGGGATCGCGATGTTGCACTGGTCAGAGAATTAACAAAAAAATATGAAGATGGAATTTATGGTACATTTTCAGATGTAATTAATAATGTTAATAATACTCAGCCTAAGGGAGAAATCGTTCTACTCGCAGGTCCTCCAAAAACTGAACAGATGTGGAAGAAAGACGATGTCTTGTACGCTTTAAAAATCCAGGTGCCTGAGCTTGGTCTTAAAAATGCTAGTAATGAAATTTCGGAGGCGAGTGGCTGGACGAAAAGGGATGTTTACCAGATGGGCTTAAGCCTCAAACAAAACTAGCTTTTATAAATTATGATATTACCACATTTTGGTAACTTTTAGTTCACTTCTATACTTTAGTGGTTTTTGTATTATGAAAAAATTAATAGCTATTATACCCTTTTTATTGTATTTTGTATTATCCGCATGCACCACCGTTACGTCGGCAGGAATTACCAAAGGCGATGAGAGAAACTTAGCACGCTCTGTTAATGATGTAAGTGCAGAAAGAGTTATCCGTGCAAGAATGGCAAGGGCAGAAGGTTTCAAACTCAAGGGCATAGATGTTGATGTTAACGAAGGAGTAGTTCTTCTCGCAGGAAACGTTCAACGGCAGGAAGATAGAATAGAAGCTGAAAGAATAGCTTGGTCAGCACCGCGAGTTGAACAAGTTGGGAATGAGGTCTTGATTAAAGACAAACAAGGTATGATTCGAAATGCTAAAGATAGTGTTTTAACAACCCTAGTTAAAGCCCGACTTACTGCTGACAGGTATGTGAAAGGACGAAATATAAATGTAGAAAGCCATGATGGTATTGTCTATTTGCTGGGGGTTGCTAGAGGCCAGGCTGAACTTGAAAGAGTAGCTGAGATTGCGAGTCGTACAAGAGGAGCGCGCCAAGTTATATCTTATGTAAAAATAGCGGGGACCGATTTACCAAAACGCCAATTTAATGAAAATTCTGAACAAGTAGATGAAGAGACAACTTCCATGAGGAAATTGCCAGATTTTCTCCAAGACAGCCCAACTGAGCCAACCGCACCTACGTCAGATGACACACCCAACCCCCCAGCTAAGCAGTCTGTTGAGCAAGACTCAATTGCGAGTATGGAAATCGAGGAAAGCTTAATGGGTTTTAACGAAAAGAAGTTACCGCACAATATTGGGGGGCCGTCTTCATCTATAGTTCCAGACGTACCTTACTATGTTGACCCGAGGTCCGGAAAAGAAATTCCAGTAAATTTTTCCGATAAAGATGTTGAGCCTGTTATAATAAAATAATTGAGCTAGATTAAAGTAATTGATTTCTGATATCAGGTGTCCAGCCACAAGTAGTATTAGTCCGGGTTTTTATTATAGGTCTTTTTAATAAAGTTGGGTGTAAATGCATAAGTTCTAGAGCCTTTATTTCATTTATTTCGCTTTTCATTATTTCATCAAGGTTTCGCCATGTGGTAGAGCGAGTATTTAATAACTTTCTCCACCCAACGGCTTGCATTAACTGTGAAATATCTGATTTTGAAATGCCATCGGAACGAACATCTATTAGTGAGATTTCATGACCGGCTTGTTCAAGGGATTTTATAGCCTTCTTGCAAGTATCACAATTTTTTAAATGATATAGGGTTATTTTCACTCGGATCTCTCTTTTATGAATGATATTATTAACTTATAAATTTTTTGACGTGAGGTGTCATTGTGAGTTTCATGCTCGACATTATCAAGCGAAATAAAACTAGTGTTTTGCGCTTCTGACACAAATTTTTCTGTAGCAGCATACTCTGTTAGTTTATCGATTTTTGAATGCCATATACAAAGGTCTTTTGCCCAGCTTTGCCTGTTAGCAAGAATTTTCTCCCCCATTTCTATCATTGCAATTGCAAGACCAGTTCCTAGCCGGCTGTGATTAAGAGGATCATTTTCATAATTGTTTTGCTCTTCAATTATTGTAGATATTTGATCGCCTGTTATTTTATTTGAAATAGCTCCATTTGGGTTAACAAAATTCATAAATTTTACTATACTTTTCAGCACAGCCCCTATTGGTTTGGACGGTCGCAATAACGGAGCAGATACAAGGTACCCGCAAATCATATCATTGTTAAACAACCCATTGTGGAGTGCTAAGCCGCCTCCCATTGAATGACCGTATATAAAGTGTGGCAATTCAGAGTTTATGTTTTGCGACATTTGAATGACTTCAGTTATATCGTCCGCCATTAAACTGTAGTTGTTGCAGACTCCCTTTGGGCCCACTGCTTTTCCGTGACCTCTTAAGTCAAATGTAACTACTGAAATATTATTTTTTATAACATGCTTTGCCATATTTTCATATCGGCCGGAGTGTTCGCCAAAACCATGAACAATTATCATCACTGCTGATGGCTCTTTTGCTTCCCATAAAACACCATGGATTTCAAATTTATCATTACCTGAAATTACTTTAAATTCTTTTTTCATATTTCTTTCAGTCCCATTTGTAGCCATTAATATTGTGATGTGGTTGTAAGCATCCTATCAATTGTCAATTATATGTTGTTAAATGAACTAACTAACGTACTTGCGCAAGTCTCGCTGCTATTGCAGATATAGATAAATCGCTAATAGGGAAATGACTATGCGTATTGCTTTTCAAATGGATCCGATGGAAGAGGTCGATATAAATGCTGATACTACTTTTGCCTTAGCTGAAGAAGCATCATTTCGGGGTTATGAATTATATGAGTATTCACCCGAGCACTTAATATATAATGAGGGCCTAGTCCAGGCCCGAGCCCGAAAAATGCATATAAACCGTAACGGTAAAGAGCATGCTACATTTGAAGACAGAAAACTCATTAATTTAGCTTCAGATGTTGATGTCGTTTGGATGCGTCAGGATCCCCCTTTTGATATGTCATACATTACAGCTACTCATTTACTTGAGAGACTATGTCCCCACACACTTGTTGTGAATGATCCGAAATGGGTCCGCGCTTGCCCTGAAAAAATCTTACCATTAGATTTTCCTGAGTTAATGCCAGAAACCGTAATTACTCGAGATCGCCTTTCTATTGATAAATTTAGGTCCAAACATAAAGATATTATATTGAAACCCCTTTATGGAAATGGCGGGGCCGGGGTATTTTTGGTAAAAGAAGGGGATAGTAATTACTCTGCACTTATTGAAATGTTCATGGAAAATTCAAGAGAACCATTAATTGCCCAAGCTTTTTTAAAAGATGTAGAAAAGGGGGACAAGCGCATAATCATTATTGACGGAGAGCCTGTTGGAGCCATAAACCGAATACCTCAAAAAGGTGAAATGCGCTCGAATATGCATGTGGGCGGGTTAGCTACATCTACTGACCTCACTGAGTCAGACCTGTATATATGTGAAGCTATAGGTCCGATGTTAAAAGACCGGGGTCAAATACTAGTTGGGATTGATGTTATCGGCGATAAGATGACCGAAATAAACATAACTAGTCCTACAGGCGTTCAGGAACTCAAAGACTTTACAGGTATTGACGCTGCCGCATTAGCCTGGGACGCGATAGAGCGTAAGCTAAGTAACAAGACTTGAGTAAGCTAATATCTTCTCTTTCAAAATAACAAAAAAACACTAAAACATATTTATGAGTAAAAAGAATAAAAACCTACGACCTAAAGCACGCCGGCCGAGAGGCTTTGAAGATAAGCCTGCTGACTTATTGAGAGCTGAGCGAAGGCTTATACACGCCGCATATTCTGTTTATGATCTACATGGTTTTGAACCTTTGCAGACCCCCGCACTTGAATTTGCCGATGCCTTAGGAAAATTTCTTCCAGATGAAGACCGGCCAAATGTCGGTGTATTCGCCCTGCAAGATGACGATAAGCAATGGCTTTCCTTGCGTTATGACTTAACAGCTCCGCTAGCAAGATTTGTTGCTGAAAACTATGATGGCTTGGCTAAGCCTTACCGAAGGTATCAATCCGGTTCTGTATTTAGAAATGAAAAGCCAGGACCCGGACGGTACCGTGAATTTGTTCAATGCGATGCCGATAGTGTGGGCGCGGCAAGTATATCAGCCGATGCTGAGATGATTGTTATAGCTACCGAGGTGATGCATGCAGCTGGTTTAAAAAATGGACAATACTTAGTAAGAGTTAATAACCGTAAATTACTGGATGGAATTCTTGATAGCTCTGGGGTCCCTAATACTACTGAAGGTAATTATCAAAAAATTCAAGTTCTTAGAGCAATAGATAAACTAGATAGGCTCGGACCTGATGGAGTTAAAGATTTATTGGGTGAGGGCCGAGAAGACAGCAGCGGGGATTTTACAAAAGGTGCAGGATTAGAAGTTAATGCGATAGAAGCTGTTCTAAAATTTACTGAAGCATCAAGCTTGGATCGTTCTGATACTATAATGAATCTCGAAAAAATAATTGGCGCCTCAGAGCAGGGAAAGTCAGGCTGTGAAGAATTAATTGCTATAGACAATATTTTAAACGCAACTGATTACGGGCCTAATAAAGTTATTTTCGATACATCTATAGTAAGAGGACTCGGATATTATACTGGACCAGTTTTTGAAGCTGAATTAGTTGCAGATATTCGTGATAAAAAAGGTCGCCCAGTAAGGATTGGTTCTATCGGCGGCGGGGGCAGATATGATGACCTTGTTTCCAGGTTTAGAGGTCAGCCCGTTCCTGCGACTGGATTTAGTTTTGGTGTTTCCAGGTTTTTATCGGCTCTAGAGAGGATGAATGCATTAGAGCAGGTGTCCAAACCTCCTGTCATTATATGTGCTTTCGATCGTACATTGATGGGTGATTATTTTAAAATGGCGGCTGAATTGAGGGCGGAAGGAATCCGTGCTGAGGTTTTTGTGGGTGCTGGAAATATTACGAAACAAATGAAATACGCCGATAGGCGCTCCAGTCAAATTGCAATTCTTATGGGTGAAGACGAACTTAAAAATGGCGTTGTAACACTTAAAGATTTATATCTAGGTGCGGATATGGCCAAGGCTATTAGTTCTAATGAAGAGTGGAAGTCTAGCCGTCCTGCCCAACAAGAGGTAGAGCGTGATAATTTAGTAGCCTCAGTCAAGTCTATTTTAAGTAAATAAGGCTTCAAAAAAAGATGGCGAGGCGTTAACCTCGCCACCAGTTCAAAGGGGATCCATATAGTGGATGATTAATGTATAACCTTTTGATACTAACAGGGAGGTTACAGTAACCTTAAAAAACTGTAACCTGACTCTCAAATGATAAGAAAGTAATAGATGTCACAACTCGATTTAAGATTAATACCAGTCACGCCCTTTCAGCAGAACTGTAGTTTGCTTTGGGATACTGATACAATGGAGGGTGTATTAGTTGACCCTGGAGGAGAACCAGAAAAACTAATGAACACAGCAAAAGAGCTAGGAATAGATATTAAGGAAATATGGCTCACGCACGGACATCTTGATCATGCCGGAGGAGCGGAAGATATTCGAAAAGCATTGAATGTTCCTGTTATAGGGCCGCACAAAGAGGACCAATTTTGGATGGATACAATTGAGCAGAGTTGGTCGCAATATGGACATGCGGGTATGGGAAAGAATATAATACCGGATAGATACCTTGAAGATGGAGAAACTCTGACTCTTGGAGAGACTGAGTTTGGCGTTCTTCATACGCCAGGCCATACCCCTGGGCATGTTGTCATTTATAATAAAAATCTCAAGATTGCATTTGTTGGTGATGTATTATTTCGAGGCTCTGTAGGGAGAACTGATTTCCCAAAAAGCAATCCTCAGCAGCTTATAGACTCCATAAAAACTAAGCTGTGGCCACTAGGGCATGACATGAGATTTATTCCGGGACATGGTCCAATGAGTACTTTTGGGGCGGAACGTAAAGACAATCCATTTGTTGCAGACCATGTTTCTAACGGACAAAAGGGCAATACCTCTGGGGTTATGTAATTGAGGTGAATTGAAATTTATTAATATTAAGGTTGTTTTATTATGGGTGATTTATTAACGATTGAAGCTTTTCTCACACTTTTTATGCTTATATTGCTGCAAGCAGTTCTTGGCTTTGATAACTTACTCTATATTGCCATTGAAAGTAATAAAGTTGGAAACGCTAAAGATGCAAAAAAAGTCCGCCAGTTTGGCATAGGTATTGCTGTTGTATTTCGAATATTGTTATTGTTTGTAATTGTTTCATTATTTCAAAAAATGGCAGCCCCTCTATTTTCAATCCACTTAGAGAAATTTATTGAGGGTGAATTTACAATGCAGTCTCTTGTTACTCTCTTCGGAGGCGGCTTTATTATTTACACTGCAATAAAGGAAATACATCATTTGCTTATTGTTGAGCATATAGAGCATACTGGGGGGGCAGCACGCCGCTCTGTTGCAAAGGCAATAGTTTTAATAGTTTTAATGAATCTCGTTTTTTCAGTGGACTCCATTCTTTCCGCTATGGCTATTGCCTCAGAAGTTGATGCAGACGGCGTTGTTACATATCAAGTACCATTAATGGTTATCGCCATAGTACTCTCTGGCTTAGCTATGATTTTTATGGCTGACGCTGTTACAGAGTTTTTGAAAAAAAACCGAATGTATGAAGTCCTCGGACTTTTTATTCTTTTCCTTGTGGGCGTGCTTTTGGTGACTGAAGGTGCTCATCTATCTCATTTGAAATTATTCAACTTCCCAATAGACGCTATGAGCAAGTCTAGTTTTTACTTAGTTGTTGGGGTTCTTATAGTAACCGATATATTATCTAACAGGTACCAAAAAACACTGTGGGCTCAAAAAGAAGAAGAGATACGCGGTAATATTAAATGACTGCTTAAAGCTAATCTCTTAGTAATTCATTTACACCGGTTTTTGAACGCGTTTTGGCATCAACGGTTTTTACAATCACAGCACAAGATAAAGAGTGGCTTTTATCAGCCGAGGGCAGAGTGCCTGGCACTACTACCGAGTAGGGAGGTATTTCCCCGTAACTGATTTTTTGCGTAGCCCTATCATATATCTTTGTGGACTGACTTATAAATACTCCCATTGCAAGAACAGAGCCTTCACGAACAATAACACCTTCAACCACTTCAGAGCGTGCACCAATAAAACAGTTATCTTCTATAATAGTTGGGTTGGCTTGAAGGGGCTCAAGAACTCCCCCGATCCCAACACCGCCGGACAAATGAACATTTTTCCCAATCTGTGCGCAAGATCCAACTGTTGCCCAGGTATCGACCATGGTTCCCTCACCAACATTAGCACCGATGTTAATGTAGCTGGGCATAAGCACAGCATTTGGAGCAATATAGGCACCTCTACGTACTGTCGCGGGAGGCACAACGCGAAACCCAGCTTTGGAAAATTCTGTTTCAGACCAGCCTGAAAATTTGTTTGCAACTTTATCAAAGAACTTACCATTCTGTGGTCCGCCGTCCATCACAATGTTAGGATGTATACGGAAGCCCAATAAAACTGCTTTCTTAATCCATTGATTAACTACCCATTGACCATCATCTGACTTTGAAGCAACTCGAAGTGAGCCGTTGTCTAAACCCGCTATTGAAGCCTCAATGGCATCACGGTCTTTTCCTTTAGTCTTTGGACTTAAGGAGGCGCGGTTTTCCCAGGCTAAATTTATCTGTTCTTTGAGTTGTTTGCTCATTATAAACCTTTTATTTTTCGCAACATACCCCTATGTTATTGAGCGTCAATTGGGAATTTAAAAATAAATAATTGTAAATTAGCAAATTACTCAATCTTTTCTTTATGAGCTGATTAAAAGGCTTTATTTTTTTTGCGAAGCATTTTTTCCGCAACCCATTTGTGAAAATAATGAGTAGGCCCATCCATAACAGGTGAAAATTTCCCTCCATCATACATTGGGCCATGTCTACCTCTTTGCATGCCTTCAACAACATCAATATCTTCAGTAAATACATTTTTCCAAATGCGAGCATTTTCCTTTAGCATTGGCTCCCATTCACAGTAGGTTAAGTTTTTGGAATAGAAAATTGCGACGCGCTCAATAGTGTTTTCTGGCCCTTGTGGCATTAGCAGTATTGCAAAAGAATGATCGCGATGAACTCCAAATAATACATTTGGAAAAAAAGATAAGTATTCTGCTTGAGACTGCCATTTTGAAGATAGGTTTTTAAAGTCTGGAAATTTTTTATTATCCATACCTACTAATTGCTTATAATTTTTGCTGCCTTGCCCTGAGAAACTTCTATTTTCGATATTGTAATGTTCATTGATGGGTGAAATTTCATTTAACTCCGGGTGTACCCAAGGTAAATGATAGGACTCGCAGTAGTTCTCAATCGCTAATTTCCAGTTAGTAGCCACTTCTATCTCAAATTGACTAACAGGTCCGCCAAGGTGGTATGGCTGATTGAATTCTTTCCAACGTGCCATGATATCACAATGTGTTTCTTCAAAGGCAGGGGCATCTCCAGATAGGTTTATAAATATCACGCCTTGCCAGATAAAACTACGTATTTGGAAAAGACCAAGCTTTTCATTATTAATAGCTTGGTGCGAGTCTATGCCCACGCCTCCAACATAGGGTGTGCGTATTAGGTTGCCTTTGTAATCATAACTCCAGCTGTGATAAGGGCATCTTATAGGACCTTTAAGTATTGTAGGTTTATCAATGAGGATCATACCGCGATGGCGACAAGTATTTTGGAAGACCTTAATACTATTTTCCTTATCATTTATCACCAGTAACGGCACACCTAAAAAATCTACAGGAAATGCTTGGCCAGGATTTTTAACATCTGCTTCAAATGCGACAGCTGCCCATGTTTTAAAAAACAATCTATTATTTTCTAATTTATGTGTTTGAGGACAAATATAATGCTCATTAGGCAAGCCCCTAGCTTGATCTATATCTTTTAAAACAGTTTTTAATTTTTTTACCGACATTATTTCCTCGGCTGAACTTGGACTTACTATAATTTAGCAAAGTACAACTAGAAGTACTTAACTATCAATAGTTGCAAATCAAATAATAAAAATACCATCACCAAATATAATATTATAAGATAAGAAAAATACGTTGGTATAAAAATATATTGAATTAAAAATAAAAAGCGTTGAGCTTGCTTATAAATGGAGGCAGTTTTTATGTCATTACCAGAATATTCTAAATATATTATTATTGGCGCTGGTATCCACGGTTTATCAACAGCTTATCACTTAGCAAAAACGTTAAAGGACACAGGTAAAGGTGATGGTAATGATATCATTGTCATAGATAAGGATACCATTGCGTCAGGTGCATCAGGGATTGCTTGCGGAGTTGTTCGTAATAATTATTATCAACCCGCAATGCGGGAATTAATGGCGCATTCGGTTGATGTTTGGGAGTCTGATCCTGAAGCTTATTCCTACCACCCTGTTGGCTATATGCAAATCTCTTGTGAGGCTATGCACGAAGATGTGAGTAGAATTTTTAAAGAGCAAAAAGCTATCAATTATGACAGTGTATTCATCGAAGGCGAAGTAGCTTGTAAAGACTATATGAAAAATATTTATAGTGATTGGCAGGCTGAAAATATTACCTCCGTGCTCCATGAAAAACGAGGGGGTTATGCAAATAACTCTAAGTCTATGGATGGGCTCGCGAGGAAAGCTCAGTCTGAGGGTGTGCGCATTATTTCAGGGGTAAAGGTCATGGGATTCCATCGCGTGCACGGAGCGTCCTCTGCTATTAGATCTGTGGAAACAAATAAAGGAGATATATCCTGCGATTATGTTGTAATCGGGGCCGGGCCTTGGGTTAGAGATTTTTGGAATATGTTAGAACTTCCTAAATTCGTCGATATTAAGGGTATCGATGGCTCCATTCATAAAGACATCGGTATGTGGACATTCTGGCAGCTTGAAGAAGGTGTCCTTAATGTTGACCCTAATATGTTTAAAACAAATGATGGGTGTCAGCCTCCCGTTATGCATGTTGATACAGATGCAGTTCTAAAGTCCACTGTTGACGATTCAATCATTACTGAGGAAGGGAACATTTGGGGCCTTTATTATAAGCCTGATTTCCATTTTGGAGGTGTTCAGGGAGGAGCAATGCCTTATCCTATAAAAACCCCTGCTGACGAACTTCAGCTTGATCCTTATGGCCCCGCGTCACCCGAATGGATTTCTTCTCCTAAGTTTGCGCATATGTGGGTTTCTGCACTAGCCCACTGCCACAAACGTTTTGAAGGCATGATGGATAAATATCATAAAGAACCATCAGGAGGTGTTGGCTGCTTTACTCCAGATAGCTTCCCTGTTTTTGATGAATTTTTTGAAAACTGTTATATTATTGCAGATAGTAATCATGGGTATAAAATGCTTGGCGTTGGGAAGTTAGTGGCAGAACATATTATAGGCAACCCGTCAGAACTGTTGAAGCCTTTCCGTTTTGGTCGCTATTCTGAAGGAGAATTACACCCTACATCTAACAGCCCTTTTCCGTGGAGTTAATTGAGGGGCACTATGATGAAATTAATAGCATTAAGGGAGTGAGCTTTAGTCTTTGTCCCCAACGTCATCTATGTAATTTAAAGTATAGTGGTTAATTCTTATCTGTGTGAACCAAAGAGCCGCCAATTGCATTTTCATAAACTGCGGGGATAAGCATAGATACAAAGGGGTACATAAGTACATACAAAAGACCACCCAAAACAGGGATTATTTGTAAAATGCCTAAAACCCCTACAATAATGGTAAGTATTAAAATTTTCCAAAAACCTACCTGGTGTACAAGCTCTCTTGATTTTTGGAGTGCGTCTAATGGAGTCATATCTTTGTCTATGACCAAATAAAACCCAAAGGACCATGCAATTGACAAATATATGCCTGGAATGATCAATAGTACATATCCTATAGCAACCCCAATGATCATAATGAGAGAGTAAAGCAAAGTTTTCCACCACATTCCGTTTTTAAAGCCTTCCGAGAGTGAGTCTGCAATGACTAATTCTTCCCCTCTTGTAACTTTTAATAAGAATTTACAGTAGCCAGTAATTAGTGCCGGCAACACAAGTAGCCCTATTATAGTAATGCCAGCAAGAATCATGAGCGCGAAGTAGATAATTGTATTAAATAATATTAACCAGTAAGATGTTTTTCCTAGTTGAAAACCTATTGAAACGTATTTTTCTACAGCAATGTTTTGCATGGCGGCCCCCTTTTAAGAGAAAACTAGGTGAGGGTGGAATTAAAAGCAACACGTAATAAATATGTAAATTATTGTTGATAGATGGCGGCCCCGAGAGGATTCGAACCTCCGACCTAGTGATTAGGAATCACTCGCTCTATCCAACTGAGCTACGGGACCTTTAAATATGTATGTTTCTATAAACAAATCATAATTAATTTAAATCTCTTTTTAGCTTTTCAATTTTCACATGGAGCTCATTTAGAAAGTTGGATCTATCTTTACTGGAAAAAGGTTTTGGCCCGCCTATGTTGGGCATGTCTGCCCCGGCTCTTAGGTCTGCCATTATAGCTCTTGTAGCAATTGCACCGCCAATTGAATCTTTAGTGAAGTTTTTTCCGTTAGGCGCGATAACTATACTATCAGCTTTAAGGCACCGCTCAGCCAATAGTATATCTGAGGTTATAGTAATTGACAGATTATCTACATTATTGGCTATATAATCATCTGCGGCATCAAAATTATCTGAAACAATTTGAAGGCTTATCCCTGGCTCCCTTGGAACTCTAATGAAGGAATTACTTACAACGATAACTTCCACATTGTGGCGGCGCGCTACTTTATAAGTCTCTTCTCTAACCGGACAAGCATCTGCATCAATATAAATCTTCAGTGGCATAAGTTACTCTTAACGTTTACATAGACATGTGTTTAAGAAAATAAATTATTTACTTATTAGCTTTTTAGCTCCCTTGATAGGTCTAATCTCATGTACACCTAAAATTGAGCCCGTTTTAAAAGTGGCTGTAGCAACTAATTTTTTAACAACAGCTGATACACTTGTGGAAGTTTTTAAGAGATCTACAGGTATTGAGGTTCTGCTTATATCAGGTTCCTCTGGGCAATTAGCAACACAAGTTATAAACGGTGCGCCCTATGATATATTTCTTTCAGCAGATGACGTGAGTCCCTCAAAATTATCATCATTGGGATTTGCGGATGCCCAAACACAATTAACCTATGCCTTGGGGCAATTAGTTTTATATGGTTCTGGGGATGTAGAGCAAAACTTAAAATCGGGAAATTTTTTAAAGTTGGCTTTAGCAAACCCTAAGGTAGCTCCGTACGGCCTTGCTGCTGACCGTGTAATCAATAACCTTAATATTCGAAGTAATGTGGAGGGTAAAATTGTTTACGGACAAAATGTTGGTCAAGCTTATGGATTTGTAAAAACTGGAAATGCTGATTTGGCTTTTGTAGCTCTGTCACAAGTAAAAGACACTAAAAAATCGTATTGGAGAATACCGCAAAGCTCTTATAGTCCAATAATGCAAGACGCTATTTTATTAAGGCACGGCCTCACAAATAAAGCCGCTCATAATTTTTTGAACTTCTTAAGTTCAGATGAGGCGCGCAAGATAATTATAAAATATGGATACGAGGTGCCTCAGAATGGTTGAATTTGGGCCATTAATATTAACATTAAAGTTATCTTTGGTGGTAACAGTATTGTTACTTTTTATTGGAACCCCATTGGCATGGTGGCTTTCATGCACACGTTCGAAACTTAAGCCTTTTATTGAAGCCTTAACTGCCCTCCCTTTGGTACTGCCTCCTACTGTTTTAGGGTTTTATTTGCTTATTTTATTCAATCCTACATCATCCATAGGATCTTTTTGGATAAATATTACTGGCGAAAGCTTAAGCTTTTCCTTTTTTGGGATTGTGCTGGCTTCTGTTATTTATTCACTCCCGTTCATGGTGCAGCCTTTACAGAGCGCGTTTGAAAATGTTGGCTTCGAGATAAGAGAAGCTGCAGCGAGTTTGCGTGCTAGCCCTTTGGATGTGTTTATCAAAATTGTTGCCCCCTTATCAAAACGAGGCTTCCTAACAGCTTCAATTTTGACCTTTGCGCATACTCTGGGAGAGTTCGGCATTATTTTAATGGTGGGAGGAAATATCCCAGGACGCACAAAAGTAATGTCGATTGCAATTTATGAGCACGTTGAGACTTTAGATTACACTCAAGCTCATGTTCTTTCTGGAATGTTATTAGTATTTTCTTTTTGTGTGTTATTTTTGATCTACGCTTTTAATCGCAGGCACCCTTTAAATGTCAGATAAATTGAAAATAAATATTTTAAAAAAACTTGGAAGAATAACCCTTAACGTCAACCAATCTTTGCCAAGCAAAGGCATTACTGTCATATTTGGACCAAGTGGTTCTGGGAAAACAAGTATTTTAAAATTACTATCAGGCTTTATGCGTCCAGACTCAGGCATTATTCAAATGAATGAATTATGGTATGACAGTAAAAACAAGGTAAACCTCCCAGCCTATAAAAGACCTATTGGGTACATGTTTCAAGATGGGCGTTTGTTTCCGCATTTAAGTGTATTGCAAAACCTTGAATTTTCAAAAAAACGCGCACCAAAAGCGATTCCCCTTGATGAAATAATTTCTGTTTTTGAACTAGAATCTTTGTTATCTGAATATCCATCAGTGTTGTCTGGCGGAGAAACTCGGCGTGTGGCCCTTGCCAGGACTGTTCTATCAGCCCCTGAAATATTATTGTTAGACGAACCATTAATAGGTTTAGACCGAGCACGAAAACGCTCCATTATACCTTTTATTGAAAACCTGGTTAAAAAATTTGATATACCCTGCATTTATGTCACGCACGATATAGAGGAAGTTTGCAGATTGGCTGACCATGTTATTTTATTGTCATCGGGTAACGTTAAAGATTTCGGCTCACTTGATGAAATACTACCCCGATTAGATGCAGCTTCATTAGACTCTGAAACTAAACTTTCTTCATTGTTTTCAGGAATGATAGTTTCTCAAGATAAAGATTTTTCTATGGTAAGTGTTGATATTGGCGGGACAATAATTAAGATTCCGAGTGTATCTAGACGCTATAGCGGAAAGAAAATATTTATTAGAATAAATGCTGATGATATTTCTATTGCTTTAGTCCCGCCTAAAAAAATTAGTATACAGAATTGTATAGAGGCTAGGATAGTTGGTATTGGTGTTGATGTTCAATCGCCCTACGCTTTAGTAAGAGCAAGATTTTCTAACTTAGAAATTACAGCCCGAATTACAAGGGCGGGGGTTGAGTCTCTAAAACTTGCGGAAGGTAAAACGATATATATGCTGATAAAAAGCGTTAGTTTTGATAGCCACTTATAGTAATAATCTATTTCTGTAATGGATTTGACAAAATCAAATTTGGTTTATACCAATATAAGAAAAATGCAGGAAAAATATGAACATTAAGCATCTGTTACAAAATACTGTCATTACTGTAGGCGGGTTAGCAATAGCTTCCTGCGGAGGCGGGGGCGGAAACGGAAGTACAGTAACACCACCAGCGCCGCCAGCGCCTGACACCCAAGCCCCCTCATTAGAATTTAGTCCAAGTACTTTGACTGTGGTTTCAACGGGTACTGGTTCGTCTACATTATCGGCTACTGATAACGTCGGAATCACAACGGGACCTAACGTTTCTTGTACAAATGGAGGTGATTTTTCCAATGGTGTATTTACTGCCCCAGCAACAAGTGAGACTTTAACTTCTGAGTGTACAGCAACAGCCAGCGATGCTGCTGGCAATGAAGGGTCTGCTACTTTAACAGTTACTGTTGAACCCGATACCACTGCACCTGTTGTTAGCTTCAGTGTTGCAAGTTTAACTGTAAATTCCGGTCAGACATCAGCAGTAAGTCTTACAGCTACTGATGATGCTGCAGTGACATCTTTAACGACAACATGCACTAACGGGGGCTCTTTTTCAGATGATGTATTCACTGCGCCTACTGTAACCACTACAACTAATCTTGTTTGTACTGCTACTGCCACTGACGCTGCTGGAAATAGTGCCAATGCGACATTGAGTGTTACTGTTGAGCCCTTACCCGATGATGTGAAAATCACTGGGAAGATCAACTATGAACTTGTTCCTTTAAATACTTCCACAAATGGATTAGACTATGGAGCTACAGTTCAGCGAGGAGCTCCGGGTATTACAGTTCATGCTAGGAATGCTGCAGGGGGTATTATAGACACAGCTGTTACTGATGGAAATGGGGATTTTAGTGTAAATGTCCTTCCAAATACTGATGTACGAATTGTTGCAAGAGCTGAAATGCTACAGGAAGCGAGTACAGGCACTGCTGGTTGGAATGTGAAAGTGATTGATAATACTAATCAAAATGCTGTTTATGAATTAACTGGCGATTTATTAAATTCGGGCGTATCAGATTCCAGTCGTGTGTTAACTGCCCAATCTGGTTGGGGTGGAAGCTCTTATACTTCAACAAGGGCCGCTGCTCCATTTGCTATGCTTGCTCCAACATATGTAGCCATTCAAAAAATGATTGCAGATGACCCAGATGCTGTTTTCCCAGAGATGAAATATAACTGGAGTATTAATAACCGCGCAGTGAGTGGTAATGATTCCGCGGGTGACATAGGAACTTCATCCTACAAAGGAAATGGAAACGTTTATATTCTAGGGGATGAGGACTCTGATACAGATGAATATGATGATCACGTAGTAGTTCACGAGTGGGGGCATTATTTTGAAGATCAAATGTCCCGTTCAGATTCTATAGGCGGTCCGCACAGCGGGGGGCAAAAACTCGACATGCGTGTCGCTATGGGGGAGGGTTTTGGTAATGCTTTGTCAGGTATGGTGACAGATGATCCGTTTTATCGTGATAGTAGCGGCTCCGGTCAGTCGCAGGGTTTTTCAATAAATGTAGATAGCAACGATAATACAGGATGGTATGACGAGCGAACGACTGCTGGTGTGCTTTATGATTTGTACGATCGCGGTACTAATGATGATGACGGTATGCGTTTCGGGATGGGACCTATTTATGCAGCGTTTACCGCGACGAGTTACTCTGATCATCCAGCGTTTAGCTCGATTTTTTCATATTTAGCAGAGTTGAAATCGCAGCAACAGGATGATGCTGCAGCAATTGAAACATTTGCTGCGGAGCGTGGTATTAATTCAACAGAAAATTACGGCGCTGGCGAAACAAATAATGGCGGGCTGGCGTCCAACCTTCCTATTCATAAGGTTGTTGAAGTAAATGGAGATGCTGTGGAAATTTGCTCAGTTGATGATAATGGTGATTATAATAAACTTGGAAACCGTGCATTTTTAAAGTTTACAGCTACAGCTGCAAGCCACACATTAACAATGACAAAGACTTCAGGTCCTGCTGCTAGAGACCCTGATTTTGTTGTTTATAAAAGTGGCGTTCGAGTGCAGGTGTCACAAGGAGCCGGTGATACTTCAGAAACCCTCACGGCTACTTTATCAACAGGAGATCATGTAATTGATGCGTATGATTACCCTAATGTTGGGGATCAGGATACTCCTGGTGATTCTTGCTATAACTTTACGATAACACGATAGGTGGGTAAAAAATGAATATTGCTAAAATAATTTTTAAGTCACTGTTGTCCATATCCATCATAGGGTTTGCATCTGTATCAGCCTACGCAAGTGATAGTTCAAAAGACTTGAACAGTACCTACCAAAAGCCAGGTGCAGATATAAGACACATTCATAATTTGAAATCTCAACTATCTCGAGGCGGGATGGAAACTTTTACCCTAACTCTCAACGAGGGTTATGGAGAAGGTAAACTTGATATATCTCTTGGCACCAATGAAAACCTTGATATATTTTCAACATCTAACCAAGCAAGTTTTGATATGTCAAAAGGCAGAACGCACACAATGGATATATCATTTAGGGCCAAAAAGGATGGAAGACACTTTATAAATGTATTCACAAGAGCCGTGAATCCTTCAGGGCAATTCCAAACGAGAGTGTTTTCAATTCCCGTTCAAGT
>JBELEM010000011.1:23111-47586 GCA_042093735.1 Hellea sp. | reverse complement strand
GAATATTGGTATTAGAGTTTTGAGTAGAAACTCACCTTTGATACCATCAATTTCAGAAGAGCCCTCTAGTATCATCCATGACGACCTAACAAATGATTGAGAATTCCATAAAATAATTATACAAACGGGTAGTAAGAGTGAATAAAAGCCTATAATTTCAACAAGCGACCGGCTTATGCTATTCATTTTACTATAGAAAATATCAACTCGAACATGCTTACCTGCCAATAAAGTGGAAGCTGCGCCTAACATTATAATTGATGCATGGAAATACTCACTAGTTTCAAAAAGTTTAGTCCAGCTTTTACCGAATATCGATAATGCAAATATTGAAAATGAAATAGTTAAAACCATTAACGGTAGAATCCATTTGACTATTTCTCCTATGTAATAGTTTAAAGTATCTATAGTATTGACTATACCAAATGATAAACTCTTAAGGAATTGGTTGTTAGAAAATAGAAAATAAAGAATTGGAAGCGTTAGTAAAGGTAAGAAAACCCAGCCAAGTAATTGTAATACTTGAGATAAAATTATAATTAGATCGGCATTCTCTATCATATTATTCAGTTGAGATTTTTCTTGCGTTGATATAGAGACCATCACTCATTTCAGTCCATTTATTATATGAATTACGCGCCTTTATGTATGATTCATAGATTGTAGCTGTTTGGGAATCTGAATTTCCTAATTCAAACACTACATCATTACTTATTTTTCCTATTTCTTTCATGATTTCATCTGTGAAGTAACGCGGGTAAATACCATGATTGATTTTTAATATTTCTAATGCTTTTGCATTCTCGTGAGTGTATTCACCAAGACTTGAATCGTTGGCTGATTTACAAGCATACCTTATAATAGACTGTTCAGAATCTGATAGGTTATTCCATATGTCCAGATTGATACCCACTGCTAAAGATGCACCTGGCTCATGAAAACCTGGTGCATAATAATAGGGAGCTTCACGATAGAAACCAAAAGCATAATCATTCCAGGGTCCAACCCATTCTGTTGCATCTATAGAGCCTGATTGTAAGGCTTGATAGATTTCTCCACCTGACAGTTGCACTGCAGCGCCACCGAGGCGTCTTATTACCTCACCACCCAAACCTGGCATACGTATCTTAAGTCCCTTAAAGTCGTCTAAAGTATTTATTTTTTTCTTAAACCATCCTCCTGTTTGATGACCTGTATTTCCTGCCTGGAATGGTTTTATATTAAAGTTTGCTGAGAGGTTATCCCATAGCTTTTGACCACCACCATGATCTATCCAACCCATAATCTCTGCCGCCGTCATTCCCATTGGAACGGATGTAAAAAATGAAAAGCCTTTAGACTTTCCTTGCCAATAGTATTCAGCACCATGATACATGTCTGCGGCACCTGAAGCTGTAGCATCAAAACTCTCCATTGCACCTACTAGTTCACCAGCTGAATAAACTTTCACCTCCATTAAGCCTGAGGTCATATTTTTTAATGCTTTAGCAAAGCGGTTGGGCATTTGACCTAACCCGGGAAAATCTTTTGGCCAGGTTGTAACCATTCTAAAACGTTTAACGCCTTTTGAAATATTTGGCATACATACTTTAGATTCTTTTTTAATAACTTGTTTTTTATTATCCTTATTGCCCAGTATGGCTGTAACAGTGGTTCCAGTCGCCACAGCGGCAACAGCCCCTAAAATTTGGCGTCTTTTCATTTAAGTATTCCCTCCTTCATGCCAACCATTTCTACTAAGTAATTCATAAGGTTGAAAGCGAGATTTATATTGCATTTTCGTGCTACCTTTTACCCAGTACCCGAGATATAGGTACGGTAAACTATCATTTTTACAACGGTTTATTTGACTTAGTATCATGAAAGTTCCCAAGCTTCTTGCTTTTAAGTTTGTATCATAAAAACTATAAACCATAGAGTAACCATCAGTAAGCTTATCGATTAATGTAACACCTAGCAGATTATTATCTGTATCCCTAAATTCAATAACATCAGTTTCTGATGCACATTCCTCAACCATCATTTGATAGCGATGAAAGTCCATATCTGACATACCTCCGCCATTATGCCGGGCTGTTAAATATTGTTGAAGTAATGCAAATTGTTCATCTGTTGCCATTGGAGGCATAATTGTTACTCTGATATCAGCATTTATACCATTTACCCTTCGGAAGCTTTTTCTGGTTATAAAATCAGTAACTCTTATTCGCAGCGATTCACATGAATTACAATTTTCGCAAGCAGGTCGATATATTACATTTTGGGACCGTCTAAAGCCTAACTGAGTTAAATGGTTGTTAAGTATCGGACCATCTATTGGGTCTAGTTGAGTAAAAACCTTCCTTTCCATTAAGTTTGGTAAATATGGACAAGGAGCTGGCACAGTTAAGTAAAATTGAATTTTATTTGGATTAAATGGATGTGTCACTACAATATCTGTTTATACATTTAAAAAATAAGGGGAAAGCAGGCTAAAACTTAGCCATAGAATGAATATTAATGGGATGCCAAAAAGGGCAAAATCGGAAAATTTATAATGACCGGGGCCCATAACCAATAAATTTGTCTGATAAGCAATTGGAGTAGCAAAAGAGCAATTTGTTGCAAATATTACAGTTAAAACTATTGATATTGGATCAATACCTGTTTGCTGGCTAATTGCTAATCCAATTGGAGCAAACAATAATGCGGCAGCGCTATTAGAAATAATGTTTGTTAAAATAGCTATAATTAAAAACACAGAACTTAAAAGTATTTGATCACCATAGGCTTGAAATGTGTTTACTACAGTCAACCCTATATACTCAGCTCCTCCTGTTTTCTCTAACGCGAGACCCATAGCGAATGCAGCGCCGATCAATAGAAATATTCGCATATCCAGTGCTCTTACAGCTTGGCGTATATTCAAACAACCTGAAGCTATCATTCCGATTGCCCCCGATAAAGCTGCTATTTCAATAGGTAAAAAGCCTGTAGCTGCACAAGCCACTGTTCCAATAAATATTAGCTGTGCTAATATTGATTTCCTTACATCTGGGAGTTCTTTCGTGGACCAATCTAAAAGTAATAAATCTCTATTGTCACGGAGTTCACTTATTTCTGACTCATATCCAAACAGTAGCAATATATCACCTGCCTCTAGTCTTATATCAAGCATACTTTTTCTGATCATTCTCGACCGCCTTTGAATGCCTAAAACTAAGCAGCCAGTTTGGCGACGAAATCCTATTTGTTCAATATTTCTGCCTATCATCCGCGAGCTAGGAGCAATCACTGCTTCACTGATAACTATGGGCTGATTGTAATAACCATCTTTTTGATTTTTTTGAAAGCCAGTTATATTGAGCATACCCTTAAGGTATTCGGGACTTGAGGTTAGTAAATTTGATAATGATTTCCTTGTGGCTGCAACAATCAATATATCGTTTTCTTTTAATGCATGTTCAAAAGGAGGCAATAACATTTGGTCTCCTCGTTGTACCATCCTAACAGTTACATCTTTAAGTTTTGGGTATAATCCAGCTATTGGTACTGAGGTATTTAAGGGATGATGTTCTGTAATTCTTATCTGTGCAATGTACTGTTGACCTGAGGCTTGGTTTTTATTTTTTTGTTTTCTCTTGTTAGGTAATAAAATTGGAGCAGCTATTATGATGTAGATGGATCCAATTGCGGCTAAAATTATACCAAACGGAAATTGTGTAAAAAACTTTAAGGATAAATCTGTAGAACGAACTAAAACATCATTAACTAACATGTTAGTCGACGAACCTATAAGGGTTGTCATACCCGCTAAGATACAAACAAAACTTAGTGGCATCATGTAAATGGATGTCGAATGTCTTAAACGAAGAGCCATAGCGGATATTATTGGAATAAACATTACAACAACTGGAGTATTGTTCATAAACATAGAAACTGAGAATGCTAATATGAAAACAATTGATAGGGTACGCCTTGGGGAATTATCTAATTCATTGTTTATACGAAGTATTGGGCCCTCAAATGCCCCGGTTTGGAATAACCCTTGCCCGACAACCAACAATGCCATTATTGTGATCAGTGCTGGTGCAGCAAATCCTGACAATAAAGATGTGCTATTAAAATTAGTAGAAATCTCAGGTTTAAAGAAATGAAAAAATATCATCAATGTTGTAACAATTCCGACAGATATTGATTCTATTGAGTATTTTTCTGTTACATACAAATATACAGCTACCAATACAAACAACATAGTCATCCACATTTGCCAGCTTGACGATATCGAATTCAATTCCATATCTAGATATTTATTTTTTTGAATAATTCTTTCATAATTCCTTTTGAGTGAATAGATGTATATAAATCAAGAGTTTTTTGGGGATTTTGTATGACTACTTGTGCTTTTTTAGGTTTAGGTATTATGGGCTACCATATGGCTGGTCATTTGGATGTAGCTGTTGATGAATTGCGGGTTTGGAATAGAAGCCCTGGTAAAAGACATAAGTGGGGTAAGACTTTTAACGGTATTGTATCATCAAGTATTGAAGGAGCAGTTGCCGGTGCTGACTTTGTTATCATGTGTGTCGGTGATGATGGCGATGTTTATTCGGTCTTTGATCAGGTTATTAAATATGTTAAACCAGAAACAATAATAATAGACCACACGACAACTTCAGAAAAATGTGCTGAATTTTGTTATAATGTCTCTCTTGAAAATTCATGTAGTTTTATTGATGCTCCGGTATCAGGCGGTGAGTCAGGGGCGATTAATGGAACTCTAACAGCAATGTGTGGAGGAGATGAAGAAGTATTTACTAGATCCCTTGCTGTAATTTCCAATTATTGCAAATCCGTTAAACTAATGGGCGGTTCAGGTTCAGGGCAATTAACAAAAATGGTAAATCAAATCTGCATAGCGGGCGTATTACAAGGTTTAGCGGAAGGTGTTTATTTTGCTCAAAAAGCAGATTTAGATATTGAAAAAGTTATTGAAGCTATAGGAAAAGGCGCGGCTCAAAGTTGGCAGATGGATAACAGGGCGATTACAATGGGTAGGGACGAGTATAATTTTGGCTTTGCTGTTGATCACATGCGTAAAGACCTTAGCATAGTTTTAAAGGCATCAAAAAATTTTAATATTAGTTTATCGCTGGTGGAAATGGTTGATGAATTTTATGCTGAACTTCAAAGCACTGGTGGTGGCCGATTAGATACATCTAGTCTTCTTAAGCGACTTAAATAAATTCATAATTTGCTTCAAAGCATTAGTGCTTTAACCAATCGGCAACTTGAGGTGCAAAATATGTTAGTATGCCATCACAACCGGCTCGTTTAAAGCTCGTTAAGCTTTCCATCACAATTTTTTTCTCATCAAGCCATCCATTTTGCGACACTGCTTTCAACATGGAATACTCACCGCTAACCTGAAAAGCGTAAGTTGGCATCCTAAATTCGTCTTTTATTCTTTTGATTATGTCTAGATAAGGCATTCCTGGTTTAATCATTATCATATCTGCACCTTCAATAATATCTTGTTCAACCTCTCTTAGAGCCTCATCACTGTTGGCCGGGTCCATTTGATATGTTCTTTTATCACCAATAAGGCTTGATGATGTTCCTATGGCATCTCTGTAAGGCCCATAAAATGATGAAGCGTATTTGGCGGCATATGACATTATCATTACTTCGCTGAGTTGGGCTGTCTCCAATGCTTCTCTTATACTTGCGACCCGTCCATCCATCATATCGGATGGAGCAACGATATCAGCTCCAGAGTTACCAAGAATGACTGCGCTTTGAGCTAATATTTCCACTGAGGCGTCATTTAGAATTTTGTTACCTTCTACTAACCCATCATGACCATGAATTGTGTAAGGGTCTAGTGCCACATCAACTATGATGCCTATGTCAGGGACGGCAGTTTTGATAGCACGAACCGCTTGTGGTATTAGGCCGTTTGGATTTAATGCTTCGGAAGCGCAATCTGATTTGTATTTTGGATTTATATTTGGAAATAAAGCGATTGCTGGAATTCCTAAATCGTATGCTTTTTTTGCTTCGGATACAACTTCATCAAGATTAACGCGATCAACTCCTGGCATTGATGGTATGGAAGTTCTTTTTTCTTTTGCGTCAGTTATTATTATTGTCCAGATGAGGTCATCCCGCATAATCACGTTTTCACTCACCAATCTACGGGACCAGCCAGAAACTCTTGTTCTGCGCAACCTTGTGAATGGATATGTCGACACTAAAAAAACCTCGCTTTATTAATCATAACATTATAACCAATTGTTCATATGCGACGATTGTGCATCTAAAATTGGATGATTGCGACGATTGTGCAGTAGTAATATTCACTTTTTAATATATAGCTTTTGTTAGTAATACAACATATTCTCAATCAAGGCGAGTAATTGACACATAAAAAATTCAGAAAAGAGTTCGATACTGCTGTAAATTCCGTACGTGAAGAGGGTAGGTATCGAATATTTAGAGATATTCGAAGAAAATCAGGATCTTTTCCTCATGCAACATGGTTTAGAGAAGATAGTGAAAAGGATATAGTTGTTTGGTGCTCAAATGACTATTTGGGTATGGGCCAAAATGAGTGCGTGATTGAAGCTGTTAAATCCGCTGTCGATAGTGCGGGAACTGGCTCAGGTGGTACGCGAAATATTTCTGGAACTACGCGATACCACGTTCAATTAGAAACCGAGTTAGCTGATCTTCATAACAAAGATAGGTCTCTTGTTTTAACCTCTGGTTACGTAGCCAATGAAGCTACATTGGGAGTTATGAGTAAGATACTTCCTGGCTTGGTGATACTATCTGATGAAAAAAATCATGCATCAATGATTTCAGGAATTCAGAGAGCAAGATGCGATAAGATTATTTTTAATCATAATGATCTTTATGATCTTGAGTCTAAATTAAAAACACTTCCATTAGACACACCCAAAATCATAGCTTTCGAGTCTGTTTACTCAATGGACGCAGATATTGCTCCAGTTGAGAAAATATGTGATTTAGCTGATAAATACAACGCCTTAACCTATATTGATGAAGTACATGCAGTAGGAATGTATGGGCACACGGGTGGAGGTATCTGTGAAGAATTAGGTTTATCCGATAGGATAGACATTATACAAGGAACACTAGCTAAAGCTTTTGGTATGGTTGGTGGTTATATAGCAGCAGATGAAGTCATTATTGATGCAGTAAGGTCTATGGCCTCTGGATTCATTTTCACTACTTCTATTCCACCCAGCACTGCTGCCGGTGCTCTGAGATCTGTGAAAATTTTAAAAGTAACACCGGAAAAACGGTTTAAACACCAAGAGAGAGCTGAAGCTCTTAAACAACGATTTAGATTAGCAGATTATGATTTCATTGATGGTGACACGCATATAGTTCCTCTAATGGTTGGTGATCCAGTAAAATGCCAAGCTATCTCCGACAGTTTAATTGAGAATTTTGGTATTTATGCTCAGCCAATCAATTATCCTACTGTCCCGCGTGGTACAGAACGCCTGAGGTTCACACCCAGTCCGTTTCACGATGACTTAATGATGGATGAATTAATGGCTGCTCTTGACTCTGTCTGGAAAGAGTTTGGTTTAGATAAAAAAAGGGTTGCATAACAAGCTTTTTTTGTTGAATTAAATTTTAATAACATAAAGAAAATTTCTTCCATTGGAGTCTCAAAATGAGCGGTCTGAGAAATACTTACACTGAAAAATATTTTGCTGAAAAACTGAGCATCAGAGACCCTGAAGTTTACGCATCAATGTTTGATGAGCTGGAACGGCAAAAGTATGAAATAGAATTAATTGCTTCAGAAAATATTGTTTCTCATGCTGTTCTAGAGGCGCAAGGATCTGTTTTAACTAACAAATATGCTGAAGGTTACCCAGGAAAGCGCTATTATGGTGGTTGTCAGCATGTAGATGTAACGGAGCAGTTGGCTATAGATCGTGTCTGTGAACTATTTAATTGTGAATATGCAAACGTTCAACCAAATTCAGGTTCTCAGGCCAACCAAGGTGTCTTCCTAGCTCTGTTATCGCCAGGTGATACTATACTTGGTATGGATCTAGCTTCGGGGGGACACCTCACTCATGGTGCTCCACCTAATTTATCTGGTAAATGGTTCAATGCTGTATCTTACGGGGTTACAGAGGATACAAATTTAATTGACTATGATCAGGTAGAAGCTCTGGCTATTAAACATAGCCCTAAAATCATTATTTGTGGGGGATCAGCTTATTCGCGCCAAATAGATTTTAGTAAATTTCGTGCTATTGCTGATAAGGTGGGTGCTTATCTTCACGTTGATATGGCGCATTTTTCTGGATTAGTGGCAGGCGGAGTCCATCCATCACCATTTCCTTATGCGGATGTAGTAACATCCACTACTCACAAAACTTTGAGGGGGCCTCGAGGGGGTATAATACTTTCCAACGATCCTAAGTTAGCAAAGAAGTTTAACTCAGCAATTTTTCCGGGGCTGCAAGGTGGTCCTTTAATGCATGTGATTGCAGGGAAAGCTGTTGCTTTTAGAGATGCTCTGCAACCTGAATTTAAGGACTACACTAAAAAAGTGATAGAAAATTGTAAAGCTATGGCAGGTGCTCTTGAAAAAGCTGGCTATGCTGTGGTAACAGGCGGTACAGACACGCACTTGGCTTTGATCGACCTATCACCAAAGGGAGTTAAAGGAAATTTAGCTGAAAAAGCTCTTGGTAGGGCATATATTACATGTAATAAAAATGGCATTCCATTTGATAAAGAAAAGTTTACAATTACTTCGGGTATAAGGATCGGATCTCCTGCTGGAACTACTAGAGGTTTTGGTGTTAAAGAATTTAAAGAAATAGGTGAGCTAATGGCAGAGATATTAGATTCACTTGTGTATAATCCAGATGGTAATGAAGCTATAGAGAGATCAGTACGCGAGAGAGTTAAGGTATTGACTGAGAAATTTCCAATTTATTAGCTTTCATACCTTTTTATATAACCCATTTGCTCCTTTTAATAATCGTGATAGGTAAGTTATATGCGTTGCCCATTTTGTAGTTCAGAGGACACACAAGTCAAAGATAGTCGTCAAGCAGAGGACAATACTGCTGTTAGGCGAAGAAGATTGTGTGGTAATTGTGCTGGACGATTTACAACATTTGAACGGGTTCAGCTACGAGAATTAATAGTTGTAAAGAAATCGGGAAGGAGAACTCCTTTCGATAGAGACAAGATGACAAGGTCTATAACGATTGCAATGCAAAAAAGACCAGTTGAACCTGAAAGAGTAGATCAGATGATAAGTGGTGTCATTAGACAGCTTGAGAGTGCAGGTAATTCCGATATTACATCAGACCAAATTGGCGCTCTAGCCATGGAAGGCTTAGCAGGTCTGGATAAAGTGGCTTACGTTAGGTACGCTTCTGTATATAAGGATTTTAGGGCTACAGCTGATTTTGAGACTTTTATAGAAGAGGAAAAACTCGATTCCGAATCTGATCAGAAGGAATAATTGATCTTGGCACGTCCACAAATTACTTTAAAGCTTGCGACTTCCTTAGATGGAAAAATTGCGCTTAAAAATGGGATGTCTGAATGGATTACCGGAAGTAAATCAAGGGAGTACGGTAGGAAATTAAGGTCCAAACATGATGCTATATTGATTGGTTCGAATACAGCAGTGCTTGATAACCCTCAGCTAACTACAAGAATTGAAGGTGAGAGAGATCCAATACGTATAGTTTTTGATACAAATCTACGTATCTCTGAAAAATCAAATTTAGTTCTAACCGCAAAAAAAATTCCTGTATGGATTTTTAGTAATATAATATCGGGAAATAAGTTTGAAGAATTAAGGGGAAATGGGGTAAGAATTATCAAAAACAGCTCACCGTCTAATATAAACTTAACTTCAGCCATGCAATTACTAAGCGAGA
Organism: Hellea sp.; assembly: GCA_042093735.1. GTDB lineage: Bacteria > Pseudomonadota > Alphaproteobacteria > Caulobacterales > Maricaulaceae > Hellea. The sequence goes on along the minus strand of JBELEM010000011.1, from coordinate 37,648 downwards.
ATGGGGTCAAGTCTCTTTTACTCGAAGGTGGAGGGATTTTAACTTCTAGTTTTCTAAGAATAGATGCAGTAGATGTTATAGAATGGTTCAGGGCTCCTTTAATACTGGGGGGTGATGCAAGAGATTCTATTTCCGATTTAGGGCTTATTAGTATGGATTTCGTTAAGCGTTTTAATCGTATACGGATTAATGAGTTAGGCGAAGATATTCATGAAACATATGAAAGACTAGTATAATGTTTACGGGAATTATAACTGATGTGGGGGTAATAAAAAGTATATCCCGAGGAGTCGGTGGTGAGTGGGGTGATACTCGTATGGTTGTTACAACTAACTACGATACCTCTACAATAAATATTGGAGCTTCAATTGCCCATTCAGGTGCATGTATGACAGTAATTCAAAAAGGAAAAAACTGGTATTCAATAGATGTTTCAGATGAAAGTATTTCAAAAACTACAATGGGTCAGTGGTCTGAGGGTACCAGAGTTAATTTAGAGAGACCCCTTACAGGTGACTCAGAAATGGGCGGACACTTGGTTACCGGTCATGTTGATGCTGTCGCTTCTGTTGCATCTATTAAGGAAACTGCAGGGTCTCACAAAATAAGCTTTGTGGTACCTGATGAAATATCTTTTGGAATTGCTCCAAAAGGCTCAATTACTATAGATGGGATATCTCTGACAATTAACAATGTTCAAAATAATATTTTCGATGTTAATATTATCCCGCATACATGGAATGTTACCACAATTAAAGATTTGCAGATAGGTATGAAGGTAAATATAGAAATAGACCTTATAGCAAGGTATTTAGCTCGCTATCTTGAAAAGAAGAAAGCCTAAAATGTCAAATATGATATCAAAGAAAAAAAATCCTAAAGTATCATATAATTTGGCTTCGCCTGAGGAGATAATTGATGATGCGCGTAATGGTAGAATGTATATATTGGTTGATGCAGAAGACAGAGAAAATGAAGGTGACCTCATAATACCCGCGCAATTCGCTACACCCGATGCTATAAATTTTATGGCTAAATATGGACGGGGGTTAGTCTGTCTAGCAATTGATAATGCTAAAGCTGAAGTTTTAGGTCTTACGAATATGTCCGCTGATAATAGATCTAGGTTTGAAACTGCTTTTACTCAGTCAATCGAAGCGAGGGAAGGTGTAACCACTGGTATAAGCGCCGGGGATCGTTCCCATACTATTCAAACAGCAATAGATCCTCAAAGTAGACAGGATGATATAGTTTCACCTGGTCATATGTTCCCAATTATAGCCAAGGACGGCGGTGTATTAGTTCGCACTGGTCATACAGAAGCATCCGTAGATATATCACGTATAGCAGGCTTAAATCCATCCGCTGTAATATGTGAAATAATGAACGATGACGGAACAATGGCCCGTTTAGATGATCTCGTTGTGTTTGCTAAGCTACATGGATTAAAAATTGGTACCATTGAAGATCTTATTGCATATAGAATGAAAAAAGATCACTTCATTAGGCATGTTGCGACTTCGAACTTTACGTCCCAAAATGGCGATAATTTTAAAATTCATGTTTATAGAAATTTTTTAGATGGGAAAGAGCATGTCGCGTTGTCCAAGGGGTCAGCAGAAAAGGGAAAAGAAAGTTTAGTCCGTGTTCATAAAGTGGATTTTGCGGGTGATATATTATATGAAGACAGTGATAGGTCTGGATTAATATGGGATGCTATGAAACAGTTAGCGGCAAATAATGGGCATTCAGTTTTGGTGTTGATCCGTGAGGGTTCAATAGATACTTTGCTCGAGCGACTTGGTGCTCGCAAAACTGAGATTGATTCAAAAGAACAGAATATTCGTGAATATGGTGTTGGTGCGCAAATTCTAGTGGATCAAGGCGTACGTAAAATGAGATTGATAACAAACACAATGCCAAAACTCATTGGATTAGAGGCTTATGACATCGAATTGGCTGGAATAACACCATTATTAAGTAATGGACGTTGATATGAGAATACTTATTATTGAAGCACGCTACTACGAAGATATATCTGATGCTCTTCTTGATGGGGCTATGCAAACATTAGAGAAATGCCAAGGACTTGAAATCGCAACAATTACTGTACCGGGTGCGTTGGAAATACCGCATGTAATTTCAATTGCTGAAAAAGAAGCTGCTGGGTATGATGGATACGTTGCTCTAGGTTGTGTTATACGTGGTGAAACTACTCATTATGATTATGTATGTACTGAGAGCGCTAGGGCATTAATGGATTTGGCTATAAATAATCAGTTAGCTATAGGTAATGGTATAATTACAGTTGAGAATTCGGACCAAGCATGGGCCAGAGCTGATTTAAAAAAGAAAAATAAGGGTGGTTTTGCCGCCGAAACAGTTTTGAAAATGATATCTATAAGAGATGAAATGAAAGCGACTAATGTCTAAACCAGTACATTCTCTTACTCGGCGCGCCTCTCGGCTCGCATCAATACAGGCTTTATATCAGATGGATATCGGCGGCGGGTTGTCAACATCTGTAGTGAAAGAGTTTATTGATTATAGGTTTAGCGTAGTTGATATTGAGAATAAATCAAAAGTTGATGAACTTTTTTTTACAGAGTTGGTTGAAGGTGTGGTTAAAAATCAAGAAATTTTAGATAAGCGTTTATCTGATAACCTTTCAAAAAGATGGCCACTTTATTTAATAGACTCTACTGTTAGGGCTATATTAAGGTCTGCTTGCTTTGAAATTCAATTTAGGCCCGATGTCCCTGCATTAGTTATTATTGATCAGTATGTCTCTATTTCTTCTGATTTTTTTGCGGGTAAAGAAATAGGTTTTATTAATGGCACATTAGACTCTATCGCAAAAGATGTTAGAAAAGCAGAGTTTGGTTTGGTTGGTGAATGAATTTGACTTTATAGGTGAATACCTTTCTCCCCTTGCAGGCCCAGGAGGGTTGGGTCTTAAGGACGATGCCGCAATTTTAAAACCACGTGAAGGTATGGACCTTATATTAACAAAGGATACCATGGTTGAGGGTGTGCATTTCCCAAAAGATGACTACGGAACTTCTTTATCAAGTAAATTATTAAGAGTTAATTTATCTGATTTAGCAGCAAAAGGTGCAATTCCTATCGGTTATTTACTATCGATTGCATTGCCTAAAACAGTAGGAAGTAAATTTTTTAAAGATTTCAGAGACGGTTTAAAGGAAATCCAAAATTTATTTGATTTCAATCTCTTGGGAGGAGATACAGTAGTAACTGAAGGACAAATTGTTATAACTGCTACTATGATTGGTGAAGTACCTACAGGTAGTATGGTAAAACGAGATGGAGCCAAAGTTGGAGATAGTGTTTGGGTGTCTGGAACACTTGGTGATGCATATTTAGGTTTAAAAACGATTCTTGAAGTTAACTCGTGTCTAAATATAAATCAAAACGACATAAATCACTTCAGGTCAGCTTACTATAGACCTGTACCCAGATTGCAAATTGCAGAGCAATTGCGTAGATACGCCACTTCATGTATCGATATATCTGATGGCCTTGTTGCTGATGCTTTACACTTATCACATGCCAGCAATGTGAATCTTACGATAAATATTGATGATATTCCTTTTTCAGATCAATCGCAGAGGTGGTTGTTATTGCAGTCAGATTATGATGAAGCCTTAAAGAAATTTTTAAACTGGGGTGATGATTACGAGCTTTTGTTCACATTAAATAGTAAATATGATGATTTTTTTAAAAGTGTTTCTTCTAATATAGGTTTAAGGTTAACAAAAATAGGACGAGTATGTAAAGGCAAGGGAGTTAATGTAGTAAAAGCTAAAAAGTTGATTAGATTTGATGAGACTGGTTACAAGCATATGTTTACAAAAAATAAACTATCGTAATTATTATCTTCCGCCTGGTCCACCACCACCGCCGGGTATATCTTGCTGTCCACCAATCTGTTCAGTTGGTATTCTTCCTATAGTACCAAATATCTGCTCTAATACAGAAAGTTCACGACCACGAGTTGGTGTTTTGCGGTCTACGTAGTTTACATACCGGCCATCCTCTATACCGTATTTACCTACTTTTATTACCTGACCATCGATATTAAAGCTTATTGCAGTAATTGTTCTTTCTTCAATTTGGGGACGTAGGTACGCGTACCTTTGCCTTACTGAGTTTATATAAAACCATGTGTCATTATCTATGTCCTCATCAAATGTTGATTTGACAGAAGGATTTCCAAGTCGAGCTAGAATAGTTGCTTTTGTGTCGGTATCAGCATTAACCTCCTGAGGCTTTGCATCTTTAGTTGGAATATACCCATGAGTTCTGAGAATTGGGTTGCATGCAACAGCTAGTAAAGAAATAATTATAACTGCGACAGTTTTGGCATTGTTTCTAAACATATATATCTTTAATTTAGTTGATAACTCTCTATGAAATAGCGAATGGTTTATGGTCTTGCAATAGACTATATGGATATAGGCGGAATTATAAGTGTTAAATGTAATTAAAAAACTATTCTCTCGTAACAACTCTGCGGTAATAGATGCAAAACTTATGTATTCATTGTTAATGAAACAATCACGCAAAAAAATGTTTTATGGAACCGGAAAAGTAAGAGACAATTATGATGGTAGAATAGACATCCTAACATTGCATATGGCCATAGTGCTAAGAGCATTAAGAGGGCACGACATAAACGGCAAATTATTGTCCCAGGCTTTGTTTGATGTTATGCGAGATGATTTTGAAATTGCAATGCGAGAAGAGGGCCTTTCTGATACGGGTATCAAAAGAAGGATAAAACCCATGATGCAACTTTTTTACACAAGGGTAAAGTTATATGTAGAGGCTTTCGAAGCAGATGACCCTAAATTACTTCGAGATAGTTTTAAAAAAAACTATTCAATAGAGTTAGTTAAGTTTCCAAACAAAATATCTAAATATGCATTTGAATTTAATTCACACTGTGCCACCCTGAGTTTAGGAGAAATTGCAGAAGCTAAATTTGTTTTTAAAGACTTCTAATTATCGATAGATTCATAAGATGTATGCTGTATAGAGACTTTAAACCTTTGTAACAGAGAATTTTATGCGCAAAGACTTGACTATATCGATAGATGCTATGGGTGGTGATAACGCGCCAGAAATAGTTATTAAAGGTGTAGAGTACTATCTTAAACATGAAGGTAAAAACCGAGATGTTAGATTTTTGCTACATGGCAATAAAGGAGCTTTATTACCGCTTTTAAAAAAAGCACCTCTTACTAGAAATTGCTCAGATATTATTCATACCGAAAAGTTAATAGAAATGGATGCAAAACCTTCACAAGCATTGAGGCGCGGCAAAGATTCTAGTATGTGGAATTCTATAGTATCCGTAAAAGATGGAATGGCAAGTGTAGCTGTGTCAGCTGGAAACACCGGCGCACTAATGGCGATGTCAAAATTACAATTAAGAATGAAGGTTGGAGTAACCCGCCCAGCTATAGTCGCTACTTGGCCGCAAAAAAATAATTGGTGTGTAGTTTTGGATGTTGGAGCAAATATCGAATGTGATGCAGTACAGTTAACAGAATTTGCAATTATGGGGGAAGCCTTTTACAGGGCTCTTCATAAAAAAAATAAGCCATCGGTAGGTTTACTTAATGTAGGTACCGAGGAATTAAAAGGAAACGCAGTTATAAAAGCTGCTCATGAACGTTTGTCTAATGGTCACCTTAATCTTAATTATAAAGGCTATGTAGAGGGCACTGATATATCTAATGGTAACATCGATGTAGTTGTTACAGATGGATTTACAGGTAACATTGCACTTAAAACAGCTGAGGGTACTGCTAAGTTAATTGGTTATTTTTTTAATCAAGCTTTGTTTGGTAACCTTTGGTCAAAAATTACAACATTTGCCAATAGCTACTCACTTTTGAGATTAAAAAGGCAAATTGATCCTAGAAGAGCAAATGGTGGGGTTTTCCTTGGTTTAAATGGTATAGTAATTAAAAGTCATGGCGGAACAGACCATATTGGTTTTGCGAATGCTGTTGGAGTTGCACTAAATCTTGCCGAGAGCTCTTTTATGTCTGAAATTGATATTTCATTAAATATGCTTCATGAAAATGGGGTGGAAGGCTCTAATAAATGACACAGTCAATTTTACGAGGAGTTGGTAGTTATTTACCGGAAAAGATAATAACTAATAAAGACTTAGAAGAAACAATTGATACGACTGATGAGTGGATAAAAGAGCGTACAGGTATAAGCCAAAGACATGTCGCTGCCCAGAATGAGTATACATCTGATTTGGCAGTAATTGCCGCTAAGAGTGCACTTAGCAATGCTGAAATGTCCACACAAGATATAGATCTAATAATAGTTGCCACAACCACACCAGATTATACCTTTCCGTCTACTGCTACTATTGTTCAAAAGAAACTCGGAATTAAACATGGTGCTGCTTTTGATATTCAAGCAGTTTGTTCGGGTTTTATCTATGGAATGAGCATTGCAGATTCTATGCTTAAATCTGGATCAGCCAAAAATGTATTATTGATAGGAGCAGAAACATTTTCGAGAATTTTAGATTGGAACGATAGGTCGACTTGCGTTCTTTTTGGAGACGGGGCAGGGGCGTTTATTTTGTCCTCTGATAATGTGACAGACTTTGGCATACTTAACACCTTAATAAGGTCTAATGGAGAGCATAGAGAATTATTATATGTTGATGGAGGTCCCTCTAAATCAGAAAATGTAGGCAAGCTGCGTATGATAGGCAACCAAGTGTTTAAGCATGCAGTGAAGGATATAGCGTCTATTATGAATGAGTGTGCAGATTCCTATGGTGTTGCTATCTCAGATATTGACTGGTTCGTGCCGCATCAGGCTAATCAAAGAATATTGAATGGTGTAGCTAAAAGGCTATGCTTAAATGATGAGCAAGTAATCTCTACTGTTTCAATTCACGCAAATACATCTGCGGCATCGGTCCCATTAGCTATGGACTTTGCAATTAAAGACGGAAGAATTAAACGCGGAGATTTAATAATGTTAGAAGCATTTGGTGGTGGCTTTACTTGGGGGGCCTCATTACTTCGCTACTAATAATAAATACATTTATTGAATTACTGCTTAATTGTTGATCACTTTTAAAATATGGGGGATCTCTTTTTTAACTGCTTCGTAGCCTAGGTTAATTAAATCTTCTACTTTAGTAAACTCAAGCATGCCGATATGGCTTATTTCGGGTGTAATATATATATCAGCTGGGTTTTTTGCTAAGCAGTTCCTGGCTAATCTATCCATGGTTAAATCAAGAGCGTCTATCATAACCATACCTAATTTAGGCTTTTTATTTTTTGTATTTTTTCTGAAGAATAAATCCATTAATATTTTTTCAGGTCTGAAATTATAAACTTTTTGTATTAACTTTCCAATAAAGTTTTCCCTACTTTTTTTTAAAGTCCTCGGATTAGAAATCTCATTATTTGATGATGTTGCGTTGCCACCATAGTCATTTAACCCTATGCCTATTACAATATTAGCACCATATGATCTGCATGCTGATACAGGTACTGGATTAGCCAGAGCACCATCTATCAAGTATTTTCCATTTATTCGAACTGGCTCAAAAATACCGGGTAGGGCGTAAGATGCCTCAATAGCTTTTAATATTGATCCACTTTGGAGCCATATCTCTTCACCCGTTTTTAAGTCGCAACTTACAGCAATAAATCTTTGTGGAACATCTTCAATATTTATGTTTCTAAAATGTGACTTTAGAACACGTGATAATCTCTGTCCCCTAATAATACTCGTACCTCCCCATTGGATATCTAAGTAATTGAAAACCTTATTTTTATTGAGGGTGAGGGCCCACTTTTCTAGCGTAGCAATCTTTCCCGTTACATAAAATCCACCAACTAACGCGCCAATAGAGGTACCTGAAATTATATCAATTTCTATATTTGCTTCCATTAAAGCTTTTATTGCGCCTATATGCGCCCAACCTCTTGCAACACCTCCGCCCAATGCCAAACCAACAGTATTTTTTTTATGTTCCGTTTTAATTTTCATTGAAATTATCGTTTTAACCTTGTTGATAGTATTACGGAGGACACGGTTCTTTCTACTCCATCAATTTCAATAATCCTATCTATCATAGCATCTAGTTCGGCCATGTTTAAAGCTGCTACTTCAGTAATTAAGTCATGGGGACCTGAAACTGAATAAATAGTTCGTACGCCCTCAATTAATTTCATTGAGTTAATAATAGAAGAAGTCATTCTGGGGCTGACAGTAATCATTACTTGTGCTTTGATTTCTTGATCGAGATAATTAGAGTGCAATTGTACTGTATACCCTGAAATAACTCCTCCGCCCTCAAGGCGCTCCAGCCTTTTTTGTATTGTTGATCTGGAAACATCGAGTAACTTTGAAATCTCAGTTATACTTGCCCGCGCGTTACCTCTTAATATATGAAGTAGTTTTTTATCTTTATGAGTTAATCTAATTGGCATGTTTACCTTTCATATTGAAGTAATTATTACATTAAATTGATCAATATGCCACTATAAATCAATAAAAAAATGTATTAATTAAATTTAGAATAGTTTAATTTTATCAATAATTATAATGGGTAAATTTTATTTTGAGTCGCAAAAAAGATTTGTATATAATACGGCCCATCGAGATAAAAGATGCAGAATCATTATTGTCTCTAGTGGTTAAGTCTAGTGGTGGCCTATCAAGCCTTCAGCCTAGGCTAAACTTTTTAAAAGACTATATTAAGTCATCAGAAAAAAGCTTTTCTCAGAAACACAATTCAGATCAGCCATGTAAATACTTACTTGGCATGTATGAGGGTGTGGGTGGTAAGTTAATAGGTTGCGCAGCTGTAAAAACTAAAACTGGTATAAATACTCCCTTTATAAACTTTGACATATTAGGTGAAGGAGATGATCAGTACTTAAAGGCTTCGAGCAGATTTATGGGGTCAACTGAAGTTGGATCACTTTATTTAGACCCTGATTACCGCTCATTGGGTTTGGGTAGTTATCTGGCAAGAGTTCGATATTTATTAATGGCAACTGAGCCGTGGAGGTTTGATGATTGTGTAATCGCAGAGCTTCGGGGTATTTGCGGTATAGATGGAAGTCCGCTCTATGATCACATTTTTAAAGATAAACTAGAAAAAAATTTCATGGAAGCCGATACCGAATATTTTGACCGAAACCCAAAATCTTTGGGTGATATAGTACCAATTGGCAAGCTTAATACTTGTGATATGCCCATCAATGTTAGAGCTTCACTTGGCCAGCCCAATGCATCAGGCCAGGCTGCAATGAGGCTGCTACAAAGTGAGGGTTTTATTTTTACTGGAACTGTAGACTTATTCGATGGAGGTCCAATTATGTCAGTTCATAGAGATACCATCAGGACTATAATGAATTCAAAAGTACTTAAGGCTAAAAGGCAAGAGAAAATTAAAGGAGGTGTTTACAGTATAGTTACCTCAGGTGATTTTAATAACTTTAGGGCTGTTATCACTAAAACAAAATTGAATGACGATAAAGTGAATATTTCTTTTGAGGCTTTTGACTCCCTAAATTTACAAAAAAACAATACCGTAAGATATTGGCATACAAATGAAAAAAATAAGATTGAATTTGAGCAATCAAACCATATTAGGCATAAAGCAATTGAACACATATAAATGTTCTACTGGTAAAGTTAAAAGAATGGATTAGTTTAGGTGTTTTTGCTAATTAAGAATTATCCGAGCACTACAGTGAGTAACAATAAAATAAGGTATTTATGACTTCTGACAACAAATTAAGACACAACTGGGAAGACCCATTATTCTTTGATAGATGCCTTTCTGAAGATGAGGTAATAGTTCGGAATATGGCAAGAAACTATTGTACTGAAAAATTAATGCCCAGAGTTCAATCTGCCTATAGTGAAGAGCGTTTCGATAAGGAAATATTTACTGAGATGGGAAAGTTAGGTTTACTTGGGTCTATGGTGAATGAACGTTATGGAGGAATTAGTGCTAGTCATGTAATATATGGCTTAGTGGCACGTGAAGTGGAACGAGTTGATAGCGGTTATAGATCGATGATGTCTGTACAAAGCTCTTTAGTTATGTACCCAATTGAAGCATTTGGTTCAGAAGAACAAAAAATAAAATTTTTGCCTAAGCTTGCTACGGGTGAACTAATTGGTTGTTTTGGTCTCACAGAGTCAGATGGGGGGTCTGACCCTGGATCTATGCGTACCAAGGCTGAAGCAGTTCAAAATGGATATATTCTGAATGGTTCAAAAATGTGGATTACTAACTCCCCAGTAGCAGACATAGCAGTTGTTTGGGCTAAATTAGAAGGAGTTATTCGCGGGTTCATTCTCGAAAAAGGAATGAAAGGTTTTACAGCGCCTGAAATTAAAGGAAAGTTATCACTTCGTACATCAATTACTGGAGAGTTGTGCTTTAATGATACCTTCGTGCCTACTGAAAATTTATTACCTAATGTTAAGGGTTTGCGAGGTCCCTTTAGTTGCTTAAATAAAGCTAGGTACGGAATTTCATGGGGAGTTATGGGTTCAGCTGAGTTTTGTTGGCATTCAGCCAGAAGATATGCTCAAGAAAGAATGGTGTTTGGTAAGCCAATAGCGGCCACACAGTTAGTACAAAAAAAACTTGTAGATATGCAAACTGAGATTTCTTTAGGCCTTCTTGGGTCTTTGTCATTAGGTAGGGCATTAGATGATAATGCATGGAGTCCTGAGTCTATTTCATTAATGAAAAGAAATAACTGTGGTAAAGCATTAGATATCGCTCGCGTATCAAGGGATATTCATGGCGGTAACGGTATTAGTTCAGATTACCATATAATGCGTCACAGTATGAACTTAGAAACAGTTAACACTTATGAAGGAACTCATGATATCCATGCACTAATTCTTGGCCGAGCTCAGACAGGACACCAAGCTTTTTACTGATAATAGATTTATGAATAATTATTCTAAGAGAAACAAAAGAATGAGCCGGTATCAAAAACACATGGAAAAAAGGATTAAACAAAATTTAAACGATAAAAAATATAATACAGCTCTTTTTTCTTTAGTAAGCTTTTTGACTCTTTTTTCTATACTTATCGCTTCATTAGCAGTTTTCGGAATTAATTCAGAATATATTATAAAGGGATATAGTTCCTTATTTGAGCCATGGATTTTTGGTTTATCAAGAGTTGAATGTATAGTAATTTGTCTATTTATCTTATTATTCTTAATGATCTTTCTGCTCCTTCATAAAAAAGATCAATGATATTAAAAGTTTTAGTTTATAACTTGCAGGGTTTCTTTGTTTGTCTTAGTTGGCTCTGAATTGCATAAGATCAAATAGGAGATACTAATGGGATATCGTTTTGCTGTTGTTGGGGCTACAGGTAATGTTGGAACCGAAATGTTGGAGATTTTATCTGATTCAGATATTGAAGTAGATGAGGTTTTCGCGGTGGCTAGCAGGAAATCGGTTGGCCGCATTGTTAGTTTCGGTGAAAAAGACTTAAAGTGCGTTGATTTGGAAACATTTGATTTCAACAAATGTGATATTGCCCTAATGTCTGCTGGCGGTGATATATCAAAAAAATGGTCCCCAGTAATTGCAGCAACAGGTGCGGTTGTTATAGATAACTCCAGTGCTTGGCGCATGGATCCCGATGTTCCTCTAGTAGTACCTGAAGTAAATGCTTCTGAGGTCGATAATATCAAGAAAGGAATTATTGCTAATCCAAATTGTTCTACGATTCAAATGGTGGTTGCTTTAAAACCACTACATGATGTTGCAAAGATTAAACGTGTTGTAGTATCAACATACCAATCCGTTTCTGGCGGAGGAAAAAAGAGTATGGATGAACTTTGGGAACAAACAAAGTCCGTATTCCATCCGCAAGCAACTTTTCCACCAGTGAATTTTACTAAACAAATAGCTTTCAATGTAATACCGCATATTGATGTTTTTATGGATGGCGGAGATACAAAAGAAGAATGGAAGATGAAAGCAGAGACAATGAAAATACTTGATTCCTCAGTTAAAGTGTCTGCAACCTGTGTAAGAGTTCCAACTTTTGTGGGGCATGCAGAAAGTCTTAATATTGAATTCAATGAAGAAATTTCTGCAGACAAAGCGAGATCAATATTGCGAGAAAGTCCGGGTTTAATGGTTGTCGATAAGCCTGAGGAAAATGGGTATATTACACCAGTTGAATGTGTTGGTGAGTATGCTACGTTTGTTTCAAGAATACGTGAAGACTCCACACAAGATAATACAATAAATATCTGGTGTGTATCAGATAACCTCAGGAAGGGTGCCGCATTAAATACGGTTCAAATAGCAGAGGCCATGATTAATAGGGGTTTTAAAACGCGCTTTTAGTTCCAAATAAAAAAAACCGCCTTTAGGCGGTTTTAAAATAATATATATTTTTAACGACGAGGTGGCCGTTTTTTGGTAGGTATTAAACCTTCGATCTGTGCACGCTTTCTAGCTAATTTTCTGACTCTTCTGACAGCCTCAGCCTTTTCACGAACACGTTTCTCCGAAGGTTTTTCGAAATGTTTACGAGCTTTCATCTCACGCAAAACACCTTCGTTCTGAAGTTTTTTCTTCAAAGCTCTAAGTGCTTGGTCAACATTATTTTGTCGTACATAAATTTCAACCATTTGGTATCAACTCTTTTCTGTGTTGTTTGAGTATAAATTATTTTATCACCCATTTAATAAAGCGTCTACTAACCATCAAGTCTACCGTCGTAAAGTATTTTTTTAAAAATATTATATTCTTTATAATAATTTTTTTCTTATATTCTTTTAATAATTCATTCCTAGAAAGCGATAAAACAGGAAACATTACTATTTTTTAATACTTTTTTAAAATTTGACTTGCTCTTACCCACATCAATTTGCTTTAATGAAGATATTATAAGGGATCCTTGCTTATGAACACTCAAACTGTAACGCGGGCAGATTTAGCTGAAGCAGTATACCGTGAGATCGGATTGTCCAGATCAGAAAGTTCAGACCTGGTAGAGTCAGTTGTACATCACATAAGTAATGCGCTTATCAGCGGAGAGAAAGTAAAATTGGCGGGATTTGGTACATTTTCCCTAAGAGACAAAAAGGAACGAATTGGACGTAATCCTAAAACAGGGGTTGAAGTTCCCATAACTTCAAGAAGGGTTTTAGTTTTTAAAGCCTCGCAAATACTCAAAGAGAGGGTAGATTCGTCTTTATCTCCTAATTAGTGCTATAGTGTGATTCGTAAATAGGGGTGCGAAATGCAAGGCAAAACCACACGAGCTTTTAGGACTATAAGTGAAGCTGGCGAGGAACTCGGCTTGCAACCTCACGTTCTAAGGTTTTGGGAGTCTAAGTTTCCAGATATTAAACCAATTAAGCGTGGTGGGGGACGAAGATTTTATAGACCTGAAGATATAGAATTTATTAGAGGTATAAAAGTATTGCTTCATCAGGAAAAGCAACCAATACGAGAAGTTCAGAAACGTATTAAATCCGATGGAATTAAAGAAGTTATAAAGCTCGGTCAGTCAATAGAGAAGGCTTCTAGGCCGAAAGAAATTACTGAAACTGCACTTGTTCCGGAAAGAATAAAATTTGCAGAACAATCTGTTACTATTTCACCAGCTGTTGAATTAGAACATGAAATTTCAAAAACTAATAATGTATCAACGATACAAGAAATTACTTCTAATGATAGCAATGACACTGATTTGCAAGCTGCACTTGAAAGGCTAGTTGCCTTACGGAGAAGGTGGTTGGACTTCAGGAGTAGTATTTGAGGTTATTAATTAAATTAAATTAATATTGTTGCTCCTGATAGCTTTGATGACTATAGAACCCACGCACATGTGAATCGGAGTATGGCGCAGTCTGGTAGCGCACTAAGCTGGGGGCTTAGGGGTCACAGGTTCAAATCCTGTTACTCCGACCATTTCATACAAGCAAATATGTCACAGCAACAAAATTCATGTTTCTCGTATAAACTATTATGACAAAAAAGAATTCGGATACAGGTATTGATAGAGTTGAATTGTGGTTGTTTATTTCCATGATACTAGTCGCTGCTATGATTGTTTTGGGTGGTGCTACCCGATTGACAAACTCAGGCTTATCTATAACTGAGTGGGCACCCATCAAGGGAATGCTACCTCCACTCAATAACCAAGCCTGGATAGGTGAGTTCGAGAAATACAAACTAATACCTGAATTTTTAGCTGAACATTCAGATATGGATCTAGCTGCTTTTAAGGTGATATATTTTTGGGAATGGAGTCATCGGCAATTAGGGCGCATAATCGGATTAGTGTATGCTATCCCGCTTTTTTATTTCATTATGTCAAATAAAATAAAAAAGGAAAATTTATTTAAATTTCTTGCTATTTTTTTTCTAATTTGCACGCAAGGTTTTATTGGTTGGTGGATGGTTTCAAGCGGTCTAATAAATGATAGAGTCGATGTTAGTCAGT
>JBELEM010000011.1:0-23101 GCA_042093735.1 Hellea sp. | reverse complement strand
TACAGGTTAGCTACCCATCTAGGCGTAGCTTTTATAATACTTGCTTGTCTATTTTGGTTATGGAAAAATCAAAGAGAAAGCTGGCCAAATAATTCAGGACAGGTAAATTTGATTTGGCTTACAAGCACTTTGTCTTTTCTAGTGTATCTACAAATTATTTTAGGCGCTTTTGTAGCTGGATTGAAAGCTGGCCGAACTTACAATACCTGGCCATTGATGGATGGCGATTTAATACCTAAGGGGTACATGAGTCTAAATCCATACTGGAGAAATATTTTTGAAAATGTTGCTGCAGTTCAATTCAATCACAGAACCTTGGCTTATATAATAATACTTTTCACGATATGGGTATTTATCGCTGCAAAAAATAACCATCGTGTAAAGCGTGCGTTAATTGGATTTAAATTACTTTTGGTATTACAGATTTTACTAGGCATCTTTGTGCTTCTAACTGGTGATGCTCTAAGGTTAGCGCTTACACATCAATTTTCTGCTATAATTCTATGGTTGTCTATAGTGAATGTTACCCGTTTAGCTAGATTTAATTAATTCAAGGGCTTTATTTTCAAAATATTTAAGTGAGAGTAATATTACTCTATTTTCATTTTCTAATGTTACTGCAATCAAACCTTTATTGAACACGCTACCCATGTTTTGGTTGGTTAGGTGAACTCCGCTAGGATAATTGGTTCCCCTTATGCTTAATCCATCTGAAATCTTTAGTTTAATAATGTTATTCTTATTACCATTTATTTCCAATAGCTTATCATTCAGTGTCAAATTATACTCACCTAGTAAGTTCACGTCTTTCGAGGTTAGGCAGTTGCTTGCGGAAGATTTTATTTCTTTTTCAGTCGTTATTAAAGATCTATCTTTTTCATTTATATCATAAATTATCTGAAAGAATTTCCCATCTTTTTTGATTGCAATTATTTTACTGTCCGATCTGGTTGTTTTACAGAATTTCATAAACCCATTTGGTTCACTTATATTTTTGAGAAAAGTAAAGTCACCACTATTTGTTGTTTCAATAAAGGCTTCAATTATTCCTTGATTGTTGATGGCAAAAAATAAACCAGACTTATTTTTTAACGAAGTGCCTATCACATCCTTATATCTACCGGCTGATACTAGTTTTGCTTCTCTATCAGATGCATTAGCTCTGAAAATAGAACCTGTAGTATCTATCATTATTAAATGACCCAACCAGGTTGCTACATTATTTGGGACGAAGGTTATTTTATCTATGGTCTCTGTTGTATAAATTTCACTAGTTGATATCACATCAAATATTTTCGGATTGTTTGTGGAATCGATTGTGTTTTGACAAGAGGTTAGTATTATAGCTACTGCTAGGTTTTTGATATATTTTGTTAACATGCTTGTAATATGCATTAAACATCATCTCAATGCATTGTTTTATTAAAAAATTATGTATAAATTTTGTGGTATTTATATACCACAAGATTAAGTAGTTGATTTTGTTCACTAAATAGTTATAGCTTGATAAATAATTATGTTGACATACCTAATGTGTTAATTGTATTTCGCATGCAATTGTAAATGGTTATTAGCGTTTAGCTCTATACCCCAAAACCAGAGAAAATTATGAAGACTACTAAATTCGTAAAAACAGCAGAAGCCAACAAAAAATGGATATTGATTGACGCTGAAAATGTAGTTGTTGGTCGTTTGGCTACATTTGTAGCAATGCGGTTGCGCGGCAAGCATCTACCAACTTATACCCCTCATATCGATCATGGTGATAATGTAATCATCATAAATGCAGAAAAAGTATCTTTTACAGGTAAGAAACGTAGCGATAAGGTTTACTACTGGCACACTGGTTATCCAGGGGGTCTCAAAGAAAGGACTGCCGATAAGATTCTTGATGGCAGATTTCCCGAAAGAGTGATGAAGAAAGCTGTACAGCGTATGTTACCAAAAGAGTCACCATTAGCCAGAAAGCAGCTTTCAAATTTACGTATATATTCAGGAGCAGATCACCCTCATTCTGCACAAGAGCCGACAATAATTGACTTTAAGTCAATGAGTTCCAAAAATGTGAAGGTAAACTAAATTATGGCTGACACTAAAACTTTAGAAGATTTAAAAAATGTTATAGAAGGTGCTGACACAGTCGCGCCAATTACTGATAGTGCTGTTCTACCTGAACCTAAAATTGACGACTTAGGCCGAGCATATGCTACTGGAAAAAGGAAAAATTCAATAGCGCGTGTATGGATTAAGCCTGGGAATGGAAAAATTACCGTAAATGGAAGAGATCAAGGCGTATATTTTGCTAGACCTGTTTTACGATTAATCATTGCTCAGGCATTTCAAGTTGCTGAACGCGTAGACTCATATGATGTTGTTGCAACTGTTAAAGGTGGTGGGTTATCTGGACAAGCTGGTGCTGTTCGTCACGGAATTACAAAAGCTTTAACATATTATGAACCCGCACTACGTAAGCCCTTAAAAGCTGCCGGTTTTATAACGCGTGACTCTCGAGTTGTTGAAAGAAAAAAATACGGTAGAGCGAAAGCCCGTAAAAGCTTCCAATTCTCTAAGCGTTAATTGTTTTAATATAATATTAATAACTTGGCGCTTTGATTTATCAGGCGCCTTTTTTTTTGGATAAAATTATGAAAAATGCAGTAATACTAGGTGCTACCGGCTATACAGGTGCTGAGGCAGTTAGATTGATTTCTGGCCACCCCAAATTAAATATCATAGGTTTAGTCGGAAATTCTAATACAGGGGTAAGCTATGAGAGTTTATACCCAAACTTTCATAACACAGATCTACCTATTGTTTCATTAATGAATGATATTGATTGGTCAAATGTTGATGTTGCCTTCTCTTGCTTGCCCCATGGAGCTAGCCAAAAAGTAATAGCTGAAATCTATAACTCAGTTGACACCATAATAGATTTATCTGCTGATTTTCGTCTAAAAGATCCCGACCTTTATCTTCATCTATACGGAGAAAAACATGTTTTTCCTGACTATCTTAAAAAATCGATATATGGCTTATCTGAGTACAATAGAAAAAGATTGCGCGGTGCCAAGCTTATTGCATGTCCCGGCTGTTATCCAACCTGCTCTCTGCTTGGGCTTTTGCCAGCCCTTGAAAGCTCTTCAATAGATTTAAATAATATAATAATAGATGCTAAATCTGGAGCATCAGGAACGGGTCGTAAAGCAAGAAAATCATTACATTTTTCTGAAATTTCTGATGGCTGCCATGCATACAGTGTTGCAAACCACAGACATGCTCCTGAAATAGAACAATCAATAGAGAATATAACTGGCAAGAAAATAAAGGTTAGCTTTACTCCTCACTTAATTCCTATGAATAGAGGTATGATTACTACGAGTTATGTTAAATTAGCCAATGGAGTAACGTACCAAGACTTTCGGAAAATTTATCATGATCGGTTTAAAAATGAATCATTTGTTGTTTTGGAAGATCAAGGTATTTCTCCGCATAGCCGTTACTTAAAAGGCAGTAATGTTTGTAAAATTGCTCTATTTGAAGATAGGAGGCCTGGCTGGGTTATAATAATTAGCGTGATAGACAATCTTACAAAAGGATCTGCCGGACAAGCCCTACAAAACTATAATCTTACTCAAGGTTGGGTTGAAACATTGGGTCTCTTAAATATATCTATGTTTCCCTAGTAATATATAGATTTATTTCTTTATGTACATGTGTAATAAATAAAGAATTAAGTGTGAAAAAGATGCAGTATGATTCAATTTTTTAAAATAATAACTCTTTCCCTAACATTTACATTTATATATGGATGCAGCTCCGTAAAGGTGCCTAACTTAGATTTTTTTGACAATAAAAAGAATGATTTAGGAAAGTACCCTAAACTATCTGAATTACCAGACTTACCGAAGAACCTTCGTCCCTCAAATCAATGGGATACTCAAGTAAAAAAAATAATTGTTGATCGAAAAATAGTAAATGACAATATTAAAGAGATTAATAAAGAGCAAACCGCAACTAATGATATAGTAGATAAAATCAATACTCTTAAGTCTTTAGTTAATTCTTACAAATCCGATGATCCGTTAGACAGTACTACTAATAATGAGTAATCCTGCTGAAGAATTTTATAGAATTAAGCGTTTACCTCCCTATGTTTTTGCTGAGGTAAATAGACTTAAGGCTAATTTACGAAAAGAAGGAAAAGATATCATAGATTTTGGATTCGGTAATCCTGATAGTCCCACACCTGATCATATAATAGCTAAACTTATTGAAACTGTCCAAAAGCCACGAACGACAGGTTATTCAGTATCCAAGGGCATTTCTGGACTTAGGAAATCAGCTGCACGCTATTATAAAAGACGGTTTGATGTAACTTTGTGTCCTGAAAGTGAAATAATTGCTACAATAGGATCCAAAGAAGGCTTTGCCAATTTAGCTCAGGCTATAACTGCACCAGGGGATATAATATATGCTCCTAATCCTTCTTACCCCTTACATGCATATGGATTTATAATATGTGGCGGCATTATACAGCCGATCAAAGCTATCACATCAGATGAGTATCTAACTGGAGTTAAAGAGGCATTGCTTAATGCAGATAAACCGCCGTTAGCTATTGTAGTTTGCTTCCCTTCAAACCCAACAGGACACACAGCAACATTAGATTTTTATAAAGAAATTGTGAGTATCGCTATAGACAACAATATAATAATACTTTCTGATCTAGCTTATTCCGAAATTTATTTTGATAGCCCACCTCCCTCCATATTCGAGGTAGAAGGGGCTAAAGAAGTTGCCATAGAAACTATTTCTCTATCAAAAACTTATTCTATGGCTGGCTGGAGGATGGGTTTTGTAGTTGGGGCTAAACACCTTATATCTGCATTAGCTCGAGTTAAATCATACCTCGATTATGGTGCATTTACTCCTATACAAGTAGCTGCATGCGCTGCTCTTGATGGTCCACAAGACTGCGTAGTAGAGTTTCGGAGTCTTTATAAAGAAAGAAGAGATGTTCTTATAGAAAGTTTTGAACGGGCAGGTTGGCCAATTCAAGCACCTAGCGCAGGTATGTTTGTGTGGGCACCATTGCCTCAAGGTATAGGCAAAACAAATTCACTGGAATTCTCTAAACGATTAATGGAGGAAGCTGCTATAGCGGTATCACCCGGTATTGGGTTTGGAAGTAACGGTGAGGGTTATGTTCGAATTGGATTAGTTGAAAATGTTCAACGTATAAGGCAAGCGGCCCGTAATATAAAACAATTTTTAATTAATCTAAGAAATGAAAATATAAATAAAAGTCTTCAAAAATCTCCAGAGATTTTATAACCGTGAAAGAAAAGTAATGTCGAGACCAAGTTTTAATAAAATGTTGGCTTTAAAAGCAGCAATTGTTACTGAAAGCGCAGCAATTGCTTCCCATCATTGGATAGGTCGTGGAAATGAAAAAGCTGCTGACAAGGCAGCTGTTGATGCTATGCGTAATGAATTAAATAAAATGGATATTGATGGTGAAATAGTTATAGGTGAGGGGGAGCGTGATGAAGCCCCAATGCTATTTATTGGGGAAAAGGTAGGAACGGGTGATGGACCAAAAATTGATATAGCTCTTGACCCTCTTGAAGGTACCACATTAACTGCAAAAAATATGGCTAATGCCCTTGCTGTAATGGCTTTTTCGCCAAGTGGTAGAATGCTTAATGCTCCAGATACTTATATGGATAAAATTGCTATAGGACCAGGATATGCTCCTGGTATTATTAACCTTGATAATTCACCCACAGATAACATTTTAGCTTTATCCTCAGCCAAAGGCGTTAATCCGTCTGAAATCACTGTTTGTGTAATGGATAGAGCACGCCACAAAGACTTGATTGATGAATTAAGGAATCTAAATGTCAAAATTTCTTTAATCACCGATGGAGATGTTCAGGGCATCATAGCCACTACAAACAAATCCACTAATATAGATATTTATATCGGAAGAGGAGGTGCACCTGAGGGTGTGCTAGCAGCGGCAGCATTGAGATGTGTGGGGGGTCAAATGGAGGGCAGATTGCATTTCAGAAACGAGGTGGAAATCGAAAGGGCCAGAAAAGTTGGTATTGATGATCTTGATAAAAAATATAACCTAGATGGTCTGGCATCAGGGCCTGCAATATTTTCCGCGACTGGTGTCACTACAGGGAGTTTATTGGATGGCGTAGGGTTTGATGGTAATTACGTAAGCACTCATACTTTAATTATGAATTCTATAGATGCTTCAGTCCAAAAGTTAAGATCTCATAGACCTATATGATTGACGATAGCTTACTAGATGTAAATAGTTCATACTCTGGAAATAAATGGTCTTTGAGGTCAAGGGACGAAGAACTAATATCTTCTATCCAGAAAGATAATAAAGTAGATTACATCACTGCCAGAATTATAGCCGGTAGGAAAATAAGCGCAGAAAATGTTCAAGATTTTCTAAATCCAAGTTTAAGAAAATTATTGCCAGATCCATCTTCAATGCAAGACATGGATAAGGCTGCTAAAATTATATTTAATGCAATAAAGAACAATAAAAAAATTACTATTTTTGCTGATTATGATGTTGATGGCGCAACATCGGCTGCGCAGCTAGTGAAGTGGGCAAGAAACTTTAATAATGAATTAAAAATTTATGTTCCTGACCGCATAAAAGAGGGTTATGGCCCATCAATTAAGGCATTTGAACATTTTAAAAAAAATGGGACTGAATTGGTCATAACTGTTGACTGTGGCGCAGCTGCGCATTCCGCATTAGAAGCAGCTCAGGCATTAGATTTATCAATAGTAGTTATCGATCACCATTTAATGCATGATGATGTACCACCCGCCGAGGCTTTGGTAAATCCAAACCGCACCGATGACAGCTCAAAACTTAATTATTTAGCGGCAGCAGGCGTCACGTTCATGCTTTTAGTAGCATTGAACAGAGAGGCTAGAGTTCAGAACTTTAAAAGTATTCCAGATCTATTTAATTATTTAGATTTAGCAGCACTTGGAACCATATGTGATGTAGTGCCTCTTAAGGAATTAAATAGAGCAATTGTGAAACAGGGTCTTAAAGTCTTTTCAAGAGAAAGTAACATTGGGCTAAAATCATTAATGTTAGAAACAAATACTAAGTCTCCAATTACTCCTTATCATTGCGGATTTGTTCTAGGGCCAAGAATCAATGCTGGGGGAAGAATAGGAAAGGCGAATATTGGTGCAGAATTACTGAGTACAGAGAATTATCAATTAGCAATTAAATATGCGCAAGAGCTAGATAAAGTTAATACAGAGCGAAGAATCCTTCAGGATAAGATTTTAGATGAGGCACTGCTAAAGGCCATCAGTTTAAATAAATCTAATTCAGTTATAGTAGTAGGTATGGAAGGTTGGCACCCTGGAGTTATTGGCATCGTAGCTGGTCGCCTTAAAGATAGATTTAACAAACCTGTTATTGTTATAGGTATAGATGAAAATGGAATAGGAAAGGGGTCCGGAAGATCAATAAAAGGAATTGATCTTGGTAATGAAATAAAAAAATTAAATGAAACAGGTTTATTGATATCAGGTGGAGGCCATGAAATGGCATGTGGCCTCACTATAGAAAATAAATATATCAAAACTTTTCATGAAATTTTGGAAAGAAATTTAAGTGTTAAGGTCAATACCATAAGAAGTAAATTTTCTATGAAAATTGATGCTCTTTTGAATATTTCAGCAGTAAATGAAGACCTGATGAATTCAATAAACCAAATAGGACCTTATGGGTCTGGGAATCCAACCCCTACATTTGCGTTTGCAGAGCTACGTGTAGTCTATGCCGATAGAGTAAAAGGCGGCCATATTCGTAGTAATTTTGAAGATAAAAATGGACAAAGAATCAAAGGTATTTGTTTTCGCGCAGAAGAAATGGGATTTGACGAGATTCTTCTAAATGAAAGGAATAGATATTTACACATAGTTGGAACCTTAAAAAAAAATACGTGGAATGGGCATACTACTATAGATTTACAGGTAATAGATGTATCAAATTGCTAAATTTATAAAAAAAAACGCAAAATATGTAAATTATTCTTGCAAGCAGTTGCACTGATATATATATCGCGGCTCACAGCTGTGCGGTCCCTTCGTCTATCGGTTAGGACGTCTGGTTTTCAACCAGGAAAGAGGGGTTCGATTCCCCTAGGGACTGCCATGCTTTATAAATAATTTTCCATTGATATATTAGCGTGCGTTCTCTAACTATTAATTATGAATAAACATTTCTTATATATCTTTTTAGTTATGGCCTCTTTTTTTGAGATTAGCGCTCAAACAGCTAAAGATGATGTTGTAAATTTCAGTGCACCGATAACTATTTATATTTCCTCTGGTCAAGAAAAACATGCATTTGAAGTTGAGCGCGCAATCACTAAAGCACAGCAAGCGCGCGGAATGATGTTTAGAGAAAAGATGAATAAGAATTCTGGCATGTTATTTGAGTTTAAAGAACCTAAAATTGCTTCAATGTGGATGAAAAATACACAACTTAGTCTGGATATTATATTTATTAAAGGGGATGGTAAAATCCTTAAAATAGAGCATAGAGCCAAGCCTTATACTTTGCGGAGTGCCTCATCAGAGGCTCCCGTAGCTGCAGTACTAGAAATAATGGGCGGGCGAGCAAATGAATTAGGTATTTCATCCGGGGATTATGTTATCCATAATTTTTTTAACACGGAAACCAATTAACAGGCTTGCCTTTTATTTCTACTAGGTTAAGACACCGAAATTAGTCGGGGCGTAGCGCAGCCTGGTAGCGCACCTGTTTTGGGAACAGGGGGTCGCAAGTTCGAATCTTGCCGCCCCGACCATTATGAAACTTAGTTTCTATCTATTTAGTTTTTGTAATTTGTATGGTGGAGTTGAAATTGTTAGCTAAAATATACAAACCCGCTTCGTCAGCAATGACATCAGGTCGCTGCAAGCAAAACTGGGTATTAGAGTTTGATAAAAGCCTATCGGTTAGTATAGATCCACTCACAGGAACAAAACGAAGTAAAAATGTTATGTCACAAGTCAATTTAGAGTTTAAGTCTCGCGATGAAGCTATAAACTATGCAAAAATGAACAACGTTCCTCACAGGGTAGTCGAAGAACAAGAAATAAATCGTATTAAAAGATCATATGCTGATAACTTTTCTTATGATAGAAAAATTCCTTGGACGCATTGAATCTAAGGGGTCCGTAGCTCAACTGGATAGAGCAGCCGCCTTCTAAGCGGCAGGTTGCAGGTTCAAGTCCTGCCGGGCCCGCCAATAATTTTAGAAAGAAATTGAATAGATGCATTTGAAGTTTTTTTTCATTTTTATTTCCATTTTTTCTTTTACGAGCGCATTTTCTGATACTATTTTTAAAACTACAAGTGATGATGCCTTCTCAATAAATGCTTGCAAAACCCTAACTATTTCTGGCTGTAAAATAGTTGCCCCAATTCAACCCGGTAAAAATGATTTGGCTCACATTAAAGGTATATATGATATTACAGACACTGATCTTACCTATACTTGGTACGGCAAAGGCAAAGTGAAAGCCATTCTAATAAATGGGGTACCATTTTCTAATTATTGGCAACTAGGGGATAAGAACAAATATGTTTTTCACCCTATGGTCTGGGGCAGATACATTTTTCAAAATTATAAAGAACTGAGTTTTCACAATAATTTAGTCAATATAAATAAACTAACATCCTTCACTCTTCCTAACGGAGGATATGCTTTCTATTACCCAAACCATTATCCACTAAATAGAATGATCGGCCCAGATTTAGTATATAGCGCAATAAGTCAAAGTGAAATTTTATCTGGATACCAAAGGCTTGATAATATTTTAAACTCTAGTGCGAGCGATGAAATAGCCAAAAGGTCTCTTGATGCATTAATTTATCCCTATGAAAATGGCGGTGTTAATTTATCCAATGTCGCTATGTTGGAGCTACCAATGTACAGATCAAATCCTGAAATTATTCTTAATGGCTGGTTGCATGCTCTTTTGTATCTAAACGACTGGGCAATAAATAAAGATGATGAAAAAATATCTAAATTGGTTGAGAATAACTTACTTTTTTTTATTAATAACCAAGATGCATGGTATGATAAAGAGAGAAGTATTTCACGCTATTCTGATACCTCTCCATTGCGACTTACATTTGTAGAAAGCATAGATAACCAAAATATTAGAGTTCTATATCGATCAAAAAGTGTAGATTTAGATAACTATATTTATAGCCCAATTGAGGATTTAAATAAAGTATATAGCGCATACGATACACGCATATTAAACCGGAACAATAATTTAATTACATTAGGGTTAACTTGTAGTCAGCTGTTTGATACATACATAGTATCTGATAAGCCTTTTTCTGTGAGGGGCAGATCACACAAATATGATGAAAAAAGATCAACGCCAAGATATAAAAAATCATGGATAGAGAGTAAATCTATCAAAAAGACAAACAACTTATATTCTTACAAAGCCTTTCCCCAAAATATTCCATCATTAATGTGCGGTTATCCAACTAACTTTTCTAAAAGTAATAAAAAAAATTATTACCATGGCCAACACATTGTGGCTTTGAAATATTTGTCTAAGTTTGGTCATTTTGATAACGATAAACTTAAATCAGACTTAGCAAAAATTTCTCAAACATGGCGTGTTAATACGAAAAAATATAGAATTAGACCAATCGAAGATTTTGAAACATTGGAAAATGTTTTAATAGGAATAAATAGAGGGAAACTCTACACTCAAGCAAAAAAAATTGAAGACCTTGGATTAAGCGAATATGGTAAATAATAATATTGAAAAAAACTAGAATCAAGAAATTTACTAAAATGAGTTAAGATAAAACAAGTTTATTTAATGAACTTTGAATATCATCTTTAAGGTCATTAATATCCTCTAATCCGCATGCAAACCTAATTAATGGACCTTCAGGCATTTTAGATTTTTCTCTTATTAACTGAGGGCCGCAGTTAATGCATAGACTTTCATAACCCCCGTAGGAAAAACCAATACCGAATAACTTCAGTCTATCAATAAATTTATCAATTTCCATCACGGAGCAAGGCTTTAGAACAATACTAAAAATACAGCCTCCACCTATAAAATCTCGTTTCCATATCTCATGATCAGGATGACTAATGTGTGCAGGATGGATGACTCGTGAAATCTTTTTTTGCTCATTTAGCCATGTAGCTAATAATAAACTAGTTGCTTCTTGTTGTTTAAATCTTGTAATTAAAGTTCGGAATCCTCTTAATATACCATAAACACTTTCAGGAGAAATAGAGTTCCCTAGATGCTTGGCTGTTTTTCTAATTTTATTAGCTATTTCATTGGTTCGGCTAATGGCAACTCCGCACATTATGTCACTATGTCCGCCAAAGTATTTGGTTGCAGCATGGCAACTAACATCAACACCAAATTTTATTGGATTAAAAGATACACCTGCTGACCATGTATTGTCGATTATTGTATTGATGTCATATTTATTTGCAATATTTACAATTGCTGGAACATCTTGAACTTCAAACGATAGTGAACCGGGGCTTTCCATAATTATTAATTTTGTTGATTTTTTTATCAGCTTTTCAATATCATGACCCAAGCGTGGGTTATACATTTCTGTTACAATGCCCATTCGCATTAGGTGCTGTTTGCAGAAATCCCGAATGGGGCCATAAGAAGAGTCTGTAAGCAAAACATGATCACCAGGTTTTACTAAGGAAAGAATTGCGTTAGTACATGCGGACAAACCTGATGGAAATATAGTTGTCCCTACACCACCCTCTAGAATATTAAATGCATGAGATAATGCATCATGAACTTCACTCCCATGCCTTCCATAACCTCTAACATCAGATCTATACAAATCTTTTGAATTATTGAAAAGTAAAGTTGAAGCTTTTGTGATATGATGATTTACTGGAGTTCCAATATCTATTTTGGGTCTTGATATGTGAGAAAACTTAGTTGCTTTTTTCATAATTTTTTTCTTATTTATGTTCTATACTTGTATAAATGCATGAATTTATGTGTTGAATATTACTAGCCTTGCATCCAATTCGGTACGGGTAAACCTTTTTTACGTAAGAAATTAGGATTATATATTTTAGACTGGTACCGCTGTCCATGATCACATAAAACAGTAACTATCGTATTTCCACGACCCATGTCTTCAGCCATCCGAATTGCTCCTGCAATATTAATTCCTGATGAACCTCCCAAACATATTCCTTCTTCTTTATTTATCTCAAATATTATATTCAGCGCCTCCTTATCTGATATTCTGTAGGCATCATCAATATCTACGCCATCGAGGTTCTTTGTTATTCGGCCTTGACCAATTCCTTCTGTAATTGAAGAGCCCTCCGATAATAAATCACCTGTTTTGTAATAGCTAAACATCTTTGAACCAAACGGGTCTGCAAGTGCTATCTTTATCTTAGGGTTGAGTTGCTTTAATGATAATGAAACACCGCCAAGAGTACCACCTGAGCCTATAGCGCAAATAAATCCATCTATATTTCCAGACGTTTGACTGTAAATTTCTGGACCTGTTCCAATGAAATGAGCTTCACGGTTTGCTATATTATCAAATTGATTAGCCCAGATTGTATTAGGGCTTCTATTGGAAATTTCTTGCGAAACATGTATGTAATTATTTGGGTTTGAATAAGGAACTGCATCAACTTCAATAAGTTCAGCTCCATATAACCTTATAGCAGATTTTTTTTCTTCACTCTGTGTATTGGGCATTACAATTTTACATTTATAGCCAAGAACAGAGCATATCATAGCTAGTCCAATGCCTGTATTACCTGCTGTTCCTTCAACAACAGTTCCGCCAGGAGAAAGGCTACCGTCTAACTCAGCCCTTTTTATTATATTTAAAGCTGCCCTGTCTTTTATGGATTGACCAGGGTTCATAAATTCAGCTTTACCCAATATTTCACAACCTGTTTTATTAGAGGCACCTTTTAGACGTATCAGAGGGGTGTTTCCTATCAATTCTATTAGCGATTTTGATGTCATATTATCATGCTCCAATTGCATAATTATCTCTGTTAACTATATAATTTTTCATGAATTATTTATTAAAAACTTAAACATATTCTGTACAGACACAGATATATTATTATACAGTGTATAATAATGAACAAAGCAAATAAAATAATTAATTTACCGCTACCAGTAGGCGGGAAGTGCATAATTAGTAATAGTAACCGTTTAACGGTCATAGCAGGCCCCTGCGCAATGGAGAGCCGTGAACATGCATTAATGATCGCAGAAAAACTAAAAAACTTGAGTGATAATCTCGAAATTAATATTATTTATAAATCTTCTTTTGATAAAGCAAATCGTACGAGTATATCCTCTAATAGAGGTATTGGCCTTGATAGGGCTTTACCAATATTTGATGAAATTAGAAAAACATTTAATATGGCTTGTTTAACTGATGTTCACAGCCCCAATCAAGCCTTACGGGTATCAGAGGTGGTTGATATATTGCAAATTCCAGCATTTCTTTGTCGACAAACAGATTTACTTACTGCAGCTGCTAAAACAGGCAAAATCATAAATATTAAAAAAGGTCAATTTTTAGCACCTGATGATATGTCAAATGTTGTTCAAAAAGTTTTAGAAAGTGATAACCCTAATGTTCTTCTTTGTGAAAGGGGTACTTCATTTGGCTATAATACACTTATAACTGATTTTCGTGGTTTAACTACCATGAAAAAATACGGACCAGTTATATTTGATGCAACTCATTCTGTCCAACAACCAGGTGGTTCAGGCAAAACAAGCTCTGGGCAAAGAAGGTTTGTTCCAACATTGGCTAGGGCGGCTGTTTCAATAGGCGTAGCTGGGGTATTTATCGAAACACATCAGGACCCAGATATGGCCCCATCCGATGGGCCCAATATGGTTCCACTGAACAAATTTAAAGAGTTATTAATTGACATTATGAAATTCGATAATCTTGCAAAAAACAATCAAATTACTGAATTATAGATTTTATAGGACTCTCTTTAATTTCTTGTATGTCATTAATGAGAAAATTTGGAGCCTTTATGGGTACAAATCCAGAATTTATCGTAGATTCCACCCTTAGCTTAGCGTTTACCCTTAGATCCTCGTAGAAAAGGTTGGAGGGCAATGTCCTGAATTTACTTCCAAATATAAAGGGCCTTCTTAATGAACGGCTATTAGGTTTATCAACATTAAGAATTCCATCTTGGCATATAGCGCCGACCTCTTTCGTAATTGCGGCAGGCTTAACATCTGGATCTAAACCCTCAGCGGCAACACCGCCTTTATGGAAGCTTGCAGGAACATAAGCCTCAGATAATGTCCATGATAGAGGGTTAATGCACAGCAATGGTCGGTTGTTAATGGGTGTATACTCATTACCATCATGAACCATTAAAGACTCAACATATGTCTTTGCTATTTTTTTATCCCCTGGCATAAAGGCTCCAAATGAAACAATACATTTTGTTGAAGACTTCGTTTCGCAGGGCGAATAAGAACTTAAGGTAGTGTTAAATAAATCATAAGGCGTCGGGTAATCGATAATATATGCGACAGCTAACCTTTTAAGAGTTTTTGCATCAATTGATTCTGCTAATAACCGCTGAACATGACTTGCGCCCTGATTGTGCCCGACTAACACAATTGGTCTTTCAGGAGGCGATTTTTTCAAAAAATACTCAAAAGCCCTCTTTACATCTTTGTATGCAAAATCCTGCGCCTTAAGTGCATCTTCGCTGTCTGTATAAAAACTATATATTGATGCTTGTCTATAATATGGTGCAAAAAGTCTACCTGCATCACCATAAGGTGCAACATAATTAGGCCTGACTATTCTTTTTAATTTATCTTTTCTTCGTGTATCTTTATCTCTTAGTAACCAATGTTTTCCGCCTCGATAAACACTTGGAACAACAACAAATACGTCTCCTTTTGGTTCAGGTTGTATCATTTTACTATTTAGGTCTGGTAATGATAACCAAGAGCTTTCTAGATTATAATTTGGTGCCGGTGGTTTTAAATATGTCTGAAAGGGTTGACGTGGATCTTGAATATTTTGAAATATTTTATCACTGCTCATATATAAAACTGAAAGCAGTAAAAATAATAATATTGATATTATTAATGGGATCTTTTTATTCATATAGACTCACTATGAAGTTTGTAAGTTTTTGTATCATTTTGTAATTACTCTGATAGGATCTAGATTATTATTATGCTTTTTTAATGGATAAGCAAATGAACATTAAAGATGAAATTAAAGGTGCTAAATTTAATTTAGTTAGATGGCTTAGGAACAGAATATTTACTGGAATAATTATAGCTCTTCCTTTGATAGCTACAATTGCAGGTATATCTTGGATAGTTCAGTTAATTGATAATAATGTACTCAAAATTTTACCACGAACTCTAAATCCCAATACTTATCTTGGTTTCAACATCCCTGGTCTTGGGCTAATTATATCTATACTTTTGTTTTTTATACTTGGATTACTTGCTTCAAATTTTATAGGGAAATCAGCAATAAAAGCTGGGGAGTACTTATTAACTAAGGTACCTGTAGTCAGTCCGATTTATAATTCCCTAAAGCAGATTATAAATACAGTTGCCAAACAAAAAGAGAGAGCGTTTAGGGATGTTTGCTTAATTGAATATCCACGCAAGGGATTGTACGCTATCGGTTTTATTACTGCAGATCTCTCGGGCGCTCCAACCAAAATTCTTCCAGACGGCTATGTTTGTGTATTTGTGCCTACGACGCCAAATCCTACCTCCGGGTTTTTATTATTTGTAGAAGAAAAGGATGCTATAATTTTAGATATGACGCCAGAAGAGGGGGCAAAAATGATAATTTCTGGAGGTATGGTTTCATCAAGCGACAATCTAGAGAAAAATATAAAAAAATAAAAACAAATCTATCCAGCACCCATTAGCGCTATTCCAAAGTCTTGTTCAAAAAGGTATAGTAAAACTCTAATTGATTTTCCCCTTTTACTAATAAGCAATGGGTCATTTTTTATGATATTTTTTGCATCTTCATTAGCAGTCATTAAAAGTGATTTATGCTTATCAAGATCTGCTAACCTGTGTGCTGGAAGGCCGCTTTGTTTGGACCCAATTAAGTCACCAGATCCTCTTAATTCTAGATCTTTTTCCGCTATTAAAAAACCATCCTCAGTTGCGCGCATTATTTCTAATCGTGATTTACTATTTTTTGATAATGGATTTTTATATAGAAGTAAGCATGAGGAGGCGGAACTACCTCTACCTACACGACCACGCAATTGGTGCAATTGC
The DNA here is from genome assembly GCA_042093735.1 of Hellea sp. Classification (GTDB taxonomy): domain Bacteria; phylum Pseudomonadota; class Alphaproteobacteria; order Caulobacterales; family Maricaulaceae; genus Hellea. The sequence goes on along the minus strand of JBELEM010000011.1, from coordinate 6,706 downwards.
GCAAGCCCAAACCTTTCTGCATGCTCAATGACTATGATCGATGCATTTGGAACATCAACACCAACCTCAATGACTGTTGTCGCAACCAATATATCATATTTCCCAGATCTAAATTCCTTGGATACAACTTCTTTCTCTAGGGGCTTTAAGCGCCCATGCAACATCCCGACACGCTCACCAAAAAGCAATTTAAGTTGATTATACCTTTCCAAGACTGAACTTAATTCTATTAATTCACTATCTTCAACAAGAGGGCATACCCAATAAACTTGTTTATTGCTTTTTATTGCACGTTTTATGCCTTCAATAACTTCATCTAGTTTTTGCATAGGTAGTATATGTGTTCCTATTGGTTTTCGTCCAACAGGTTTTTCTGTAATTGTAGATATATCCAGGTCACCATAAGATGATAATGCTAATGTTCTGGGAATGGGTGTGGCAGTCATTACAAGAAGGTCAGGGTTGTCGCCTTTTTCTGTAAGTTTAAACCTATCATGAACTCCGAATCTATGTTGCTCATCAATAATTACTAAACCAAGTCTTTTAAAGATCGTGTTACTTTGGAATAGTGCATGTGTTCCAATGACCACATCTATGTATCCTTTCTTTAAACCTGTTTCCAATGCTTTTCTTTGGATACCTTTATCTCGACCTGTAATTGCTTCAACTGTAAGACCTAGTGGTTCTAATAATGACTTTAGATTAATTAAATGTTGTCGAGCTAGTATTTCAGTAGGAGCCATTAAAGCTATTTGTGACCCTGATTCCGCAGCATATGCACAAGCCATTGCTGCAACAAAAGTTTTACCTGAACCTACGTCGCCTTGCAATAATCGTGTCATGCGATTTGGGGAACTCATATCCTTTTTTATTTCTTCAAAAACACTATATTGCGAACTTGTCGGCACAAAATTCACCACATTCACTAATTCATCTATGTAATTACCAACAGAATTATGAGCAATTCCAACTTTTTTTTGGTTATTATTTCGGACTAAAGCTATTGCTACTTGCTTAGCTAATAATTCATCATATGCAAGCCGTAGCCTTGGAGGAGATGTTAACTTAATATCTGATGGATGAGTTGGTGAATGGATTTTGATTAGTGCTTCATTGAATTTTGGCCAACCATATTGATCTAAAATTGACTTATCTATCCATTCTGGGAGAGCAGATACCTTTTCTAATGCATTCAGTATTGATTTACGTGCTATTTTTTGTGTTAGGCCGTTAGTGAGCGGATAGATTGTTTCAATAATTGGTAATCTATTTTTTTCCGATAGTGATAAAACATAATCAGGGTGAACAATATTAATTTCGGAGTTATAAAATTGTGCTTTCCCAGAAATAATCCGTTTTGACCCCGCAGGAAGTATTTTATCTATATATTCTTTTTTAGCTTTAAAAAAGCATAGAGTTAGCTCCCCAGTTTCATCAAAAACTCTTACCTTTATGGGTTGATTTTTATTTATAATTTTAGAATGGGAACCAACAGTAACAACTAAAGTGACTACCGCATTATTTGTTATTTCCGAAATTTTAGGAGTATAACTTCTATTAATAATACTTGATGGTGGCGTAAATACAAGATCTAATAATTTTGGACCCATAGCACGTGATAGAATATTATGAGTTTTGGGTCCCACACCATTTAACGTGGATGTTGAAGAAAAATAAGAAAATAATGGTTCTGGACGCATTTTGTTAGTAAATCGAATTTTTCTACTAATCGCAAGTGACATAGCATAAGATTTTATATAATAGATTTCTACCATGATGGACATCAAACGAAAAAAATTATTATATAGATCAAACTATAGAGGCTTTAAGGAAGCAGACCTCATCTTAGGCGGTTTTGCAAAAGAACATATAAATGAATTAAGTGACAATGATATAGCTTTATTCGAGAAATTACTGAACTGTAAGGATCACGATATTTATGGGTGGTTAACCGGTAACACAATTATGCCTGAAGAGTACGATACTGATCTTTTTAAAAGAATAAAAAATTTTAAACCACTAAAATAGATGCAAGTTCAGTTTAATAGATATGCGGGAGATGAACCAAGTATCGTAGCGGCTGGTTTGCCTGATGGAGCTGATGCTTTAATTTTTACCAAAGCTGCACGTAAGTCCGATAATATTTCAGTATTCATAGCCCGTGATGATAGACGAGCCGCCTCTTTCTTTTCTGCTTGTCAATTTTATGCACCTGATATCGAGGTACTAATGCTTCCAGCGTGGGATTGCCTTCCTTATGATCGAGTATCTCCAAGTAGGGATTTAGCAGCAAAACGTGCATCAACTTTATTCAATTTATTATCATATATGAATGATAAGCCATTGATAATAATATCAACTATCAGTGCTGTAACTCAAAAACTGATTCCTCAAAAGATATTATCAAGCTCTGGATTGACAATCAAAACTGGTTCGGAACTAGAAAGAAACCACCTCCAAAAATACTTGATTGAAAATGGTTACATACGCGAGACTATTGTTCGAGACCCAGGCGATTATGCCATAAGAGGGGGTATAGTTGATATATTCCCAATAGGTTTTGAAAGCCCGGTAAGACTTGATTTTTTCGGAGACGATATAGAATCAATACGGTCTTTTGACTCTGAAACGCAAAGAACTAAGATAAAATTAAATACCGTTACTTTTACTCCAGTAAGTGAAGTATTGCTTACAACATTATCAACAGGTATTTTTCGAAGAAACTATATAGCCACTTTTGGCGGTGGTGTAGCAAAGGACCCTATTTATTCATCTATTGTTGAAGGTATTCGACCGCAAGGGATCGAGCATTACTTACCACTATTTTATGATAAAGTTGAAACAATTTTTGACTATTTGCCCTCCGGGTCATTGATATCTTTTGATTGTTTAATATCTGAGTCATTATCTGAAAGACAAGACTTGATCGAGGATTATTACTCGTCACGTATGGATTATGTAAACTCACAAGATACTGGGTCAGGTGATCCCGCAAAACTATCTGGATTATATAGACCTCTACCCGTAGAAAATCTTTACATACAACCTAATGAATGGAAAAAAGCATTATCAAATTTTAAGATACGTAATCATACATTATTTACGCCACCTGATACAGATAATAAGATAGACTTCGGTGGACGCCTCGGTAGAAATTTTTCAAACGAAAGAAAGAGATCCAATTGTAATGTTTTCGATGAAGTGATTAAGTACATTAATTATTTAAAAGATATCGATAAAAAAGTATTAATTGCATCACATACAGATGGTTCGTCAGAAAGACTGGGCAGTGTATTAGCAGACCATGGATTAGTTATACCTGAAATCAAATTAGGTTCTGAAGCTTTAGCAATAAACAAATCAAATGTTTATAGAATTAAATTGCCATTAGAAACGGGCTTTGAAATAGATGACTTTATTGTAATATCTGAGCAAGATATTTTTGGTGATAGATTAATAAATAGCGGAAGAAAAAGAAGAACTAAAAACTTTATTTCTGAAGTTACGTCTCTTAATACTGATGACCTAATAATTCATATAGATCATGGACTGGGACGTTATATTGGTCTTGAAACTATAAGTGTTCGCGATGCTCCACATGATTGTTTAAAACTTGAGTATTTCGGCGGCTCCACACTTTATTTACCTGTGGAAAATATTGAACTTTTATCACGTTATGGATCAGCACCAGAAAACATTACTCTTGATAAGTTAGGAAGTGCCGCATGGCAGTCGCGAAAAGCTAAAGCGAAAAAACGACTCCTTGATATTGCAGGTGAATTAATAATTATCGCCGCTAAAAGAGCGACGAAGACCTGTGAAGCAATAAGTATTGATCAAAATGTTTATAATGAATTTTGCTCTAAGTTTCCCTATGCTGAAACTGAAGATCAAATAAGCTCTATTGATGAAGTTTTAAGTGATCTCCAAAGTGGAAAACCAATGGACAGATTGATCTGTGGTGACGTCGGATTTGGTAAAACTGAAGTGGCCTTAAGAGCTGCCTTTGCAGTAGTGATGAGCGGCAAACAAGTGGCAATAGTCGCACCAACTACTATTTTATCACGACAACATTTTAAAACCTTTTCAGAGAGATTTAAAGATTTACCCGTCAGCGTTAAACAACTATCAAGAATGGTTTCCTCTAGAGAGCAAATTTTAATAAAAAATGATCTCAGCAAGGGGCAGTGCGACATCATTGTTGGAACACATAGTTTGCTATCTAAGTCTCTCCAATTTTCAGACCTAGGATTAATTATAGTTGATGAAGAACAGAGGTTTGGTGTACAACACAAAGAACGGTTGAAACAGTTGAGGTCAGATCTTCACGTTTTAACTTTAACCGCGACACCAATACCAAGAACATTACAAATGGCACTATCTGGCATAAGGGATTTATCTCTTATTGCAACACCCCCGGTTGATAGGCTTGCCGTTAGGACTTATATCTCTCCTTTTGATATCATTTCAATTAGAAAGGCTATTCTCCGAGAACGTTATAGAGGAGGGCAATGCTTTTTTGTTGTGCCAAAAATTTCGGATATTAAAAAAATAGATGAATTTATGCAGGTACAAGTACCGGAAGTTACATATGTTATTGCACACGGCCAAATGTCACCGAATACCTTAGAAGAAATTATGACCGCTTTTTACAATGGTCAGTATGATGTTCTTATATCTACATCTATAATTGAAAGCGGAATAGATATTCCAACAGCCAACACAATGATAGTGTACAGGGCAGATAGATTTGGCTTAGCTCAACTTTATCAAATGCGAGGAAGAGTAGGACGGTCTAAACTCAGAGCATATGCCTATTTTACAATGCCTGATAATAAACTCATCACAAAAGGAGCTCAGAACCGTTTAAAAGTATTACAATCTTTGGATACACTGGGTGCGGGCTTTACCTTGGCCAGCCATGATCTTGATATACGGGGAAGCGGCAATCCCCTAGGTCAAGAGCAATCTGGTCATATAAAGGATCTGGGAGTGGAATTGTACCAACATATGCTTGAAGAAGCCGTATCGGAGCTTAAAGATGACGGATACTACAAAGATAATAGCTGGTCACCACAGGTGAATGTGGGAGTTGCCATACTTATACCTGAAAAGTACATTAAAGACTTAAACTTAAGGCTATCAATATACAGACGTATATCAGCAATCACAACTGATAATGAAGGAAATGCCTTATCATCTGAATTGATAGATCGCTTTGGACCGCTTCCTGTTGAACTAGAATCATTACTAACGGTTATGAAAATTAAACGGTTATGTAAGTTATCATGCGTTGAAAAAGTAGATGTAGGTCCTTTTGGGATAGTAATTACCATAAGAAGTAAAGAAGTTTCAGATCCATCGAAAATACTTAACGCAATTACAAAAAATCCTGGGTGGCGACTAAGAGAAAATCAAACAATATTAATTAAAGGTAATTTCGAAAAAGCTGAAGTCCGACTAGCTAAAACACTTAAAGTCATCCAGTCACTATATGAAAAACTTAAATAGATCTGTATGCTTAATAATGATCTATGAAAAAATCAAATAAATAAATAGTAGGTCTGTTTACTTGGAATTTACTTTATTTTTCTGCGATCGGTAATTGAATACATAAAAAAGATTAATAAATATTCTCACAATACTAATTAATTAACTTTACCAACCGCATGATCTATTTTTATTCTGATCCTTAAGGTAAGACATTAATGGTTCAAAATACTCTAATATAGCAGACCCATCCATTTCACGTGTTCCTGTGAATGCTTCCAAAGCATCCGGCCATGGCTTTGAGGCACCCATCTCCATCATTTCATTAAAACGTCTTCCGACCTCTTTGTTTTCATAAATAGAGCATTCGTGAAGTGCTCCCTCGAAACCTGACATGTCGCAGGCTGCCTTGTGAAATTGAAACTGTAATATATGGGCTAAGAAATAACGCATATAAGGGGTGTTGCCCGGGATATGAAATTTTGCTCCCGGATCGAACGCATCAGCAGGGCGTGATACACCAGGGTGGCGTAAACCTTGATATTTTTCTCTTAACTCCCACCATCCAGAGTTATACTCAGATGGACTATATTCCCCACTAAATACTTTCCAACGCCATTGATCAACCATCAAACCAAAAGGAAGAAAGGCTACTTTTTCCATTGCCTGTTGCATTAAAAGAGAGATATCAGCGTCCTCTCCGGGTAAGTCTTGCGGATCTAGCAATCCGATTTTTACTAAATAGTCTGGTGTTATAGACAGAGCTATCATATCACCAATAGCTTCATGGAAACCATCATTCGCCCCAGTCTTATAAAACACAGATTGATTCTTATAGGCTCTTTGATAAATATTATGACCTAATTCATGGTGTATTGTTACAAAGTCTTCACCATTAATTTTTGTGCACATTTTTATTCTAATATCATCTTTGTCATCAAGGTTCCATGCCGATGCATGGCATACAACTTCACGATCTTTTGGTTTCGTTATGAGAGATCTTTCCCAAAATGTATCTGGTAGCGGATCAAAACCAAGTGAAGTGAAAAAACCTTCTCCAATTTCCACCATCTCTTTTTGGTTTAGCCCTTTTTCTTTGAGTAAAGAGGTAATATTCACACCCTTTCCGGAATTACTTGGTGCTACTAAGTCATATATATTACCCCAGCTCTGACCCCACATATTTCCGAGTAGGTCTGCTCTTATAGGTGCATTA
>JBELEM010000010.1:0-64188 GCA_042093735.1 Hellea sp. | reverse complement strand
GGTGCAAAAATAGTTATGGATAATGCACAAGTTTTTGAAACATTGGACGAGGCAATATCTGACCTTAAGTTTGTTCTTGCGGCTACCGCTCGAAGGAGGGAAATGGAAATCCCTGTTGTAGGAACTCATGCTGTTGGGAAAACTCTCAGGCATTATTCTGATAAAGGAGTGCCGACAGGTATAATGTTTGGACCCGAAAAAGCCGGATTAACCAATAACGATGTAGCATTATCTGATGCAATTCTGACTTATCCAGTAAATCCAGCTTTCCAGTCTTTAAATCTAGCGCAAGCAGTGAATATATTCTCCTATATATGGGCGAGTTCTAAAGATGGTGGTATGCCGCCGGAAATATTTCAAAAGAATATAAGCGATTCTGCTGATAGAGTTGATTTAATAAGAATGTTTGAGCATTTAGAAGCAGAGCTCACGGACGCAGGTTTTTTTTACCCACCAGAAAAAAAGAACCTAATGGTTCAAAATATTCGTTCACCTTATACCAGAGCGCGGCTTACAAAACAGGAAGTGCAAACAATGCGTGGAATAATAAAAGCCCTTTCTAAGGGTAGAGGAAGAGGAATTAATAAAAAATGAAATATATAGTTTACTTATTTATAGTTATTTCTGCTGCACTTGGTTATTATGGAATACATATTGGGTTTTTGATATTCACAGCTTTTTTATCGACAATGTTTGTAGCTCCAAGCAGAAGAGATAATCTTCAAAAGGCGCCATTAAAACCTGACTATAATCGTTTCAATGATGGTTTTTTCTTATTTTGCGGTCAGCTATTAATAACTTTTACAGTTTATATATTAGGTTGGTTTTTAGCTAATTTGAGAAGTTCCAGTGGAATGTTAGAAAATACAGTCATAGCATTACTTTTTATACTCCTGTTGGGTGTTGTTGTTGGTTTAATCGGAAAAAGGCTGGATAGATAAAATAGTATATTTTATTTTTTTGAATAGTTGAGATAGCTATCATAACTGTAAAGAATTATACCAATCCATATCAGACTGAAGCATATCGCATAAGCGGGAGTAAAACTTTCTCCATAATATATTGCAAGAATGAATTGTCCTGTGGGACCAATATATTGAAGCATGCCTAGTGTAGAGAGCTTTAGTTTTTTAGCTGCTAAAGTAAATGCCCAAAGAGGTAGGACGGTAAGAGGACCTGCTAGTATTAACAGAAATGTAATTTTAGGGCTATTTCCAAAAGTTAAACCACTTGAAGACCCAAGCCATACAAGGAATAATATTGCGGGTATAAACAAAATAGCCGTTTCTATTATTAAGCCAGGTATGGAACCAATATCTGCTTGTTTTCTAATTACTCCGTAAATAGAAAAACTTACAGCTAATACAATGGAAATATATGGGAAAACACCTCCATATAAAGTAAGAATAAAAACACCAATAAATGCGAGTAAAACAGAAAAATTTTGGAACTTTGTTAGTTTCTCTTTAAAAAACAGAACACCGATAAAGATATACATGAGGGGGTTTATGAAATACCCTAAACTAGCTTGAAAAATTTGATCATTTTGAACCGCATATATGAAAACCCCCCAATTGATAGATAATGCAATTGCAGAGAAAAATAATGTAGCTAATAATTTTGGATTTCTAAAAGCAGTGCTTAATTCATTCCATTGTTTGCGTATTGCTATGATTATGAGTGCAAAAGGAACAGACCAAGCTATTCGATGGGATAATATCTCCACAGGGTTAGCGTCTTGCGTTAGTTTAAAGTAAATCGGAAAAAAACCCCAAAATGTATATGCTAAAATACCAGATATTAAACCAATACCTACATCATCAAGTTTATTTTGGTTCTCTTTGTACATTCACATTCCTTGTCACAAATAAATATTTATTCAATACCTCGCCGGTATATATTTAACTTGACTTGTGCATGTAATATTTTAGAAGGCGCTCAATTACGGAACGATAGAGTCTCGCCGTTGCGATCGCTAACAACTGAATTGTTTAGCCGGGCTATATCAAACTAGAGGTTATAACGCATGTCAAAGCGCCATTCCACAAAATATAAAATTGATCGCCGTATGGGCGAAAATATATGGGGTCGACCTAAGTCACCGGTTAACAAGCGCGCATACGCGCCTGGTCAGCACGGTGCTAACGCCCGTAGAGGTAAGATGTCTGATTTTGGTACTCAGTTGCGTGCCAAGCAGAAGCTTAAAGGCTATTATGGCAATATTACAGAAAAGCAGTTTAGAAGAACTTATGACGAGGCTACTCGTCAAAGAGGCGATGCATCTGAAAACTTGATAGGGTTACTTGAAAGGCGATTAGATACCATAGTGTATCGTTCTAAGTTTGTGCCTACAGTGTTTTCTGCACGCCAGTTCGTAAACCATGGACATATCCTAGTTAATGGTAAGAAAGTTAATATCCCTTCTTATAGATGCCGTGAAGGTGACGTAATTGAGGTTCGCGAAAAATCAAGAACTATGGCTCTTGTTCTTGAAGCATTAGAAAGTGCTGAACGTGATCTTCCAGATTATATAAGTGTTGATCCTAAAGGAATGAAGTCAACATTTACACGTACTCCAAGCTTTGATGAGGTTCCATACCCAGTGGTAATGGAACCAAATTTGGTGGTCGAATTCTATTCTAGATAATTACATCTGTCGATTAGGTTAATTTTGCGCTTCAGTTTCTATTCCATTGGTATCTAGAAACTGGCGCATTTCGCCTGTTTCAAACATATCTTTTACGATATCACAGCCCCCTATAAACTCTCCTTTGACGAAAATTTGTGGAATAGTTGGCCAATTGTTAAAGTCTTTAATGCCTTGTCTTATTTCGGCGTTTTCGAGTACATTAATACTTTCATATTTTACGCCTAGATAATCAAATATTTGGACTACTGTTGAAGAAAAACCGCATTGTGGAAATACGGGTGTACCCTTCATGTATATAACAACATCATTGTTTTTAATGGTTTCACTTATGGCATCATTAACTGACATATTTCTTCCTTCTCTTTATTTGTAAATATGATTTATGTATCAGTATATCAATAGCCTAGTTTATAAATTCAGTAAAAAATCACTAATTATCTAAGATATACTTGACCTAGATAAGATAAATTAGAATATATATCATAATAATAATTAAAGGACTGTCGTGCTAAAGAAAACTTCATTAATAATTTTATCTATTTTAATTTTATTCTATTCAACATCAGTAAATGCTGCACCGCTAAAAGCTGAGTCTAAGAATATAATATTATATGGCGACGTTTCTCCTAAAATAGCCAAGCAAACATTAGAAAAGATGGAGATATACCGTAGACTAATTATGACTCTAGGAGGTTTAGACCCATATATTGATGATGAAGAAAAAATAACCATTTATGCTTTTGAAAGTGGTGCTCAACTTAGAGGTTATGTTGGAAATCGCGGAGTGGCTGGACTTTACACCAGCGACTATGAGGGCCGTCCTATGATGGCGACAACAATAGCCAGTAATGAAAAACAAAATAGCTTTGATAATCAAGTGATGCTTCATGAATATAGTCACCATGTTCTTCATTACTACATGGAGGGTTCTTATCCGCGTTGGTATGATGAAGGGCATGCGAACTATCTTGGATGTTTCAAGATGTATGAAGGCAATGTTCTTGAGATGGGAAGTGCTTGTGCTAAACATGCGAGATGGTTGATGGGGGATGGCTTTAAATGGGTAGATATCGAAGATGTTATAAGCGCAATACGCGTGTACCCATTTTCTGATAAATCCCCTCGAAAAAGAGGTATGATGATGAACCAATTTTATGCACAAAGTTGGTTATATGTTTCCTACCTGCAATCAAATACACAACTAAATAGAAGATTAGGATCCTACCTGGATCTTATTAGGGGTGGCAATGACCCTATTGAAGCTTTCGAAGAGGGTTTTGGTGTAAAAGCTAAGGATTTTCACAAAGCTGCCAATAAGTATTTTGAAAGTGATAAATTCAGTGTCCAACAATATAGACCTGGACCAGAATTTTTTAAAGTTAAGGTTTCTAGAAAAAAATTATCCGCTGGCGAGGTAAATATGCAAATGGCATTGGGGCAGAGAAATTTTCTATATAATAAAAGCATTCGTTCCGCATATGCAAAAAAAATAAATAGTTTTGAAAAAGAGTTTGGTCAAACCTCTGAGTCTTTGAATGCTAGATCGCTTTATCATCAATATAATGAAAACTTTGATGATGCGATTAGTTATGCGAAATCTGCTCTGGGGCTTGAACGTGATAATATAAACTCATTAAGAATATTAGGCGATATTTATTTTCATAAATCTCATGATTCAAAGTTCGAAGAATTAGAAGATACAGAGCCTAGATTGTATACTCTCAATGAAGATTTAGAAATTTCAATAAATCATTTTGAAACAGTATTAAAATATAATGACGAGGATTTCACTTCTACAGATCACTTACTGCGAATATACGGCTCCTCAGATATACCTTTAACCTCTGCTGCTCGAAATGCTGCAATCGTTTATGAGGAGGTTCATGATAAAGGCTTTGACACATTTCAAACCTTAAATCTTGCTAATGTATATTTAAAGTCTGGAAAATTAACTGCTGCCTGCAAATATTTTGAAAACGTAAAAGAACAAGCAGAAACAAATCCGAATAAAGATAAGGATTCATTATTTAATCATGTGGAGCTATTAAAGCCTTCTTTTGAAGAACAGTGTGAAATCTAGGGTATTTTTAGACTACCCTAGTTTCTAATGCTAGCGCATGAAGCTCTCCATCAGAGCCGTCCATTTTTCCTTCTAGCGCTTGGTATACCATCTGGTGTTGCCGAACTCTATTAAGACCTTGAAAAGATTTACTTATGACAATGGCTTTCCAATGATTGTTGTCACCAGCAAGGTCAATCATTTCGACCTTTGCGTCAGGAATAGACTTTACAATTAAATCGGCGATATCTTTACCAAGCATACTCATTAAGACATTAGTTCTGGCAAGGTGTTTTCATGCTTTTCACGAACTTTTGAAATTGGTAAATCAAAAGCTCCCTCGGCTTTTATATTCATACCTCCTACTTTGCCTACAATATATGCTTTTACGCCTCTATCTTCAGCAGTCGTCAGGATAGGATTTACACTATTTTCTTCAACTGATATTAAATATCTCGCTTGGTCCTCACCAAATAACCAAGCATGTAATGGGCAACCTGATGAGCGTTGTAAATGAACACCAATATTGTTTGTAAGTGCTAGCTCGCATGCCGCTATTGCCATTCCACCGTCAGAACAATCATGAACAGCATTAACCCGCTTATTTCTGATAAGTTTTCTGATATAATCGCCATTTATTTTTTCTACATCAAGATCTACGGGCGGGGGTGCTCCTTCTTCTCTTCTAAGTATTTCGCGAAGATATATTGACGAACCCAACCAACCGCTAGTTTCACCGATCATAATAAGAGTATCGCCTTCTTTAGCGCCGGAGATAGATGAAAAATATTCAAGATCAGGTATAAGGCCAACCCCGCCAACAGCTGGGGTTGGCGGAATAGCTACTCCATTTGTTTCGTTGTAAAGTGATACATTACCCGATACGACTGGATAGTCGAAAGCTCTGCATGCTTCATTCATCCCCTCAATTGCACCAACAAATTGACCCATGATATCTTTCCGTTCCGGATTGCCAAAATTCAAGCAGTCAGTAATTGCTATAGGATCTGCGCCTACACAAGTAAGGTTTCTCCATGTTTCAGCAACACATTGCTTTCCGCCTTGGTATGGGTCGGCTTGTACATATCTGGGAGTGCAATCTGTTGTTATGGCTACAGCTTTATTTTTGTTGTGTATTCTAATGATTGCCGCATCACCGCCGCTTTGACTGCTATCGAGAGTATCTGTCATTACATGGCGATCGTATTGCTCCCATATCCATCTTTTAGAGCAAATATCAGGACTTCCTATAATTCTGAGTAGAGCATCATTATAATCTTGGGTTTCATGGATATCTGTGGAGTTGATGATGGGTAGAGGCTTTGGTATTTTGTAAGGCCTGTTTAAGTTGGGTGCGTCATCAGCTAATGGAGCTATGGGGATATCGCAAACCTTTTTCTTTTTGTGTTTTAGAACTAATCTACCGGTATCTGTTGTTTTACCAATTAACGCTACGTCAAGCTCCCATTTCTCAAAAATTTCGTATGCTAGTTTTTCTTTACCGGGCTTTATGACCATTAACATTCTTTCCTGAGATTCAGAAAGCATCATTTCATAAGGTGTCATACCTTCTTCTCGTTGGGGGACATCATCAAGATTAATTAAAACTCCAACGCCTCCCTTATCAGCCATTTCTATCGATGACGATGTAAGGCCAGCGGCTCCCATGTCTTGAATGGCTATAATCGCATCTGTTTCCATTAATTCCAAGCATGCTTCGATGAGTAGTTTTTCGGTAAAAGGATCACCTACTTGAACTGTCGGGCGTTTCTCCTCAGAGTTATCATCAAATTCAGCAGAGGCCATAGTCGCCCCATGAATGCCATCGCGGCCAGTTTTCGAACCCACATAAAATATTGGGTTACCAACACCTTTAGCTGCTGAATAGAAAACCTTATCTGTTCGCGCTAAACCCACGCACATAGCATTGACTAATATATTTCCATTGTAACCCTTGTGAAAGTTTGTTTCGCCGCCCACAGTTGGCACTCCGACACAATTCCCATATCCACCGATTCCGGCTACTACACCATTTACTAACTGCTTGGTCTTCCAATGCGAATGCTCACCGAATCTCAATGCGTTCATTAATGCAATTGGTCTGGCTCCCATCGTGAAGACATCGCGCATGATACCACCGACCCCAGTAGCTGCGCCTTGATATGGCTCGATATATGATGGGTGATTGTGGGATTCCATTTTAAAGATTATTGCATCCCCATCATCTATGTCGATTACACCGGCATTCTCTCCTGGTCCTTGAATTACTCTATCTCCTTTAGTCAAAAACTTGCTAAGGTGTCGACGTGAAGACTTGTATGAGCAATGCTCTGACCACATGACCGAAAATATTCCTAATTCATTTATGTTAGGATCCCTCCCAAGTCGGTCTTGGATTATTTTATATTCTTCCTCAGAAAGACCATGTTCAGCTACTACTTCGGGAGTAATTTTTACCTTTGTGCTCATTAAATAGACTCAATAATTGATTTAAATAATTTAATTCCATCGGTTCCCCCGTGCAGTGGATCAATTGCACGTTCTGGATGAGGCATCATACCAAAAATATTTCCATGCTCATTGCATATTCCAGCTATGTCATTGACAGAACCATTGGGATTATCTTTATAACGAAATATTACCTGCCCTTGACCCTCAATTTTATTCAGAGTCTCTTTATCTGCATAATAATTACCATCATGGTGGGCTACTGGATAAACCACCTCTGATTGATCATTGTATTTTGATGTATATCGCGAAGTATTATTGACTATTTCTAATTTTTCAGGTCGACAAACAAACTTTAAGCCTTTGTTTCTCATAAGTGCACCTGGTAGTAGGCCAGCCTCCGTTAAAACTTGAAATCCATTACAGAAGCCTGCAATTGCTAATCCTTTTTTTGCTTTCCTCACAAGATCTGCAACTATGGGTGATCTAGAGGCCATTGCTCCGCATCTTAAGTAATCACCATAAGAAAAACCGCCAGGGATAACTACAAATTCTATATCGTTTGGAAGCTCTATGTCTCGGTGCCAAACCATTACGGGTTTTATTCCTGTAACTTTATGCAGAGCCACGGCTGCGTCACGGTCGCAGTTAGAGGCAGGAAAGGTGATGACTGCTGTTCGCATTACTTCTTTATCTCTACAAGGTAACTTTCTATTACGGTGTTTGCTAGTAATTTCTCACACATGTCAGTGACTCTTTTATATGCTAGGTCTGTGTCTTTACCTTTTATATCTATCTCTATAACCTTTCCCTGGCGGGCATTGACTACTTCATCAAATCCCAGATCATTGAGTGATCTAGAAATAGCTCTTCCTTGGGGGTCTAGAACACCTGGTTTTAGGCCTATATGAATTATTGCTTTCATTGATAACTCGCTATTCTTCGTTGGTTACTACGGAAAGGTTAGGTTTGCCTTGAGGCGGATTTGATTGAAGAATGCCTAAACGAGTCGCAACTTCTGTGTACGCTTCAGTTACATCGCCTAGGTCTCTGCGAAACCTATCTTTGTCTAATTTTTTATTGGTATCCCTATCCCAAAGTCTGCAACTATCTGGACTAATTTCATCTGCTAGTACAACCTGATGACCACCATTAGGGTCGGGTAATCGTCCAAATTCTATTTTGAAGTCTATCAGGTTGATCCCTATGCCGGCAAACATGCCTTGTAAGTAATCATTGATACGTAACGTCATTGCAATCATTTCATCAAGTTCAGAATGGGTAGCCCAGCCGAATGCGTGGATATGTTCTTCCGCTATCAATGGGTCTCCCAGATCGTCACGTTTGAGACAAAATTCTACTATTGATCGCGGTAGTTTTTCTCCCTCTTCAATACCTAATCGCTTAGACATTGTACCAGCAGCTGTATTTCTACAAATAACTTCAAGGGGAATTATCTCAACTTTTTTGATTAACTGCTCACGCATATTTATTCGTTTTAGGAAATGTGTGGGTATGCCTATTTCAGATAAGCGTAACATTACGTACTCAGATATTCTATTGTTCAGAACTCCTTTGCCATCAAGAGTTGCTTTTTTTTGAGCGTTAAAGGCAGTGGCATCATCCTTAAAATATTGAACTAAAGTTCCTGGTTCAGGTCCTTCGTAAAGTATTTTTGCTTTACCTTCATAGATCTTTTTTCGACGGCTCATAATTATCTCTTTTTGGCCCCGACTCGGGGGGCAACTGAATATGATTTATAGCTTATTCAAACAATATCGGCAATGTTCATCATTTCATTAGTTGTTGAAACAGTTTAATTTATCTAATTAAATACACGATTAAAAATCGTTTCAACATGCTTTAAATGATATTCATCGTCAAACATGCTTTGTACTTGTTCATCCGTCAGCAATTTCATTATATCTTTATCAGATAAAATTAAAGTTTTGAATGACCCTTCACCTGCGTTACCGTCTTCCCGAAATATATCCCATACCTTCATCGCGTTTCTTTGCACTAATCTATAAGCACTTTCCCTTTGTTCTCCCGCTTGTGTTAAAGCGAGTAGAAGTCTTTGGCTGTTATGTAAGCCGCCAAGTCTATCCATATTAGATTTCATTTTTTCGGGGTAGACAACCAAGTTTTCAATAACTCCAGCCAGTCGATGAAGAGCAAAGTCTAAATGCGCTGTTGCATCTGGTGCAATCCCGCGCTCGACTGAACTGTGAGAAATATCACGTTCATGCCAAAGAGCAACATTTTCTAAAGCAGGTGTAACTGCCATTCTCACTAGCCTAGCAAGGCCTGTTAAATTTTCTGTTAGAACTGGGTTTCTCTTGTGCGGCATGGCAGATGAACCTTTCTGCCCTTTGGAAAAAAACTCTTCTGCTTCAAGAACTTCAGTTCTTTGAAGGTGCCTAATTTCTACTGCAACATTTTCTATAGAACTTGCTATAACACCAAGTGTAGAGAAATATGCCGCATGCCGATCTCGCGGGATGATTTGTGATGATACGGGCTCTACATGCAAGCCCATTTTTTCAGCAACATGTTGTTCAACTGATGGATCTATGTTTGCAAACGTACCAATTGCTCCAGATATAGCGCACACAGAAATTTCTTCGCGCGCTGATAACAACCTAATTTTATTACGAGAAAATTCAGCATAAAAACGAGCGAGTTTAATTCCAAATGTTGTAGGTTCTGCATGAATTCCATGACTTCTACCGATAGTGATTGTGTTTTTATGTTCGAAGGCGAGGTTTTTTAGTGCATCCAATACTCTATCAATACCCAAGAGAAGTATGTCTGTAGCTCTAGTAAGTTGAACTGACAGAGTTGTATCTAATATGTCTGAGCTAGTAAATCCTTGATGAACAAATCTGGAGTCGTCACCGATAAACTCAGCTAAGTGCGTTAGGAATGCTATTACGTCATGCTTAACTTCCCGTTCTATTTCATCTATTTTTGATACATTAAATTCAACATTTCCGCCTCGCTTCCAAATATTTTCTGCTGATTCTTTTGGAATAACACCGATTTCAGCAAGGGCATCACAACCATGAGCTTCAATTTCAAACCAAATTTTGTACTTAGTTGCTGCTGACCATATTTCAGTCATTTCTTTGCGCGCATATCGATTAATCATAAGTAACTCACTGTATATTTATTATATGCCTTAAGGGCAGGGTAGGTGTTTGGCCAACATAATTTTGATTGACTATTCATTTGCTAGTTTTTTATTTCGGATATCAGCAATTTCCCAGTCTTTTGGAAGTTTTTTTGCTGCCCAAAAAAATGATATTACCGATAGAATATATGGAAACACTAAAGATGATATAGCCAGTCTCAGCGCATGAGTGTCCCCGTATTTGTAGGAAAGAGACTCGCTCAACATGCCTACAAAAGTTGGACCACCGCCGAGGGCAATAATATTTAGCACTAAGAAAAATAGAGCTGTAGACATAGCTCGCATATTTATGGGTGCAAGTGTTTGTGCTGCAGCAAAACTTGGACCAAGATAAAATCCTGCAGAAATGAGATATACGGTAATTAGTCCAAGGTGGAGATAAATATTTTGAACCCAAAAAGCTGCTACCAGGCAAGGTACACCTATTATAAGCACGGCCCCCGGCATAATTCCATAAAAGCTAATGTTCTTGTGAGCTAATTTCTCTGTGATAACAGCTCCAAAGTAGGTTCCAGCACCATAACCGAGCAGATGTATCATTCCTAGCCAAAACATAATCCATTCAAACTTATTGTTATCTGAATTTGGCATGTACTCTGGCTTGAATCTCATTATGTAATCGACTCCCCAAGCTGATACTGCATACCCTCCAAAGCTAACCCATGCAATTCCCATGCACATAGCCCACCAGCTTGGAATTTTAGCTAAAACTGTGACTGACTCCCTTATTGAAACTGTTTTTAAATGTATGTTTTCTCCATCCATTTGTCCTCGTTTTGGTTCTTTGATAATTATTGCTAGAATCATAGCCAGTAAAATTCCGGCAACACCTAAAATGTAGAGTGTTCCTCTCCAGCCAAATTTTTCTACTAGGGCGCCAGCTAACAGATAAGAAAAACCTATTCCGATAGGAATTCCCAAAGAATAAATGCCTAAAGCCGAAGCCCTTTTTTCTTTAGGGTATAAGTCTGATATAATAGAGTGTGACGGCGGTGAACCCCCGGCCTCACCGATTCCGACCCCAATTCTTGCAAGAAACATCTGCATAAAACTTCCAGCCATGCCTGTAAGTGCAGTAAATCCACTCCATGCAATTAAGGAAACCGTGATTATTTTTTTTCTACTATAACGATCCGCTAGCCAAGCAATTGGTATGCCTACTATGGAGTACAAGAGTGCAAAAGCTAACCCTTTCAACCACCCTAACTGCGCATCAGTGAGCCCCATTTCATTTTTTATGAAAGGGGACAATATACCAATAATTTGCCTGTCTATGAAGCTTATTACATACATTAACGTAAGTAGCCAAAGTACTGTAGTTCTGTAACTTTTACTCTCTATGGTTAATGATTTGTTCATGCTTTCCCTTTTTTTGAAGGCATTAAATAATTTTTAATATGGGGGCTTGTCTAATCCTTTTGGGGATAACGTAAATATTTCATAACCATCCTTTGTGACACCAATCGAGTGTTCAAACTGGGCTGTCAGTTTCTTATCTCTAGTCACCGCAGTCCAGCCATCGGATAAGATTTTAACATCTGGTCTGCCTAGATTAATCATAGGCTCTATTGTAAAAAACATACCTTCTTTTAAGGTCTCTCCCTCACCAGGCCTGCCAAAATGCAATATATTGGGTGCATCATGAAATAGCCTTCCTAATCCATGACCGCAAAAGTCCTGAACGACAGAGCACCTTTCTTTTTCTGCAAATCTTTGAATTGCATATCCGATATCGCCTGTTGTTTTTCCTGGTTTTACTTCGGCTATACCAAGCAAAAGACTTTCATATGTTATGTTGATAAGCCTTTCAGCTTTTCTATTGATTTCTCCAATTGGATACATTCGCGAAGTATCACCATGCCATCCGTCCACTATAACTGTGACATCTATATTCACGATATCACCATTTTTTAATGTTTTTGAGTTTGGTATGCCGTGACAAACTACGTGATTAACTGAGGTGCATACTGTATGCTGGTAACCGCGATAACCCAGGCATGCTGGTATTGCTCCATTATCCAAAACGAACTCTCTTGCGGCCTTATCTATTGTTTCTGTGCTAATGCCTGGTCTTGTTAATGAAACCAACATATCAAGGCACTCTGCTGCCAATCGGCCAGCTTTGCGCATGCCAGCAAAATCGTCATGGGTGTGTATCTTAATTGCGCCATCGCGAAAATCTTCAGCATCTTTTGCATCTATGTAATTCATATGAGACGTATAACATTACATAGACTAAGTGGCTATAAGTAAAAGTAACATTATGAGCAAAAAAGTAATAACAGCCGGTATCGTTGTGATAGGTGACGAGTTACTCTCGGGCCGAACCCAGGACAGTAACATATCCTATATTGCAAAGTGGCTTGAGCCTCTGGGTATTCGGGTTGAAGAGGCAAGAATTATAAAGGACTGCGAGCGTATTATAGTAAATACAGTCAGGGAGTTCTCTAAAAAATTTACATATGTTTTTACTACTGGCGGAATAGGGCCCACGCATGATGATATAACAGCTGATGCGATTGCAAAAGCTTTTAACTTATCAATAGATATTCGAGAAGATGCGGTATGCATGCTTAAGAAGCGATACAGCGATAAAGAGCTCAACATAGCTAGGCTAAGGATGGCAAGAATGCCCAAAGGAGCAAGCCTAATTAAGAACCCTGTAAGTCAAGCACCAGGTTTTCAGGTGAGCAACGTATTCACTCTTGCTGGAATACCTTCAATTATGAGAGCAATGCTTGTTGATGTGCAGGATAGACTTGAGACTGGTATCAAATTGTATTCAATTGTTGTGATGGCTAAAGGCATTAGTGAGGGAGATGCTGCATTGCCTCTATCTATTATAGAAAAAAGTTATATGAATGTCACTTTGGGCAGTTACCCCAATTTTAATTCAGAATTAGTTGGGGTTCAATTTGTAGCTCGTGGCACTGACCCGGAGGAATTAAAAAGAGTTAAATTAGAACTTGAAGGCATGGTTAGTAAATTAAAACAAACTAACTATATAAAAAATTAAATTATTAATTTTTTATATATTCCAAGATCATATAATTGTTGAGTGGTGCGGGCGGCCGGACTTGAACCGGCACTTCCATACGGAAACAAGATTTTAAGTCTTGCGTGTCTACCAATTTCACCACGCCCGCAAAAGCTTTGTGTTTGGTTGCAGTCGCGTGATTAATAGGCCTTGCTTCCCGGGGCAAGTTATTTTTTGCCATAGATGTGAATTAGTTTAGATGTTGTAATATTATATGTCATTTCCCACAAATTTATTTAAAAATAATAATTTTATGATATAAATTTAAATAATTCTTACTTATTACTTGTAAATAAAAAGTATTTGTGGGATATTTCCCACTATTATGAGTACTATAAAAGAATTTTTAATTCGTGTTGAGGCATATGCTGCTATTAGTGAGCAATCTGTATCCACTTTATCTAGAAAATTATTAAACGATGGTAAGGGAATTGCGCGTTTGAAGGCTGGTGGGCAATGCACTCTCAAAACTTTGAGTACTGCTTTTACTCGGCTTGAAAATTACGAGCGTAATTTACTTGGAAAAAACAATGTAAATATGACTCATTTAGAGCACTTGGAGGCTGAGGCTATCCATATAATGCGTGAAGTCGTAGCTCAATGTGAAAACCCAGTTATGTTATATTCTGTTGGTAAAGACAGTTCTGTCATGCTTCATCTAGCTGAAAAAGCTTTTTATCCATCTCGACCACCCTTTCCCCTGCTACACGTGGACACGACATGGAAGTTTAAGGAAATGATCAAGTTCCGTGACCGCCGTGCTAAAGAAGTTGGTATGGATCTTATTGTTCATATTAATCCCGAGGGGCTCGCCAAAAACGTTGGGCCTTTTACTCATGGTTCAGCTGAGCATACCGATATCATGAAAACACAGGGACTGAAACAAGCATTGGACAAATACCAGTTTGATGCTGCTTTTGGAGGGGCAAGGCGCGATGAAGAAAAATCACGAGCCAAAGAACGTATTTTCTCGTTCCGAACGGCACAACACCGTTGGGACGTTAAGAACCAAAGGCCTGAACTTTGGAATATTTATAATGCCCAAGTAAAGAAAGGTGAAAGCCTTCGTGTATTCCCACTCTCCAATTGGACTGAATTGGATATTTGGCAGTATATTTACAAAGAAAATATACAAATCCCTAATTTATATTTTTCAGAAAAGCGGAATGTAATCAGAAAAGATGGCACCTTAATTTTGGTTGATGATGATCGAATGCCAATAGGCCCAGACGACATAGTTGAAGAAAAAATGGTACGTTTTAGAACGCTCGGATGCTACCCTCTCACAGGGGCTATTGAAAGTGATGCTGAAACGCTTCCAGATATTATTAAGGAAATGCTCCTTGCGACTACATCGGAGCGCGAGGGTCGTATCATAGACGCAGACTCTGGTGCTTCAATGGAACAGAAAAAAGAAGAAGGTTATTTCTGATGTCACATCATGACGATTTGATAGCAACCGATGTATTAGCTTATTTGAATGTGCACGAGAGTAAGAGTTTTCTTCGCTTTATCACATGCGGCTCAGTTGATGACGGTAAGTCTACATTAATAGGTCGCTTGCTTTATGACTCTAAACAAATTTATGCGGATCAACTGGTCAGCATTGAAAAAGAAAGCAAAAAATTAGGAACTCAGGGCGATAAAGTTGATTTGGCACTCTTGGTGGACGGTTTGGCCGCTGAACGAGAGCAAGGTATTACTATCGATGTGGCTTACCGATATTTTTCGACAAACAAGCGTAAGTTTATCGTAGCAGATACACCAGGACATGTGCAGTATACACGTAATATGGCTACGGGGGCGTCAACCGCTGATGTGGCCGTCCTGCTGATTGATGCCCGTTACGGATTGCAGGAACAGTCCCGTCGACACGCATATATAGTCTCTTTATTTGGGGTTAAGAGAGTTGTTTTGGCTATCAACAAAATGGACTTGAATAACTTTGACCAGAGTGTTTTTAATGCGATTGAAGTTGATTTTAGAAAATTTTCTGAGAATCTTGGCTTTTTAGATATTACTTGTATCCCGATATCGGCGCTTAACGGAGATAATGTAACAACTCTTTCGAACCGATCAAAATGGTATAAAGGGCCCAGCCTGCTAAATTTTCTTGAGCATGTTGATGTGGATCAGAATTCTTTTGAAGCTCCATTTCGCTTACCTGTACAGTGGGTAAATAGGCCAAATTTAGATTTTAGAGGTTTTTCAGGCACCATTACTTCCGGTATAATCAATGTAGGCGATAGTATTACCGTCAGCCCGTCTGGAAAACGCTCAAAAGTTAAAGAAATTGTTACTCATGGTGGCAATCTAAAGACCGCTTGTGAGAATATGGCAATCACCCTGACATTGGAAGACCAAATTGATATATCGCGCGGAGATATGATATCAACAAGTGACAATCCCACTGCACAAGCAGATCAATTTCAGGCTCATATTTTATGGATGAATGAAAAAGAGTTATTCCCGGGACGTCAATACTTATTAAAGACTATCAACAAGACAGTCCTAGCCAGCATATCCAACCTAAAATATAAAGTTGATATCAATGATTTCTCTGAAGTAGCGGATAAGACGCTAGGCTTGAATGAAATTGGTGTTGCTACACTCGTTTTGTCAGCGCCAATTGCCTTCGATGCTTATTCTGATAATCGTAAAACAGGCAGCATAATAATTATTGACCGCCAAACTAATGAAACTGTTGGCGTTGGTATGATAGACTTTGCACTTCGAAGATCCAGTAATGTTGTTTGGCAAGACCTAGAGGTTAACAAATTGATACGTGCTAAACAAAAAAATCAAAACCCAGCATTGCTGTGGTTTACTGGCCTTTCTGGATCAGGAAAGTCCACAATTGCAAATTTATTGGAGAAGCGATTACTTGATTTAAACCGTCATACATATATTTTGGACGGCGATAATTTGAGGCATGGTCTCAATAGAGACTTAGGGTTTACAAAGGTTGATCGAGTTGAAAACATTCGCCGTGTGGGTGAGGTTTCATCATTAATGGTAGATGCGGGTTTAATAACAATAGCTTCATTCATATCACCGTATAAAGCAGAACGACAAATGGCTAGAGATCTTCTGGGCGATAAATTCTTTATTGAAATTTTTATTAACACACCATTAGATGTCGCAGAATCACGCGATGTGAAAGGCTTGTATGCTAAGGCTCGTGCAGGTGAGATCAAAAATTTTACCGGTATAGACAGTGATTATGAAGTTCCGGAAAATCCAGAAATCGAAATTGATACTACTAAAGTATCAGCTGCTGAGGCTGCCGAAATTATTGTAAAATATTTGAAAGACAACGGATTTCTTTCAGGTTATGATTTGTAATGGCTAATTTTGACGTATTTAATGGAGATGCTGACGGAATAATATCTTTGGTTCAGTTGCGACTTGCATCTCCTCTAAACTCAACCTTAATAACCGGATATAAACGCGATATAAACCTATTATCACGTGTAGATGCAGGTGAAAATGATAATGTAGTGGCATTAGACATATCAATGCGATCAAATAAAAAAGATTTAATTCGAATATTAGGTGAAGGTGCAAAAGTACTATATATAGATCATCATAACTCAGGAGAAATTCCAGAGAACGAAAACTTGCAAGCAATAATTAATACATCCCCAGAAATGTGTACAGCAATGTTGGTGGATATGCATCTTGATGGTGCTTACAGAGCATGGGCAGTAACTGCAGCATTCGGAGATAATTTTCCGAAATTAGCACACCGAAAATCTCAAGGATATAATTTTCCTTTGGAAAGTTTAAGTCGATTGGGAAAGCTTATAAATTACAACTCTTATGGATCCTCACTAAGCGACTTACTTTATAAACCATCTGAGTTGTATTCTATGTTGGTAAAATATGAGGATCCAATGCTTTTTTTGAAAGAGAATGGGGCTATTATAGATTTGCTTGAAGAGCAATATATCGATGACATGTTACTCGCTGAAAAATCAGAAATTCTAGATTGTACTGAAATAGGTAAAATTTTAATTTTAGAAAATACTGTTGGATCGCGACGAATATCAGGTGTATTTGGAAATAAATTATCTCAGAAATACCCCAATATGGCTCATGCAATTTTGACCCATCAAAAGGATGGCTATATGGTTTCAATCCGATCACCTATTGCATCAGGAGTTGGTTCCGATGAACTCGCACTTAAGTTTAAAAGTGGAGGTGGGCGACCTGCTGCAGCAGGTATAAACTTTCTTCATGAGCATGATTTAAAGGGTTTTATCGAGGCTTTTCGTAAAGCATTTTAGTTGTTGAATTTATATCAAGTAACTCTATTAAAAAAACCTAATTTCTATTTCTTAGGAATATTTAAACAATATAATTAAAGGATTATAGATGTCTTCTTTACTTTTTGAACAATTCAAATGCAAAGGTTTATCCTTAGAAAATAGATTTGTGATGGCCCCTATGACGAGAACTTTTTCTCCTGATGGTATTCCTGGCGATAATGTAGCAGAGTATTATGCCCGCCGTGCAGCAGCTCATGTAGGTTTAATAATTACAGAAGGTACTGTCACAGACCGTCCTGGCTCAGCCGATAATAATAATTACCCTAAGTTCTACGGAGAAACTGCGATTAATGCTTGGAAGAATGTTGTAACGAGCACCCATAGAGCTGGAGGTAAAATAGCTCCTCAGCTTTGGCACGTTGGTATGATACGCAAGCCGGGCACAGGACATAACCCAGATGCCCAAACTGACGGACCTTCGGGAATAACCCATTCAGGAAAATCTATAATGCCAGCGCCATCAGATGAAGAAGTTGCGGACATGGTCTCTTCTTATGCAAGATCCGCACGTGATGCTAAAACATTAGGATTTGATGCTATCGAGATACACGGTGCACATGGATATTTAATAGACCAGTTTTTCTGGGGTGTTATGAATAAACGCGAAGGTAAGTATGGGGGTGGATTTATTGAGCGGGCAAAATTTGCTGCTGATGTAATCAGGGAGTGCCGTAGAGAAATAGGTAATGATATGCCGATAATATTGCGTTGGTCACAGTGGAAACAACAAGAATATACAGCGCGATTAGTAGAGACACCAAAAGAAATGGAAACTTTTTTAAAGGTATTTGTTGATGCTGGGGTTGATATACTTCATTGCTCTCAACGTCGATTTTGGGAGCCTGAATTTGAAAATTCAAGTTTAAATTTAGCAGGTTGGGCAAAGAAATTAACTGGCTTACCCACAATATCCGTTGGCTCTGTAGGGTTAAATGGAGATTTTTTTGGAGCTTTTGCAGGTCAGAGCTCTCAAGCTGCTCCTTTGGATAAGCTTTATGAGATGATGGATAGAAAAGAATTTGATTTAATTGCTGTGGGTAGGGCTCTTTTACAAGACCCAGAGTGGGTAAAAAAAGTCAAAGAAGGTAGAATGGATGAGCTGGAAGATTACGATGGAAAGGCTCTGTCTACTCTTTACTAAAGTTATATCTTCCAGGTTACCTAAACCCTATATTTGTATTTCGTTGTGGTGCCAATTTAAGTGGTCGTCTATGAATGAAGCGATGAAATAATAACTATGATCATAACCCTCTTGCATTCTGAGGGTCAATTTTTGCTTTGATTTTTCACATGCTTTTTTGAATATTAGCGGCTCAAGCTGATTATTTAAAAATTCGTCAGAGAGACCTTGGTCTATCAGTATGTGTGCGCTCGATGGAAACTTTTCTACTAATATAGTGGCATCGTAGTTGCCCCATTCTTTTTTGTCAGCAAGATAACCGTTGAAGGCTTTTTGACCCCAAGGTACTCGCGAAGGAGTAACTATTGGTGAAAATGCAGAGCAAGTTTTAAATATATTTGGATTTTTTAAATGCAATGTTAGCGCTCCATGCCCTCCCATGGAATGACCTGAAATTCCAACTTTACTTTTGTTGAATTGTGGTATGTTTTGTTCTATTAAATTCATCAGTTCTGTTGTGATATATGACTCCATTTTATAATTTCTTTTCCATGGATCTTCTGTCGCATCGAGATAAAAACCTGCACCTTTACCAAAATCATATTGATCCGTAATATCAGGTATACTTTCCCCTCTAGGAGATGTGTCAGGCGTAATAATTAAAATGCCTAATTTATCTGCCAATCGTTGCGCTCCTGCTTTCGTTATAAAATTTTCTTCACTACATGTGAGCCCTGACAACCAGAATAGAGATGATAGGTTTTTAGTGCTTTTTGGTTTATATACTGCGAATTTCATTGAGCATTCACAAACATCAGAGTAATGTTCATAAACTGTCTGAGTGCCGCCGAACATTTTTTTTTCGAATATAGTTTTCATTGTAATGGCCTGAAATAATTACTTTAAATTTTTATTGCTAGCGTATTGAATTACTAAACCGTTGCTTGGTTTTCCAATATGGATCTACCCAAGTATCGATTTTCATGGGTTTTATTGATTTTTTAAGTATTTTATCCGCTACTTTCTCTGCAACCATAATCGTGGGCGCATTTAAGTTTCCATTTGTAATTTCAGGAAAGATAGATGAGTCTACAACCCTTATACCATCAAGGCCTATCAGGCGGCAATCTGAGTCAACTACTGCCATTTCATCATTTTTATCACCCATTTTACACGTTCCGCAGGGGTGGTATGCGCTTTCAACATTATTGACTACCCATTTATCTATATCTTCATCTGAAGTGATATTTGTTCCCGGTTGTATTTCCTCACCTCGATAACAATCGAGAGCGGGTTGAGAAATTATTTCCCTAGTTAGACGTATGCATTTTCTCCATGTTATAATATCTTCAGGGTGCTTTAAATAATTGAATGTGATACTGGGTGGCTTATTGGGGTCTCTGGAGGTAATTTCAACTGCACCTCTACTAAGAGGCTTATTCGGACCAACATGAACTTGGAAAGCATGTCCTTTAACCGCTGATGTACCATCGTAATTTATTGCTGCGGGCAAAAAATGATATTGTATATCTGGGTACTTTATATCTTTATCAGACCTTATAAAACCACAACTTTCGAAATGATTGGTTGCACCCAAGCCCGTTTTAAAGAAAATCCACCTCATACCTATAAGCATTTTATTGAAAAAATTAAGTTTTGAATTTAAAGTAATCTCTTTTTTGCACTGAAATTGAAAGTATACCTCTAAGTGATCCATTAGATTTTTACCTACACCCTTAAGGTTGTAAACTTTTGGAATACCGATTTTTTTCAATAACTTTGAATTTCCTACTCCCGATCTTTGTAAAATTGCGGGTGAACCAATTGCCCCAGCTGATAAAACAATCTCTTTTTCTGCCTCATAAAAATAATTTTTACCTTTCTGGATAACTGAAACCTTGGTTGCATTTTTATTATTGAAAATGATTTTATCAACCAGACTATTTGTAATAACTGTGAGATTTCGTCTGTGTCTAATTGGCCATAAGTATGATTTTGAGGATGATGCTCTTACTCCGTTTTTGACGGTCATTTGCATTGGCCCGAAACCCTCTTGCTTGTAACCATTATAGTCTTTAGTTTTTGGATATCCTGCTTCCACGCCCGCCTTGATGAAGGCTTCATAAAGTGGGTTTTTTTCCATATTGTTTCCGCAGTTTACGTTTAAAGGTCCTCCGGATCCTCTATAATTACTTTTCTCCCCTTGCCAATTCTCAGCGCGTATAAAATATGGAATACAGCTAGAGTAATTCCAGCCTTTGGCTCCTAATGCCTCCCATACATTAAAATCATTCGGGTTGCCACGTACGTAAACCATTCCGTTTATTGATGATGAGCCGCCTAAGCCTTTACCTCTTGGGCAATTAATACGCCTATGGTTAACATATTGCTCATTTTCGCTTGTATATCCCCAATTATACCTTTTCATACTCATTGGATAAGATAAAGCAGTTGGCATTTGAACGAGAATATGCTTATCACTTCCACCTGCTTCAATAAGTAAAACTTTATTTTCCCCGCTTGTTGTAAGTCGGTTCGCTAAGACGCATCCTGCAGATCCTGCACCTATAATGATATAGTCATATTTGTTCATTTTAGACTTTTTCTTTTCACCATTATTAGAAAGTAAACTAATGAGTAAAGCCCTATAACTGTTAGTCCTACCCATTCTATCTTAAAAGGTGTCATCTGGTACATTAATACAAGCCCGTACAGAATGCTAAAATTAATTAAAATATACTTTTTAGCTCCTAGCTTTTTGAATGTAAGATTGTAATTTTCTGTATATAATCGAATTAAAGAGTCTAATGAGTTTATAACAAAGATTATTCCCACAATTACCATTGAAATGCTCATTAAATCTGAGATTATGATAGCATTGGTATGATAGTAATATAAAATGGAGAACCAAACTGCAATAGGTATGGAAGGAAGTGTTAATAAGGCAATTAGTAATTGCCATGTTTTTACACCATTCACAAATCTGGCAACGAACTGCCCTATCATAATACTCCAAGCAAACCACCAGAAAAGATAGAAAGCATGATAATTAGTTATAGGGGATATAAACCTATGTAGGTTTTCGAAATATCCAACCAATAAACTAGTCGTCTCTATTGCTTCTTTTGTATCGATGTTAGAGTTGAACCAAAAAGAGGACAATAGAATTAAAAATAACAATGTAGAACATACACTTAATAGTTTTATATAATGTAACTTTGTACTTGATAGCACTGCTAAAAATATAATAATTCCTAATACGCTATAACGATTAAATTCAGATATGTTATTGATATAGTCAGGCAAATAAGAAAAAAATAAATAACCTGTAAAAGCGCATGTTGATACAATGATAAGTGTGTTTATTAATTTAATTAGGGGTATTTCAAAAAGTTTTAATTTTGGTTCAATCGCACAAAAATAAAATGTTGTGAGAAAATAAAAACCCCATACTAAAAACCCCCAAAATCCAAACTCAATGGCAAGTGGATTGGTAAACTGATATTCAGTATTTTCATTATATATTGCAAACTCTGTTAAGGGAAACATAATCAAACCAACATCTAGACCAGATGTGAACAATATAGCTATGAAAGTAACAATAGGCACAGGGTTTGGGCCTTTAAGCTTAAGGTTCCCAAATTTAATAATTATGAAAACTGACGTAAGAAGAGTTATTATTATTGCAATACTTAATATTGTTTGCATCTAATTGTCCTTGAATCAATCCAAAAGTTTCAAAGATGAAAATAACATTAAAATTCGATTACGCTTCTGATACTTTTTCCAGAATGCATCAAATCAAAAGCCTCATTGATATTTTCTATAGTCATTTTATGAGTTATGAGTGGGTCTATTTGTATTTTTCCATCCATGTACATATCCACTATGGAGGGCACATCTGTCCTTCCTCTGGCTCCACCAAAAGCAACACCTTTCCAGCTACGGCCTGTGACTAGTTGGAATGGTCGTGTAGATATTTCTTTTCCCGATCCTGCCACTCCAATAATATAACTTTCTCCCCATCCCTTGTGGCAAGACTCAAGCGCCACTCTCATAACATCTACATTTCCGATACACTCAAAAGTATAGTCAGCGCCACCTCCTGTTATGTCTATTATGTGTCCAAGAAGATCATTTTTTAATTCTGCTGGGTTAACAAAATGAGTCATTCCAAAATTTCGAGCAATTTTTTCTCTTTCTGGATTGATATCGACCCCTACTATTTGTCGTGCTCCTATCATTTTTAAGCCTTGAATAACATTTAACCCAATTCCGCCTAAGCCGAATACAACAGCGCTACAATTAGCTTCTGCCTTAGCTGAATAAATAACAGCTCCTACGCCAGTCGTTACTCCACATCCTATGTAGCAAGCCATATCAAAAGGTGCATCCTTACGTATTTTTGCGAGCGAGATTTCAGGTAATATTGTAAAATTTGAAAATGTAGAGCACCCCATGTAATGATGAACTTTTTGACCTTTGTAAGAAAATCGGGATGTCCCATTTGGCATTAAGCCTTTTCCTTGAGTGGCTCTAACTGACTGACAAAGGTTAGTTTTTGGATTTAGACAGAAATCACAATTTCGACATTCAGCGGTATAGAGCGGTATTACATGATCACCTGGCTTTAATGAGTTTACACCGGCTCCAATCTCCCTGACGATTCCAGCTCCTTCGTGCCCTAGAATAGCTGGGAATATGCCTTCTGGATCGTCGCCTGATAATGTAAAAGCATCGGTATGACATATACCAGTAGCTTTTATTTCAACAAGCACTTCTCCGGCTAATGGGGCTTCTAAATCTACATTCACAACTTCTAAAGGCTTACCGGGCTCAAAGGCAACTGCTGCGCGTGTTTTCATGTCTTATCCATTCTAATTTTGATTTAAATCTCACTAACACGAAAATTAAGAAAAATAACCACACTTATGTCATTATTATGAAAATTAATAAAAATAACTTATCGTATTATTAAAAAATCCCTGAGTAGGCATTTAGTTTTATTTACAACAACAATATATATCACCTCTAAAGGCTTGCTCAATTGAATATTAAAGTTTAATTGGCTTTATGAGTGAAAATAGATACAATGATTTAGGTCAACTGGGGCAAACGCAAGGTTTGCCTAAGTCTCCAAATGAGGCAGTTCTCGAAAGAGTAAAAAACCCATGTTCTGAGGACTATATGGTCAGGTTAGTGGCGCCGGAGTTCACTAGTATTTGTCCAGTTACTGGGCAGCCTGATTTTGCACACATAGTTGTTGACTATTGTCCTGATGCTTGGATAGTTGAAAGTAAAGCCTTCAAATTATTTCTTGGCTCATACAGAAACCACGGAGACTTTCATGAAGCATGCACTACGGGTATTGCCCAAAGATTAGTTAAAGAAATAAGTCCAAAATGGTTACGTATTGGTGGATATTGGTACCCTAGAGGAGGCATTCCAATTGATGTGTTTTATAGCTATGGTGAAATACCTGAAGGTGTTTGGGTGCCTGACCAGGGTGTAAGCCCGTATCGTGGACGAGGTTAAAAATACAAAGGAAACCTTATCAGTGCAAAGTTACTTTTCATTTAAAAGCCTTGATGTCAAAATAAATAACTTAGTTCAGCCAGTAACTGATTATCTGTCTGATTTTATATTCTTTACAGTCCCATTTTTGGGTGCAGACTTACCTATTATCGTTTTGTGGCTTATTTTTGCAGCCAGTTTTTTTACCCTGTACCTAGGATTCATTAACTTTAGAGGCATAAAACATGCAATTGATATCACACGTGGTAGGTTTTCTGATAGTAACCACCCCGGAGAAATTACTCATTTTCAAGCACTTACTGCTGCAGTTTCTGGAACAGTCGGTATCGGAAATATAGGGGCTGTCGCCGTAACAGTATCCATAGGCGGACCAGGGGCAATATTTTGGGTTGTCGTTGCAGGCATTCTTGGAATGACCACAAAATTTGTTGAATGCACATTAGGTGTAAAATACCGTGTTGTTAACCAAGATGGTAGTGTATCTGGCGGACCAATGTATTACCTGCGTGACGGATTAGCCCAGAGAGGATATCCTAAATTTGGACAATTTCTTGGTACCTTTTTTGCTATCAGCATTGTTATTGGATGTCTTGGTATTGGTAATATGTTTCAATCTAATCAAGCTTATGTTCAGCTAGTTGAGGTGACTGGTGGACAAGTAAAAAGTCCACTACTGGGATATGGGTGGTGCGTTGGTCTCATTATGGCTGTAATGGTTGGAGTAATCATTATAGGGGGTATAAAGTCAATTGCTAAGGTTACTGAAAAGCTAGTTCCATTTATGGTTGTGCTTTACATCCTTGGCTCATTGGCTGTTCTTTTCATAAATTGGTCTCTATTACCAGGTGCCGTAGCATCTATTTTTGAGGGAGCATTTTCTTCTCAAGGCGTAGCAGGCGGATTTCTAGGAGTTATGATTATAGGCTTTCAAAGGGCAGTTTTTTCTAATGAGGCTGGTTTAGGCTCTGCTGCCATTGCTCATTCTGCCGTTAAAACAAAATCCCCGATAACTGAGGGGTATGTGGCATTGTTAGAGCCCTTTATCGACACTGTAATAATTTGTACACTTACTGGATTGGTTATCATTACCTGTTTTGATAGCCAAACAATTTTAAATGGCGGTGTAAGTGGTATTGAGTTAACTTCAGCTGCTTTTGAATCAAGAATACCTTGGTCGCCTATTCCATTGTCAATAGCAGCATTTTTATTTGCATTTTCAACTATGTTAGCCTGGGCATATTATGGAACCAAAGGCTGGACTTATGTATTTGGAGAAGGGACGTTTAAAGAATTGACTTTTCATTTTATTTTTTGTGGATTCATAATTATAGGTTCATCAATTCAGTTAAGTGCAGTTTTGGATTTTGCAGACGCACTTATATTTGTTATGGCGATTCCTAATTTGCTGGGACTATATATTCTAGCCCCAGAAGTTAAGAGAGATCTGAAGATATACTGGAGTGATATGCTTGAGAGCTTATGATATAAAGTTTACATTTAAAATTTAATATTATTTTTTTAGTAAAACTTTAGAACAGCTTTTAATGTTTGGAGGTTTCTTGTGGTAAAATTGTATTCTACTTCTCATAATTCTGAATTTAATTATGTTTGGTTGGCTATGAAGAAAGATGCAGCTGAGTGTGTAGTTGGGGAGCCGGCCTTATCGTCACTTATTCACTCAACAATACTTGATCAAAACACTTTTGATACCGCATTGATTAACCATTTGTCAGAAAAGTTAGGTACACCATATTTATCAGCATTAAATTTACGCAAAGTATTTTCAGATGCAATATTATTTGACCCAAAAATAATTAAGAGTGCTCTCCAAGACTTAGTTGCTATAAAAGAAAGGGACCCAGCTTGCTCGTCGTTTATGCATGCATTCATGTACTTCAAGGGTTACATGGCTATTCAGGCTTATCGATTTTCGAGTGCTCTTTTTAAAAGCGGAAGAGAATTATTAGCTTTTCACTTGCAGTACCGAATTTCCGAGCTTTTTTCTGTTGATATAAATCCTTCTGCTCAAATAGGCAGCGGTATAATGCTTGACCATGCGACTGGTTTTGTAATGGGTGAAACTGCGGTCGTTGGAAATAATTGTTCTATTATGCAGGGCGTTACACTCGGTGGCACGGGCAATAATTTAGGGGATAGGCATCCGAAAATAGGCGATTATGTTTTAATCGGCGCGAATGCATCTGTGCTTGGGAATATTGTAATAGCAAAAGGTTCAAAAATAGCTGCGGGTTCAGTGGTGCTTAATTCCTGTTCTGAGAACTGCACTTTGGCTGGTGTTCCTGCAAAAGTACTGAACGGTATTAATATAGAAAAGCCTGCAAATACTATGATACAAACCATAAATTATGATGTATAATAACTTAAAATGGAGTAATAAATGAGTCCTGAACAAATAAATAAGGTCAAAGAATATCTTTGTAAAAGATTTGCAACAGAATCAGTTACAATTAAATCTCGTAAAGTTAGTGATAGCGTTGAGGTTTATTTGAATGATGAGATCTTAGGAATACTCTATATAGATGATGAAGATAAAGATGATATTTCATATGATTTGAATATTTCAATACTGCAGCAAGATTTAGACGAGCTATAATTTTGTCTATATATTCACTAGACGGCGTCAGACCAGATATTGCTGATAATGCTTATGTAGCACCAAGTGCACAAATTATCGGTAATGTTAAAATGGCTGATCACAGCTCTGTATGGTTTGGTGCTGTGATCAGAGGTGATAATGATCTGATTGAAATTGGAGCTAGAACTAATATTCAAGATAATTCTGTATTACACACTGATCCTGGAATTCCTCTTACAATTGGAGATGGCGTTATTGTTGGTCATCGAGTTATGCTCCATGGCTGTAAAATTGGTGAGAATACATTAATTGGCATTGGTGCTACAATACTTAATGGCGCTGAAATAGGTAAAAATTGTATCATTGGGGCGCATTCATTGATAACTGAGGGTAAAGTAATTCCGGATGGGTCTATGGTTGTGGGGTCTCCCGGTAGGATTATTAAGTCACTTACTGAGCAGCATTTTCAAATGCTTAGAATAAACTCTGAAGTTTATGTGGCCAATGCTAAGCGTTTCAATCAGAATTTAATTAAAATATAATTTTTAAATTAGTTAAATCGAATTTAAATGATTTGGATAAATGATGAAAGAATCTGAGCCTTTCTTTAACTTTTTTGAAAAAACTCCTTTGTTTTTGGTGGGTTTATTTACATTAATACATTTCTTGACTTTGTTTTCGAGTGTGCCGGTAGATCATGGTGTTCTAAGACCTTTGCATCAATCTGATATTGGAGTGACATCGCATGCTTTTCGTTTATTTTTTCACGGTTTCCTACATGCCAATTGGGGTCATTTGATGATAAATTCTGTAATGATCATGGTTTTTGGTACAGCTATTTTCCAGGGGTATAGGTCAAATTTAAATTATGAGTCGGATACTTTAAAAGCATCATTATTTTTTTGGATAGTCTTCCTAACAGGAGTAATTTTAGGAGGTATTTTTCAGTGGATATGGTGGGGTTTTGTTAATGCTAGTTTATCAACTGGTGCTATAGGGGCTTCGGCCGGGGCCGCTGCATTATTTTCTACGGGTGCATTTGTCCTTGGCGGTAAAAAAAAGATGTATGAGTACGGATTTGTTTGGGTTGGCTTGAATTGCATTATAGGTTTAATTGATAATTTTTTTGTTATAAATATAGCATGGCCTGCTCACATAGGTGGTTATTGTGCAGGTGCTGCTATTATTAATACATGCTCAAAAAAGAATAATATTTAATAATTCTTTATTATTAACTTTATTGTCTTATAGAATTTTATTGCTCTAGTTAAGTGAGCAAATTGTGTTTAAGAGGGTTTATGACGTTTGCTTTAACTTTTCCTGGTCAAGGAAGCCAAAAAATTGGTATGGGACATAGTCTTGCTTCTGCTTTTCCAGCTAGCAAGGA
The DNA here is from genome assembly GCA_042093735.1 of Hellea sp. Lineage (GTDB taxonomy): Bacteria > Pseudomonadota > Alphaproteobacteria > Caulobacterales > Maricaulaceae > Hellea. Next base: position 35,832 of record JBELEM010000010.1, on the reverse strand, counting down.
AGTATTTGAGGAGGTGGATGATGCGCTTTCTCAAAATTTATCAAGATTGATGTGGCAAGGTGATATCAAAGATTTGACACTAACAGCTAACGCACAACCTGCATTAATGGCTTGTGGTATAGCTGCCATAAAAGCACTTGAAGCTGAATGTGGCTTTAGCGTTTCTGATGCAAAGTATGCAGCCGGACATTCCTTAGGTGAGTACACTGCATTATGCGCAGCCGGATCAATTTCCTTAAAGGATACTGCTTTATTATTAAGAACGCGAGGAAATGCAATGCAGGCGGCTGTACCTCCTGGATTAGGTGCCATGGCTGCACTTTTAGGGGCAAGTATTGACGATGCAGAAACTGCAATTTCGAGAGCCCAGGACCTAGGTGTGTGTCAAATTGCTAATGATAATGCATCAGGTCAAATTGTTATATCTGGAAACCTTAAAGCTGTTGAAAAAGCTTGTTCTGAAGCAGCTCTTATTGGTGTGAAGAGAGCAATGATGTTGAATGTTTCAGCCCCATTTCATTCAAGCTTGATGTCTTCTGCTGCAGACAAGATGTCTCGTGCTCTTTCGGAAGTGGAATTCTTTAAGCCTATAATCCCGGTTGTAAATAATGTTAGGGCAAAAGCGATAATTGATCCTAAAACTTTGAAAGATGACTTAATATCACAAGTAACCGGTCGTGTTCGATGGAGGGAATCAGTCTTATTCATGTATGAAAATGGGATTGAGAAATTTATTGAGCCTGGGTGTGGTAAGGTATTATCAGTAATGTTGAGACGTATAATAAAAGGCACTGATGGAATTTCTGTAGATGCCGAAGAAAGTTTAGTATCTTTTAGTAAGAAATTTAAGGATAATTATGTTTAATTTTGATGGAAAACGAATTCTAGTTACTGGAGCTACTGGCGGATTGGGAGGAGAAATTGCGAGACTCTTTCACTCGCGAGGAGCTTTGGTTGCCTTGTCCGGTACAAGGATTGAAAAACTTGAGGCTCTCGCCAGTGAATTAGGTGAAAGATCTTATCCTATTGCGTGCAATTTATCAGATGGTGACGCGGTTGATAAATTACCTGAAGAGGCAAACGCTCTCCTTGGCGGCCCTATTGATATATTGATTGCGAATGCTGGTATAACGCGTGATGGTCTTTTAATGCGAATGAAACAGGCTGATTGGGACTTGGTTCAGAAGGTAAATCTTGAATCTTATTTTCGTTTATCCAAAGCATGTTTGAGAGCTATGATGAAAAAACGCAATGGGCGGATAATTGGCATTACTTCAGTTGTTGGTGTAACGGGTAATCCAGGTCAAACTAATTATGCTGCTTCCAAAGCTGGAATGATTGGTTTTTCTAAATCTCTAGCACAGGAAGTTGCTTCACGGGGTATTACAGTCAACTGTATTGCTCCTGGCTTTATAGCTTCCCCGATGACTAATGAATTGAATGAATCTCAAAAAAGTGCAATTTTATCAAAGATACCTGTCGGTGATTTGGGAACTAGCTCTGACATCGCTACTGCAGCACTTTTCTTGGCCTCTGATGAAACAAGTTATATTACAGGGCAAACACTTCATGTTAATGGCGGTATGACTATGATTTGATGAGTTTTTATTGTAGAATCTTTTAACATATTATAGAAATTTTAAGTATATTCTGTAAAAAAAGCTTGTTTTTAAAGTATTTCACTCTAATTACGCACACAATTCGCTAGAATTCTAGCATTACAAAAGGAAATATTATGTCAGACGTACTTTCACGTGTTACTAAAATGGTAGTTGAACATCTTGATGTTGAAGAAGAGAAAGTTGTTGGTAATGCTCACTTTATCGATGATCTTGGTGCAGATAGTTTAGATAATGTTGAGCTAGTCATGGCTTTTGAAGAGGAGTTTGATATTGAAATTCCTGATGATGCTGCTGAGCATATTCAAACAGTTGGTGATGCAGTTAAATTTATATCCGAAAAAATTGGTTAAAATATAATATTCCTATGACTCCCAAAGCTAACCGACGTGTTGTCGTAACAGGTATGGGCTTAATAACCCCAGTGGGATGCGGCTTAGAGACCGCATGGAAAAATATATTAAAAGGGAAGTCTGGCGCTTCCCTTATCAAGCATTTCGATGTGAGTGACTTAGCTTGCAAAATTGCAGCTGTTATACCAAGAGTTGATGGCAGGGCAGGCGGGCACCCGCAAACGGAAGGAGTCTTTGACCCTGAAAAAGTAATGAGTTTTAGAGACTCAAAAAGAATGGATGATTTTATTGTTTATTCCATTGCAGCGTCTGATGAGGCGTTGATTGATGCGGGTTGGAAACCAGATGCCTCGCAAGTTAGTGACCTCGAACGAACTGGAGTTATGTTTGGCTCTGGTATTGGAGGGCTGCAAACAACTTATGACGCTTCCATTACCTTGCACGAACGGGGCCCACGACGACTAAGCCCTTTCGTTATACCTGGGATGTTAATAAATTTAACTTCAGGTCAGATTTCTATTCGCAACGGATTTAAAGGTCCAAATCATTCTGTTGTTACCGCCTGCGCCACAGGAACACATGCTATTGGAGATGCGTCCCGATTAATAGCTAATGGCGATGCAGACGTCATGGTAGCTGGTGGTTCAGAGGCCGCAATAAACCGGCTTGGTATTGCTTGTTTTGTAGCTTGTCGTGCGATGACTACTGGATTTAATGATACCCCTGAAAAAGCCTCAAGACCATATGATAAAGAACGTGATGGATTTCTGATGGGTGAGGGTGCAGGGGCTCTCGTACTGGAGGAGTATGAGCATGCCCTAAATAGAGGAGCAAATATTTATGCTGAGGTATCAGGTTACGGTCTATCGGCGGATGCTCACCACATAACTAGTCCTTCCCCAGATGGCGATGGTGGATACCGCGCTATGAAAGCTGCACTGGATAATTCTAATTTGGATGTTTCTGATATTTGCTATGTAAATGCGCACGGCACATCTACTCCAATGGGAGATGAAATTGAAGTTAGGTCTGTAGAGAGATTACTTGGGGAGCATGCAAAAAATATTAAAATGTCATCTACGAAATCAAGTACTGGCCACCTTTTGGGTGCAGCTGGAGCTATAGAAGCGATCTTTTCTATACTGGCATTGAGAGATCAGATTGCCCCCCCTACTTTAAATTTAGAAAATCAATCATTTGAAACAAGTCTCGATCTAGTGCCTCTTAAGTCTAAACCTATAAATGGAAAAGCCGTTATGTCTAACAGTTTTGGTTTCGGCGGTACGAATGCTAGCGTTATTTTTTCCGCCGTTACTGAAAAGTAATTTTATTGATATGTTTAATAGATAGGTACATTTTGGAATATGCCTAAAAAAAATAAACTCCTCCTAGTTACAATAGCTTTTACTGCTTTTTTTACAATTATTTGTGCGGTTCTTACAGGTGTCTATGCATATATTAATTATAAGTACGAAATTAATCCAAATGGGGTTGAGAGTGAGATTTTATTTAAAGTGGATCAGGGAAGTAGTTTGTCTAAAATTTCTCAAAATTTAGAAAAAGAGGATATAATCAAAAGCTCTAAGTTATTTACGTTAGTAACTAAACTGAGAGGTAATGAAGCTAAATTTAAAGCAGGCGAGTTCTTGTTAACTAAGTCGTCTTCTATGGCAACTATATATGACCAGCTTTCTGATGGTAGAGAGGTTTTGTACCCTTTCACAATAGCGGAAGGGCTTACATCTAACCAGATAGTAAAAGTCATAAGTAGAAATAAATTATTTGATATAAGTTCGATGACTATCCCTGGAGAGGGTACTTTACTGCCAGAAACATTTATGGTTCCTAAAGGCATGAAGGCCACATTATTACTTGAGAAAATGCAAAATTCTCAAATCGAATTAATAAATAGTTTGTGGCCAACAAGACAAAAAAACTTACCGTTCAAGTCAATAGATGAAGCGATTATACTTGCGTCAATTGTAGAAAAAGAAACTGCACATAATAGTGAAAGAGATATAATTGCGGGTGTTTTTATAAACCGATTAAGACTGAATATGCGATTGCAAACTGACCCAACCATTATTTACGGGATCTCTCGAGGTGAACCTCTATATAATTCTAAAGGTGAAAGACGTACTCTTTATAGGTCTGAAATAAATAAAAAGACACCCTGGAATACATACCAAATAGACGGTTTACCACCGACACCAATTTGCAATCCAGGAGAGGCATCAATACGCGCAGTTTTGAACCCAGCAAAAACTAATTTCCTATTTTTTGTAGCTGACGGTACTGGGGGCCATGCTTTTGCAAAAACAAATAAAGAGCATATTATTAATGTTAATAAGTGGCGTAAGATTGAAAGAACTATTCAAAGGTCTCAACGAAAAAAGAGTGATTTGACTCAACGCTTACATTGAAGTGATTTAAATAATATACAGGGTTGACGAGGAAGCTGTACAAAGCGAAGGTCAGATAATTAGTTATTAAATATTAGTAGATATAAAATGGTAAAGTCTTCAATTCAGGAAATGAAATTAAATAGAAGAGGAATAATGGTTGTCTTATCATCACCATCTGGTGCTGGCAAAACTACGTTAACTAAACAAATTTTAAACACCAGTAAGAATATATTGATGTCTGTTTCTGCTACGACACGGCAACCTAGGCCTGGCGAAGTTGATGGCGAAGATTATATTTTCCTTTCTAAAAGTAAATTTTCTGAAATGATAGATAATGATGAGTTTCTAGAGTATGCAAAAGTTTTTGATAATTTTTATGGTACTCCAAGAGCACCTGTTGAAGACGCTTTAGCCGGAGGTTTTGATATTGTTTTTGATATAGATTGGCAGGGAGCACAGCAGCTTACCCAAGCAGCAGCCAATGATTTGGTTAAAATATTTATCTTGCCACCCAATGTGCAAGAACTTGAGAACCGTCTGAGGTCAAGGGCTCAGGATAGTGATGACGTTATAGCAAGGCGTATGTCAAAATCAGAAAATGAAATCAGCCATTGGGCTGAGTATGATTATATAATTATTAATGAAGATATTACAGAGGCCATCGAAGAACTAAACACTATCGTAAATGCCGAAAGAATGAAAAGACTTCGTCAGCCATGGTTGGGTAGTTTTGTAAAAAAACTTGTTACAGGTGGTTAGTTTTTTCTTTTAGGTTTAAAGCTAAATTTTGAAAATCTATTATCGAGAGGTTTTCTGGTCTAAATTCTGGATTAATTTCAGTCAATTCACATAATTTCAATGGTGTTGTGCCATATTTCTTTGTTATACTTTTTAGAGACCCTCTCAGCATTTTTCTTCTTTGACTAAAAGTTGCCATTGTTACTTCGCCTAAGATTTTAAGGTGTTTAAACCTTTTCTCTATGGGTAAGGGGTTAAAAACCACTACCGCACTATCAACTTTAGGTGGGGGGGTAAATGCCCTTGCTGGAACATCGAATGCTATTTGTACAGTACAGATACTTTGCGTAAGTATTGCTAACCGGCCGTATGCTTTATCATTTGGGTTAGCTGTTATCCTTTGTGCAACTTCTTTCTGAAACATAAGAACCGCCTTGCTCCAAAAAAGAGGTTCTGATGACAGCCAATTTATCAATAACTTAGTTCCGACATTATAGGGTAGATTCGAGACTAATTTTATATTTTTTTCTGCTATTTTTGCTAAGTCTACTCTCAATGCATTGTCATGTATTACTGTAAGATTGTTATATGATTTAGCTAATTCATTTAATGGACTGATAAAACGATCATCCATTTCAATTACAGTAAGTGATGCGTGATTTTTTAGAAGAGATCTTGTTAAGCCGCCCGGCCCTGGGCCTACTTCTATAGTCGTACACTGGTCAATAGGGAGCGCCAGTCTCGCAATTTTATCAGTTATATTTGTATCTAGTAAAAAGTGTTGGCCAAGAGATTTATTTGCTCTTAATTTATATATTTCTATAGTTTCCTCTAAGCTGGGTAAACTTTTAGGCATTTTGCATGGCCCTATTATTTGATATCTCCCTTGCAGTTTTAATTGCTGCTATGAGGCTATCCGGACGAGCTATATTTTCCCCAGCGATATTGAAAGCTGTGCCATGATCAGGAGAGGTTCTTACTATAGGTAGGCCAAGTGTTATATTTACTCCTCCATAAAAGTCCAAAGTTTTTACAGGTATTAATCCTTGATCGTGATACATAGCTATCGCTGCATCATACATGCTTCTAGCTTCTTCATGAAATAATGTATCAGCAGGCAACGCGTCACTGATATTAATTCCTTCTTTTCTTAGAATTTCTGCTGCTGGATTAATAATGTTCATCTCTTCTTGCCCTAACTGTCCACGCTCTCCGGCATGGGGATTTATTCCAGCTAATGCGATACGAGGGTCTTTAATACCAAAATCCCTTATTAGTGCTTCATTTATAACTTTGGCTTTTTTTATTATCTCTTTTTTTGTAATCAATAGTGCGGCTTTTCTTAACGGAACATGCACAGTTATGAGCGCTATTTTTAAGCCTCCACCGGATAGCATCATAACAGGGCCACGTGAGTTGATCATATGAATTCCCTTAGTGATCTCTCCTAAGTACTCAGTGTGGCCAGGAAAATTAAACCCTGATTTGTATAGTATTTCTTTAGAAACTGGGTTGGTTACTAAGCCATCAGCTTTACCCTTTGCACATATATCAACAGCAAGCTTAATTGATTCTAATATGGCTGGAGAGTGTATACAGTTTGGCTGTCCCTTCTTAGGATCATGTCCATCAATTGGTATTAAGGGTAGACTATTTTGAAAGGTATTAATGGCTTCAGAGGGGTCATTTATTAATTTGATTTTATTGTGACAGCAATCAAAGATTTCTGGTTGAGCTATGACCGCGAAGCAATACTTTCTCTGTCTATTTAGGGCTTCCCAAGCCTTATAGGTAATCTCTGGACCGATACCACAGGGATCACCCATTGTTAATAATAGTAATTTTTTATTCACCTTTCAGCGAACAACAATTGTTGCTTGCCTTCGAAGGTCCCTAAGGTGCCTCTTTGACGCTTGAGCAAGCTGTTGATCCATTAGTCTATCCTCAATAGCTTCTCGTGTTGGGATATCTGATCCTGTAATTTCTTTTGAACAGACCATAATTGACACAGCCCCTGTGGGAAGTTCAATTGGTGCTCCTAGAGTGTTTATTTCTGTATCTGCAATGACTGCTAGTATTTCATCAGTAAGTTCACTAGCTTTTAACTCTCCCATATCAGCATGCTTTATTTCTTTTCTATTTTTTAAGTCACCTTTTAAAGTATCGCATGATTTCAGGTCTTTACTCAGTTCTATTAATTTTGTTTTTGAGGTATTTATATCTTCATTGTTAATCCTAACTTGCTTGAGTTTGTAGAGGGTGTCTGCTTCAGATATTTTTTTTCCTAAAAGAGCAATAACATATACGCCGCCTGGAACTTTGATAGGAGTAGAAATGCTTCCCTCCTCTAAAGTTTTTATTGCATTGTCAATTTCTGGTCTCAATTCCCCTTCTGCTACCCATCCTATATCCCCTCCGTTAGCTGAGGTTGGAGAACTGGAAAACTGTTGGGCCAGTAAAGGGAAGGGAGCTCCATCATTTATTTGCTCTATCATTGCCTCGGCTCCTTGCATTGCACCTGGCATTCCTCCGATCTCTGGTGTTGACTCTATAAATATTTCTGCAACTCTGTAATTCGGTTTTGACGCATTAGCTGTTAATCTTTTTAGTGTCTCGTTAATTTGTGCATCTGAAATTCGTACACGCGAGCCATAAAGACCGTTTATAATGCGTTGCCATGCTATTTCAGACCTAACTTGGTCCCTCAGAGTTTCAATTGAAACACCGACTTGTGCTAAGCGATTTACAATTTCGTTTGGATCAATACCGTTACGCCCTATCAATCGGGCAACTGATTGATTGATTTCCTCGTCTGAAATAGATTGGTCATATTTATCAGATTCCTGAAGTTGTATGTGTTCATCAACTAAATTTTTAAGTGCTTGTTGTTGAGCCCGTGAAATACTTTCTTCATCGCGTTTTACACCTGTAGTGGCTATCATGAATAGCGTTCGTTGTCGTAGATCATGTGTAGTAACGATATCATTATTGACAACTGCTGCTATACCATGCCCTGCTTGCCCATAACTATTTGTTGCTAGCACCAGTGCCATGGCCATTAGTGTATATAATATTTTTTTCATCATTTATTTTCTTAAGTTTAAGCTAACACTGTATTATATTTTACTCATACCAAATATTAAGTTTGGATGTATACTAAATTAGTATGGCAAATAAGCAAATTATTTATTAGCCATCTTCAATTAGTGACAGGTAAATTGTTCCGATTAATAGGGTGAAAGTTGGTACAAACCAAGTAGCAAAAGAAGGAGGAATAATCTCCGCTTTTGCAAATGAAATTATAAAGTTATTTGAAATATATATGATGAACCCAAGGAGAGCTCCTAGTATTATTAGTTTGGCTGTATTTCCTTGTCTACTATGATTTAAGGTTACGCAGGCTGCTAGAATAGACATGGCAATTAACATCAGCGGTAGAGATAATAATTTATTATACTGAATATCTAATAAAACTACCGAAAATCCATTATTCTTGCGTCTACGAATTTCATTCGTTATTTCCCAAAACGAAGTAAGGTTTTTTTTCTTAATTGAATTTATTAAATCTAACTCTGTAACAGAAGTTGCGAAAGACATAGTGTTTTTTTGTTTTATCAATCCACTAGTATTAACCTCCTTGACATCATGTAGTTGCCAATAACCAGACTTTAATAGAATTGCCCTAGACGCATCGATACGGTTCACAAATTTCAATTTATCGCGGGTATCAACATCAAAAATAAAATAGGTTACATCAAAAATTGTTTTTGTTGATTCATCATATTTTTCTGCATGAATAATGATTTTATTTGTATGTGAGCCCTCCCTTAGCCATATGTCTGCTGTTTCAGAGCTTGAACCTAGTCCATTTAAAATCTCACTCTGAGTAGATAATGAGTACGATGCTAAAGGATTCAGCAATGTTGACCAAAGCATGCCAAGTAATCCAGAGATTATAATTATTGGGGATAAAAATTTCCAAACAGAAAGTCCTGCAGCCCTTAAAATTATTAACTCATTTTTCTGATTTAAATTATAAAGTGTTCCCATAATGCCAAAAAGAACAATGAATGGTATAGTTTCTTCTAGTAATTGCGGAGTACGTAATAAGGTAAAAATAAATACTGTAAGTGACTCTATATCAGAATTTGTACTAAATTTTCTTGTTCCCTCTACATAGTCAACCAACACAATTAAACTAGAAATTACTGTAAAAGACAGAAGTAGTCCTAGAAGGGTATTCTTTACTAAGTAACGGTTTAATGTTGAGACTAACATTTGGATCTCAACAGAGTATACTGTTTATTTTTTTGTTTTTGTCTATGTTTTGTTCTGTGGGATGGACTTTTTGCTAATATAAAAACAATACATAAGAAACAGATTGTTATTGGAACTGCATATTGAAAAATATTTAAGTCTGAGTTATTTTCAGCTGCTGACTTAATAAAAAATTCAATAATTTTAATGAAGAATCCTGCTACTCCACAAATAAATATCTTTCGCTTATACCCCATTCTTTGGTGTCTACTTTTAATTAACGTACAGATTGCTATTAGAGTAAGAGCTAAATTGTATAAAGGTGATGCTAAGCGGTTATTACCCTCAGATAGAAACTTTTTTCTTTTATTTCTACTGATGTATTGCTCAGAGTTCGGTTTAAATAACTGGTGAAGGTAGAGGTCTGATGGTTTATTTATAAGTATTGCATCTAACGACTGTATTTCAGTAAGGTCTAATTGATAGTTATCAAATTGGACTATGTTGAATTCCCCGTTTGATAGTAAACTTTGAGCGCTACCTGAGGTAAGAGTCAGTTTAGTGAATTTACTATTTTTAGATATAAATGCCTTTTCTGCTATATAAGTTATTGTTTTGGATGCATCACGCGCATCATTGATTAGTATATCGTTAATAAAGCCGTCTATACCAATATCACCTGCATATATTGTTAAGCCTTCAACAGGCTTTATAAACTCTCCTGATGAAACCATTTTTGAGGCTATATCCGTTCGCACTTTGAAAACCTCTTTTCTCATTTCAACAAATGCTAAAGGTTGGATTAATAAATTGATTAGTAGGTGTAACATGAGTGCTAAAGTACTAATTCTAACGATAGGAGTACATATTTCCCAATTACTCATTCCAGCTGCTTTAGCTATTATTAGTTCACCGTCCATTGCGATGCGATTTAACGAATAAAGTATAGATAAAAATAAAGATATGGGCATTATAATTGTTAATAATTTTGGCATAGCTAATAGTGTAATATAAAAAAAAGTTGAAGCTGATTGATTGTTTTCAGTAATCAAATCGATTGTTTGTAAACTTTGAGTCAGTAGCGCTAATAAAGTAAGGGCTAGTAGTGACACGATGAAAGGTTTTAGTACTTGCTGGCCAATATATTTTTGTACAAGCATCATTTACTTAATTTTTAATAACCTAATTATGGACTTTCATACAATCTTCTATTACGTAATCGTGACATATACCATATTATAAAATCTAAATATTGCTATCTTTTAATTACTTATAAAGGAAATACTCAAATGCGTATTAAATTTGTTCAATCTATTGAATTATCGTCAGAATGTTCAGTTGTACCGGTGCAAAAATCCCTTAAAATTATGGGTTCCTCTAAAAATCATATAAATTCAATTGAAGAGTATTTTAAAAATGCCTCAAAAGCTGCCTCTTTTAACGGGAAAAAAAATACATGTTTTAGTTTGTATGCTCTTGAGAAAGTAAATACGAACCATCTACTTGCTTTTGGTATTGGTGACTTAGGTAATTTCGACCCTGAGCTATTTGGTGCCAATATTAGCAAAAAGCTGATGACGAAAGAAAAGTCTATAACTCTACATTTGGATGGATTGGATTTGTCACCAGACTCAATTGCTAGGGTGGCGGTAGGTATTCGTCTAGCAGCATATAGATTTGATAAATATAAGACTAAAGTAGCTGATAACTCAAAAAATATTTTACAAAATATAACTATAGCTTGCGACGACCCTAAGGTCTCGAAATCATCTTACGAAGGATATCACGGACCAGTCTGTGATGGTACTATCAAAGCACGCGATTTAGTTAATGAGCCACCAAATGTAATATATCCCAAAGCTTACGCATCTGAGATAAAGAAATTAGAAAAATATGGCTTAAAAATTGAGGTTCTAGGCGAAAAGAAAATGAAATCTTTGGGTATGAATTCCCTTCTTTGTGTGGGTCAGGGATCAGCAAGAGAGTCACAGATGGTTATCATTCGCTGGAATGGAGCCAATAAGGGTGATCAGCCAATATGCATTATTGGTAAAGGTGTTACATTTGACACGGGAGGAATTTCTCTAAAACCAGGCGCTAATATGTGGGATATGAAGGGCGACATGGGGGGGTCTGCTGCTGTAGTTGGTGCGATGATTGGATTGGCTGGTAGAAAAGCTAAGGCCAATGTTGTAGGTATTGTAGGACTTGTTGAAAATATGCCTGACGGCAATTCAGTTCTACCCGGAGATATTATAACTTCGATGTCGGGGAAGACTATTGAGGTTCAAAACACTGATGCAGAAGGTCGCCTCGTTCTCGCTGACTGTCTTCATTACGCTTCAGAAAAAATAAAACCTAAATCTATGATTAATCTAGCAACTTTAACTGGTGCAATACTTGTCGCACTTGGGACTGAAAAAGCGGGTGTTTTTTCAAACAATGATGAATTAGCAAGGCAAATAAAGGATGCATCTGAGACAACAAAAGAGTATACTTGGCGGTTACCGTTGGGCAAAGAATATGACCGCCTATTAGATACCCCAAACGCTGATATGAAGAACATAGGTGGGCGTTTAGCAGGCTCAATAACAGCGGCGCAATTTTTACAAAGATTTGTTGGAAAAGGCATACCATGGGCACATATAGATGTGGCGGGAACTGCGATGAAACCATCTAACCGTCATGATCCACGTGAGACATCTTTTGGGACAGGTTTTGGCGCTAGACTGTTAAATAGATGGATTTCTGATAATTTCGAACATTAATGGAATACTTTTTTTATCATCATGAATCCTCTACTCTTGAATCTACTCTGCCCCAGTTTTTGGAAAAATGTATAAAAAAAAACTGGAGGGCCTTAATTAAAACTCGAGTTGACCATTTAGTTGAATTAGAAGATTTTCTGTGGACCTTTAAAGCGGATAGCTTCTTGCCACATGGACGTGACGATCAGCCAAGAGCTCATCATCACCCAATTGTTTTAAGTTCATCTGCAAAGACTGCGGATAACTTTCAAGTAGTGTTTCTGTTGGCAGGTTCCGACATAAATAGACTGAAAGGTGTTGAGCGTTGTATAGTATTTATTGATGGTCGCTCAGAGCAAAGCATTATTAATGAAAGAAATAGGTGGAAAAAATTGAAGGCTAAAGGAGAAAAGTTAAATTTTTATCAGCAAAGCTCAAGCGGTGCATGGGTCAAAAAGGTTTAAACAGATGATTTCCAACAAAGAAACCAGATATAAAAATATCAGAAAAGAAATCATGGCTGTCCTAGAGGGTGAAAGCAATATGATCGCTAGATACTCAACTGTTGCATGTATGCTGAATGGTGCTTTTGATTATTTTTATTGGACTGGGTTTTATTTAGTTGACTTAAAAAAACATAATGAACTTGTAATAGGTCCATACCAAGGTACATTAGGGTGCTTGAGAATACCGTTTGGCAAAGGTATTTGCGGATTAAGCGCTAAAACAAAAAAAACATTTATAGTTAGTGATGTTCATAATTTTGATAATCACATTGTCTGTGATGTAAATTCTCAATCAGAAATAGTGGTTCCTGTTTTTGACAAAAATAGTAATCTAATGGCTGTTCTTGATGTTGACTCAACCGAACTTGATGCATTTGATGAATTTGACAGGTCTGGACTGGAAAATATTTGTAGTTTACTGATAATTTAACACAAATCATTTCTATTCAATGTTTTCAAGTAATCTTTCTATTTCCCGTAATGTACTAGCGGGTGTGGGATTAAAAATTATTTTTTTTAGAAAACTAGATGGAATAAATCCTTCCTCAGACATACTATTAAGTAATTTCAAGATAGAATCCCAATAATTTGTGTTATCAAGAAATACAATTGGTTTGTTATGTAGATTTAACCTACTCCAAGATAGTATCTCCACAGCTTCCTCTAAAGTACCAATTCCGCCAGGGAGTACAATGAATGCATCCGATTTGTTATACATCATCATTTTACGCGCATGCATATCTTTAACGATGATGTGATTAATTTCGTAAGAAGTTTTTTCTATATCTGAGAGAAAATCAGGCATAATACCCAAAACGCTTCCTCCTGCATTAAACGAAGCAGAAGCGACAGCGCCCATCAGGCCTAAACCACCGCCACCATAGATAAGTTTATGCCCTCTCTCTGCAAGTAATGCACCTAGATCATGAGCAAGCTTCATATGGCTTGAATTTTGGCCTTTGCTTGATCCACAAAATACACATATAGAGGACATAATAAACGGTATCTATTTGAGACTAATTATCTAATTTTATTAATTATACATCGCATTTAATAAATATAAAGGTTCTATACATATGAAATTGAATTACTTTTGGATTTTATCAGCTAGTCTTGGTATTATATTAGTTTTATTTATAGTATCATCAGTTAACTTTTTTCAAAACAATAGCAACTCACTTGATAATAAGGTCACAAATAATGAGTACAAAGTTGATACTGGTATAACGCCTATTAATTTTAGCGGCGTATCTATATCAAATAATATTAATAATAGAATTATTAGTATTAAGGGCACTAGTGAGCCTAATCGGTTAATAGTATTACTCAACAACAATAAACGTATTAATCAAATCGAATCAAGTAATGAAGGAACTTGGGAAGCAGATGTTTTATTGGATAATCAAAAGATTATGGCTATTGAAGTGGTAATGTTTTATAGTAGCGACATATCCATTCGTGGTGATGAAACATTGTACAGTATTCCTTCAATTGTTAAAGATAATATTGATAATCAGTTATTTGGAACTGAAAGTTCATATGACTATAGAGATAAAGAACTTAATACACTTGTTATGTTAACGGCACCTGGTGGACCTAGCCGTATAATCCAAAGTCCATTTAAACAAACACCACGAGATGGCCCATTAGCAATGTCAGTTCTTGATTACGACGATAGCGGCGGAGTAATTTTTTCTGGTACTACAGATGAAGCAGGACTTGTAAAAGTTTATGCAGGTGAAATATTGGTCGGAGAAACACGAGTGGGAGCAGGGGGACGTTGGAATTTCATTGCTGGCAATTTATTACCTGTAGGGAAGTATTATATCTCATCAGAATTAGTACAAGACGAAGTTGTAGCAGCACGCATAGATGTACCTTTCGTACGTATGGCGCCTTCAACTGAAAAAGAAACAGCAGGCTTACCCGCTGTAGTTTACGATCTTGAAAGCTGGCAAATAAGTAGGCCTCTTTTAGGTGGAGGCATTCAACATACTGTTATTTTTGCGTCCGAGCAGAAAGTTGAAGAAACGAAGACTGCTATTGAGGTCATTGAATAGTTTTTTTTCTATCGAAAAAATTGCTTGACCGAAATTTTTGTATTCGTTTTTTTAAAACAGACGGCATTGCCAACATTACTGGTGTAATAATAAGTGTTAAAATAGTAGCAAACCCTAAACCTGCAGACAAGACGTAGGATATTGGAGCCCATATATCCGAGGTACTTGAGCCTAGAGTGGAAAACTCACCTGTAAAAATGTTTGCACTCCATCCCAACACTAGGGGCATAAGACCTACTATGGTTGTGGTTGTTGTTAAAACAACGGGTCTTAATCTTTGTGCGGCAGTACGAATTGCGGCTTCTTCACTTTTAAACCCAGCCTTAGTAAGGCGTTGATATGTATCAATGAGTACTATATTGTTGTTAACAACAATTCCAGCTAGGGCTATAACACCCGTTAATACAAGAATCATAGATATATAGCTATAGAATATCAATCCAGCCATAACTCCGAAAACAGATATCACAACTGCGGATAAAGTAAGAAAAACATGATAAAAGCTATTAAACTGAAGCAGAAGTATGACGCCCATCATTAATAAAATTGAAATAAAGGCAGCAATAGCAAACTGACCAGCTTCTGCATTTTCTTCTGCCTGACCCAAGAATTTAATTTTTATTTCTGCTGGTATGTTAGCTTCTTCTTTTATCCAATTCTTAAGTAATTCAACTTGTTTGTTTGTTGCATAACCTTTTTTTGTATTACCTTGAACCAAATAAAATGGCATGAGATCCCTTCGTGCTATTTTATCTTCACGATCATTTGGAAGGCGTTTGACGACATTTGATATTGGTATTGCTCCTTGAGGAGTTTGTATTCTTAATGAGTCAAGTTGGGAAATATCTCGTGCTGAACTCGGATATCTTAGTCGTATGTCAACTTCCTCATCAACATCGAGTGGCCGATAGCGACCAATTAGTGCTCCCTCTGTGACAAATTGAAGAGAATTACCTATATTCTCTATATCTAGACCAAGTCTACCCGCTTCGGCTCTATCTACCTTTAGTGACCAGTCTATGCCGGGTAAGGGTAATGTATCTTCAGTATCATAAACACCGTCAACTGATGCTAGTTTATCATGAATTAACAGGGTGTATTTTTTAAGTAAATTTCTATTGTTAGAAGATATTTGAATGCCAATATCTTTGTCAATTGGAGGACCTTGTCCTATAGCTGTTATCTCCGTGAGTACACCTGGTATGTTAGAGCTGGCTATTTCTAGGTCCTCTATTATATTGCTTATGGTTCTCTCTCGTTCAGAGAAAGGTATCAGCTCGGTGTAAATCCTAACTGATGAGTCGATTGGAACATTATCGGGACTATTCATACTTGCTTCACCGCCTTGTCCAGCAGCCCCTGGTCCAACTATTGTATAAACAGATTGAATGCCTTCTATTTTTGTTATTCTATCTTCTAGCACAGTGGCAATTCTCATACTTTGCTCGGGTGTTCCATTGCCTCTAGTTCTTGCAAGTACAAAAATTTGGTCACTAGGAGTTTGTGTAAAAAATTCTATTGGTTTAGGTGGTGGTCCATCTACGCTGGAATTGAAAATTTGAACGATAAGTATGCATATTAAAATTAAAGTAGATATCACTAGCAAAGGATATTTTATGAGTAGCTTAATTGTAGCAACATACAGTCCTGTAAATCCTTTAAGCTGTGAGGGGTCACCGTCTACTCCAGCAAGAAGTGCAGCGTTGGATTTTTCATTATTAGTGGGCTTAAATCCAATCAAGGAACCAAGTGTAGGTAAAAAAACTAGTGCCATTAGCATAGATGCTGTAAGCACATAGATCATTGTAAGAGGCATGTATGACATAAATTTTCCAGTTATGGTTTCCCAAAAGAGGAGGGGCACGAAGGCTACGAGAGTAGTCGCTGTGGATGATACTATTGGCCAAAACATTCTTTCCCCTGCCATTTGGAAGGCATCACGACGCGATAGTCCTTCATCCATTTTCCTGTCTGCATATTCAACTATGACAATAGCGCTATCCACGAGCACGCCAACTGATAAAATTAAACCAAATAAAATCATCATGTTTATAGTCTGACCCTGGATATAGAACAAACAAAACGCAATTAGAAAACTAGCAGGAATAGCCCATCCTACAAATATAGCTGATCGCCATCCAAGTGCGGCGATACAAACAATAAAAACTAGAATGACTGCATTTATTATTGACGATGAAAGCTCTTTCACCATTTCTCTAATATACTGAGCTCTAGACTGGCTATACGTAATATTTATAGTGGAGGGCCAGTCTGAACTTTTAGTCATTGAGGATAAAACCTCTTGTACCTTAGTTTCTGTTTCAAGAATGTTCTCTCCTTGACGTTTTGAAATTTCGAGGGATACTGAGTTGCGTTTATTGAACCTAGCAATATTTTCTATATCTTTATAGCCGTTTCTTACTGTCGCAATATCGCTCATCCGAATTATGCTATCATTTTCACCACGTCTAATTACAGTGTTTGATAAATCTTTAGACTCTTCAATTAGACCAGGTACTTTAATATTAAATTTACCATTATTTGTTTGCAAGGAGCCAGTGGGAACTAGGGTGTTATTCTGATTAACGGCTAGTAATATCTCATCTATAGTTATGTTTAAGCTATCTGCCTTAGACGGATCTACTATAGCTTCTAAAACGTTTATTCGCTCACCTGTTATTTTTGCTTCTAGTACTTCAGGTAGAGTTTCAAGACGAGACTGAACTTCTTTTGCTCTCTTTTGCAATTCTCTTTCTGGAGCATCCCCCCATAAATTAACAACTATAATTGGTAAGGTGGAAGTGGATACTTCTTCGATGATTGGTTCAAGTGCTTCTTTGGGGAAGTCAGCCCTTGCACGATCTACTTTTTCAATGACATCGCTAAGTGCTTTATCAAGATCATGCGATATATCAAATTCAACAGTAATTTGTGCAACATTTGTAGCCGCGATTGAATTGATTTGCTTAATTCCTTCTATAGATTTAATTTCCGTTTCCATTGGTCTCACCAATAATCTTTCAGAATCCTCGGGTGAGACGCCGGGCAATACTACCTTAACTGTAACATATGGAACTGGAATATCTGGTTCTGCGTCAACTGGAAGTCGATCCAATGATAAAACCCCCCCGAGCACCGCAAAAATCATGACTCCTATTACCATTCTCCAATTGCGGATGGAAAAACCGACTATGCCAATAAGAGCGTTCATTCTAAATACTAGCGCCGTTATCGAACTTAGGATCTACTCTAGATCCCTCGATAACATAATCTTGGCCATCGAGTATGATTAATGTTTCTTTCGGTAGACCAGTTACCCATATGCCGTTAGGGTCTTCGTCAATTTGTTCAACAACTGCTATACCTACTGTATTATCTGGATTTACATAGCGTACACTTATATCTCCAAATGAGTTCAAAGTCAGAATTTTCGACGGGATCAGATGTGCATCTACAGTCCCTGCTTTTATTTTTACTGAAGCAGTTAAGCCTCCTCTAATATTGTGATCATAATTATCAACTTCAATTTCAGCTTTGAAGGTTCGAGTGAGCGGATTGGATATTGATTCCAAATAGCGTATTTTTCCAGAAATAATTTTTCCCGATGATAGCAAAATTTCTGTGTTCTGTGATATTCCAATATTTTCGACTTGCTGTTCCGTTAATTCTACAGAGACTATTACCGGGTTCATTTCTATTATTGTGGCACATGCTTGACCTGGCAGTAAATAATCTCCTGTTTCGGCAATTTGTTTTGATAAAATTCCTTCAAAGTGATTTCTTATGTTAACATTCTCAAGTTCAATTTGAGATTGTTTCACTGATGCCTCAGCAATATCAACTGCGGCCTTTTGTGATTTTAATTGAATTGCAGATTTAAAGCCTTTCTCAACCAACAATTTAGTCGTTTCTAAGTCAAATTTACGTAAATCAAGTGTAGCTTTTGCTTGGTCTAAGTTTGCAATTCTTGCATCAGTTTGAAGTTTGCAGACTATCTGATTTTTTTTTATTAATTGACCCTCTCTGGCAGGGGTACGTGTGACCAGACCAGAAGTTTCTGATTTAAGTGTAACAATCCTGTTAGCCTCTGTTCGACCATAGACCTCATAATTTACATCATGTTTGGTTGATGAACTACGCGCTACAAGAACTGTTGGAGTTGAGGCCTGGCTTATTGAAGGAACCGATTGAATAATAGATTTTTTTGAGCTGTTACTGTTAAATAAAAACCATATAAAAATAAATACTGTAGCGATTAAAGCTAATGCATATGACCAGTTAATTTTCATATTGTTTATTACGCACTTAATTTAAAAAAGGATTTATCAATTTAATATGGTCTCTATGTTAATTTTAAAGTGATAGATAGACCTAATTTAATCAATAGTAGGCTTAAGGGCCTAAAGGTTATTATTTGTTGCAAATCAGGGTTGACCGATGCCTTACTAGTTGTAGGGTGCGCAGTTATCTTAAACGTTTGAAGGGATTTGGGTTTGAGTGATATTTTAGATCAGTTGCAGATACGACGTGACGAGGCAAGGCTTGGTGGTGGCGCTAAGCGAATAGAAGCGCAGCATAATAAAGGTAAGTTAACCGCCCGTGAAAGGCTTGAGTTATTACTTGATCCCAATAGTTTCGAAGAGTTTGATATGTTCGTAAAACACCGTTCAACCGATTTTGATATGGATAAAACTCACTTTCCAGGAGATGGTGTTGTAACCGGATGGGGAACAATAAATGGCAGAAAGACATTTGTATACGCGCAAGACTTTACCGTTTTTGGTGGCTCGCTATCAAAAACTCATGCTCAGAAAATTTGTAAAGTTCAAGAGATGGCAATTAAAAATGGTGCACCCATAATAGGACTTAACGACTCTGGGGGTGCCCGTATTCAAGAGGGGGTTGAGGCTCTAGCAGGTTACACAGATGTTTTTCAGAATAATATTTTAGCATCGGGTGTCGTGCCCCAAATTTCTGTAATTATGGGACCGAGTGCAGGTGGCGCAGTGTATTCTCCAGCTCTAACTGACTTTATTTTTATGGTTCGTGATAGTTCATATATGTTTCTTACGGGACCAGATGTACTTAAAACTGTGACTAATGAAATTGTTACTGCCGAAGAGTTAGGGGGAGCTAAAACTCACACAACTAAATCATCAGTAGCAGATGGTGCTTTTGATAATGACTTGGAGACACTTGCTGAGATTAGAAGGTTATTTGATTTTTTACCGCTCAATAATCAGACGGGATCACCTGTACGAAAGTTTTATGATAAACATGACCGTATTGATGAAAGTCTGGATACCATTGTTCCCGAAAATCCTAACATACCGTACGATATGCATGAGTTAATTGAAAAAATTGCAGATGAGGGAGATTTTTTTGAGATTCAACGTGATTTTGCAAAAAATATTTTATGTGGATTTATACGACTTGAGGGACAGACAGTTGGTGTTGTAGCCAATCAACCAATGGTTCTAGCGGGTTGTTTGGATAGCGATGCATCTCGTAAGGCAGCTCGACACGTAAGGTTTTGTGACGCTTTTGATATACCAATTTTAACCTTAGTTGATGTACCTGGTTTCTTGCCCGGAACAAGCCAAGAGTTTGGAGGGTCCATAAAGCATGGTGCAAAATTATTATATGCATTCGGTGAGGCAACCGTGCCAAAGGTAACTGTTATAACTCGAAAAGCTTACGGAGGTGCTTATTGTGTAATGGCGCCAAAACACTTACGAGGTGATATAAATTATGCATGGCCTACGGCACAAATAGCTGTAATGGGCGCTAAGGGGGCTGTGGAAATTCTACACCGAAGCGACCTAGGTGATGACGACAAGATAGATAAGCATATTAATGATTATGAAAAGAAGTTTTTAAGTCCATTTCGCGCTGCTGAATTGGGGTATATTGATGAAGTCATTCAGCCGCAATCTACCAGAAAACGTGTTAACAGAGCTTTTGCGCTTCTTAAAGATAAAGAATTAAAAAACCCATGGAAAAAACATGGTAATTTACCGCTTTAACATTGATCTAAATTAATCGAATATTTCTAGACTATAATGACCTTATCGGAAGTTAAATAAATGATAAAAAAAATACTTATAGCCAACCGTGGTGAAATTGCATGTCGCGTAATCAAGACAGCAAAAAGGATGGGAATTAAAACTGTTTCTATTTTTTCAGATGCTGATAAAAATGCCCTCCATGTTGATATGGCGGATGAAAGCTATTACATCGGCGCTTCGCCAGCAAATCAGTCTTACTTAGTTATGGACAAGATACTTAAAGCTATAGCAGAAACAGGTTCAGATGCTGTGCATCCTGGATACGGATTTTTATCTGAGAATGCTGAATTTGCTAAGAGGCTTGAGGATAAAGATATCACTTTTATAGGCCCTAATGCGCATGCAATCATATCAATGGGAGATAAAATCACCTCAAAGAAAATAGCAATTGATGCCGGGGTCTCTTGCGTTCCTGGCCACATGGGCTTGATAGAGAACGCGGATGAAGCAATCAAAATTTCTAAGGAAATCGGATATCCAGTAATGATTAAAGCATCAGCCGGTGGTGGTGGTAAAGGTATGAGAATAGCATGGAATGACACAGAAGCTCGTGAGGGGTATCAATCATCAAAAAATGAAGCTGCAAATAGCTTTGGGGATGATAGAATTTTTATAGAAAAATTTATTGAACAACCAAGGCATATTGAAATTCAAGTGTTAGGGGATAAGCATGGAAATGTAATTTATTTGGGGGAGAGAGAGTGTTCAATACAACGTAGAAATCAAAAAGTTATTGAAGAGGCCCCTTCACCATTTCTTGATGAAAAAACAAGAGAAGCTATGGGGTTAGAATCAGTGGCATTGGCAAAAGAAGTCAATTATGACTCTGCTGGTACTGTCGAGTTTATAGTTGATAAAGATAAGAATTTTTATTTCCTGGAAATGAATACACGATTGCAAGTCGAGCACCCAGTAACAGAACTTATAACCGGTATTGACCTTGTCGAACAGATGATAAAGTCTGCAAATGGAGATGTTCTATCTTCTACTCAAGAAAGCATAGAGCTTTCAGGTTGGGCTATGGAGTCGCGTATATATGCAGAAGATCCTTACAGAAATTTTTTACCTTCAATAGGTAGGCTTAAACGATATCGTCCTCCTGCCGAAGGTGTCTGGGATAATCATGCTATACGTAATGATACTGGGGTATTCGAAGGTGGAGAAATTTCTATGTATTACGACCCCATGATTGCCAAGCTTTGTACATGGGGTGAGGATAGAGATATTGCTATCAATACAATGAAAGACGCCTTGGATGTTTTTGAACTGGAAGGAATAGGACATAATATACCATTTCTGCAGGCTGTATATGAACATGATCGTTTCGTAAGTGGTAATATAACGACTGCATTTATTTCTGAGGAGTACCCCAATGGATTTGCCGGGGCAGAAATTAGTAATGCTTATACAAGACGAATAGCAGCTGTTTGTGCATTAATGCACGATATTAGTGAGCACCGTGCTGCTGATATTTCAGGTGTACTGCCTAATCATGAGCGTCATGTTCCAGATTTATGGTCAGTTGAGATAGGAGGTATAAAGTATACTGCAGATATTAACGGTGAAGAAGGTTTAAGAACTATTTCAATAAGAGACCCTAATGGAGAACTTGATATATTAGACATGGAAGTCTTAACAAGTTGGAAGCCAGGTCAACAACTTGTGAAAGCATTTATTGATAATTGTAAATTTAATTTTATAGCTAAGAAAATATCTGAAGGTTACAGGGTATGGCACCGTGGTTGTGAATTTAAAGTTTCTGTTAGAACCCCTAGGGGAGCAGAGTTGTCAGAATTTATGCTAGAGAAAATCGAACCAGATACATCAAATTTACTATTATGTCCTATGCCGGGTGTAATAGTTTCACTTCTTGTAGAGGAGGGGCAAGAGATACAAGACGGGCAAGCTTTGGCAGTTGTTGAAGCCATGAAAATGGAAAATACTCTACGGGCTGAAAAGCAAGGAATTGTTCATAAGGTTAAAGTAAAAGCAGGAGACAACCTTGCTGTTGATGAGGTAATTATGGAATTTAAAACTGAGTGAAGTTTTAATTTATTTCTGTTTCATTATGGTGATTCTGTAACATGATAAACTTAGTCAAAGATTATAATCTGAAGCCGTTTAAACCGCCTATATGGCTTTCTTCATCCTTAGTTCAGACTTCATTAGCCTCATTTAAATACAGAAAACGTGGCAATAATGAAATGTTGAAAGCTGCAGAAACTATCATTTTGACCTGCGAAGATAATGTTAGATTAAAAGCTAGTTATTCAAGAAGCTCGCAAAATAAATCACTAGTTATTTTCCTGCATGGATGGGAAGGATCCCAAGATAGTAGTTATGTTGTTTCGTGCGGTAATTATTTATTCAACCAAGGTTCATCCGTTTTTCGACTGAACTATCGAGATCATGGTGAAACCCAGAATTTAAATTCAGGTATATTTTTATCAACTAACTTCAATGAGGTTTTTGATGCTGTAAAGCAAGCTGTGGCATTTTCAGGAGAAGTACCTGTTTATATAGTTGGTTTCTCTCTCGGTGGTAATTTCAGTCTTAGAATCGCGAGAAGTCTTCGTGATTTATCGATTAAAAAATTAAAGCATATTTTTGCTATAAGTCCTGTTGTAGACCCATGGTCTGCAGCCCCATTGGTTGATGGCAATTACTTTTATAAAAGATATTTTTTGAAAAAATGGAAAAATTCTCTGCGTAAAAAACAAAAGTTTTTTCCCGAACTATATAATTTTAATGATATTTTTTCTTATAATACAGTAATGTCAATGACAGAAAAAATCATGTCAGAATATACAGAATTTCCTAGTTTAAAGTCTTACTTTGATGCCTACAGGGTTGATGCCCACGATTTGAAAACATGTCCTATTCCAATAAGTATTATCACATCAGTGGATGATGGAATAATACCTTATGAAGATATAGAAAAACTTGAACTAAATACTAACGCAAATCGTATTATCACTAACAGTGGAGGTCATAACGGTTTTTTTCAAAGCTTGACTGGGCCAACCTGGTATGATGAGTACATATCTCACATTATGAACGGATAAAAAATGAAATATATTTTTTTTGGATTTGCCTTTATCGCTTTAAGTTTTTTCTTGCTAGGCCTAAAATCACAGAAGGGCGAAGCAGTGGGTTTAATCGATGGAAAATTAGCTGATTTAAAGTCATCACCAAATGGCGTATCTTCAGAGTTTAATACTCAGCCCGAAAAGAAAGTTAAGCCATTACTAGGTAATCTTAGCGAACTCAAGCGTGCGGTAACTGATACCGGAGGTATCATAACATCTGAAACTGAAACCTATTTATCAGCCACTTATATGTCAAAAATATTTAAGTTTGTTGATGATGTAGAATTCAGACAAAGCGATTTTGAGACTTGGGAGATTCGTTCCTCGTCAAGGGTTGGATATTCCGATAGGGGTGTTAACCGTAGAAGAGTGGAAGTTATTAGAGATTACCTCAGTAGTCTTTAATATTATTAAGATAGTTACACCCTACACCTAAAAGAGATACTAATGCCATCACGCTATAACGAACCCCCAAGAAAAATAGATCATAGTAAAGTTAAACTACTAGTTAAAGAACTTTTGGGGGCCCTTGGTGAGGACCCTGATAGAGAGGGTCTTGCTGAGACGCCAAGAAGAATAGCTGATTTTTGGCAAGAATTTGTTGAGTATGATGCGGGTAAGTTAGATACCACTTTTAGTGCAGTTAAGCACAATCAAATGGTTGCAGTTACCGGTATGAAAGTATGGTCTATGTGTGAACATCATATGTTGCCATTTTGGTGTGACATATCGATAGCGTACATTGCTGATGACAAAGTCTTGGGCTTATCTAAGTTCGCACGTATAGCCCACAAACATGCTCATAAGCTTACACTACAAGAACAGCTAGTTTCTGATATAGCTAATCATGTGAAGGTGATACTGGGTACTGATGACGTCGCAGTTATGGCTAAAGGTGAACATTTATGCATGAGCATGCGAGGTATAAGAACGCCACATAAAATGATAAGTTCGGCACTTTCAGGTAAATTTCATCAACCAGAACAAAGAGCAGAGTTCTTACGGCTTATCGATTAGGGTCAGGAGCCTTGACTTAGCCTCATATTCATAATTTCAAGAACTTCTAATGCAGCTTCAGGAATATTTGTACCAGGAGGAAAGACAGCCTTTGCTCCCATATCTTTTAGTGAGGGGACATCCTCAGGAGGAATAACTCCCCCTACAACAATCAATATATCTTTACTTCCTTTGGTATCAAGCTCAGATTTAAGACTTGGAATTAAATTTAAATGTCCTGCTGCTAGTGAGCTTGCAGCAATTATATCGACATCATTTTCAATCCCCATTATTGCTGCTTCCTTAGGTGTTTGAAATAATGGTCCTATGATCACATCAAAACCTATATCCTGAAAAGCTGTTGCTACAACTTTTTGTCCCCTATCATGTCCATCTTGACCCATTTTTGCTATTAGAATTCGTGGAGCTCTTCCCTCGAGTTCTTTAAATACTTTAACCCGGGCTTTTGCTTGATTAAGGCTTTCGCAGCTTGGGTCAAATGCATTTGAATAAATATTTTGAACTCCAGTAGGGGAAGCTTCATATCGACCCCAAACTTTTTCTAAAGCATATGATATTTCACCAACTGTAGCTTTTGCGCGAGCAGCGTTAATAGCAAGCTCTAATAAATTACCTTCTCCAGTTTCGGCAGATTGAGTGAGAGCATCAAGATTTTTTTGGGTTTTTATCATATCTCTATCTGCTTTCAGACGTTCTAGCCGCTTTAATTGACCCTCTCTAACTTTTTTATTATCCACTTTTAAAATAGGAATATTATCTTTTTCTGAGGAAAGGTATTTATTAACACCAACTACAGTTTGAGATTTGCTATCTATTCTTGCTTGAATTCTAGTGGCTGATTCTTCTATTCTTAGCTTTGGTATTCCAGCTTCGATAGCTGATGCCATCCCGCCCATTGATTCTATTTCATTGATATGGTTGAGTGCTCTTTTAGCTAAATCGTTAGTAAGTTTCTCAACATAATAGCTTCCGCCCCACGGGTCTATTTGATCACAGTGCTTGCCTTCGGTTTGTAGAAATATTTGTGTATTTCTGGCTATTCTAGCTGAGAAATCCGTGGGCAAAGCTAATGCTTCATCCAATGAGTTGGTGTGTAAGCTTTGTGTGTGTCCATCTACAGCTGCCATGGCTTCTATGTGGGTTCTTCCTACATTGTTATAGACATCTTGGGCTGTTAATGACCATCCTGACGTTTGACAGTGTGTTCGTAGCATAGATGATTTAGGATTTTTTGGATTGAATGGCTTTAATAGTTCTGACCATATTAATCGCGCAGCGCGTAGTTTGGCAACTTCCATAAAATAGTTCATTCCAACAGCCCAAAAGAAAGATAAACGCGGCGCAAATATATCAATGTCCATACCGGCAGCTACCCCTGTTCGGATATATTCTAAACCATCTGCCAGGGTATATCCTAATTCAATATCAGCTGATGCTCCAGCCTCTTGCATATGATAGCCAGAAATAGAGATTGAATTGAATTTAGGCATATTTTGGGAAGTGTGCTTGAAGATATCAGATATAATT
The DNA here is from genome assembly GCA_042093735.1 of Hellea sp. Taxonomy (GTDB): domain Bacteria; phylum Pseudomonadota; class Alphaproteobacteria; order Caulobacterales; family Maricaulaceae; genus Hellea. The sequence continues at coordinate 9,446 of JBELEM010000010.1, read as the reverse complement.
CGCATACTAGGTTTAGGTGGGTATATATATGTGTTCCTTACCATGAATTCTTTTAATATATCATTTTGAATTGTACCTGTAAGTAATTTTTGATCTATACCTTTCTCTTCTGCTGCTGCTATATATAAAGCAAGGATAGGTAATACTGCACCATTCATTGTCATAGATACCGACATTTTATCTAAAGGAATTTTATCAAATAAAACCCTCATGTCATAGATTGAGTCTATGGCTACACCGGCCATACCTACATCACTCGATACTCTAGGATGGTCGGAGTCATACCCCCTATGAGTTGCCAGGTCAAAAGCTACAGATAAACCTTTTTGCCCAGAAGATAGATTGCGTCTGTAAAAAGCATTTGAGTCTTCGGCTGTGGAGAAGCCCGCATATTGTCGGATTGTCCAAGGTCTCTGAATATACATTGTCGGGTAGGGGCCACGCATAAAAGGAGAAATACCAGGTAGTCCATTAAGGTGTTTGATGCCTTCTACATCTTCTTTTTTATATACTTTTTTTATTTCTATTCCTTCTGGAGCCACCCAGGCAACTTCATCTGAGTATTTAAAATCAGGAGTATTGATTTTTATTTTAGTAAAATCAGGTACCATAATAAAAACCTCTTATTTCTGGAGTAGGAATAGTTTCATCTGCATGAAGTGTTACCCCCAATATTGGTTCATTTTGTAATAGGCGCTTCTCCAATGATTTTTTAACCCTTAGTTGAAATCTGCTTAAATTTTCAATCCCTCCTTCACTTTCAATATTTTGGAATTCACTCCAGGCCTTATCAGTCAGCGCTTGTGTCAAACGTTCATGGAAAAAGCTTCCATGAGCAGGGTCCTTAACAAGGCCTAAATGACTTTCCTCCATCATCATTATCTGCATATTTCTTGAAACTCTATGCCCCATTTTAGTAGGTAGACCTATTGGGTCTGTATAAGGAAGTGTTGTGATAAAGTCTGCACCACCAATTACTGCGCCGAAACCAGCGCTCATTAATCGTAACATATTTGTCCATGCATCAATTTTTTGCATCATTCGTTCAGAGGAGGTTGAGTGGATAGTCAAAGAAGCGTCTTTAAGGCCAAATTCTCTTGTTATATTTGAATATATTGCTCGCGCTGCCCTGAGTTTTGCTATACTTAAGTGTGCATCCTGATTTGTACAAAGCTCTACACTAAGATGTTTGGCTATACCATTACCAAAAGTGCGAAAGCAATAAGCCACAGATGAAGCAAAATGCGCTAATTCTTGAACTTCAGTTCCTCCATCATTGTGAATTTTAGCTGAATTTATGGTAATACCCCTCCAGTTTTCAGGTAGGTGGGGGAGTGCGCCCTCTAAATTATGCGTAAGAGGGTCTAAACCAAGATAAATAGATGATTTTTGAAATTTTTTAAATAAATCAATATTATCTAGTGAGCTGTTTGGCGTTAAAACAATTGGTACATATTCTGTATGTATGCCGTTTAACAAGCGACTAAGTTCATTATTACTTTTAATATTTAATGTTTTTTCGCCTGATTGTAAACGTAATGCGCTAGCACCGCCTTCGAGATCTATTAAAGCTTGTCCATTAGCGTAATTAACATCAGGGCCATATATAACCGCAGTTATATGCCATGATCTTCCTTCAAGGTGTGGTATTGTTCCTCTTTGCAATATTTTAATTTTAGAACCAATATCGTCAGAAGTTGATAGTGGCCCCCTAATGATATTATCCTCTGTTTTTCTTGTTATGTCGTCAATGGTGCATCCATTTAGACCTTTTACAACAAGTGCATCCCACTCGGATTTTAATTTCTGTGCGGAGTTAATTTCTTTTGATGTAGTATCCATATATTCTATCTAACGATTGCAACTAAAAGTTCAACTTATCTAATGGATAGTTGGTGTAATTTATATTTTGTATTAAGTTTATATTGAAGATAAAGGATTTGTTTAATCTCTTTTATATATAACTAGAAAATAAATATGGATACTTGAATGTCTAATTTACCCACAGAAGAAACAGTTTTATCAGTTGAACATTATACTGATAGATTGTTTAGATTTACCATTAGTCGTCCTTCAAGCTTCAGATTTAGATCCGGTGAGTTTGTTATGATTGGATTGCCTAAAATTGAGGGTCAAAAAAAATCTATAATGAGAGCTTACTCGGTGGCTAGTCCATCTTGGGCTGACGAGCTTGAGTTTTATTCGATTAAAGTTGCCGATGGGCCACTTACATCACGTTTACAAAAAATTAAGAAAGGAGATACTGTTTTATTAAGCAGAAAGCCAGTTGGTACTTTGGTATTAGATGCTCTTCTGCCAGGCAAAAATTTATATATGTTCTCTACTGGAACTGGCATAGCTCCTTTTGCTTCACTCATAAGGGATCCAGATACATATGAGCGATATGAAAGAGTGATATTAACTCATACGTGCAGGCAGCAAGCTGAACTATCTTATGGCATGCAATTAATTGAAAAAATTAAAAATGACCCTTTGGTGGGAGATATGGTAAATGGTAAACTGCTTCACTTCACTACATTAACTCGTGAAGAACACCCCGTAAGTGGCCGTATTACAGATTTAATAAAGTCGAGGGCCTTGTTTAAAAAAATAGGATTACATGAGATGCATGTTGATAAAGATAGAGCTATGATATGTGGTTCAAAAGATATGATTGATGATACAGCTAAATTAATGAAACAGTTTGGTCTCAGGGAGGGGTCAAACTCAATTCCAGCTGAATTTGTTATAGAAAAATCCTTTGTTGGCTAATGAGTTTTTTCTAATTCATATTTCCGAGGGTAAGTAATGATATTCGTATTCCAAGACCTGAAGTATTTCTTGTGACATTGTTAAAGGTTGCAGAATTAAGATTATTTTTTGCATAAAAAACTTCGACTAAGGTGCAGTCGTCCTTAAATTTCAAGCTTAGCCTCTGATTTCGCATTTTTTTTAAATCAATATCACGTCCTGCTGAATAACCTAGACTCCAGTTTTTACTGAAATTTATGGTTACATTTCCTTTTATTTCTTGATTGGGTGCTCTGTTATTAAAGTTTGAGTTTATTGCTGAGTTTAGTCTATAATAGCGTAAATTGGTTTTTATATATTTGCTTCTAAAATTTAGTGCAGAGTCCAGACGGCGTAATTTATTTTCTTTATCATCATAGCGAAGCCTTGTGATAATTGATAGGTTTTTGTTAATATCTAATTCAACATTGCTGACTATGTCCGATTTTTTGCTTGATAAACCAGAGCTTAATGAAAAATTATTCTCTGAATTTTCTGCGTAGCTTCGACCTACAAAAAATTGTGCACTACTGTTTCCTGCATCAGCAATAAATGAAGCTCCAATATCTACTCTAAGTCCTGATTCCCAAAAATCAAACCCTGTTGATTTATTGCTTTGCCACAATAAATTACTAGTCAAATCAATGTCTTGCCCATCTTGTTGAGTGGATAAATAATTTATTTCAGTAGGGTTAATTGAAGAAGGTTGGTATGCTTCAAACATATCTAACTTTGAGCTGCCAAAACTATTCGTAAGTTGTACGCGAGGTTCTACAATTATGTTTATTTTTTTTCCGCGTTTGATAAAGGGATATCTTGCATCAAATCCTATCTGCCCCAGATTTCTTTGAAATTCGATATTATCGTAGTTTACGTTTGTTTTGTCTTCAGGTTTAATTTTATAAAAATCATACCTATTTTTTAAAAAGGTCTTTAGTTCTATTCCTACAGGAGTAACTGTATTTTTACTATAATCAATACCTGCTGATCCCCTGACGTAGTTATTGCCTATGTCGCGAGTAAGTGCTGTAAAATCACCATACCCCTTTATGCGTCCTTTGAGAATTGGATCTGTCCAATATTTTTCAATTTCAATTTTTGGCGCAAGAATAGGTAACTCCCGATCGTCAGGTTCACTGACGGTTATTAAGCCTGTTCCCAAATTTTTTCTAAAATTAGACCTTAAATCCTGATAACCAACTGTTGAGACAGAAAACCGAAAATCCTCTTGTTGACCAACAATAAAAGCTTGTGAGATATTCCTTCTACCAACAGGATTGTAAATTCCGAACCTTTCAGACGGTTCCTCTAGATTATAACGGTTTAAATAATCGTCGTCAGAAGATAATTCTACTCCAAAACCGTAACTCCAAGTTTTGCTAGGAGAAAACAACCCTTTTATAAAAGTATGTGAGCGTAATTTCTTTCCCAATGGAGCTTGAGAAGGGTTTTGAAAGTCGTCTGGGTTAAATTCATTTCCATCACGATCGAAAAAATTTGAGTAGGTAAGGCTGCCGTCAACACTCAACGCGCCAGTATGAAATTTACGAATAAATTGATAATTCATCATTGGGTTTACATTTTGATATATATTAGGCGTAAATGTTGCTTCTGTGTATTCATTAAGGGCCCAATAATAGGGTGTTCTTATATTAAATCCTTTGCTTGAAGTTATACCAACAAATGGAGTCAAGAAACCACTGGACCTTTCCGCACTAGGGTCTGGGTGAGCTAGATATGGTGTCCAAAATAGTGGTAATCCTCCAATTTCTAATAAGGCACTGTTATAACGGAAAGTTCGTGTTTTCTTATCTTGTCTGACTTTTCGAGCTTTTATGCGCCAGGAGGGCTTTTTAGTCTTACCCTTATCTTTACAAAGCTTGCAAGCAGTATAGTAGGCATTATATAGCTCTATTTCCCCATTTTCTGTTCGTGTCGCAAAAGCTGCAGATGTTAAACCGTTTCCAACCTGCCGAGCTGTAAAGTCGGTGGCAGTACCAGTTTCGAGTTCATTAGAAAGCTCTAGCTTACTGGCATATTGAGTTGAACCGTTTGGATCAATTAGAACTACGTTTCCACTCGCAATAACCACGCCTGTAGCCAATGTGTAAACTACTTTTTCTGCTCTTAAAGTTCTTTCTTGATATTTACCTATAACCTGACCAGATGCTATTAATACGCCATTATTTTCATCATTAATGAGTGAGTCTGCTTCTAGGTAAATTATGTCAGGATCTCGAAAGGGGTTATTTATAAATTCATCAGTTAAGGTCAATGCTTCACTGGCAGAAGTATTAACTTGAGCATTCGCTATGTTACAAAACATTACTGGTATAAACAGCATTAGTAGTCTGATTACTTTAATGTTTTTTGTTACGGGCAAATTTCAACCTCAATTTTATCTTAGTGACTATTCAAGTCATTCTTTTTAGGATGCAATAGCCAAATGACCTCACTAGGTCTATCAATTTAACAAGAAAAAATAAATAACAAACTAAAAAGTTTGTAATATTTGATACTTATTCTTGAGAATTAGATTTTATTGTGATTTTATAAACCTAAGTTATTAATTTAATGAGCTTATACATGAAACTTAACAATTCTTCAGCCCTAAATGTTGATAGTGGATTTTCTATTCCATGCCCTACTAAAATTCCAAGTTTAAAAGGTTTAGTCAGTGCAGAGGAGTGGGCTGTGAGAGTTCAGCTGGCAGCAACATACAGATTATGTGCTATATACGGCTGGACGGATTTAGTTTTTACTCATATTTCCGCGCGTTTACCAAATGAGAATGGTGAGCACCGCTTCTTAATAAACCCCTATGGTTTAATGTTTGAAGAGATGACAGCATCATCATTGGTTAAAATCGATAATAAAGGTGATATATGTCAAGATACGAGCTATTTTATTAATCCTGCGGGTTTTACAATACACTCCGCTGTGCATTTAGCGCGGGAAGATGCTGGGTGTGTAATACATGTACATACACCATATGGGATGGCAGTATCTGCCCAAAAAAAAGGCTTAAGAAGATATTCTCAAATGGCGATGCAAGTATTTGATGATTTAGCTTATCATGATTATGAAGGAATAGCTCTCGAACTTGATGAGAGAGAGAGAATTGTAGAAAATCTTGGTTCTAAAAACTTATTAATGTTACGTAACCATGGAACATTAACATTAGGACCGACTTGCGGCGTCGCTTTTCTGAGAATGTATTTTTTGGAAAATGCATGCAAAGCTCAGATACTTGCGCAATCAGTTGGTTGCGAAAGTGCGCTTATTGAGCAATCACGAGAAATGGGTAACAAAGTTTATGCCCAAGGGGCCGCCGCTTTTGTTCCTGGAATGGGTGATAATCTAGTGTGGCCAGGGCTTATGCGAAAACTGTCTAAGTTTAACCCTGGGTACGATAAATAGTTTATTTTTTAATGGTCTCTTCCTGAGAAATAAGCGTTTTTATCTTTTGTTTTTCTACATTTGATAAAATGCTTTCGAGACTGCTTTGTAATTTTTCTCTATCCCGGTCATAAGAACTATTACCACTTTTTCCTGATTTAATAAGCCAGTAATAAGAGTCCTGAAAATTGCGCTGAACCCCTTCACCTTTTGCTAATATGAATGCGTAGAGAAACTGACCTTCCTTATCCCCTCCATAAGCTGCCTTTTTAAACCAATAGGAGTAACCTTTATCGGGTGCTGACTTTGTTTTGTTTTGGTAAATTAATAATCCGTAATCTGCTTGAGCAGCTGGGTAATTAGCATCAGCTGATTGCTTTAAATAACTAGAAGCCTTAGTTATATTGGGTAAAATATTCAAACCTTCTGCGTACATAATTCCTGTGATATATGCAGCCTCTATATGTCCAGCATTAGCTGCTAATTCATAAAATTTAAGTGCTTTATTGGCATCAATATTAATAAATCTATCACCTAATAATTTTGTAGCTTCGTTATTAAATCCGTTTGAAGCCTTATGTAGAAAATTAAGCGATAGCTGCCCATCAATGTTAACTCCAATACCCTTTAAGTAAATTTCAGACAGAGCTACCATAGCATCGGTATGGCCCATATCTGATGCTTTTGTAAAATATATTAGTGCATCATTTATTGTAAGACCTGCTTGTTTCAGCAATGCCATCTCGCCTAAAGCCATTAACGCTTCTGAATTATTGGCATTAGCTGCCAATAAGTACCATTTCTTAGATTCTTTTAGGCTCCTAATGGACGGATTTGATTTTCTAAATATTTCTCCCAATATCACAGCTGACTCTACTGAGCCATATCCGTACGATAGTTTCGCTAATTCTATTGCTTGTATATTATCTTTATTCTTATATGCTTTTAAAGATAGTTTATAGTATTTTTCAGCTTCAGTCTGATTTTGAGAAACAGCCTTAATTTCTGAATTGATATCTAGTGAATATGCTGATGACACAGCCGCGATAATTGCGAAACAACTGATGATATATTGTCTGTATTGGACCATACTGCATTTGATAATGCGATAAAGTCTGCTCCAGCTTTTATGATTTTTTCTGCATTTGAAATATCTATGCCGCCAATGGCTAAACATGGAACTTCCATTGCTTCGTGCCACCATTCTAATATCTCCATATTTGCTTTGTGTTTTATGTCTTTTGTTTTTGAACTATAAAATGCTCCAAAGGCAACATAATCTGCTCCTGAAGAAGCAGCCTTAAAAGCTAATTCTTTAGAGTTGTGACATGTTATGCCGATAATAGCTTCCTGTCCCAAAAGCTCTCTTGCATGAAAGTAGTCGGCATCTTTCTGTCCTAAATGTACACCGTCTGCTTTAGCTGTTTTTGCAACATACGGATTATCATTTATTATTATTAGTGTTCCATATCTATCACAAATAGGTTTAATTTTATTGTATAAGCTTAAAATTACAATGTCATCTTCGCATTCATTATTTTCTTTTTTTAGTCTTATTTGTAAGCAATTAACAGGTGCAGCTGAAAGCGCCGTCTCTAAGTTTAAACAAAATAAATTAACATCTGTTATTTGAGGGGGGGTAATGAGATATAATTGACAAACATTAACTGTCATAATGTTTGTAATACTTGATTGTAGACTCACTATCATACATATTGTCATTATTACTTGAGTAATGGGTGTATGTTAAGTTTTTTTTTACAATCTGAAACAGAAAATACATATCTGATTTATAATCGGTGAAGCAAATGATCAGTCATAAAGGCGAGTGCCACTGTGGGAAAATACGATTTATGTTTAAAGCGCCTGCAATTACATCTCTTACTATTTGTAATTGCTCAATATGTAATGCAGTAGGATTTCAACATGTCTTCGTGCCTCATGAGAATTTTACTTTATTAAGAGGAGAAAATTTTATAAAAAGCTATAGGTTTGGATCTGGTAAAGCAGAGCATATGTTTTGCACTGAATGTGGAGTTAAGCCATTCTACCAGCCGAGGTCTCATCCTGATAAATATAGCATAAATTTCAGGTGTTTAAAAAAAGGTACTTTGAAAATAGAAAATACTATCGAATTTGATGGTAAAAATTGGGAAAAAAATATCAATTCATTGAAAAGTAAGGTTTAATTAATCAGGCTATGATATACATCGGCTTTCCTATATCTCTTATGCTAAATTCTCTAATTTTTTAGATATGTCTGACTCTGTCACTGATACCGAACTGAATGGTACTGAGCTAATCAAAAACTTTGTGTCCCGATTGCAAAAGAAGCCAGGTGTTTACCGAATGTTCGATGAGCATGGAAATTTGTTATATGTTGGAAAAGCTAAAAACCTAAAAAACCGAGTTAGTGCTTACACCAATTATAATAGGCATCCAGTTCGTATACAGAGAATGATCAGGGCCACTTATGACATGGAATTTGTTATTTGTGGGTCAGAGACGGAAGCCTTGTTACTAGAGGCCAGCTTAATTAAAAAATTAAAACCAAGGTATAATATTTTATTACGTGATGATAAGTCGTTTCCCTATATTTTGGTTCGAAAGGATCACTCGGCTGCGCAAATAAAAAAACATAGGGGCGCTAAAAAAAACAACGGTGACTATTATGGACCATTCGCAAGCGTGTCAGCCGTTAATAGAACATTAGATACTATTCAGCGAGCATTTCGTTTAAGAAATTGTTCAGATGCAACATTTGAGTCTCGTACCCGTCCTTGTTTATTGTATCAAATTAAACGCTGTTCTGCGCCTTGTACCGGTGAAATAGACCTAAAAGATTACTCACAATTAATAAAAGATGCAGATGATTTTTTATCTGGTCGCTCAGTTGCATTGAAAAAAAACCTACAAAAGAAAATGTCCGAAGCTTCATGTGCCCAAAATTATGAAAAGGCTGCTGAGTATAGGGATCGTATTCATGCAATAAGCCAAGTTTCGGGAATCGATAATGGAATAAACCCTAAAACATTCTCTGAGGCTGATATATTCGCCATTCACAAAGACAGCAATCAAAGCTGTGTCCAAGTTTTTTTCTTTAGAGCGGGACAGAATTGGGGAAATAAATCATATTTTCCTCGTCATACTTTGGATGATAAATCAGAGGAAGTATTAGATGCCTTCATAGCTCAATTTTATATGAACAAGCCAATTCCTAAAAATATATTTTTAGCTTGATTTTCTGATATATCTTG
>JBELEM010000009.1:62811-64802 GCA_042093735.1 Hellea sp. | reverse complement strand
TAAGCCCGTCCTTTGCAAGACTATCAATATTGGGTGTCTGAATATCACTCCCTCGCAAACCTAAATCTGCCCACCCTAAATCGTCGGCAAGCAGAATAATAATATTGGGTAATTGTAAGTTTGCTGATATTACATCTGTGGTTAAGGGCTTATCAATTTTAACTTCGACAGTTTTATCCTTTTCTTCTTCAATACTGTAACCACAAGAAGATATGTAAATTATGCATAGCAAGAGGAAAATTAATCGCATGGATATTAAGTCTTTCAGGTTTTAAAAACTATAAATACTAATAAAGATAAGTATTATTTAAGATTAAAAAAAAGGGCCATCTAAAAGACAGCCCTTAATTAAGTCAGATATTACAGCTATCTTAAAAGGTTAAACCAGCTGAAATACCATATGATCTGGGCTGACCATAAACATCCGTTCGATAAGCAAATGTCTCAAACGGTAGCGAGTCAATTAAATACTCTTCATCAAGAAGATTCGTACCCCAAAGCGCTATAGTCGCTTTCGCGCCGTTGCTAGTATCAAAACTCAAACCAATTCTACCACTAACAAGGTCAATAGCAGGGAGGCGTAGTGCACTTTCAGGGATAGCAAGAATATCATCTTTATGGCTGAATGTCAGATTACCAAATAGGTCTTTATTTCCTAGCTTACCATTATAATCGATCGCCATCATATAAGAATTTTTAGGAGTTCCCTGTAATTCTGGGTAACTTCTTACATCTGCAGGATTAAGCGGGTTAACTGTATCACCAGCAGTGCCATCTATGTAGGCATAGCTACCACGTGCAGTAAAGTTTTCATTTAACACAAATGTTCCATCAACTTCAAAACCATAAAGCTCATCATCAGTGTTCACTATAGCGCGTTCAGTAGCAATCAGTGGATTAGTAGCAAATGTTACCTGCTTATTAGCAAAATCATAATAATAAGCTGCTGCATTTATACGAACACGATCTCCAAAGTCTCCTTTGAAACCACCTTCGTAAGCAGTTATATCCTCACGTTGGAATGTAAAGTCTGCGCTGTAGGTTTGACCTGGTAAACGAAAACCAGCTGATGAGGCATTAAAGCCGCCAGAGCGGAAACTCTCTTTATAGCTAGCATATACCATTACATCATCATTTGCATCCCACTCGAGCGTGATGGATGGATCTAGAACCTCATCATCAAAGCTCGCTTCATTATTAGGAATGACGTTCCCTGTGAGGGTTACATTATCATTAAAGAATGCAGACTGCATTTGGCCCACTCCATCTTTACTTTCGTCCGAGTAACGCAAACCAGCAGTAATCCTGAAGTCGTCAGATACATGATATGTTCCCTGAGCATAAAGTGCCAAGGCAGAGGTATCAATTTGAAGTGAATTTGTAGTTGTCTGCATAGTGCTATTAAGAGCTACTGATAATGTCGGTAAGCAGAAGTTGTTAGCAGCTGATGGTGCACTCGTACAAGTTGTACCATTACCAACTAACTGAGTTAATAGTGGAAAGGCTTGAGCCGCCAAAGGTCCTTGAAGGAACGATAGAAGCACTCCAGCAGCTGGAATAGGACCCATTGCCGCTGCAGGAACACCTAACCCACCTAAAAATCCAGTGATGTTAGGAGCTGTTACGCGTGGATCAAACTGCCCGAGAACAAACAGATAGTCATTTGCGTTAGCTAAGTTTTGAGTTGCTGGAGATCCAGTTTCTTCGTCAAAGAAAAAAGCTCCTGCAGTGTATTCTAATCTGCCATCATTAGTTTCGCCTGTATAAGTCGCCTCTAAGCTGAACTGATTATGATCGGGTAAATTAGAACTACCACCAGGGGGTGATAAGAATAGTCCACGATCTGGAACTGAACCATCAAACTGCGTAACAAAGTCAGGACGAAGTGGTTGCTGAGTAGCGCCGAAAGCAAAAGGTAGAGCTGCTAAAGCTTGGTTAAATCCGCCTGTTATTGCATTAACAACAGCTGGGTTCGCCGTAGGAATTAAAGT
>JBELEM010000009.1:41551-62711 GCA_042093735.1 Hellea sp. | reverse complement strand
GTTTTATTATAATCAGCAGCAAGGTCCAAACGGAATGCTTCAGAGAACTCGACACCAAACGCGCCGCGCATTCCGTATTTTTTCTCTCCGCCAAAATCAGCGCCAGGGCCACTATTTTTTACCCAACCGCTTCTATCCATGAAAGAACCTGAAAGCCTTACAGCAGCCGTATCACCCATTGGCAAGTTTACAGCACCTGAAACTTTTTTATGATCATAATTGCCGTATTCAGCGTTAATTTTCCCAGAGAGCTCTCCAGGATTAGGGGTGGCTGATATGAGATTTATAGCACCAGCAACTGTGTTACGGCCATATAGTGTACCTTGAGGGCCCTTTAATATTTCAACTCTAGCAAGGTCTGGCATATCAATACCCAAACCCTGTGTTTTGCCCAGATAAACACCGTCCTGATATATAGCAACACGGCTATCTTGACCTACTTGTGGATCATAAGTACCAATACCTCTAATACTTACACGGACGCCGTTCGGATCTGCAGGGTTACTTGTAACATACAAACCCGGAGTGAAAGTACCAATATCTTCAATACCTTCGATACGGTTAGTCTCTAATGCTTCCAAATCAAATGCTGAAATGGCTACAGGTACATCTTGTAAATTTTCTTGCTTCTTTTGAGCTGTAACAATGATTTCATCTAACTGGGCAAAAGCAGGAGCGCTTAGTGCTAACAGTGAGGTGGATACGGCCAGAGCGGTTAAACCCTTGAAAGTTCGTGATGACATATGTGTCTCCCCTTGTGTAATATATCAGGCAATTTTGCCGCGATTGTCAAAACTCTACTTTATTTTAAAAAAGTGCGCAATGGAATACTCTCAAGAAAAATGCAAAAAAATGCGCGTTTTAATCAAATAATGGTCTAAAAATGTTATTTTGCGTAGTATTGTTGCATTTTTGTTACGCAAACAGTTAGGACTCGGTGTTTGTTTAAGTCGTTTCATAAACCATAGCCTCCGGCTACAGATATTTGCTGCCCTGTAATATACCCCGCGCATTTAGAAGCAAGAAAGACAACTGCATAACCAACTTCTTCAGGCTGACCCCATCTTTTAAGAGCGAGATTTTTCTGAACTTCCTCAGTCCATTCTTGGTCAAAAACCCCTTGTTTTTTTAATTCAAGGAACATTCCGGCTTCAATAACGCCTATTAGAACTGAATTTGCCCTAATACCATTTTTTCCTTCTTCACGGGCAATTGCTTTTATTAAGCTCTCATTAGCAGCCTTTGGGGCAACAGAAAGAACATCTTTTTCAGGCCAACTTAATTCCCCTGCAGAACCCAAGTGTATTATAGATCCGCCCTTGTTCTTCATATGCACAATAGCGGCCTTTGTCGCACTAAAGAAACCATTAACCTCAATATTCAAAGCCATTTGCCATTGCTCATAACTAACATCTCTATAATGAACTTGCTCTACTACCGGCCCAGCACCCCAAACAAGAGTATGAATTTGACTATGTTGTCGTATAGCAGATTGAAACACCTTATCTACAGAACCAGGGATTAAAACATCACATTGATGCGAGGTTGCTTTGCGACCCAATTTTTGAATTGTGCTTACTAGTTCAAGCGCCAATGTTTCATTCGAGCGCCAAACAATTGCTACATCCGATCCGTTTTTAGCTAATTCAAGACACACATGTCGGCCAATGCCGCCTGTCGCCCCAAAAACCACAGCCACTCCATTATCAAATTTATTCATAAAATTATCCTATAACGTAAAATTAAGCACTTATGACTACGAATTTTTAACTTTAAAAGGTTTTTTATCTCGATTTGCGTAAATAAATATACTAGTAATTACGAATAATAACAGGGGATATTATGAAAATAGCAGTTATAACTGGTTCTGCTTCAGGTATTGGAGCATGCATAAAGACTCGGATGCAAAAGCAAGGCTTCAAAGTAATAGGTATCGATTTGCAAGGGCAAGAAATTGATGCTGATCTGTCAACTCCCGAAGGCCGGCAATATGCAATAAATACAACATTGAAATTATCAAATAATCAAATTGATAAATTAGTCCTAGCTGCAGGAGTAGGAGGGCATGTAGAAAATGGTCAGTTAGTAGCTAAAGTGAACTATTTTGGCTGTATCGAGTTACTGGATGGCTTTAAATCAGTGTTAGAGAGAAGCCATGGGCGCGTTGTTGTTATCTCTTCTAATTCAGCTCAAATGAGGACTGATCCAGAAAACATCATAATAAAGTATCTCTTGGAAGAAAATGAAGCCAAGGCAATGAAGGAAATTGGTAATGCTCATGGTGCTCAGGTTTATGCATTATCAAAACATGCTGTAGCGCGGGCTATAAGACGAAGATCTCCGCAATGGGGCAAAGCAGGGATTACATTAAATGCAATAGCTCCTGGGCAAACAGAAACACCTATGTTTCGCGGGGCTGCAGATCATCCAGAAATAGGGAAAAGTGTCGAGATGATACCAATTCCTAAAACAAGAGTTGCTAGGGCTGATGAAATAGCTGGGGTTATAGAATTTATGCTTTCTGATAGTGCTGATTACATGCAAGGAAGCATTATATATGTCGACGGCGGTACCGATGCACAATTAAGACCCGATGAATTTTAAAAGGTGATATATAAGGATAAAATTACTCGAAGAGATTTTCTGAGTGGTTCACAAATAGCAATTGGTGCAGCACTTTACCCCGCAATGCTGTCCTCATGCTCCAAAACTAGCTCTAAATTGAAAAATCATACTAATTTTGAACTCCCAGGCACATATTACCCCCCTCAAAAAATAGGTTTAAGAGGAAGTCATGAGGGATCTTGGGAAACAATGCACTCCCGAGTGTCAGGTAGAGATTTTCAGCATCAAAAAATATCAGAGGAATATGACCTTGTAGTCGTTGGTGGAGGCATTAGCGGGCTTTCAGCAGCCTACTTTTTCCAAAAAGAAAATCCAAACAGTAAAATTCTGGTCATGGACAACCATGATGATTTTGGGGGACATGCTAAACGTAATGAATTTGACATAGAAGGAAATATTCGTATCGGCTATGGCGGGACTGAAGCTATCGATACACCATCAGCCTACGACCCTGAGTCCATTAAACTATTAAATGAAATAGGAATTAATACTGAGAAATTTTATAATTACTTTGACCAAGAGTTTTGGGCACGTAACAAATTATCGAAATCTATAGTCTTTGATAAAGAAACCTTTGGTGAAGATAAAATTGTTTTCGGGTATGGATCTCGAAGTTGGGAGGATTTTGCAAAAGATATGCCTGTTAGTGACAAAGCAAAATCTGATTTTGTAAGAGTACATACATCCAAAGAAGACTATTTACCAAACTTAAATTTTAAGGAAAAATATGAACTTCTAAAGCAGGTAAGCTATGAGGATTATTTACGGAACTATTGTAAAATCGATGAGCAAATAATCAATATTTACAAAAGGTGGGGAATGAGCTTTTGGTGTGTAGGAATAGATGAAATCCCAACCACATTAATACAAGATTACGATGGCGGCATGCCGGGTGTGACCCATACCTTACCAAGAACAGGGCACCGAAATGATGAGCCATACATATTTCATTTTCCTGACGGGAATGCGTCAATAGCAAGGCTGCTGGTCAGAAAGTTGACACCTTTAGCTATGCCTGGCTCCACTATGGAAGACGTGGTATTAGCTAAGGCAAATTATTCAGAACTAGATAAGGCTGATAATAATGTTAAAATTAGACTAAATAGCACTGCCGTAAAAATTACAAACACTAGTAATCAAAACGCAGTTTTAACAACATACGTATTAAACAATAAAGCTCACACCGTTAAATCTAAAAAATGTATTTTAGCATGTTATAACTCAGCTATTCCTTACATTTGCCCTGAAATCCCAGACGTTCAAAAAGAAGCCTTGTCCTATAATGTAAAAGCCCCTCTAGTTTATACTAAAGTAGCAGTACCAAACTGGGAGTATTTTGAGCAATTGAAAACTGATTTTGTGTATTATACATCAGGCTTCTACAAGCAGGTTGAGTTCGCATATCCCGTTGAAATTGGGGGCTATAAATCCGTAGGAAAATCAGACTCTCCCATGGTTCTACATATGTGCCATGTTCCATGGGTTCCTGATGTTAAAGGAGCTGATCAATGGCGCGCTGGAAGGTATAGTGTGCTAACAACAACTTTTCAGCAGTACGAGAACCATGTTAAAGAACAACTACTTCAAGCACTCGGTAGCACTGGATTTAATCCAGACAAAGACATAAGCGCAATAACCGTAAACCGATGGCCTCACGGATATGCTTATAGCCCAGATCTAATCTGGGAACCTCACTATAATGATGACAGCGAAAAACCTTGGGTTATAGGCAGAAGGCCCTTTGGTAATATACACATAGCAAACTCTGATGCAGGTGCTAGTGCAGATACAAACACTGCTATATCCCAAGCCTTCCGTGCGGTTCAGGAAATTCTAAATTAATTTATGCCTTATGCCTGCTTGACTCAGAAGCACACATGGTCTTTTCTGAACGCTGTTCGGAAAGTCAATTAATTGAAGTAGGGAAAACTATGACAGATAATAAAACAGCATTTATAACAGGTGCGGCTATGGGTATGGGGGCTATGAAAGCCTGTAAGTTAGCGAAGAGAGGATGGCTTGTTTTTGCTGGAGTTTTACCTGGGGCCGATACAAGTGAATTAGGAACCGACCCTAACATTGTAATAGTTGAGCAAGACGTAACATCTGAAGAGTCTGTTTTAAAAAGTGCAAAAATAGTATCGAAGCATCTGAAAGACCGTCCATTAGATTTATTAATAAATAATGCAGGCATTGCGAACAAGGGAACTGGCCCAATTGAAGGCATAGACATGAAAGAGGCTAAATTTCTCTTTGAGGTCAACACATTTGGTTCAATGCGAGTGGTACAAGCATTCTTACCTCTGATACGCAAAGGCGCACCTCATTCACGTATTATAAATTTTGCTTCAGGAGCCGTGAGAGCAAACCCCGTATGCTCAGGAAGCTATAATATGTCAAAATGGGCAGTAGAGGGCCTAACCTGCACACTCAGAAATGAACTCGCACCTTTAGGTATTCAAGTAACTTCAATCGAGCCGGGAGCTGTTAAAACTCATATGACAGCTAATGCAAAAGAAACAACCAAAGATATTTGGACCAATATTTCAAACACAGTAAAATCTGTTTACCAGCCCTTTTTGTTAGAAACTACAACCACAAAAATGGTAGAACAAATTTCTAGAGGCAATGATCCAGATTATGTGACTGAAGAGGTATTATCCCTGCTTAATAAGAAAAAATGGAAGCCGCGCTATTTAGTTGGAAAAGACGTTAAACCCATGAAAGTAATGCTGGGTATCATGTCTGAAAGTTTATTTGAAAAAACAATTCAAAAAGCTGTCGGTATACCACAGTATAAAGGTTAAAAATGTCAGTTATCAAAAAAAGATTTGAATTACTTAAAAACACAGCTTTGTACCTAAGAGGCACTACAGCTAAAGAACGAGTTGAGAAACTTAATCGTATCTGGGATGGAATTGTCGAGCGAAAAGATGACCTTTACCATGCCGGAATGATTGAAAGAGGTGTCCAACCTGTAGATATTGCAGGTGAACTAATTATGGTAAAAGCAGAGATAGACTATACGTCCAAGCATTTAGATAAATGGATAAAGCCAAAACGAGTAAAGAATACAATGTTCACATTAGGAAAGCGTTGTGAAATAAGACATCAATCCAAAGGGGTAGTATTAAACATGCCAGCGTATAATGCCCCCACTGCAGAAACATTTGTTCCCATGATATCTGCAATGGCAGCTGGTAATGCCGTTATTATAAAACCATCTGAACATGCAGCTAAGTCAGCTAAAATATTGGAAGAAATAATTCATAAAGCGTTACCTGAGAACGAAGCCTACGTTATCCAAGGCGGCGTTGAGGTTGCGCAAGAATTACTATCTTTACCCTTTAATCATATTTACTACACTGGCGGAAATGCAGTTGGGAAAATAGTCATGAAAGCTGCTGCAGATAACTTCTCTTCTATAACTTTAGAGATGGGTGGAAAATCTCCGGTAATAGTCGATGAAACAGCTAACCTTGAAAATGCTGCTAAAAAAGTTGCGTGGGGCCGTGTAATGAACGCAGGTCAAGTTTGCGTAGCGCCTGAGTATGTTATTGCACATGAATCTATTTCTGAAAAATTCTCTTTGCTAATTAAAGAACAAATGGAAAAATTATATAATTCTGAAAATACAGGCTTTAATGAGTCCAAATATGTTCCTCGTATAATTAACGGTAGACACACAAAACGTATAAAGTCACTTATCGATGATGCTGTAAAAAAAGGAGCACAAACAGTACTAGGAGGCGGTGCAGACCTACAAGACAGATTTATCGAACCAACTATTTTAAATAATATGAATGAAAAAATGGACATAATGAATGAGGAAGTATTTGGGCCTGTGATTTCATTACTTACTTACAAAGACCAATCAGAGGTTATAGAAATTATAGAGAAACGCGCTAATCCATTAGCTTTGTATATTTATTCAAACAATAAAGATAATATAAGTTTTTTCCTGGACAATACTTCATCAGGTTCAGCAGTAATTAACAATAATTGCATTCAGGCTGGCGGTAATCCTAACCTACCTTTTGGTGGTGTTGGTAGTTCTGGTATGGGCAGATCTGGAGGTCACCGAGGGTTTGTAGAAATGTCAAATGAACGCTCTGTAGTGCATCAACCTCTTGATAAGTTTAGAGATTTTATGCTTCAATTTCCGCCTTATTCAGAAAAATATGTTAACATGATAACTAAAGCTATTAAGTAAATAATATATTGTAACTCATAATTAATCGTATTTGATACGACCTCTTTCTCCATGTGTTTGCTGTAGCACAGCAGACGCTATTGGACTGAAGCCTTCCCACATATCTTGCTGCACCTGATCAGCTGGGATTACAACATCTGCATAATCATTCGGGGCTCGCCAACCAGGGTGTGGTTGTATTTTAACATATTGTCCACCGATTGGATGCTGAGCTAGTCTTTTATCTAAAACCTTAGTCAAACGCTCAACTATGTCTGGTCTTTCAAGAGATAAATCTGTCGTTTCATTAGGGTCTGACCATACATTATAAAGTTGAGTTTCAACTTCACTTGTTCGCCGCTTGTGGTTAACATGTTGGATAAGTTTCCACTGCTCATCCAATACACCATATTTAAATTGATTATAAATTGGAATGTTAGAAGTAAAAATTAGGGGCTCACCTCTTTCTTTTTCACCTTTTCCGATAATCGCACTCCATCTATCAATGCCATCAATCTTCTTTGTGTAACTAGGTGATATACCAGTTGCTGCCATTAAGCTTGGATAGACATCCATGACCGAAACAACATTTGCATTAATGGTATTAGGAGGCAAAACATCAGGCCAACGCATAACAGCATTTACTCTCACTCCCCCCTCATAACTTTCTAGCTTTCCTCCACGCAGGGGCTTATTTACACCTCCAAAATTATAATAACCCCCATTATCTGAGAAAAATAATACTATAGTATTATCCGCTATACCTTCGCTATCTAAACTTGAAAGAATACTACCAATTGCTTGGTCAAGGCTGTCAACCATAGCAGCATAAGTTTTTGCTGGATGACGCGGGGTGTCTAACCTTGAAGTGTATTTTGCTTTATCCTCTTCCTTAGCCTCCATAGGCGAATGCGGAGCAAGAAAAGGGACATACAAGAAGAAAGGCTTTTCTGGATTTCTGAGGTTCTCAATATAGTGTGATGCTTGATTTCCGTGGACATCAGTTGCGTACTCCCCGGAGTGATCTACTGTCTCGCCATTGACCTGAAAATCATGCCCACCCGCAAAAGTATGATCAAAATAAAGTACATCAGTATTAAAGTGACCATAAAAGTGATCAAATCCTCTGGCGTTTGGTGTATGCTGCTCGATTGTATGACCCAAATGCCATTTTCCAATCATGGCAGTTTGATATCCTGCGCTCTTAAAATCTTCAGGCATAAATTTCTCGACCGGAGAAATGCCTGCATTATCCCAGGCCATAAAAACAGCATGAGCTGCACCTAATTTTATTGGGTCACGCGCTGTCATTAAGGCGGCGCGGGTTGGAGTGCAGAAAGGAGTTGCGTAAAATCTCTCCAAGCGCATACCCTCTTTTGCTAATCTATCAATATTTGGGGTATTTATATCGCTTCCACGGTAACCAACATCTGCCCAGCCTAAATCATCAGCTAAAAGGATAATTATATTTGGCTGGGGTGCATCTGACGCACGTGTTTTAACTAACTCAGATAAATTTAATGTTTCGGCAGAGGTAAAACTAAAGTTAGAAGATGGCTTTTTATTCAATTTAATTTTAAAAAATAGTATTGATAAAGTTATCAATACTATTGTTACTATAAATATTGTCTTCTTCACTTTACCCCCCCCAATTAGCCAGAATACAATTCATTGCATAGTTATGAATTAGCGCCCATCGCATGCTTTGCGGCAACATAGCCAAAAGTCATTGCTGGCCCAATTGTAGAGCCAGCACCGGGATAAGTATATCCCATTACAGAAGAAGCGGTATTGCCAGTTGCATATAATCCCAAGATAGGTCTACCCTTTTTATTTAATGCTTGAGCATTTATATCAACGTCCACTCCTCCTTTTGTACCTATATCCCCGGGATATACAGGAAAAGCATAGAACGGAGCCTTAGACAAAGGCGCAAGACATGGATTCGGGCTAACTGACGGGTCACCATAATATTTATCATATGATGTACTACCCGAGCCAAAGTCTTCATCAACTCCTGTTTTGGAGTATTTTGCTACTTTTTTAACTGTATCCATTAAACCAGTTTCATCCACTCCCATGAGAGACGCTAATCCCTCTATAGTATCCGATTTTTTTACAATTGCCTTTATAGAGCTATTCCACTTTGAATCTGGGTGAACTGCTGTTGGGTATAAAGGCCCAATGCCGTACTTTTCTCTTGCTCTCCGGTCAAAAATAACCCAGCTAGTTTTCGGATGCGCCTGAAGCTGACGACCAACTTCATCATAACTAGCAGCTTCATTTAAATACCTTTTCCCGTTCTCATTCACTATGTAAATTCCAGGTAAAGCTCTCTCTGCAAACAAAATCCTTGAACGGTCATCTCTTGGAAGCCTTACAGAGGGCCCCCACCAAGCTGCATCCATTAATGTGAGGTTCGCTCCAACTGCTTGGGCAGCTATATGTGCATCACCAGTATTTTGGCCAGGAGTAGCGCTCCAACTCGTATCTGTAGGTCCAGGCAAATTAGCCTTCCTCATATCAGAGTTATGCTCAAACCCACCCGCAGCGAGAATGACACCGCGCTTTGTCGTGATCAAAATATCTTCACCATTTTTTGTGACTATTGCTCCAGTTACTTTACCATTTTTTTCGACTAATGACTTTAATGAAGTTGATCTCCAAATTGGAATTTCTCGCTTAAAAACAGAAGTCAGACACCGCCCTACAAGAGCATTTCCCAAACATAAACGACGATGTCTCTTGGATTTCATTCGCATTGGAATATCCAAACGATAGGATATCATTAACTTTGCCATTATCCATTTCCAGCCCTTAGATCGCGTGATAATTTTTTTTGCCTCATTCACCGTTATTGTAAAACCACCAAATATTGTTTGGGGATGAGGGGGTCGCATATTTAAAAATTCTTTACCTAATTTTGTTGCTGACATTGGAAGAGGGTCAAGAGTGCGCCAGCCATCTTTACTGCCTGGTTTTTCTGTAAGATAATCAGCATAAGGTGTTGAAACAAACTTTACATCTGACTTGTCTTCTAAGTCTTTAAGCATTTTAGGGGCATTCTTAACATAAGACATCAATCGACTGTCAGAAACCTTATCTCCTACACATGCCTTCAAATACTCCAAGGCAGCTTCAGGAGTGTCAGTTTCCCCATGCACCTCCATAAGATGATTACACGGTATCCATATACCTCCGCCCGAGGTGGCTGATGTACCGCCATACATATCAGACTTTTCAACAACTAAAACATTACCACCGTTATCATGAGCTGTTATAGCTGCAGTTAATGCTCCCGCACCAGAACCAACTACCAGTACGTCATATTCTATAGAATCCATTTACTTTTCACCATCTATTAAAATTATCTTGGTATGTACGTGCAATCAAAACGTCATTTTTGCAATCACAAAATACGCATAATGCACAATAATAATAAAATTAATCATTAATTGCGTACTTAAAGCATATTTTAAATACGCAATTTAACTAACATTTAACATATTTTAAAAAGAACAAAGCATAAACATTTATTGACTTTTTCTAAATATTAAGCTTATTTAGAAAAAAAATGGAAACAAATATGCCTAAGCCTAGTTCTTACTTTATATGTCAATCATGCGGATCAGTTCATACCAAATGGGCAGGAAGGTGTGACAGCTGCGGCGAGTGGAATACTTTATTCGAAGAAGCAACTACACAGCACACGAGACCAAAAAGTAAAAATAAAAGAAATATAGATTTTGTTAGCCTTAATGGTGAAAGCATTGACGTACCGCGCCTAAAGTCTGGGATTTCAGAACTTGATAGGGTTACAGGAGGTGGTCTTGTTCCTGGTTCAGCTATATTAGTTGGCGGAGATCCAGGTATCGGTAAATCCACACTTTTACTCCAAGCAGCTGGAAAAACGGCCCACTCTGGCTTTAAAACAGCATACATATCAGGAGAAGAAAGCGTGGATCAAGTTAGAAGGCGAGCTAAACGTCTAGGCTTTGAAAATGCGTCTGTGTCACTTGCATCAGAAACTTCACTTGGCCCCATATTAGACGGACTAATGATTGAAAAACCAGATATTATTATAATTGATTCCATACAAACCCTTTGGACTGATCAAATCAGCGCTGCACCAGGGACTGTAACCCAAGTAAGGGCCTGCGCCCAAGAATTAACTAGGTTTGCCAAGAAAAGTGGTGCATGCGTTATTTTAGTTGGCCATGTAACAAAGGATGGACAAATTGCAGGGCCAAGAGTGGTGGAACATATGGTTGATGCTGTGCTTTATTTCGAAGGTGATAGGGCCCATCAATTTAGAATATTAAGAGCACATAAAAACAGATTTGGCCCCACCGACGAAATAGGCGTCTTTGAAATGAGAGAAAACGGTCTTTCAGAAGTAGCTAATCCGTCTGCATTATTTTTGGATGGTCGTGGCGCGGCTTCCACCGGGACCTCTATCTTTGCGGGCTTAGAAGGTACAAGACCTGTTCTTACGGAAATACAAGCTCTAGTTGCTCCAGCAGCTTTTGGTACTGCACGGCGAGCAGTTGTTGGGTGGGACAATGGACGCTTAGCAATGGTATTAGCCGTACTTGAAGCACGCTGTGGTGTGAGTTTTGCGAACAAAGATGTTTACTTAAATGTTGCTGGGGGGTTGAGGATAAATGAACCCGCCGCAGATCTTGCTGTTGCAGCGGCTATTGCCTCCTCAGCATTCGACATACCCTTACCAAAAGATAGCGTAGTGTTTGGCGAAATTAGCCTCTCTGGCGATGTGAGGCCAGTAGGGCGCACAGAAGCAAGATTGAAAGAAGCAAGTAAACTTGGCTTTCAAACTGCAATTACATCAAATATATCAAAGAAATTAGAAAAAAATCTTACCTCAATAATGCCAATAATTACAATCAGAGCTTTGCCAGATTTAATAAGCCGTGTAGAGATAAGCGCAGAACGCGGCTTAAAAGATGATTCTGCTTGGGGAATGGGTATAAAAGCCGCTTAAATGGTGGAATTTAGTAATGAACATTGGGGTATGGCATTACAACAGCTTTGATATAGTTGTTCTGCTCATCTTATTGATATCAAGTTTACTTGCATTTAAGCGAGGCCTCAAACGTGAGCTAGCCTCTATCCTATCTCTACTATTAGCCGCTTTCACAACTTTTATAATTTACGGAAGCTTTGGCTATGCGGCTCAAGAATTAATTTCTCCAATATGGCTAGCAAATACTATCGTTGGTATTGGAACCTTCTCTCTTACATATGCAATTTTGTTTTTTACTCTAAGAAAAACATTAAATTCCTTAACCGGAAAAGATACTGGCATTATTGATAATGTTCTTGGGGCATTTTTTGGCCTCATGAGAGGTTTCATTATAGCATCTCTCGGCGTAATGTTACTCACGTCTCAATACCGAGCATCGCAAGATGCAAAAAGCTTTAGAAACTTTATGAAAAGCAACCCTGAAACAATTACAGAAGAAATAATGAAAAAGATGCCAAAATTTATGAAAGAGCAACTAAATGCAACGGAAGTTAAACTACCCGATATTTATAAGAATTCAACTATTTACCCTCTACTTAATTTAATAAGTAATAAGATTCAAACCTTGCCTTTTGCAAAAATGCGTTCATACGCTGAACAACTAAAAAAAAGTAAGCTTGACGATTTATTTAAGGAAAATAAATGATGGTTAATTCTAGTGAAGACCCGCACTGCACTTTTGACCCTGATGAAGATAAGATAAAAGAAGAATGTGGCGTCTTTGGAATCTTTGGAATAGATAACGCTGCCTCCATGACCGCGCTCGGACTACATGCACTACAACACCGAGGACAAGAAGCTTGCGGAATTGCAACAAGCGATGGGGACACTTTTCACACGGAACGACACTTTGGGCTAGTTGGTGACAATTTTACAGGCGATGACCCCTCAAGTCGTTTACCTGGGTTTATATCTATTGGTCATAATCGTTACTCTACAGCCGGTGGTCAACGAACGCTAAGAAACGTTCAGCCTTTGTATGCAGAATTTCATTCCGGAGGATTTGCATTAGCTCATAATGGTCATATCACAAATGCCTATACTATTAGAGACCAACTAAACGAAGCAGGAGCATTATTTCAAAGCACATCCGATACAGAGGTAGTACTTCATTTGATTGCGCGGGGTAAAAGTGGAGAGTTCATAGACCGCTTTATCTCTGCCATCCGTCAGGTTGAGGGGGGTTACGCTTTCGTCGGCATGACTAAAAACACTTTAGTTGGCGCAAGAGATAGACTCGGAATACGTCCACTACTTATCGGAAGACTTGGTGATAGCTATGTCTTGGCCTCAGAGACAGTAGCACTAGACATGATATCAGCTGAATTTGTCAGAGAAGTTGAACCAGGGGAAGTTGTGGCAATAAACTCTGACGGCATTCGTTCTTTCAGGGCATTTCCAAAGAGTGAACCAAGGCCCTGTATTTTTGAATTTGTTTATTTCGCTCGCCCTGACAGTGTAGTGAATGGAAAAAGCGTTTATGATGTTAGAAAACGAATGGGAAAGAAATTAGCAATGGAGGCCCCTGCAGATGTTGATGTAATAATTCCTGTTCCAGATAGTGGAGTACCGGCTGCACTTGGCTTTTCTCAGGAAACAGGAATTCCATTTGAACTAGGGATTATTCGCAATCATTATGTAGGGCGAACTTTTATTCAACCTACACAACAGATTAGAGACATGGGAGTGCGTTTGAAACATTCCGCAAATCGAGCTATGATAGAAGGAAAACGTGTTTTACTCGTTGATGACTCAATTGTAAGAGGTACTACATCAACTAAAATTGTTCGTATGATTAAAGCTGCTGGAGCAAAAGAGGTGCATTTTAGATCAGCTTCTCCGCCTATTAAACACCCAGATCATTATGGCATTGATATGCCAACAAAGGAGAAACTTATAGCAGCCAACTACTCTCTTGAAGACATGACAGAAATGCTGGAGGTAGATAGTCTAGGGTTTTTATCAGTTGAAGGTCTTTATTGGGCAATGGGGGAAAAATTTAGAGAACTAAATACTCCACAGTATACTGACCATTGCTTTACAGGTGACTACCCAACACCTCTAATTGACCGTGACCGTAAGCTTTTAGACTCTACCAATCAACTTTCATTTTTAGTTGAGGTTGCTTGAAAATATGAGTAGTCAGACTATGAAAGGTCGGGTTACGCTTGTGACAGGTGCATCACGCGGCATAGGATATCAATCAGCAATAGCGCTCGCAAAAGCGGGCTCACACGTTATAGCAACTGCCAGAACACAGGGCGGTTTGGAAGATCTTGATGATGCAATTCAATCTTTAGGAGGAGAATGTACACTTGTTCCAATGGATTTAAAAAACCTTGATGGCATAGATCAACTTGGAAAAGTTATTCATGATCGATGGGGTAAGCTGGATGGATTGCTTGCTAATGCTGGAACTCTGGGTGAAATAACTTTGGCATCTCATACAGTACCTAAAAAGTGGGATGAAATAATATCCGTAAATTTGACAGCAAATTACAGGCTAATTCGTTCACTAGATACCCTACTCAAAGCATCAAAATCAGGAAGGGCATTATTTCTTACATCAAGTGTTGCAAACAGCCATCCTGCATATTGGGGAGCATACGCTGCATCAAAAGCGGCTTTAGAAGCTTTTGTTTCATGCTATGCAAAAGAAGTGGAAATAACTGACTTGAAGGTTAATTTATTAAATCCAGGCGCAATGAGAACCGCGATGCGTGCAAAAGCTATGCCAGGAGAAAATCCAGAGGAAGTTCCAAACCCTTTATTAATCACACCTCTAATAGTAGATATGCTATCTGCATCATGTAAAAAGAATGACTCATTAGTAAACTTCAGAGAAACCATCTATTATAAGAAGTAGATATTCCTTTTAACTACTGTTTTAAAAAGCCTTTCTGACCGATAACAAAGAATTCAAATCATCAATATCAGTTAATTTCCTTAGATGAAAAACAGAACCCTCTGTATTTGATAAAACATCATTAAGAGTATTTCTATCAGACCATCTAACATTACTAAATATGTCTTTTTTTAATGGCGCGTGCATACCAATTAACCAAAAACCACCATCCTCAGCAGGGCCAAAAACGGTATCGTGAGATTTCAGAGCCTTAAATGCTGCAGCTATATCTTTTTGATTTAACTGAGGGCAGTCAGTTCCAATTACAACTATTGGACCTTTTTTTCTAAAAATTTTATTAAGCTTATCCGATAAAGTACCTTTAGCCTGTGAGACTTGCCTTAAGCCCTGCCATTCAATTACTTCACCTAAACTTTTTGAAGGTGTTCCAGAAATGATAACTTCCCACCGTGAATCTTTAGTCCTTTTAATTACCTTTGCGATCATAGCTTTATAAATTCTATGCGCATGCACTTTACCTATATCAGCTGCCAACCTAGTTTTAGCTAATCCAAAAATAGGAGCTCTTGAAAAAATATAAACACGTGGTTTCATCTATTAGTGCGATATGTTTCTGCTAATTTTTTCACTGAAACACCCCTTTTATATGCTAAAAGAAGACCTAAATTTTTAAATCCGCGCCTAAAGATGCCATCGCGTAAATGCTTTGTTATATCAATTAACATATACCCCTTCATAGGCCTTAAAGCCCTCCTGCCAAAGCGCTTCTTTATTTCCTCTATCAGCGCAACGTCCTCAAATAACATTTGAGGAGGATAACCACCACAATCATCGTACATATTTTTTGATATCAGCAACCCTTGATCTCCATAAGGCAAACCCAATAAGAAGCACCTAATCGTTACAAGTGTATTTAATATTCTGGCCGAAAAACAGTTGGATTTAGCCTTAAACTTTAAATAACCGGCAGAAGTTGGATGTTTTGCAATTTGCTGAGTAATAATATTATTTATATCAGCGGGAAGCTCATTATCCGCATGGATAAAAAAATACCACTGCGTATCACAATTATATTTAGCCCCTAGTGCCAGTTGGCTCCCCCTACCATTTGCACCCAAAGCAACTATTGCATTTTTAGCAGCGTATTGCATAGTTCCATCTATAGAGCCTCCATCAGCTACGACCACACGGCTAAAAACTTTTAACTGTGGTAATAAAGTGGATATCTGCTCAATACAGTTTAATGTTGGTATAACTACGCAAATCATATTTACCTATTTGCCTCTTATGACTTTAGTGGCAATAGATAAAAAATTTAAATTGATAGATCTATGATATGGTAAACTCGAAAAAAAAATTTCCAGGTTTTTTATTTGAATCTGCATATAAAGGAGT
The DNA here is from genome assembly GCA_042093735.1 of Hellea sp. GTDB lineage: Bacteria > Pseudomonadota > Alphaproteobacteria > Caulobacterales > Maricaulaceae > Hellea. The sequence continues at coordinate 46,589 of JBELEM010000009.1, read as the reverse complement.
TGTATGCGGAGTTGACGAAGCAGGGAGAGGGCCACTTGCTGGACCAGTAGTTGCTGCAGCAGTTGTATTAAACCCATCTGACTACCCTTTGGGATTAAACGACAGTAAAGTTTTAAATACTAATAAACGCGAAAGTTTATTCCTAGATATAGCTCGAACTTCTAGTATCGGAATTGGTATTGCTGAACCAGAAGAAATAGACAGACTAAATATACTTCATGCCAGTCTCTCAGCCATGAAAAGAGCTGTATTGTCTTTAAATGTATTGCCTGACGTAGCACTAATTGATGGAAATAAAGCTCCATTTTTACCAATGAAGACCGAATGTATAATTAAAGGAGATAGTTTGAGTTTATCAATTGCTGCTGCATCAATAATAGCCAAAGTCACAAGGGACAAACTAATGCTTGAGGCAGAAAATAGATTTCCTGGTTATAAATTTGAAACACATAAAGGTTATCCAACAAAACTACACTTGCAAAAACTTTCCTTACTAGGCTCATCACCCATTCATAGGAAAAGCTTCAAACCCGTAAGGTTAAATCCATTACAATAACTTGTATTAGAAATTTTTAGGACTATTTTAGTTAAATGTCAGAACTCACAGTGAATCAGAAAATCAATGAATCAGAAGAGTGGCAACCTCATCGACCAGAGAGACCTTTAAAGTCTGAAGGCGGTAAGAAGTTCAGATTAGTTAGTGATTTCGAACCAGCAGGGGACCAACCCGCAGCCATAGAAGATCTCTGCCAAGGACTTGACCAATTAAACAGGGACCAAGTGTTGCTGGGGGTAACAGGGTCAGGAAAAACATTCACAATGGCCAAAATAATAGAAAAACAGCAGCGCCCCGCGTTAATTATGGCACCGAATAAAACTCTTGCAGCCCAATTATATTCTGAATTTAAAAGTTTTTTCCCAGATAATGCTGTAGAGTACTTTGTATCTTATTATGATTACTACCAACCGGAAGCTTATGTACCAAGAACAGATACATTCATTGAAAAAGATAGTTCCCTAAATGAACAAATTGATAGAATGAGGCATGCTGCAACACGGGCTATACTTGAACGTGATGACTGTATAATAATCGCATCTGTATCTTGCATCTATGGTATTGGTTCTGTTGAAACATACACTGCAATGACTATCGATATTGTAAATGGTCAGGAAATTAACTCCAGAGACTTCATCGCGCAACTAGTACAATTACAATATCAAAGGAATGATTTAGCCTTTCAAAGGGGTTCCTTTCGTGTCCGAGGTGATACAATTGAATTATTTCCTGCTCATTATGATGATACTGCATGGAGGTTTGATTTTTTCGGAGATGAAATCGACTCTATTACTGTTTTTGATCCATTAACAGGTAGAAGTAGTAAAAAAATAGAAAATGTCAGGATTTATGCAAACTCCCACTATGTAACCCCAAAGCCCACCGTTCAATCAGCTATGAAAGGTATCAAAAGCGAATTAAAAGACCGTTTAAATTATTATAACAATAACAAAAAATTACTTGAAGCACAGAGGATAGCACAAAGAACTGAATTTGATTTGGAAATGATAGCAGCACAAGGTTTCTGCACGGGTATAGAAAACTATTCTCGGTACCTTACAGGACGAGCTCCCGGTGAACCTCCCCCTACCCTGTTCGAATACTTACCAGAAAATGCTATCCTTTTTACTGATGAAAGTCATGTGACTGTCCCCCAAATAGGGGCAATGAGTAAAGGTGACTTTAGTCGAAAATCAACTCTTTCCGAACATGGCTTCCGATTGCCGAGCTGCGTGGACAACCGACCTTTAAAATTTGAAGAGTGGGAAGCTATGCGCCCACAAACTGTTCATGTATCTGCCACACCAGGAAAATGGGAAATGCAACGAACTCAGGGAATATTTACTGAGCAAGTGATACGGCCTACAGGATTGATTGATCCACCAGTTGAAATTAGACCCGTATCTACTAACGGGGCTAGCCAAGTAGATGATGTTATTCATGAGGTTAAAGAAGTTGCTAGTAGAGGATTTAGGTCTTTAATAACCACGTTGACTAAGAAAATGGCAGAAGATCTGACTGATTACATGCATGATCAATCCATTCGTGTACGCTATATGCACAGCGATATAGATACACTTGAGCGAATAGAGATAATAAGGGATCTACGCTTAGGGAAGTTTGATGTTTTGGTTGGTATTAATTTACTCAGAGAGGGATTAGATATACCCGAATGTGCTTTCGTTGGCATCCTAGATGCGGACAAAGAGGGCTTTCTTAGAAGCGAGACATCGTTAGTTCAAACCATAGGTAGGGCAGCTAGAAATAGTGAAGCCAGAGTAGTTCTCTATGGAGACCGCGTTACAGGGTCAATGCAGAGGGCTATAGATGAAACGGACAGACGCAGGGCCAGACAAGTAAAGCATAATGAGTTGAATAATATTACGCCTAAAACTGTGCTTCGCGGGGTTGCTGACACAGTTGGGGATAGTCAGGATGCACAGAGAATTAAGGATGAAGCAAATCGTTTTACTCCGACAGGACAAATTAAAAAGAAATTCATCGAAAATTCATCTGGATTCAAAGGAGGGGATAACATTATAACCGTAATGGCTGATATTGAAAAACAAATGTTCAAGGCAGCAGAGAATTTAGAATTTGAAAAAGCCGCTGAATTAAGAGATGAGCTAGAGAAACTCAAAAGCAATTCGTAAAAACCTGAATATATAGATATTCTATCCTTTAAATAAGCCGACATCTGTACCACAAAGCTTATCCCAGAACCTAAAATAGAGGCCATAATTACCTTTAAAATTAGTATGATGTAGATTGTGATGGCTAGCAGTTATGATGTTTTTACCCCACCAGCCATCAAGCCAATTTTGGGGATATATTTCCCACCCGGCATGGTTAAAAATAGCATTTACAGTCATAATCATCAGTAAAGCTAAGGCTGCGTATATATGAATTGGAATAATCAGTGCTAATACGGGTAAAAGCCAAGCAGAACTGAGAGCCTCCAACGGGTCGAAAGAAAAACTAGCCCATGGCGTAGGCTGTATAGATTTATGATGCCCAGCGTGTGTCCATTTAAAAAATTTGCGGGAGTGCATTAACCTGTGTGTCCAAAAGAACCATGCATCTTGAACGAATAAGTAAATTAACATGCTTAGAAGAACCCAAAGCCAACCAATAATGTCTGCGGGAGCGGTAGAATATATAGCAGTACCTCCTTCTTTCCATAACTCTAAAACTACTGCGGTAGGGGCGGCATAAATAAAAGAACTAATCAAAGAGAGTTTGATCTCATGCTTTATAGTTTTAGGGTTAGGAGGTACTTTCGATAGTTTTATAGCATTTTTAAAGTAAAATTTGCTATTCCACAGCATCCAATGTAATGGGCCAACAATTAGAAAATATCTTAATTGGATGATCAAAGTTAAGGCTATATAAGTAACTAGCAGTTGCAATGGCGCTTCTAACAGGATTTCCATATAATGGATATAATTTATTTGATTGCATTATGTAAACAATCCATTTCACTTTAAACTAACTCTATTTGTTATCTAATGTGATTTAGACCAACAGGAATGGGTTATTTAAGGTTTGACGATATCAACCTAAAGAGTTTAAATTAATTTATGGATAAGGTGATAATCTCAATAGACCAAGGTACAACAAGCTCACGTACATTAGTATTTTCATTAGAAGGTGAAACTCTATATATAGCACAAAAAGAGTTTCCCCAACACTACCCCAAAGATGGATGGGTTGAACACAATCCAGAAGATATTTGGAATAGCACACTTAGTACTTTGAAATCCGCTTATGAGTTCGCTAAAGAAAATTCCTATGAGATCACTGGCTTGGGCATTACCAACCAACGTGAAACAACAGTCATCTGGGATAGGCTTACAGGAAAGCCAATTTACAATGCAATTGTTTGGCAAGATCGCAGAACAGCCAAAACCTGTGAGGAAATTAAGCTTAATTATTCTAATAATGAGCTGAACTCAAAAACAGGTCTCCTTATTGACCCTTACTTCAGCAGCACCAAAATTTCTTGGATATTGGATAATATTGAAGGAGCAAGAGACAAAGCCGTCAACGGAGAACTTGCCTTTGGAACAATTGATACTTTTTTAATCTGGAGGCTAACGAAAGGTAAATCGCACTACACTGATGCCACTAATGCAAGCCGAACCAACCTATATAATATTCACAATCAGACATGGGATAAGGACTTACTCAAATTATTCAAAGTGCCCATATCTGTTCTACCTGAAGTAAAAAACTCTGCAGATGATTTTGGTAGTGTTGATATATCTTTACTAGGCGAAATTATTCCAATCCTTAGCGCTATCGGTGATCAACAAGCAGCAGCCGTTGGACAAAATTGCTTCGCTAGGGGGGACATAAAAAGCACATATGGAACTGGCTGTTTTGTAATTCTCAATACTGGCGATGAATGTATTAAGTCAAAAAATAATCTAATTTCAACAATCTGTTATAGTATAAATGGAGAAGTTACTTATGCCTTAGAAGGCTCAATATTTATCGCAGGTGCTGCCGTACAGTGGTTAAGGGATGGAATTAAAATCATTAAAGAAGCTCCAGATGTAGAACAACTTTGTAATCAGCATAATACCAATAGAGGTGTATACCTTGTACCTGCCTTTACTGGATTAGGCGCCCCTCATTGGGATCCCGAAGCGCGCGGTGCATTATTTGGTATAACTAGGGATACAGGTAGGGAAGATATAGCTAGAGCAGCAATTGAATCAACATGTTATCAAACGTACGACTTAATAAAAGCAATGTTAGAGGATGGTATTTCACTTAATTCAATGAAGGTTGATGGCGGTATGGTAGAAAACCAATGGATGGTCCAATACCTGTCAGATATACTTAATATGTCGATAGAATGCCCTTCTTCGAAAGAAACAACAGCATTAGGTGCTGCTTACTTAGTAGGGTTGCAAGCTGGTATTTATAAGTCAGTAGATGATATTAAAAAACACATGAAAATTAGTAAAAAGTATA
>JBELEM010000009.1:32109-41451 GCA_042093735.1 Hellea sp. | reverse complement strand
ATAGAATTCGTTAACTGGGATAAACTTGGAAAAAGTTATATCCACCCTTTTGGACCATATGGAGTGCCTATGGGGGGGTTGCGCTTCCACCATTATTGGTTGAGACAAAAACAAATGGGAAGCCATATTCCAATCGATGAATATAATTTACAAATTATGGCAGCTAAAGCAGGTAAATTTCATAGGCCACAGAATGTAAAAAAATCCCCACTTAGCACTATCGATTATGCATTTCACTTTGATGCAACACTATATGCCAAGTACATGCGAGAGTTCTCAGAAAAAAATGGGGTCAAACGTATCGAAGGCAAAATTGTGAAATCACTTCAAAACCCAGAGAACGGGTTTATCGAAAGCGTTCAATTAGAGAATGGTCAAATTGTAAAAGGAGATTTATTTTTTGATTGCTCAGGGTTTAGGGGGCTTTTAATTGAACAAACACTAGAAACTGGATATAACGATTGGTCTAATTATTTACCCTGCAATAGCGCTGTAGCACAGGCGAGTGAAAAAGCTGGAGACCCGATACCGTACACAAAAGCTACCGCTAAAGAAGCAGGGTGGCAATGGCGTATACCTTTACAATCACGAACAGGAAATGGACATGTCTACTGTAACGATTATATTTCAGATGATGAGGCGTTAAAAACTCTTCACAAAGGTATGGATAGCAAACCAATTGGTACTCATAAACAATTAAGGTTTAAAACTGGAATAAGAAAGAAAACATGGAATAAAAACGTTATTGCGTTGGGCCTAGCTGCTGGCTTTTTGGAACCCTTAGAGTCTACATCAATACACCTTATCCAAACAGCAATAGCGCGTTTAATGACTAATTTTCCTGATAAGCACTTTAATGAAGCAGATACAAATTATTACAACGAAAGAACTTTACTAGAATATGAACAGGTCAGAGATTTTTTAATACTTCATTATAAAGCCACAGAAAGAGACGATACTCCATTTTGGAACTATTGTAGGAATATGAAAATACCTAGAACTCTTAAAGAGAGAATGGAAATTTATTTGGAAAACGCGAGACTCTATCGTCATGATAATGAACTCTTCGGTGATGCGAGCTGGTTTGCCGTTATGCATGGACAAAATATGCATCCAAAAAGGTTTCATCCAAATGCTAACATAATGCCGGCGTCTGAATTAGATAAACGTATGTCCGAAATTCATAAGACCTGGGCCGCCTGTTTGAACACGCTGCCCTCACATCAAGAGTACATTGATCAGCATTGTAAGGCAGATATCTGAATATCGCATAATAATACCTAATAAAACTAAGTTCGTAACTATTACTAACACCGCATGAGTTATGTTTGTTTAATTTTTTATTCGAAGTCTATTATTCATAAAAAATTACAAAAAAAATGGAGGGACAAGCCCTCCATTAAAACATTTTTTTCAATTAGAACTGATACCTTAGACCAACTCTAATACGTCGATCTCCGACAAAGCTAGTTCTTCCAAAGCGTTGGCCATCAGCCGAAATCTGCTGAGATGCTTTAGCCTTTGTATCTAGAATATTGGCAACCTGCACACGGAACTGCAAATTATCATTAAAGTCATACTTTGCAGATGCATCGAGGTAACCTCTTTCTTCCTGAATTATAGGAGCGCCGGTTACATAATCACGGTATGAGCTCAAATATTCTGACCTCCAGTTATATGCGAGCCTGAATTCGAACTGTTCATCTTGGTATATACCAATCAAGTTAGCTGAATGATCAGAGAGGCCTAAGAAGTCCTGAACGCCAAAGCGGTATATTCTTTCAAATGAGTCAGGGATACCATCATTATTCGCATCAGCAATAGCTGCTGGCGGATTAGTTTTAGCTTCAATATATGTATAGTTAGCCTGTAAACCTAAATTTGAAAATAATCCAGGTAGCTCGTCAAAGAACTGAGTATAAGCAACCTCAAAACCTTGAATTTCAGCTTCGTCCTGGTTTAAATCACCATTAAATACAACTGGAACTTCCACACCATCAAGTGTTTCAGTACCAATAGTTTGAGAAGCATAGACTATATTATTTTTGATGTTCTTCTTAAATAATGAGAGCGTAAATGAGTTGTCATCACCGAAGTAATGTTCATATGACACATCAAAATTCCACGATGTAATAGCGTCAAGATCCGGGTTACCACCATAGATACTAATTTGCTGTGGTGTAATCGCTTGTATAATGCCAGGTACTACAGAATCGTCCACATCATAACCAAGGTTAGCAACTGCAACCTGATCAGCTCTTAACTGTGCAACATTTGGACGTGTTATTCCCTTACTTACCCCAAAACGAATTAAGGCGTCATCATTTAAGTTCCATTTAGCGTTGAAAGATGGAAGCCAGTAATCAGTAGTATTAAACTCACCATCAAAGGATGTGTCTGCTTGGTCAAAATAAGCAACAGTGCCAGGAGCAAATACTGCTTCATTAGCTCCTGTGATATTTATGTAATCAGTCCCGCCTGTTCCTTGAACATCTGTAGTAGTGTAGCGAATACCCACGTTACCATCGATTGACATACCATTATCAAATTCATTACCAAAATCTAGTTTTGCATAGAGATCTTGAGTTTTCTCCTTGATTGACCCAACCAGGCCGCGGTTATCATAATCAACAACACCATTAATACGAAGAGGCTGCCAATCACCGATTTGTGGATTACCAGCTCCATTTACTCCAGAACCAAGTAATGGTTCGCCTTGAAGCGATGAAACCCACGCATCATAGTTTTGCAACAGAGCTCTATCTACAAATAGTACGGATGTATTGGCACCTACAACTGTGTTACCACGGAAGAAATCAGTAAAATCTACTTCCTCATATCCACCTTGAGTCAAATCGGCCATTGGCATATAGCCACCAGCCCAAGGAGCTGCAACAGATGCCCAGTTTAGACCCGCTGAGCGGTTTGTCTGGTCTCGTTCAGCAATTCGAGCGCCAAATTCAATAGAGTCAAACCATCCGTCGCCGTCAAATTCATACTCAACGTCGGCTTTAACAGCGTACATATCACCTTCGTTATCATTGAACTCATCTGCTGAGAAAAGAAGGTAAGCATTTCTTGGATCGTTCAGAGCGTCCGTTGCTGATGCCTGACCACCAGTTCTTGTCAAATATGGGTTACTAGCAGCGCCTATAAGTTCTACTTGAGGATTATCTAAATCTGGATTTATTGTAAAATCAGAGAAGAAACGTGTGCCGCCCCAGAGACGCTCTTTAGTAAACTCAGCTGTTGTCTTGTGAGCATCAATATTGATGAACAATCTATCAGAAGGCTGCCATTTGATATTCAAAGACATATCATCTGTTACTGAACGGTCTTTCTGGTGAATAGCTAAGTTAGTGAAATTAGCTCCGTTAGCACCAGTCCAGTCACGTAAGTTGTTAGAAATTACACCCGTTTCGTAAAGTCCTGTTAGTGCGTAAGTTGTTTCGCAAACAAAGTTTGGATCATTAGCGCCGTTACATGATGGTACTTCTGCAGAGAAAGGTGTTGTTGTAAATCCTGGCGCTAAATTGGTAAGGTTGCCTGGAGGGTTACCTGGGAAAAAGCTTTCGCCATCAGGGAAAAACTCTAATGTTCTCTCGTCCTGGTCTACACTATTTTCGATACGCGCAAATTTAGCTGTTGCTTTAAAAGTACCATCGTTATTTTGCCACTGGCCAGCTACGTAGTAACTGTCTCGGCCTCTATCAACTTCGTTTGTACGAAGCTGGAAACCACCAGGAACACCAACGATGCCATTAGCAGTTGCTATAGGTAACAGCTGGCCTACTTGGAAACCGTGGAGATCTGACTGTAATTCAGATGATGAGAATGATGCTAGTAAACCGAACTCTCCATTAGTACTATCCCAGCGATTACTGGCGATTACGCTGTAATCTGGGCTCCACTCATTACGAAGGTCGGTATAAGTGCCATCTATTGATGCAGAAACAAAGGATCCTGTCTTATCAAATGGCTCCAGTGAACGCAGGTTAATAGTGCCGCCAATACCGCCTTGGATAAGGTCTGCTGAAGCGTTCTTGTAAACATCAACAGCGCCTATCAATTCTGGAGGAACAGTACCGAAGTCTAAAGACCGGCCGCCATTTGCTGAGAAAGCATCTCTACCATTAAATTCGGAACGTACTAAAGTAAGACCACGGATAAGGTTGCCTCCGCCTTCAGGTGATGGGAAGTCACCCTGGCTGCCGCCAAGACCGAAGCGTTGAACAACTACTCCAGGAACCCGAGCTAGTGCCTCAGCAACTGATAAGTCAGGAAGAGCGCCAACGTCGGAGGCAGTAATAGAGTCAACTGCTGTATCGGCATTTCTCTTAAGGTCTCTTGCAGTTTTGATAGCTTGACGAATGCCAGTGGTTACTACTTCGCCTTCTTCTTCTACATATGTTTCCTCTGCAGAAGCTGTATCTTCCTGTGCGTATACAGGTGACAACAAACCAAAGCTCGCAACTAATGCTGTTGTACCCAACAGCGCTAGCTTATTTAAACGTTCTACTGACGCATTAATATTAGAATTCACTATTTTCTCCCTTATTGCCCTACGGCGTACTTCTTTGTGAAGTATTATTTTAGTTAAAATATTAACTTTGTTGCTACTAAAGCTTAATTTGACAGCGCTGTCAATTACCTTTCATTAAATTTTAGTTGATATATGATGACGCAGCTTTGCAGATCATTTTTTCGCAAATGTTTATCTTAATGCGCTCATTTGGCACGTTGTAAAAAGGCTGTAAAAGATAGCCTATGGTGATGATTTTCCGCGTTAAAATACTTTAACTGAACCCGAAAAAGCCTAAAAATAAGGAGCAAATGTTTTGAAAATTAAAAAAATTTGTATCGTAGGCGGCGGCACAGCTGGATGGATGACTGCGGCAGGTTTATCAAATAAATTCAGTGACTTAGGTATATCTATAGAGCTTGTAGAATCGGATAAAATTGGCACGGTTGGAGTTGGGGAAGCCACTCTTCCACACATTAGATATTTTAATAATTCTTTAGGTATAGATGAAAAAGAATTTATGCTTTCCACCCGCGCTACTTTCAAATTAGGTATAGAATTTTGCGATTGGGGTAAACTCGGGGATAAATACCTTCACCCTTTTGGTGACTACGGAATGCCTATTCATAACATTGAATATCATCATTTTTGGTTAAGACTGTTGCAGAAAGGGCACAAGTCGAGACTTTGCGACCACTCATTTCCAGTGCTAGCTGCCGAATCTGGTAAATTCCAACACCCGCATGGTGATATTAACAAAATTGGCTCTAACTACGGATACGCATACCAATTTGACTCTGGTCTGTATGCCAAATTTTTGAGAAAATATTCTGAGGCAAGAAAAGTTAAAAGAACGGAAGGTCGTGTTATAGAGGTTTATCAAGATCACGAGAGCGGTAACATTAACTCAATACTTCTTGAGGACGGCACAAAAATAGAAGCAGATATTTTTATAGATTGTTCAGGGTTTAGGGGATTACTAATCGAACAAAAGCTTAAGGCGGGTTATGAGGACTGGAGCAATTGGCTTCCGTGCAACAGAGCGGTTGCTGTTCAGTGTGAGCAGGAAGGAGCAAGTTTACCTTTCACAAGAGCAACAGCCAGAAAAGCAGGATGGCAATGGCGAATACCACTACAGCATAGAACAGGAAATGGTTATGTTTACTGGGATAAATACATTTCGGATGATGAAGCAACTCATAAGCTGCTGAGTACTTTAGAAGGTAATCCAATAACAGAACCAAAACAGCTGTACTTCAAAACAGGTAAAAGAAAAGAATTATGGAAAAAAAATGTGGTAGCCATTGGTTTGTCTGGAGGATTTATGGAACCTTTAGAATCCACATCAATACATCTGATACAAGAGGGTATAACAGCATTAATAGAGCTGTTCCCCGATAAATCCTTTCATCAAAGCGATATTGAGGAATATAATCGCCGAATGGATTTAAATTTTGATAGAGTTCGCGATTTCTTGCTTCTACACTATGTAGCAACGCAGCGTGATGATAGTGAGATGTGGAAGTTTTTTCGTAATATGACGCTACCTTCGAGCTTAGAAGATAAACTTCAAGCATGGCTAAACAGAGGTTATTTGACCAAATATGAACATGGTGTATTTCACCCCCCTAGTTGGTTAGCAGTAATGGCTGGCCAAAATCTATTTCCAAATTCATACGACCCTAGGGTGAATAATTTCGATTACAATACAATTAAAACAAAATTAGATAATTTGAGAAATGAAAACAGAGAAGCAGTTAACAGAACACCGGACCATGCTTCATATTTGAAAAGTTTTGGTGCAAGTTTAGTTAATTAAAAGTAATGAATAATTCTTCTATTAAAAATATTGTTATATGCGGAAATGGATTAGCTGGTGCTTTGTCAGCTTTAGCTCTATCCAAAGCATTACCAAAAACAACCAAGCTAACCCTAATAGACACCCTTTGCACCCACGAAAAAGATATATTTTATGGTAACATCACATCAGCATCAACATATGCATTTTTACTGAATCTGGGTATATCTGAGATTGAAGTCTTAACTCAAACTAATACATCCTTTTCCCTAGGAACTCATTATAATAACTGGGGTGAAGAAAAGAATACCTGGTATCAATGCCAGCACCAGCCCCTTCCTGTGTTACAGGGCGTCATGTTTCATCATTACTTAACTCGCATTTCTGCTACAGATCAGGATTACTCAGAAATTGGCCCTTACATAATGTCGGTATGCGCGGCTAAAAATGGGGTTTTCGCCCATCCCTCTCAAAACCCAAAAAATCCATTAAAAAACATCGAATATGGTTATCATTTTCAACCAAAGGAGTTACGCAAACTTATTAATAAAAAATTAGATGGTCTTAATATCAAAATTAAAAAAGGAAGTATTGAAACTGCAAACAAGTCTAATGGCGAAATTAGATCCTTAAGATTATCCTCAGGGGCGACTATATCTGGTGATTTTTTTGTTGACTGCACTGATGGTAATTCAAAAATTAATGAAAAAATAAGTATGCTTGGAAACAGTCAAACTCTTGAGGCTGCTGAACATACTGTGCCAAGCAACCAAATTTCAGACTCCTGTAGGAGAGTTCATGGCTCTTTTGATAATTGGACGTCGAAAATATTTTTACAAGATAAACTTCATACCTTAAGTATAACAAACGTATCAGATAAAATAGATCGAGAAAGTAAATACCCAACCAGCAACTCTAAGGGTACCATAGTTACAACTGGTTTTGTTGAAAATCCGTGGAAACATAATTGCCTTCGATTAGGGCTCAGCGCTGCAATATTATCGCCAATAACCCCAGCTCCCATTATGCTTTTGCTAAAGGACATTGAACGAATGTTGGAACTCATACCAATTTCTCACGATATGAAAGTTGAAGGCAAGGAATACAACCGCCGCTTCAGAGAAGATTACATACATGCTTCAGCATTCGAGAATGCATTGAAATCCACCCAAACTATTATACGCAATGAAAGCTTTGATAATAAAATTGAAAAATTGATCTATGAAAAACTCAAAAGAAAAATAGTTCAGTTTAAAAGCAGAGGGGTTATTCTCCAATATGACCTTGAACCATTTAATAATGAGGACTGGACTCAAATACACCTGGGCATGGGACGTGTACCTGATAGATATGATCCACTAGCAGATAAGATCGAAGAAAATCAACTTATAGAAATTTTAGAAAACATAAAGTTAGCTAACAACATTACTATAAGCAAAATGCCCCCCCTCAAAAAATATATGACAGGGTTGATAAAATACCTCAGGAATAAGAATGAAAAAATCTAAACAACAAAATATTAAAAATATTGTTATCGTTGGCGGAGGATCTGCCGGCTGGATGTCAGCTGCTGCTTTATCAAGCATTTTAAGCCCTGATAATGTACAAATTACATTAATAGAGTCAGAACAGATTGGTACAGTTGGAGTCGGGGAAGCAACAATTCCTGATATGTTAAATTTTAATGCCATGCTGGGAATAAATGAAGCAGAGTTTTTAAAAGCAACAGATGGCACATTTAAACTTGGTATAGAATTTAATAATTGGGGTCAGATTGGCGATTCTTACTTTCATCCTTTTGGTAATATCGGCGTGGACATGCAGGGGGTTGATTTTCATCAATTTTGGCTTCGGTCTCAAGAGGGAGGCAGTACTGCAAAGTTACAAGACTACAGTATCTGCTCAGTGGCCGGTAATAATAATAAATTTGCGATGCCTGAGCAAAGCCCGAGATCACTATTATCGCACCTTCGATATGCTTATCACATTGATGCCACAAAATATGCTAAATTCTTACGGAATTATGCGGAAAAAAGACATATTAATCGTTTGGAAGGCAAGGTCACGCAAGTTAACCTAGATCAAGAAACAGGAAATATTTCCAGCCTTAACCTAGATAACAATCAGACCGTAGAAGGCGACTTCTTTTTTGATTGTACGGGATTTCGAGCTCTACTATCAGGCAAATCCCTTAAAACGCCGTTCACCGACTGGGGACACTGGTTACCATGTGATACCGCTCAAACGGTAGCAAGCGAACGTAATGGCGAACTTTTACCTTATACAAAATCAACCGCCAAATCTGCCGGATGGCAATGGAGAATACCCACCCAGCGCAGAACAGGCAATGGACACATTTATTCCAGCAAATTTATGAAAGATAATGATGCCATAGAAGTCCTGTTAAATGGGATCGACACAAAGCTAATGGGAACTCCAAGAAAGATAAGCTTTAAAACAGGTTGCCGTAAAAGTTTATGGAATAAGAACTGTATTTCTATTGGTCTGTCAGCGGGATTCTTGGAACCCTTAGAATCTACCTCCCTTTATCTCATTCAAGCAGGGATCAGTAAATTTATTACACTATTTCCTACAGCTGAAATTTCAGACATAGTAAGAAATGAATACAACAAACAAATGTTAAAAGAGTTTCACCAAGTTCGTGATTTCATTATTTTACATTACAAGGCAACTGAACGAAACGATAGTGAGTTTTGGAATTACTGTAGGAACATGAGTATTCCAGACAGCCTAAAAAATAAGATGGAACTTTTCAAAAATGCGGGAAGAGTATTTAGGTATGAAGACGAGTTATTCTCGAAGCCAAGCTGGATAGCTGTTTGCTTAGGACAAAACCTAATACCAAAAAATATTGATCCAATTGTTTCTTCATTACCCTTAAAACAAGTACAGCACAGCCTAGACTCCATGCAGAATGCTATGATGCACGCAGCAAAGAAAATGAAAACGCATGAGGAATTCATCAATTTTTATAATGCACGCTCTTTCTAATTTAGTTGTA
>JBELEM010000009.1:0-32009 GCA_042093735.1 Hellea sp. | reverse complement strand
ACAAAATGCTTTTTGCGCATTAAGAATTGAACGTAACTTTATATCAGGAGTTGAGGGTGCAAGAGACAGCACTATTCGTTCTGATGTTGGAACAGATATTGATGTCCCTTCGCAACCCTCTGGCGGACTAGGCGGAGCAGTTGTAGCTCCGACGTCACAACCGGTAATACCGAAAATTCAACTCAACTCTTCAGACTTTAGAGACGCAGACAATGAAGGAACGCGAACATGCGAAGATAGAGGTTTCCAAATTTACATGATGGGCATGTCTCAACTAAAACTTGGAAAACGAGATGAAGCCAAAGCAACTCTTTTGAGGTCCACAAAGCTAAGAAAAAATTTGTATGATGCTCACTTCAGATTAAGTTTATTGGAATACCAAGATAATAATATGAAAGAAGCTAACAAACACTTCAAAAAATTAAGAAAGATTGGTTCAAAATGTAAAAAATGTGAAGCAAAAAAAGAGATTACTGCACAAATTAAATACTTAGAGAACCTTCTTGCTTAAAAAAAATCTAGCTAAAAATTTAAAACTATAAAGGAATAACATGTTAAACCGACTATTTCTCACTTTACTTGCTTTTGCGCTCACAATATTTGGATCAAATATAGTCTCGACTGCTGATACAATAAATAACCCAGAGGATCAAAGATCATTCCCGTTTCTAGTTAGCAGTCTTGATTTTGGGCAGTGGGAAACCTTTGGGCCGGACAAAAGGGTTAAAATAGTGGAATCAAAAGGAGCGCCCAGCGGTCAAGCATACAGAGTTACCGTGAAAAAGAAAAAACCTAATCATTGGGATATAGCAACACGAAATGATATGGTAAAAGATATTAAAAAAAATGATGTCATAGTCGTTTCCTTTTGGGCCAGAGCAGCTAAGCCTCAAAAAGGTAAAGAAAAGGGTGATATTTATGTTGCCTTGCAGAGAGACATAGAGCCTTATGATCAGGTAATTTTAGAACGTATTGCGCTCGATAAAGAATGGAAAAAATATCATCTTTCAGGAAAAGCTAATCGTGACTATGCGGCTGACGTAACCGAGCTAAACTACAATCTTGCATTAGCCAAACAGACTATTGAGTTTGCAGAATTTTATGTAATGAATATAGGACCTGATGGCGACCCGGAACAATATATACCATGATTACCATGCCTATCGCAGGTGTGAGGTATTAAGGAAAACATGACAATTATATTTTACGATTGTAAAACCGCTCCAAGCCCGAGACGAACGAGGATATTACTAGCCGAAAAAAACGTGCCTCATAAAACTGTTGAAATTAATCTCATGACAAATGAACAGATGGGGGATGATTTTCGCAAGATCAATCCTGATTGCACTGTTCCAGCATTGCAGCTTGAGGATGGAAAAATATTGAAAGATAACGCCTCTATAGCAACTTATCTCGAGGAGATTTATCCAGAACCTCCCGTTTTGGGAACAACACCATATGAAAAAGCTGTCATAGCATCATGGCAATCCAAGATAGATCATGAGTTTGGAATGGCAATTGCAAGCGCCCTAAGAAATGCCAACCCCGCCATGAAAGATCGTGCTTTACCAGGAAAATACAATTACAAACAAATACCAGATCTATCCATAAGAGGCTTAAAACAGATAGATAATTTTTTTATTACCCTTGAAAATCATCTTCTCGAAAAAGAGTTCATTGCTACAGAAAAATTCTCAATAGCAGATATCTCTGCAGCATGTGCTTTGGATTTCGCGAGAGTCGTTAAAAAGAAAGTTGTAGAAGGAATACACCCAAATATAATTCGGTGGAGGTCAAGTCTTTCTCTCAGAGAGAGCTTTAACATTTGACTAAATAATTTTTAAGTGTCGTATTTTCATAGTTTCTAGCATTCACAACACTAGGTTATAAATTATAAATGCGTGGTAGGGGGAGAGAGACTTGAACTCCCGACCAACCCGTTATGAGCGGGTGGCTCTAACCAACTGAGCTATCCCCCCATTTGGCATTCGCCCGCTCTATAGCGCGGCTTTTTAAATAGGGAAAGAGCAATTTTACAATCTAAGTAAGATTAATACAATTATTTATAATTTATTTAAGTATTAAACTGATTTTTATTTTTTATATGCTGCTCTACAATAATAGTAGCAGCAATCTGCCCTAACAGATTTACACAGCTTCGCATCATATCTGGAATACGGTCTATCCCAAGAATCAAGCCTAGGCCTGATACTGGAACCCCTATTGTGGCCAAGGCTGGTGTCATTGTCACCACACCTGAGGATGGAACTGGTGCTACTGTAAGTGAGACTAAAAACGTTGCAAAAATTATTCCGCCTAACGAGCTTGAAGATAAACTTACACCATAAATATGTGCCAGAAATATTATTGCAGCTCCCTGAAACAAAGCACTACCTGGCCTATAAATTGATGCCCCAAGAGGTATGAGTAGGTCTGATATTTGTTTTGAAACATTGAGCTTACTAACTGTGTGCTCAAGGGAAACTGGAATAGCAGCAGCAGTGCTTGTAGTGGAAAAGGCAATCGAAGCGGGGCCAAAACTACCTTTAAAAAATGTAGATATATTCATTTTTACATAAATTATTAGCATAGGTAAAAAAACAAATGTTAGTAAAAAAAAGAGTCCCGTCAATACGCATAGTATAAAGACTATTAGACTTTGGATAAGACTCCATCCCAGCAAAGCAGTAGAGGATGCAACCAATCCAAATACTCCTAAAGGTGCTAGATAAAGTATCCACCATACAAGCTTTATTAAAGCCTCACTAAAATCTTCGGCTGCCAATACCATTCTCTTTCTTTTTTCACTAGCAAGCGTTCCCGTCGCAGCAGCAAGCAAAGCAGTAAATACTATCAGCGGAAGTATTTGACCATTAGATGCAGCAGAAAATGGATTAGCGGGTATCAGACTTACAATAAAATCTACAGCAGACTGTAATTCAGGTACTTGACTGTAAACATTCGCAGGCATTTTAATCTCAGGTATAAACCGCAATCCCAAAAACATAACACCCATCCCTATAACGATAGCGGGTAAAAGTGTTCCACAGTAGAATGTAAGAGTAGCTACCCCAATACTACCTAATTTTTTTGGATCCCCGAGGCGAGCTATACTGGTAAATATTACAGAAACCACAAGTGGAATCACCACCATTTTTACAGCATTTATAAATATCTGACCTAATGGTGTGGAGGTCTTTGCTACTGTGTGCAAAATTTGATTTCCAGTCATAGATGCGCCTAAGCCGACAATCAAACCTAATATTAATCCTAATGAGATTAGTTTATTTAACATTGCACAACTTTCTTAAATCATCATCAGTTTAACAAAATTACAAAGAATTTTTCAATTCGAGGTTTAATTTCAAATTTCTAATTGTCTATATACGCCTTCATTACAAAATCAGTGCATAAGGTCCATGCAAAAGTGGAGCTTGTAATATTTAATAAAAAGATAGAATATATAATAATGTTTACATTAAAAGAATTTTTATCAAAAATGCACGTTGAGGAGATTGACACTTACCTTTTTACAGGTGAAGCGCTCAGAATGGGCCTACCAAGAGTTTTTGGAGGACAAGTTCTAGGGCAAGCTTTAAATGCAGCAGTAAGAACTGTTGATCCTATTAGGCGGCCACACTCATTGCATGCTTATTTTCTACGCCCAGGAGATCTGAACTCACAAATTATATACGAAGTTGACCCTATACGTGACGGAAAAAGTTTTTCAACGCGCAGAGTAGTTGCAAAACAAAAAGGAAAAGCTATTTTTAATGCCTCTCTATCATTTCAAAAAATGGAAAATGGTGTCAACCATCAGATCAATTTGCCAGAGCATATAAGAGGTCCAGATGATATTTTACCTGACATTGAGCATATTAAAAAACTATCAAAAGATAACCCAAAGATAAGTATTGAAACACTTAAGCAGCATAGCCTTATCTTTGATAGTAAAGTCGTAGAAATACGAACACCAGAGTTACATAAGGTTGTTGAACCTGGGGAATATGATCCAGAATTTGGGTTTTGGTTTAAATTCAGTAACGATATTGGAGATGACCCTATAACTCACAGGACTCTTCTTGCTTTTATTTCAGACAAAGCACTCATGTCTGTTGGATTGATGCCGCATGTTTGGAATAGAAACACGCACAATTTAATTGGAGCAAGTCTTGATCATGCAATGTGGTTTCATTCAGAAATTAGAGTGAATAAGTGGATTTATTATCACATTGATAGCCCCAAGGCTACAAGGGCAAGAGATTTTGGAAGAGGTAGCTTTTACACACAAAATGGAGAGCTTATAGCATCTACAGCCCAAGAGGGCCTAATTCGTATCGTAAAAAATATATAAATCTAAAATTACTTGGTGAAGAGATGATGAAAAGAAAAATAATAATACTCTCGATAACTATAATTTCATTATTAGCTATAATCGTTAAAAGCTCAAACAAAAAACCCGCTATAGAATTTGAAAAATTTATATTGGATAATGGATTAGAAGTAATTCTACATATCGATAGGTCAGACCCTATTGTTGCTATTAACTTAGCTGCACACGTTGGTTCAGGTAGGGAAAAGCCTGGAAAAACTGGTTTCGCACATTTGTTTGAACACTTGCTATTCCTAGATTCAGAAAATCTTGGCTACGGCGGACTTGATGAAATGAATACACGTATAGGCGGCGATGGCACTAACGGTTTCACAACTAATGATATGACCCAATATTTTCAAGCTGTACCAAAAGAGGGGCTTGAGAAGATAATTTGGGCAGAAGCTGATAAATTAGGTTGGTTTATAAATACAGTGACTCAAGATGTATTGGATAATGAAAAGCAGGTTGTAAAAAATGAAAAACGTCAACGTGTAGATAACCAGCCTTATGGTCACAATCTTTATATTGTATCAAAGGCAATTTATCCATCTAGTCACCCATATAACTGGCAAGTTATTGGATCATTGGAAGACTTAGATTCATCTACATTAGATGATGTGAAAGAATTCTACTCGAAGTGGTATGTCCCCAATAATGTGACTCTAACTTTATCTGGAGATTTTAAAAAATCAGAAGCTAAAAAACTTATTACAAAGTATTTTGGAGAGATACCCAGAGGTAAGGATATTTCATCATATGAAGCTGAACCAATTTCATTAGAGGCAGACAAGAGCTTTTACCATGAAGATAACTTCGCAACATTGCCTCGGCTCTCAATAACTTGGCCTACTGTAAAGCAGTATCATCCAGACTCTTATGCAATAGATATACTAATCAATTATCTAACTGAAGGAAAAGATGCACCGCTTAATAAGTCTATGGTTGAGGAAGATAAGGTTACTTCTCAAATATCAAGCTTTAATTTTACCAAAGAAATAGCAGGTGAACTCTATATGTTTATGTCACCAAATGTAAATACGGGTTTAGATACTCTACTTCCATCATTAAAAAAGGGATTTGCACGTTTTGAAAATGATGGCATTTCTGAAAGAGACCTTAATCGAATAAAAGCTAGTGTAGAAGTTGAATTCTATCAAAATATCCAAAGCGCATTAGGAAAGGCAATTCAGCTGAGCGAATACAACACTTTCACAAATAATCCTGGTTTTTACGCTGAAGAAATAAATAATATTTTATCAGTAACAGAAGAAGATATTATGAGAGTTTACAACAAATATATAAAAGAAAAAAAAGCAATATATGTAAGCTTTGTTCCCAAAGGGCAGGTAAAACTAGCGTTATCAGGTGCAGTTAAAGCCCAGATAGAAGAAGAAGAAATAAAACTTAATGATCTTAATATTGGTGAATATAATCCTGAAAATAGAATACTTAAGAAATTTACCCCCTCCTCTTTTGACAGATCTGTAGAGCCTAGTTTTGGTGATAGCTACGAGATAAGCGCGCCAAATATATGGCGTGACCAATTAAAAAATGGTCTTAGTCTTTATGGGAATTTTTCAGATGAAACACCACTTATAAACTTTTCATTATTTATAGATGCGGGTAAAAAATATGGAGCTGTAGATAAGCCAGCAATACCCAGACTTTTAGCTGAAATGCTAGGCAAAGGGACTTTAAACAAAACAACATCCGAAGTAGAGGATGCCATTCAGTCTCTTGGCTCAAGCATTTCTATTCGTAATAATGTTGAAGGCACTTATATCACAGGGGTCACTCTTAACAAAAACTTTAATAAAACAATAGATATATTAAAAGAAATTCTTACGAAGCCACGTTGGGATCAGGAAGAGTTTGAACTATTAAAAATAAAGGCAATTGAAGATATAACGAAATCAGAAGGAAACCCAAACTTTATTGCATACAGTGAAAATGCAAAACTAAACTACAAAGATAATAATATACTACGTTATGTAGGGTATGGTCCAAAAAACAAGATAGACGCAGTAGACCTTGTTGATCTCAAAGATTTTTATAATCAATTTTATAATTTTAATAATGCAAAACTGAGGATCGTTGGAAATTACGATACAAAAAAGATAAAAGAGAGATTCAGTTTCAACATGAATATGTCATCAGATAATCAAAAATTATTACCGGAACCTGCAAATCCTGTCGAAGAAACTAAAATCTACTTTTATGACATTCCTAATTCAAAACAATCCGTGCTTACAATGAATTACCCATCCTTAAAAGCAACAAATGAGGATTACTTATTAGCAAAAGCAATAAATTTCTCGCTTGGTGGAATATACACCTCAAAACTTAATTCAAAACTACGAATTGAAAAAGGTTACACATATGGAATCAGATCAGCTTTTAATGGCACAAATGATGAGGGTTCATTTCAAATACAAACGTCAGTAAGAACCAATGTCACAAAAGAAGCTATTGAGTTAATTCGAGACATAATCAAAAGCTATGGAACTGAATTTACTGCTGCTGAGCTGGAAGTAATGAAAAATGCATTGATTAGAGGTGAAGCTCTAGAAAATGAAACATTTACCAATAAGTTGCAGCTTCTAAATAATATCAGCATGTATGATTATGATGATAATTATCAGTCTGAAAATATAAAATTAATAAAAGAATTATCCATTGATAAATTTAAGTTATTAGCTGCCAAATATATTCTCCCATCAAAGATGAATATATTAGTGGTTGGTGATGCCAAAACACAATTAGGTAGATTAAAAGAACTTGGGTATGGGGATCCTATTTTGCTAAATAAGTATTAGTCACCACAGTGTGATTGTGATTGAAACATAGTATTAATTAAATCAACATACTCTAGTATTGCATCTTCTCCTCTCTCTGAAATACCATAAACACCTCTGCCAGTCTTGACAAACCAACCGTAATAATTGGCAGCCATTAAATTACGAGCCATAGGGCACGAAGCTTTATTGGCGACCAGAGAAGCCTTTGTGGGACCATTAACACTCAGGATTTTAGCGCACCTCAATGCTGCTTGCTTATAAGCAGTCATAACCCCAGATGACATCATTCCACCTTTATTTGGATCGCCATGTAAAGCTTCAAACTCTTCTATCAATTTTACTTTACGTGAAGTTATTATTTTTCTCTTAAACACTCCGGGTTCACAAATTACTTTTACTATATCCTGATCGAGGCAGACCGTAATTAATCCAATTCCGAGTCTTCTGGATAACATTTTATTTCTTCTTAAAGAAACATATGCTTTTTTTCCTTTTTTGCGTGGAACAGCAATATATACGTTTTTAGTTATGGATTGACGTTGAATAGCTTGATGAAAGAGCGAAAGAGAGAAACCTGTTTTTAATTCAACAATTATTGGTTCACTTTTTTTGTTAAATGCATTGGGTAATGCAACTAAATCTACGTTAGAAACTTCACCTTTTACAATAAACCCTTTATTATTGAAGTATCTTTTTAATGGTCCATAAAGGCTTGTTTCCACTATTTCAGCGATAATGAAACCCTTTTGATATTTCGGTTATTTTTACTATTTTACTGATCAAGAAAACTACGTAATTTTCTGCTCCTACTAGGGTGCTTCAACTTACGTAATGCTTTAGCTTCAATTTGACGAATTCTTTCCCGAGTAACGCTGAATTGCTGACCAACCTCTTCAAGAGTGTGATCCGTATTCATGCCAATTCCAAACCTCATTCTAAGTACTCTTTCCTCTCGAGGGGTTAAAGATGCAAGCACGCGTGTGGTAGTCTCACGCAAGTTTGATTGAATTGCAGCGTCAATTGGTAAAATTGCATTGTTATCTTCTATGAAATCACCAAGCTGACTGTCCTCCTCATCGCCAATGGGAGTTTCTAGCGAAATAGGTTCTTTAGCTATCTTCATAACCTTACGAACTTTATCTAATGGCATTGATAGTTTAGCTGCAAGTTCCTCAGGAGTAGGTTCACGACCAATTTCATGTAAAATTTGACGGCTTGTTCGTACAATTTTATTTATCGTTTCAATCATATGAACAGGTATACGAATAGTCCGTGCTTGATCTGCTATGGACCTTGTTATAGCTTGTCTTATCCACCAAGTCGCATAAGTAGAAAATTTATATCCACGTCTATATTCAAACTTATCAACTGCTTTCATTAGGCCTATATTGCCCTCTTGAATAAGGTCTAGAAACTGAAGACCGCGATTGGTGTATTTCTTTGCAATCGATATCACCAAACGTAGATTTGCTTCAACCATTTCTTTCTTAGCCTGGCGAGCCTCGCGCTCTCCTTTTTGTACAGTCTGTACTATTCGCCGGAATTCATCAACAGGTACACCCGTGATTTGAGCAAGAGAACCAATTTCAGCCCTAAGTTTTTCAATTGTAATTTTTTCACGCTTTGCAAAACGTTCCCAAGCTTCGGAAGTTCCAGCCATATCCTCCAACCAATTTGGGTTGAGCTCTGAGCCTAAGTAACTATGCAAAAACTCTACTCGCGGCACACCATTCCCATCAGCTAATCGCATTAATTTACCCTCTAAGCTTATGAATTGTTTGTTAAGAGAATATAGTTGATCAATTAGTGCATCTATTCTTGCATTGTTTAGATGAAGGGATTTGATTTCTTCAATAATTTCATTTTGTATTTGGTCGTACTCTTCTGCCTGTGGTTTTCGCATTTTCTTACCAGAAAGCCTAGACCGTATAAGCATTTGCTGTAACTTTTGAAACCTTCCAAAATCTTGAGCTATACGGCTCAATTTAGCCATTATGTCTTCGCGAAGAGCAGCTTCCATGTTAGCCATTGATAAATTTGTTCTATCATCCTCCTCATCCTCGTCATCATCAATGGGCTTTTCGCCCTCTTTGTAATCTCGGTTAATCTCTATTTTTGTTTTACCATTATCAAATTTCTGATTTAAGTCTTCTTCTGTAGCTTCTAACTCACCCTTCTCAATTTTTTCTCTTCTAACTGCAGCTTGAGAACGGTCTTCTTGAATATTACCAATGGCTCTGTTGTAAGTTGTATCTAGATCGATTATATCGCGTAAAAGTATTCTCCCTTCTTCTAACTCTTCGCGCCAAACCATAATAGCTTCGAAAGTAAGGGCGGATTCACACAAGCCTTTGATCATTGTATCGCGACCAGCTTCTATGCGTTTCGCTATGGCAATCTCACCTTCACGTGATAGTAGCTCGACTACACCCATTTCACGAAGGTACATACGAACAGGGTCATCGGTGCGATCCAGTTCGTCTTTTGAGTTACCGCCTTTGACCGCAGTTGTTTCAGCTCGCGCTAACGTTTTAGAGCCTAGGGTCTCCTCTTCAACTTCTTCGATGACAGATATTCCTAAATCAGAGAGTTGCGCTAAAGCAACTTCTATATCTTCCGCTGAGATACCCTCAATTTTTAAATGTTTACCTAGCTCATCAGTCGTTAGTAATCCTGACTTTCTAGCGATTGCAACCATCCGCTTTGTCTCGATATGAGTCATATCAAGTTTATATGTCAGAACACGAGGCTTAGCCTCTTCAGCCCGCGCAATGGCTAACTCTTTTTCTGCTTGAGCTAACTCTTCTGCTTTTTTAGCAGCAGATTTTCGTTTGGTTGGTTTTTTAGCAGTCGTCTGCTTGGTGGTTTTTTTTGTGGCGACTTTTGCCATATTTTTACTCCAACAAAAACTAAGTTGTACTCAGTCTTATTATTCAATCGGTTAACAATACCGTCATAATCCAGGGCGGACCTAACAAGCATGGCCAAATTTAAATTTAATCGCGCTCCTCTTTCGAGGCACGCATGCGTCGCTTTAGAGCAACAGTATTATCGTTTCTGATGGCCTCAGCCATCAAATTTATAGTCTCACTGCCATCGGCGTCTAACTGGTTAAACCCTGATAAGGTGCTGGCCTCTTTTATCCAGATGGCCGTTCGTGTTTCCAGTTCAGCGTCGATGCCTCCCATTGCCGCCGTTATAAGTTGGCGATCTCGGGAAAATCCACTTTTTAGTAGTTCCATTCCATGGTTGGCTATATGGGCATTAAGAGAAGACTTTTCAACTGATTTTGTTAGTTGCCAATAAGACAATAGCATACTTTGCATTTGAATCGCAGCGGAAGATGTAAATTTTAACCCAAAAAAAACTTCATCAAGATAATTTAAAAGTTCCGGCCACTCTAAAATCGCACTAATTAATCGTTTCTCTCTAGCAGTTGTAATGGCATTAGGCCGCATAGTTGCTTTAAGAGCTGTTGATGGATTTCGAGAAGGAGTAAAGTTATTTGATTGATACTTAACCCCTCGACCAAATTCAGAGTCAAAACGACCCAAAAGGTCGTTTCTATATTGCACCCTCACTTCCTCATTTTGAATTTCTTTTATTGCATCAAATATTCT
This sequence comes from Hellea sp., assembly GCA_042093735.1. Taxonomy (GTDB): domain Bacteria; phylum Pseudomonadota; class Alphaproteobacteria; order Caulobacterales; family Maricaulaceae; genus Hellea. Next base: position 21,216 of record JBELEM010000009.1, on the reverse strand, counting down.
TGATTTTAGTCCAGCTTTTGCTTCTGGGGAATTTAAAGATTCGAGGTTAATCTCGCGCTCCCATAACATTTTGACTAAAGGTATTGATTGATTCAATATGTTTTGCATCTCGATTTTACCCTTAGTTTTAATTAGGTCATCTGGGTCTTCTCCATCAGGCAACATAGCAAATCTGAGAGTACGCGTTGGGCTAATAAGGGGCAAAGCCCTTTCAATGGACCTATATGCTGCTCTAATACCAGCCTTATCGCCGTCAAAACATAAGATTGGTTCAGGACCGGATCTCCAAAGCAACATTAATTGACTTTCGGTTAGAGCAGTACCCATAGGAGCAACAGCATGCTTAAATCCTGCACGAGCTAGAGCAATTACATCCATGTACCCCTCTGCAACAATTAACCCTCTGTGACTGCTTTGTGGACTTGAAACTGCTTTATGAGCACGGTGGTAATTATAAAGTAATTGTCCTTTTTGAAATATGGGAGTTTCTGGAGAGTTTAAATACTTTGCTTTAGAGCTGCTATCCATAGCGCGACCGCCAAAGGCTACTAGTCGTCCACGAGAGTCATGTATGGGAAACATAATGCGATCTCTAAAACGATCCCAAGGTTGCCGCGAAGTATCTTCAGGCTGAACTAATAAACCAGCCTCAATCAATGTATTAAGCTTCGCACCTTTTTGTATCAAATCATCTTTTAAAGCTGAAAAGTTATTAGGGGCATAACCTATACCAAAATAATCTGCAGCAGTCTTAGTTAATCCTCGGCCTTTGAGGTAATCACGTGATGACTCCCCAACATTTCTATATAAAGACTTTTGAAAAAATTCCTGAGCATGCTCCATCCAATTAATAGTATTTTTATTTCTTGCGGCTCTCTGCTCAGCAGCAGGATCAGACTTTGGCATTTCGATGCCTATTTGTTCAGCTAATCGCTCAACAGCCTCAGGAAATGTAAGGCCCTCTAGTTCCATTAAAAAGGAAATAGCATCCCCATGCTTTCCACTTGAAAAGCAGTGGTAGAAACCTTTTTCATCATTTACAAAAAAACTAGGAGTTTTCTCACCAGTAAAAGGAGAAAGCCCTGAAAACTCTCTACCTTGACGTTTTAATTTGACATGCTTCGCAACCACATCTGATACTCGAACGCGTGATTTTATTTCATTCATGAAGTTTTCGCCAAATCGCATAAAATTAGCTTAGTATTATAAAATTGTTTTTGCGAATCTTAACTGAAAATAAGTATTAAAAAATACTCAAAATTATTAATTGCAAAGGTGTTCTTTGACCAACGCGCCAGCTTTTCCCATGTTAAGCCTACCTGCGTATAGTGTTTTCAAACTACCCATAACTTTACCCATATCTTTTAAACAAGTCGCATTATTAGCTTTAACTGCTTCGTTTACGGCTGAACGCATCTCAGCATCCGACAGCGGTTTTGGCATGAACTCTCGTATTATATCTATTTCTTTTAACTCGCGTTCAGCAAGTTCTGGTCTGCCATTATCTTCATAGGTCTTTGCACTCTCTTCCCGCTGGCGGACCATTTTTTGTAACAATGAAAGTATCTGTGTATCTGCAATACCCTCACAACGGTCCTCTGCACGTGCTGCTATATCACGATCTTTAATAGCTGCAGAAATTAGTCTCAAAGTTGACACACGAATTTTATCACCACTTTTCATGGCAGTTTTCGTATTACTTGTAATAGAATCACGTAGGTCCATAAGCTTTTCACTCTTTAAACGTTTATAAATTCATCAATAGTTTTATAAATAAAAATAAAACTGGTATAATTACAAAAAAACAATTGTATAACTCGTATAATTTAGCTCTTTTTTTGCTGATGAGCTAATTACTTTGCATTTGCTACTTGTATACTTTGTCTCTCGCGCTAAAAGTCCTTTCAGATATCTGACTTGCCTAAAAAGGCTAATACCGGGATTTATGACTATGAAAACCGAAAATCAAGTAATTAATAAACTTGTTACCGGCATTTTAGTTTTAGAGAATGGTCAAGTGTTTTATGGAAAAGGCTGTGGAGCTCTTGGCAGTGCCGTCGGTGAGGTATGCTTCAATACAGCAATCACTGGGTATCAAGAGATACTCACAGATCCATCTTATACCGATCAAGTTGTATGCTTTACCTTTCCACACATAGGCAACACAGGAACTAATGATGAAGATGAAGAGGCATCAAGTACCTCAGCAAAGAGCGCAGCGAGAGGAGCGATATTTAAAGCTTCAATAACTAAAGCATCCAACTGGAGATCGAAAAATGATCTTGATGTGTGGCTAGAAAACCGAGGAATAATTGGCTTATCAGGTATTGATACGCGAGCGCTTACATCATTTATACGTGATAATGGTATGCTTAATGGGGTAATAGCACATTCAAAAGACGGTATATTTGAAGTTGATGACTTAATAAGAAAAGCTAAAACCTGGAAAGGCCTCGTTAAATCTGACCTTGCAACAAAATCGTCAACAAACCAGAGTTTTAGTTGGGATAAAGGGCAATGGATTTGGCCTGACGGTTATGAAAATAAAAAGGGTATAAAGTCCGTAGTAGTTATAGATTATGGAGTTAAGCGTAATATTTTGAGAAACTTAGTATCAGCAGGACTCAAAGTTACTGTTGTTTCTTCAAGTTTGTCGGCAAGTGAAATATTGAGTTTGAGGCCCGACGGCGTTGTTCTTAGCAATGGGCCTGGGGACCCAGAAGCAACAGGCATTAAAGCCATACCCGTAATACAAGATATTATATCGGCAAATATTCCAGTTTTAGGAATATGCTTGGGACACCAAATGCTTGCACTAGCACTAGGGGCCAAAACAATTAAAATGAGTCAAGGTCACCATGGAGCTAATCACCCTGTTAAAGATTATACTACTAATAAGGTTGAGATTGTTTCGATGAACCATGGCTTTGCAGTCGATGCAAACAGTCTTCCAAAAAATGTTGAAGAAACTCATGTAAGCCTTTTTGATGGATCCAACTGCGGAATACAGCTAAAAGGAAAGCCGGTTTTCTCTGTTCAGCACCACCCAGAGGCTAGCCCTGGGCCAAGGGACAGTTTTTATTTATTTGAACGATTTGCAGCGGCTCTCTGAAGTTAGAGTTACCTTATACGAACAGACCCATTCGCAATTAAACTATTCGCACCTTCAATAATTGCTTGTTTGGCTGGCCTAGGAATTACTTTAGTCATGTTATTAACATAAACCATGTCAGTATCATAAAATTTTCCTAAATCTTGGACCAGTATTTTTACCCGATCATCAAACATAGCAATAGCTCTAAACAAGAAATTAGGTATCTCATTCTTTGGTATTTTTTTTAATTCTTTAAATTCACTTCTGAGTATTTTTGCTATATCTTTGAACCAAAGAGTTTCACCTGTTGCAAGAAGCCTACGACCCCCAGCTTGCTCAGAAGTCATAGCTGATACATGTATTGAAGCACAATCTCTGACATCAATCAACGGAATACCAACTTTAGGCAAATAAGCTAAATTTCCAATCATTAAAGATTTTAAAAATCCAAGTGAGGCACCAGCATTCCCAAAAATATCTGGACCAAAAACAAGGCCAGGGCATACAGTAGTTAATTTCGATTTTAATCCCTGCGCTTCGGTATAGGCCCATGCTGAAATCTCAGCTCTTGTTTTTGAAATTGGATAAGAGGTCATATATTTCCACTCGGGGTCTGACCAGCTACTTTCATTTAACATCACTGTTTTTTCTTTATGAGGCCTTCCGGTCATAGCGGCTATTGAGGAAGTCATAACTATTTTTTCAACACCCGCTGAATATCCATGTTCAAGCACTCGTTGAGCACCCGCACGAGCTTCAGGTACTAATGCCTCTCTATCGGTAGGAGGATCATTTGGTAACGGTGATGCTATATGCTGAATGTATCGACAATCTTTTACCGCATCACTCCAACCCACATCTGAACCTAACTCAACTTCAACCAATTCAATACCTGAAGTATCACATCCCATAGCAGACATAGTATCTACAACTTTATTGGCTTTATCTAAATTCCTTACTGCGCCTCTTATGTTATAACCTTTGTCCAATAATAGTTTGGATATATTAGCACCAATGAAACCTGAAAAACCAGTAACCAATACTCTATCTGTCACTTTTGTCTCCTTTAGCCTTCCTCACAAAAATAATTTTTAGTTTAGAAATGCCTCACTTTGTTATTCTTTACCATAAATATTATATGGATTTTGTCAGAAAATAATTGAAAAGCAAACTTTATACAAAATATAAAATATTTCTTGTCTATAAAATGAGCAGAAAAGTACTTTCTTTAGCCAGAAAATGTTGCATTTTAATAAATGAAATTATAGGAAGGTACAGTTTGGCTTTTCTGCCAGATTCGTATCTCAAAGAGGCTCACTTAATGCCAAAAAGAACAGACATTCACTCGATTCTTATAATTGGGGCTGGACCTATTGTCATTGGTCAAGCCTGCGAATTTGATTACTCAGGAGTTCAGGCTTGCAAAGCACTCAAAGAAGAAGGTTATAGAGTGATTTTAGTTAACTCTAATCCTGCCACCATAATGACAGACCCCGAAATGGCAGATGCCACTTATATCGAACCTATTACTCCTGACTTAGTTGAAAAAATTATATCAATAGAAAAACCTGATGCATTACTTCCAACGATGGGGGGGCAAACCGCTTTAAACACGGCTTTAGCACTTGAACAGAATGGTATCCTAAAAAAGTATAATGTTGAAATGATTGGTGCAAAAGCCGATGTAATTGACAAAGCAGAAAATCGAGAGCGTTTTGCAAAAGCGATGACAAGCATCGGTTTAGAAAATCCCAGGGCAACAATAATTACAGCCCCAAAAAATGAAAATGGCGAAGCTGATTTAACCGCTGGAGTAGCTGAAGCTGTAGATAAATTAGATCATACGGGGCTCCCAGCAATCATTCGTCCAGCATTCACACTGGGCGGAACAGGCGGAGGTGTTGCTTACAATATAGAAGAATACAGAGAAATTGTGAGATCTGGGTTAGCGGCTTCGCCAACTAATCAAGTACTCGTGGATGAAAGTCTCCTAGGCTGGAAAGAATATGAAATGGAAGTTGTTCGCGATAAAGCGGACAACTGTATTATAATATGTGCTATTGAAAATATTGACCCGATGGGTGTGCACACAGGTGACTCAATTACAGTGGCTCCTGCATTAACACTAACCGATAAAGAGTATCAGGTTATGAGAGATGCATCTATCGCTGTTCTAAGAGAAATTGGTGTTGAGACTGGTGGTTCGAATGTCCAATTTGGACTTAATCCGGAGGATGGACGGATGGTAGTGATAGAAATGAACCCAAGAGTTTCAAGGTCTTCAGCGCTAGCATCTAAAGCAACTGGGTTTCCAATCGCAAAAATAGCAGCAAAACTTGCAATAGGCTATACACTTGATGAACTTGATAATGACATTACTGGAGCAACGCCAGCTGCTTTTGAACCGACCATAGATTATGTAGTAACAAAGATCCCACGGTTTGCATTTGAGAAGTTCCCAGGAGCCGAACCTGTATTAACCACAGCGATGAGGTCTGTGGGCGAAGCAATGGCAATTGGAAGAACATTTTCTGAAAGCCTTCAAAAAGCATTAAGATCTCTGGAGACTGACTTAACAGGTCTTAATGAAATTATCCTTGACCCAACTGGTGAGATGACAAACGAAGAACTTCGTTCGGCAATGAAAGCACGCCTTTCCATACTCGCCCCCGACAGACTTCTTGTTATTGCTGAAGCATATCGCCTAGGATTTACTACTGATAAAATTTTCCAATATACAAAAATTGACCCTTGGTTCTTAAGAGAGATTAAAAATTTAATATTAACTGAGGCATGGCTGAAGAAAAATGGTTTACCAAGTAATGAAAATGAATGGAGAGCAATAAAATCAGAAGGGTTTTCTGATGCAAGAATTGCAGAACTTACAAAAAACAATGAAATTTCTGTCAGAAAGTCTAGGCGCAATTTTAATGTTAGACCTGTCTATAAACGTGTAGATACATGTGCTGCAGAATTTCAGGCTAAAACACCCTATATGTACTCAACTTACGAGGCTCCGAGTTTTGACGGCGTTGTAGATGATGAAAGCAGAGTAAGTAACCGTGATAAGGTTATTATACTGGGTGGGGGGCCAAACCGAATAGGCCAAGGTATTGAATTCGATTACTGCTGTTGTCATGCCGCATTTGCTCTGAATGATATTGGGATTGAGTCTATAATGGTTAATTGTAACCCAGAGACTGTTTCAACAGATTATGACACATCCGATCGTTTATATTTCGAACCCTTAACAGAAGAAGATGTTTTAGAGATTATAATGACAGAACAACGACATGGAACTTTAAAAGGTGTGATTGTTCAATTTGGAGGTCAAACACCTCTAAAATTAGCTGAGGCACTCGAAGCAAATAACATACCACTTCTGGGCACAAGTAGAGATGCCTTAGATAGGGCAGAAGACCGCGAACGATTTAAGGATTTAGTCGAAAAATTAGGCCTGAGGCAGCCCAACAATGCAATCGCAAGGAACGTTAAAGAAGCTAATGAAGCCTCCAGTATTGTTGGGTATCCATTAGTCTTAAGGCCTTCGAATGTACTCGGCGGTCGCGGAATGGAGATTGTGGATAATGACAAGGAATTTAACCGTTATATCTCAGAAGCGGTTAAAGTATCTGGAAAATCACCTCTCCTAATAGATCAATACCTTAGGGATGCTATTGAAGTAGATGTAGATGTGATCTGTGATGGTACAGAAGTTTATGTTGCAGGTATTATGGAGCATATTGAAGAAGCAGGAGTACACTCTGGTGACTCAGCATGTTCTTTACCTCCATATACATTATCAGAAGAAATTGTTCGCGAATTAGGTAGACAAGCTAAAATCATAGCACTTGAACTCGGAGTCGTTGGTTTTATGAATACTCAGTTTGCTGTAAAAGATGATGAGGTGTACCTTATAGAAGTAAACCCTCGTGCATCACGAACTGTTCCATTTGTTGCTAAAGCTATAGGGCAACCTATCGCGAATATTGCGGCAAAAGTAATGGCTGGAATGAAGTTATCTGAATTTGACTTAACACTTGGGGCTCAAAAATATATAGCAGTAAAAGAAGCTGTATTTCCATTTGCACGTTTTCCTGGCGTTGACACTGTCCTGGGGCCTGAGATGCGCTCAACAGGTGAGGTGATGGGCCTTGCAGAAACTTTTGGAATGGCATTCGCAAAAAGTCAACTTAGCGGCGGCGTAAGCTTACCCGCTAAAGGTAAAGTCTTTATCTCTGTCAGAAACGAACACAAACCTGTGATGGCATTATTATCAGCCGAACTCATTAACTTAGGTTTTTCAATAATAGCAACGGGCGGAACAACTAAATATTTGAGATCAAAAGGAATAGAGGTAGAATATATCAAAAAATACCATGAAGGACGTCCAAACGTAATAGACGCTATGAAAAATGGCGAAATTTCACTAGTATTTAATACAACTAGCGGCAAACAAAGCCTCAAGGATAGCTTTAGTCTTCGTCGTACTGCTTTGACACAAAAGATACCTTATTTTACAACAGCAGCAGCCTCAAAAGCAACAGTTGAGGCTATAAAGGATCTTGCACATAGTGGTTATGAAGTTGAAAGCCTTCAAGCAATAGCTTCAGGGAACTAACCTGAATAGTTCAAATTATCAGAAGATTTACATTAATTGAATTAGCATTTAGTCCATTAGATCTCTAATTTATCATTATATACTATGTAAAAACCAAAAATTAATAATTAAGTTATAAGAAAAGAGAATATATAATAAGGATTATGAATAGGTTTAAACTTTAAAAAAATGAAAAGGTGGGAAAGTTACCTTATCGCTTGATTATATTTTAAAAACCACTAGTTCTCCGCGCCTTAGTAATTTGGGAAGTAAGAAATGCAAAAATATCCGATGACAGTTGATGGACATGCCACTCTAGAGGCTGAACTAAAAAACCTTAAATCAGTTGAAAGACCCTATATTATAAATGCAATATCAGTTGCAAGAGAGCATGGTGACCTCTCAGAGAATGCTGAATATCATGCCGCAAAAGAAAAACAAGGTTTCATCGAAGGCCGAATACAAGAGCTTGAGAGCAAGTTGTCTCTTGCTCAAGTCATTGACACTTCAATTATGAGTGGTGAAACAGTAAAATTTGGTGCGATTGTTAAAATTGTAAATGAAGATACAGATGTCGAGAGTACCTATCAAATAGTTGGTGAAGACGAAGCAAACGTCAAAGACGGTAAGGTTTCTATTACCTCTCCGATTGCAAGAGCCATGATTTCCAAAGAAATAGGTGACTCCTTTGAAGTAATCGCTCCTGGAGGGTCAAAAGCTTATGAGATCATTGAAGTCAATTATAAGTAATGAAATCAGGGTTAACCAACTGCTTAATAATAACTGATGGACGCCCTGGTGTTAGAAATCAAGCAGTTGGGTTAGCTGCAGCTTTAAAAAATATTCAGCCTTTAATTTATTCAGAAACTAAAATTAAAAATTTAAAATTTTTTCATAAATTAAATTCTAGTTTACAGTATAGTTTAATCAAATTATTTAATATTTATAAAGCTGAAGTAAAAAATATAGATATAGCGATTGGTTGTGGAAGACAGGCCATTGCACCTCTCATTGACCTTAAAGAAAAAAATCCAAATATATTCACTATTTACATACAAGACCCAAAATATAAAAAAAATAACTTTAACCTCATTATAGCGCCTGAGCATGATGCTCTTAAAGGTAAAAATGTAATATCGATGATTGGATCTCCTAACAGGATAACTAAAAATCTTCTAAAAGTGGAGTCACAGAAATTCTTAAAAAAAATCAATGATTTTCCTCCCCCTCGCGCCACTATCTGCATAGGCGGCAACTCAAAACACCATAAGTTACTTGAAGAAAACCATTATAATCATATACAGACTGCAAAGAACCTAATTGAACTAGGTTTTTCGGTCTTTATTTCTACATCACGACGTACGCCTAGTTGGGTGGTTAAGGAGTATAAAGAATTAAGCTTTAGTCACAAATCAGTCTGGGGGTATTTTGGAGAAGGGGAAAACCCTTATTACGCCTTTTTAGAAAAGTCAGATATAATATTAGTCTCCGAAGATAGTGCGAACATGCTGACTGAAGCAGCATCTGTAGGTAAAAGGGTTTTTTCCCTACCAATATCAGGAGGAGCAAAAAAATTTAAGGAGTTAAATAAAACTCTCAAAAATCGATATAATATTTCTTATTTCAAAGGTGAGGTTGATATTGATAATTGTGAACCTCTAAAAGAAACTCACTTAGTAGCTGCAGAAATTTGGTTAAGGTATAATAAATATCTATCACGTGATAAATAAGGCAAGTAATTAGGTTAATTAGCCCTGCTATAATCTGTGCACAATTATAATGGATCTAAAATTTGCGAATCTTATATTTATTTTATAGGATGGGACTTCAAATTTAACGAGATTGCAAATGACAGAAAACATACACCATAAAGTCATAATTATTGGCTCAGGTCCAGCTGGATATACAGCAGCAGTATACGCTGCACGTGCTATGATTGAACCTGCGGTAATCTCTGGTTTACAACCCGGTGGGCAATTAACAATTACTACTGATGTGGAAAATTACCCAGGTTTTCCAGAAATACAGGGTCCAGAACTTATGGAGAAGTTCAAAGAGCATGCTCTTAAATTTGGAACCAGCTTTTATGAAGACACAGTTATAGATGTCGATTTTACGACGAAACCATTTAAAATGTATGGTGACAGTGGAAAACTGTACACTTCAGATGCAGTTATAATAGCTACAGGTGCTCAAGCTAAGTGGCTGGGGCTACCTACAGAGGATAAATTTCAAGGTTTTGGTGTATCAGCTTGTGCTACTTGTGATGGTTTTTTTTACAGAAACAAAGAAGTAGTAGTAGTTGGTGGCGGCAACACAGCCGTAGAGGAAGCATTATTCTTAACTAACTTTGCATCAAAAGTTACGCTTGTACACCGCCGTGATACTCTACGCGCTGAAAAAATTCTACAAAACAGACTTATCAATCATGAAAAAATTGAGGTTTTATGGGATACAACACTCGAAGAGATACTTGGTGACGATAACCCAATAGGTGTAACAGGTGTAAAATTAAGAAATTTAAACACAGGCGAAATCTTTGACCTTGAAACACACGGTGTTTTTATCGCCATAGGTCACAAACCTTCAACAGATGTATTTAAAGGTCATGTTAAGATGAATGATGGAGGCTATATTTTCACTGCATCAGATAGTACTGCAACCAACATCCCTGGTGTGTTTGCTGCTGGTGATGTATCGGATGAAACATATCGCCAAGCTGTCACAGCAGCGGGATTAGGGTGTATGGGAGCACTGGAGGCAGAGCGTTTTTTAACTGAACAAGGAGCTCTAGCTGAGGCTGCTGAATAGTGAATAACTAATGGATAGTTTGGATTGGGATAAAGTTAAAACATTTCATGCTGCTGCGGAGACTGGATCTCTCACAGCAGCCTCAGAACTTTTAAAGATATCACAATCTGCTGTTTCAAGACAAATATCAGCATTAGAAGATAGTCTTAATACTCCTTTATTCCATAGACATGCACGGGGATTAACTCTTACAGAGCAAGGCCGTATTTTATATAATACTGCTCGCGAAATGGCACATAAAGTAGCTCTTGCGCAAGCATCAGTTATTAATAGTAGAAATAAACCTCAGGGCGTATTGCGAGTATCAGCCCCCACTTCATTGGGAGCTAATTGGCTAACATCTGTTTTACCAGAATTTATAGAGGCTTACCCAGAAATTGATGTTCAATTAATACTTGAAGATGAAGAACATGACCTATCTGCCTTTGATGTTGATTGTGCATTAAGACCTTGGCCGTCTACCCAAGGTGATGTCATTGAAAGGAAGCTCGGTACCATATCACAGAGCCTTTATGCATCACATTCATATCTCGCTAAATTTGGAGCTCCAAATTCGGCTCAAGATCTAGATAATCATAATATAATTGCATTTGGTGACTTAAAACCTTCACGGCTTCATAGTGCTAATTGGGTCCTTACTGCAGGCTCAGAAGGCTCAATAAGAACGCCCATTCTCTGTGTAAACAACCTGCATGGAATTATGAGGGCAGCAGAAGCTGGTATTGGTCTAGCAGGCATACCCGATTATATGACTGCGATGTCACGAAGGTTAGTTAGAATTTTACCGCAAGTAAAAGGTGAAAGTTTTAATGTTTTTTTCGTATACCCCAGTGAATTACGCGGCTCTGTTAGAGCTAAAGTTTTCAGGGAGTTCCTTATGCGAGTAGCACGTAGTTGGAAGTATTGAGCCATTAATAGAATTTACTTAAGCTATGCATAAATGCATATCTATACTGCTAATCTATGTCTTCTGTCCGTATCTATTTCTGATTATGTATTCATTAAGAATTAGGTACGTCCCTCCCCTTTCGTTTCCTTTATTCTTATCCGCAAACTCTTCCTCCCCGAAGTTTTAGCGATGACTTAGACCGGGCCTCGGGTTTACCGAATGCCCGGTTTTTTTTATAAAAAAGTGAATTTTATTTTAAAGCTTCGCAAAATTTTGAGATACGGTTCATGGCTATACTTAATTTTTCCATGCTTGTTGCATAAGAAATACGAAAATTAGATAAACTATGAAAAGCCCCCCCCGGCACAACAGCAACGTGTGAGATTTCCAAAAGAAGTTTTGAAAAATCAATGTCATTTTTCACCTGGGTGCCAGTCGGAGTTATTTTTCCAATTAACCCAGAACAATCGGGATAAACATAAAATGCACCATCTGGATTATTACAAACAATACCCTCTATTCTATTTAATCGTGATACAACCATATCACGCCTCTCAACAAACTTTTTATTTCTCTCATATATAAAATCCTGTGAACCATTTAAAGCAGCTACACCAGCCCACTGAGATATAGAGCAGGCATTTGATGTAGATTGACTCATGACCTTACCCATTGCTTTAATCAACCACTCAGGGCCTCCGGCATAACCGATGCGCCAACCTGTCATGGCATATGCTTTAGACAATCCATTCATAGTAAGCGTTCGCTCGTACAGAGCAGGTTCAACTTGGGCAATAGTGTGAAATTTAAAGTTATTGTAAATTAAGTGCTCATATATATCATCAGTTAAAATCATTATTTGGGGGTACCTGATTAACACATCAGCCAAACATTTAAGCTCACTTGAAGTATATGCGGCGCCAGTTGGGTTTGAAGGGGAATTTAATATCAACCATTTAGTTTTGGAAGTTATATGTTCTTCAAGTTTCTCTGGAGTTAATTTAAAATTATCACTAATATCACAGGTAATAACTTTTGGCTTCCCACCACACATTTTAACCATCTCAGGGTAAGAAACCCAACACGGAGCAGGAATAATTACCTCATCTCCATCATTCAATGTTGCCATAAATGCATTATAAATTACTGGTTTTCCACCAGGTGAAACATTAATCTGGGATGATGAATATACTAAATTATTATCTCGCTTATATTTATTTATTATCGCTTCTTTTAACTCAGGTATTCCGTCAACATTTGTATAGTTTGTTTTTCCATCTTTGATTGCCTTAACACCTGCATCCTTAATATGGTCTGGCGTATCAAAGTCAGACTCACCAGCCCCTAAACCGATCACATCAATGCCTGCTGCCAACATATTTCTTGCAGATTGCGTAACAGCCATAGTTGCTGATGGAGCTACGCGAGATAGTTTTTCGGAAACATTAAAAGACATAAATTACTCTTACTTAAATTTTTAGGCCAGTTCGGGAAAAGAATTTGATAACATTCCACCGTATCGCAAAGGCTCAGCTCTGATAGCTAGACCAGTTTTATTATCGGTTTCAACATAAACCCCGCATATAGTTCCATCACCTGTGGCAGGAGTAAAGCGACCGCCTCTCATTCTAGTTGTAAATCGTCTTAAAGGTTCCTCTTTATTCATACCTATTACTGAATTGTAATCTCCGCACATTCCAGCATCAGTTTGGTAGGCTGTTCCTGAAGTAAATATCCGTGTATCCGCTGTTGGTACATGCTGATGCGTTCCGACAACCAAACTAGCTCTTCCATCGCAAAAATGTCCCATTGCTTGTTTTTCAGAGGTTGCCTCAGCATGAATATCCACAATTATTGCATCCGCCGCCACTCCCAAAGGAGCGGTATTCAATTCTCTTTCTACAGCTTGAAAAGGGTCGTCTAGTGCGTCCATAAAAACTCGGCCCAAAACATTAATTACAAGTAATTGATACCCATTGACATTGTACATGCCAGAGCCTCTACCTGTTGCAGTGTTTGGAGGGTAATTACATGGGCGAAGTAAACGATCTTCATTTTCAATTACAGAAATGCCTTGAGGGTTGTCAAAACTATGATTACCAAGAGTCAAAACATCAGCCCCTGCATCATAAAGTTCATCAGCAGTCGATCTCGTGATACCAAAACCACCAGCAGCATTTTCAGCATTAATAACAACTGCATCCAACTTTAAATCAGCTCGGATACGCGGAAGGTGATGTTTCACAGCCTCGCGGCCTGACTTACCAACTACATCTCCAAAAAAAGCTAATCGCATTAAAACGCCTTAAAGTATTTATCTGTTAATACACCATCAAGCTTTTGATCAAACTCGTCAGTCGGTAGAAAATCAACTTCTTGACTAGCAAAGGCGATACCGCAAGCAAAAATATCATTATTTAGCCTTAAGCTAGCTAATGTACGGTCATAATACCCCCCGCCATAACCTAAACGACAGCCTTTGCTGGTGAATGCCAAAAGAGGTAAAAGTATTAGATTTGGAACAACTTGGGCCTTTTCAGAAAAAGGTTCTCGGGTACCATAAAGCCCCTCCTTTAGGTTATCTGATGGTAACCAATTTCGAAACAATAATGGTTTACCTTTCTCGGGCGTACAGGGCAGAGAAACTTTGTGTCCCTGAGAAAAACAGCATTTAAGTAAAGGAATAATGTCTAATTCATCTGGTAAAGGCCAATAACCTGCAATTATCTTATCACTGAAAACACTCTCTGGTATGTTTTCTATAATTTGAAATGCAGACAAGTTATTATTTTCTTTAGCTCTAATTTTTTTGGCTTTTCGTCTAGCCTCTTTTTTTTGCATACTAATCATATTTAATTATTTCCATGCAATTTTCTAAATTTTTTGTGACGGTCCCACTAAGTCCGTGGAGGCTGAAAGAATCCTCGTGAACCTAGAGTTCAAGTGGGTGCCGGAAATAAACAGACCGCGATCTGAACAGCGCCAGCTCCCTAGGAGTATATTAAGGTCCGGTGGATTAGTGCTTCTCACAAAACCCGCAGAAACCGTCAAAGTGTCTTTGGCGAACTATTAGTATTAAGGCAAGGAAAAGAGTAAAAAAATATTATTTAGTTTCTAATGTGGCTGCTAATTTCTCAATTTTCTTAGCTGCATCAAGTAAATTTTTTATAGCTTTATTTTCTGCATTTGCAGCTGATTTATTTGCTGAAGCTGCTTCTTTACGAAGATTTCCTATACGCTTATCAACTTCTTTGTCTAAGGATTTATTCATCTCTTCTAATTCATCAAGCATTGTAAGCCCTGCCATAACAAAAAGTCGTAAATCACCTATTTGACCGAATTGGGTAGCCATATTTTTAACACGTTCATTTAGCTTTTGTCCTAGACGCATAAGCCGATCCTGCTCCCCCTCATTACAACCCAAGGCATATTTGCGACCATTTATATCGACACTTATTTTTGCCATGCCCTAATCCTCTCCTAATGCCATTCGGACTTGCCTTATAACTCGGTCCAACTCCTGAGTTGTTTCTTCTGCCAATGCACCAAACTCTTTTTCACGAGCTAAAAAATCTTTCTCTTTTGCATAACTTGCATCAAGCTTAGCAGCAAGTGCCGCCCTGTCTGCACTCATGGAGTCTGATTCTTTTTTTATTGCTTCTAAACGACTCACTTTATTCAATAACGAGTCAATAGAACCCCCAAGTTTACCAAGTGCTGACTGTAATCTGTCAGCAGCTTCCTTTATGTCAGCGCTGTCATTCATGTGATACCCCGAATCTTAGTTTATTTTAGTAGAATGAAGCAATTATAGTCTAACAACAAGTGATAATCTGTTGACAGTAATGAGTAGCTACCCCATTCCTGAGTTGCTTTATATGTAGTAAAATTTTTCTTGGTAAGGGTTACAAGTTAATGACTATCCGTATTGGTATTAACGGCTTTGGCCGAATTGGTAGACTCGTTGCAAGAGCTTTAGCTGAATACAACATAAATGATGTTCAGTTAGTAGCGATAAATTCTCCAGGAGACATATCAACATCAGCACATCTTTTACGTTATGACTCGGTGCATGGTCGCTTCAAAACCGAAGTCATTGAAGGTGATAACTTCATTGATTATGGCCGCGGAAAAATACGTATGACTCATGAACGTGACCCATCAAATATTGCATGGGGTGACTTAAATATTGACGTGGTTATGGAGTGCACAGGAATTTTTAGGTCTAAAAAAGATGTTCAGTCACATTTCGAAGCTGGGGCAAAAAAAGTACTTATCTCCGCCCCTGGGAAAGATGTAGACAAAACTATTGTTTATGGAGTTAACCATAATGACCTTACCGACGAAGATAAAGTTGTGTCTTGTGCTTCCTGTACAACGAATTGCCTCGCGCCGATTGCCAAAGTAATAATAGACAGTATTGGAATCAAACGTGGGTTTATGACTACAGTCCATAGCTATACTCAAGACCAACGTATCTTGGATAACTCTCATACAGATTTATACAGGGCGCGTGCTGCAGGCCTGAACATGATTCCTACCAGCACAGGTGCAGCAAAAGCAGTTGGCTTGGTTATACCTGAGCTCATTGGTAAACTCTCAGGTTCGGCAGTTCGAGTGCCTACAGCTAATGTGTCAATGCTCGATCTAGCATTTCAACCTGAAATGAAAACAAGTGCAGAAGAATTAAATGCAATTATGAAAAACGCTGCTGATACAAATATGAAAGGGGTCATTTGCTACACAAGAAATGCTCTTGTAAGTTCGGACCTCAATCATGACCCCAACAGTGCTACTTTTGCTGCGCCGTTGACTAAAGTTTTAGACGGGCACTTAGTAAAAATTGTAGCGTGGTATGATAATGAATGGGGCTTTGCTAATCGAATGATTGATGTCTCTCGAGTGATGTGCAATCAAAAGAAAATATAATGTAAATGGATTTTAATCGATTAAAAGATGCTCAACTTAATGAGAAAACTGCAATCGTTCGAGTAGATTTTAATCTACCGAAAAATGATGATGGGTCTATATTGGATGATACAAGGTTAAAAGCAGCAATTCCCACAATTAATTTTTTAAGAAAAGCTAACGCAAAAATAATTTTAATTTCACATTTTGGTAGACCTGATAAAAAAAACGATCCAAAACTATCTTTAAGTTTTGTCATTCCTGCTCTAAATAAAGCTTTGGATACTAAAGTATCCTTCAATGATAGTTTAGAATTTGAAAATACCCATAAAATAAAACCTGGCGGAATCATGCTTCTTGAGAATATGAGGTTTCATGAAGGGGAAACAAGCGGCAATATAGAATTAGCTAAAAAGATAGCTAAATTGGGGGATGTTTTTATTCAAGATGCATTCTCGACTGCACATCGCGAACATTCTTCATCGTCAGTTATTGGAAAAATCTTGATGTCCTATCCAGGTTTAGCCATGGAAAGAGAAATTCAGCATATAAGTCATGCACTTGATACACCAAAATCGCCAGTAATGGGTGTTGTAGGCGGTGCAAAAGTTTCAACAAAAATAGAACTTCTCGGTAATCTAGTAAAAAAATTGGATATACTAGTTATAGGCGGCGGCATGGCAAATACATTTCTTAGCGCCTTAGGAAACGGAGTTGGATCTTCATTGTATGAGCCTAGTTTTGAAAAAACTGCATTAGAGATATTGAAAAAAGCGAAAGAGGAAAATTGTAAGGTTATATTACCCTCCGACGTAATAGTAGCAAAGCATTTTCAAGCTAATGCTGAGTTTCGCCAATGCAGCCCGAATGAAGTCTTAAATGATGAAATGATACTTGATTGCGGTGAAAACTCTATCAATGATATAAAGTTAGCCCTCAATAAGGCGAAAACAGTTATATGGAATGGACCATTGGGAGCTTTTGAAATTAATCCATTCGATAAAGCAACATCTGAAACAGCAATCTACGCCTCACAGTTAACAAAAGCTGGACAAATTGTTTCTGTTGCAGGCGGCGGCGATACAGTAGCAGCTTTAAAACATGCATCAGCAGCTGATGACTTTACATTTATCAGTACAGCTGGAGGTGCTTTTTTGGAATGGCTGGAAGGAAAAGTTCTTCCAGGCATCGAGATTTTAAGAAAAAGGCCATAATATGGATATTCAAGCACTAAACAATACAGCATTAAAAATGGTCGAACCAGGGACAGGTATTCTTGCAGCTGATGAGTCCACAGGAACAATAGGTAAAAGGTTTGAAAGTATTAAAACTGAAAGCACTTATGAAACCCGTCGCGACTGGCGAGAAATGTTATTTCGAACCTCTGAGGCAATGAAGAACCATATATCTGGAGTTATATTATATGATGAAACCATCCGCCAAAATGCTGCGGACGGCACACCTTTAGTTGAACTGATAAAATCTACTGATACGTTACCAGGTATAAAGGTTGATATGGGAACAACTCAGCTAGCAGGTAGACCTCAAGAAACCATAACTCAAGGACTTGATGGCCTTCGTGAACGTCTTAAAGAATATTATGATTTGGGCGCGAGGTTTGCAAAGTGGAGAGCTGTAGTTGAGATTTCTCACCCGGATCAATATGTCGGAACTACTCCGACCATCGGAGGCATCAAAGCTAACACGCATGCGCTTGGTCGTTATGCTGCTCTATGTCAAGAAGCTGGTATAGTGCCAATAGTTGAACCCGAAGTTCTTATGGGAGGTTATCATAACATTGACCGCTGTCAGGAAGTTACAGAGATAACATTAAATTCACTTTTTACCGAATTATATGAACAAGGAGTAAAATTAGAAGGCACAATACTTAAGCCCAATATGATTGTTGCAGGAAAGAAATGTGCTCAGCAACCGAGTAGAGAAGAGATAGCCGAACGAACACTTAAAGTTTTAAAAAATACGGTTCCTGCAGCTGTTCCAGGAATAGCTTTTCTATCCGGTGGCCAGAAGAATGAAGAGGCAACTAGAAACCTGGACATGATGAATAAAATAGGCGGTTTTCCATGGAAACTTACATACTCATATGGACGTGCTTTGCAGCAGTCAGCTTTATTTGCATGGAAGGGTCAGGAGAGTAATTATAAACTCGCTCAAAAAGCTTTTTCCCATAGAGCTAAAATGAATAGCCTCGCTAGCACAGGAGAGTGGAGCCAGCATTTAGATGAATTATAATTAAATGATAGATTTGTGTTTTTCATGAACAAATTAATCTAAACCCAAAGCAACCCCTTCGCGTCTTGGGTCAGCTCCGCCAATCAATGTCCCGTCTTCAGTTCTGTATATAATATGTATTCCGCTAAACTCACCCCTTGAACGGCGAACTTTATGTCCTCTACTTTCGAGTCCTTTTATCAATGACTCTGGAAGACCAAATTCTTCAGCGGGTGAACCTCGATCAATCTCACCTGATATTTCATCTTTTAAACCTTTAGCTTCTACCGCTACGCGCCCGTTGCGCGCGATTACATTAGGTAGTTCAATAGCATCTTGGGGGGATAAGCCCCAATCAAGTATTCCAACTATAGTTTTGGCCGTGTAAGCTATGATTGAACTCCCCCCGGGCGAACCCGATGTAAACAAAAACTCACCTTTTGGATTAAAAACAATTACTGGTGCCATCGATGACCTAGGCCGTTTGTTTGGCCCAACCGCATTAGCTACTAAAAGGCCATCAGAATCCCTAGGTTGAAATGAAAAATCGGTAAGCTGATTATTTAAAATAAAGCCGGCAGCCATTCGCTGTGAACCAAATGCTGCTTCGACTGTAGTGGTCATTGAAACAACTAGGCCGTCTTTATCAACCACAGTAAAGTGTGATGTGCTGGGATTATCTGGAGTAGAGTCTTTACCTCTTGCAAGTGCGTTTGGGTTACCTGCCGTTACACTCTCCATTGCAATATCATTACGGATCAAATTAGCACGAGATCTTAAATATTCTTTATCTATAAGTGAGTCAGCATCCACTGTTATGAAATCTGGGTCACCAATATATTTATCTCTATCAGCATAAGCCAAAAAGCTAGCTTCTGAAAAAATATGCCACCCTTCCGATGTCATACCTAATTTTTTCATATTAAAATTTTCTAAAACCCCTAAAATCGACTGTACGGCAACTGGTCCACTGCTTGGGGGTTGAGCTCCACAAATAATATTTGACCTGTAAGTGGAGCAAAGCGCTTCAGTTTTTTTTGCTTGATAATTTTTCATATCATCAAGTGTCAAACTGCCAGGAAATGGAGGTCTATGCGTTACGCGTAAAATTTCTTGAGCTATAGGACCCTCAAGAAGTGCTCTAGGGTTTTTTTGAAGGGCGCGAAGAGTGTTCGCATATTGTGGGTTATCTCTCAAAAAGCCAACAGGTATTGTTTTATTGCCATCATCTAGAAAAAAGTAGTCTTTGGCATTTTTATCTTTATTTAAAGCAAACCTTCCCATTCTAGCTGTAATATTTGCCATACGAGGGCTAACTTTAAATCCACTTTCAGCCGTCTTGATTGCAGGCTCAAACTGTACTCCCCAATCAAGCAGACCATAATCCTGATGCGCCTTTTGCAGCATAGTTATAACGCCAGGAACTCCAGTAGATACTCCAGAGGCAATACCATTTCTGTAGGGTATTGGTTGCTTTGTTTGTGGGTCTAAAAACATATCTGGTGAAGCGGCACTGGGAGCTTTTTCTCTCCCATTATAACTCCAAACTTTGGCATTTTTAGGATCATAAACAACCATAAAAGCGCCTCCACCTAAACCTGAGCTTTGTGGCTCAACAAGCCCTAGCATGGCTTGAATAGCTATAGCCGCATCAATAGCTGATCCGCCTGCTTCAAGAATTTCTACACCTGCCCGGCTTGCCAGAGGATTAGCAGCAGCAACCATTCCTTTTGATTTGGAACTTGTAGGTTTAATTTTTGCATTTACTACGTTTGCCGATGATGTTCCGGCATGCACGAAAGTGAACAGAAATATAGATAGAAAAAATGAAATTATTTGTTTCATAGATAATGCTTTCTTTATTATAAGGGCAACATAAGTGCCACTTAGAAAAGAGCAAGTAATGATCAATACAATATTAGATGTAAATGGCATAACTATCGGACAAGCTCATGATGATGAGGTTAGAACTGGCGTTACAGTTGTTTTACCAGACAAACCTGCAAATTGCTCAGTTGATGTTAGGGGTGGCGGCCCCGGAACACGTGAAATTGATGCATTAAACGATGGAGGTTTAATTGATAAAGTCCATGCAATTTGTTTATCGGGAGGATCCGTTTACGGACTTGCAGCAGCCGATGGTGTATGTGCATGGCTAGGCGAGAAACGTTTGGGTTATGAGGTAGCGCCAAGCCCAATCCCAGTTTCTCCAATTGTACCAAGTGCCATTCTATTCGATAATGCTAATGGGGGAGATAAAAATTGGGGTATCAACCCACCCTTCAGAAATTTAGGTGTATTGGCATGTGAGTCTGCATCAAAGCAGATGGATCTTGGAAAGGTAGGGGCTGGATATGGAGCCATGTCAGGAATTTATGATGGAGGTGTAGGAAGCGCGTCAGAGGTGTGTAATGAATTTACTATAGGGGCTATAGTAGCAGCAAATTCGGTTGGTTCCCCCTATATGCCCAAAACAAAATGTCCATGGGCTTGGCCTTATGAAATTAATAATGAGTTTGGCGGAATGCGACCACCGGAGAATTATAAATATACTACTCCTGATGATACAAAGCTAAGTTTTTTAAATACGCCAGGCCAAAGTACAGTAATTGGTGTCGTAGCTATAGAAGCTAATTTAACACAAAAACAATTAAAACGAATTGCAATTATGGCTCAAGATGG